>DAIUEJ010000006.1:0-89736 GCA_036845225.1 Candidatus Anoxymicrobiaceae bacterium | reverse complement strand
AGATTCACTAATGGGGGTGAGCAGCAGGACCGCAGGTCCTGCGATGAGAGGGGGTAAGCTACCCCCTCTCATAGGAGCAGAACCCTGTCCAGCAAACCAGCGCCACTAGAACTAAGTTCAGGGTGAAGCGACGGGAATGGGTTCAAATCCCTTCAATTCACCACTCTCAAAACCGGTTAACGATTCACATCGGACTTCACTCATTCAGCAAGCCAGCCGAATACTCTAACGTGACACCTGATTGCGAGGGGCAAAATGGGCGAAGAAGAACACAAGAGTCATACACCACCGATTGAGATGTTGGGCGTTTCGATCAGAAGAGGGCTGCAGGGCCTGAAGTGGGCTCTCATTCCGTGGTTTCTCTTTACGCTCCTCTGCATCACATGGGTACTTGGCGGAGGACAGCCAACAGGCGACGTGCAATCTTCCGCCTTCAACCTCGTCCCCCTCTCGCTGGTCAGGACATGGCTGGCCGTGATCGTTGTTGTCATCATCTTGATCGCCGGGCTGCTTGCGTACCTGAAAGCCCGCTGGATCGTGCCCCACTGGTATCGGGCTGTATCGGTTATCCTTTCGGCGACGACGATGGCACTGTTGCTTGGCGTTACCGACATCCTCACCAGCGACATTCTCAAATACAAGTACGGCCTTTCATTCAGCTATACGATCAGGCCAGCAAGTACTCTATATGCCTCCGCGTTCCTGGGTGTCATGTTGGGCATCGCGGTCCTGGCTGTGGTCCTGCTGGCACTCGGAGCCGCTCGTGTACCACGCAGGAGAACTGACAAAAAGGCGACTCAACCTACGCCATAAGTCCCGTCCTCGCACTTTACGACCTGGCCTTCGTCCTCCATCACTTCCAGATGCTTTTCGATGAGCCGCGACTCGAAGTAGTGATAGAGCGCGAAGGTGGGCTGCAGTCCGTAGATCGGAGACTTGTCCGCCAATTGCTCCGGGGTGGCGGGCCCTTCATCGAGCATCTCGAGGATCAGCGCTGAACGGACGTCCACAACACGATCGTACTTCCTGAACGCCTCCTGTATCCCGCTCTTCACCGGTTCGCGGTGGGAGGATACGACCAGGCGTGGCTCAAGCACGATCAGTTTCTCAATGGAAGCGCGCGTCTGTCGCAGGTCGGATTCGGCGTGGCCGTACCAGGGCCCGAAGTCGGTGAGGTCGTAATCGAACGAGAGCAGGATGCCCTTATCGCGGTCGAAGAAGCAGTATGTGTCGGCCGTGTGCCCGGGCGTGTGGATCGCCTCGAAGACGTAGTCGCCCGCTTCCACGACTTCGCCCTCGGCATAAGTTCTCGTCGGAGGCGTAGGTCGGTGCTGGAGTATCTCCGTGACGAAGAACAGCCACTGGGTAGAAGCCTCACCCCCACCGGCCAGCCGCACCGACATCTTGTCGAGGTCGGCAAGAATGGGGGCGAACATCTCCGGGACCATGAGTTCGCGCCCTGCGAAACAGTGGTTTCCTGAAAAGTGGTCGGGGTGCGTGTGGGAGTTCACCACAAGATCGACGCGCAGCGTGTCTCGCAGGCGTTCCATCACCCGCACCCCGCTGCCGGTGTCGAAAAGCACGTTCCGCTCGCCGGTCACAAGCACGGAGTGAGAGAACGGGAAGCGGCCCCTGTTCTCCGCTTTAACAAGGTATAGTCCGGGCGCAACTTCTTCCAGCAGATCAGCCATATCGGCGCTTATACTAGTCGAACCTTCCGCCCCGAACAATGGCCGACCGCGCGGTCGAACTGTTGCGTTTGGTCATACACGGCCGGAGCGGCCTGGGGTTAGATATCCGCATGGAACCAGATGAGGTCAGGAAAAAGCGCAGCCTGTTGGTCAGGATATTGATAGTCTTGATCGTGGTTGCGATCCTGGCCATCCTGATAATCGCGACAGGCTCAGGTGGCACCTGAGTTACAGCCGCGCCGGTCCGTGAAGCCGGTTCGAGGAAGCTGGCGACCACCAGCGCACCATACGCATGGGGCTCACCAGCGACTACTGGAGTTCCGAGGCTGCCCGCAGTGGCATGCTGAGGCTTCGCGTCACAGAGCCCTGACTGTCGTCTGGGACCTCGCCAGGACTTCGTACCCCTCGTTCACCGGAGGCTCGGTGAGAACACCGGCGAACTTTGCGATCACCTGCTGTACGAAGCCGCTCTGCTCGCTCGCTTTTGCGGCCTGCTCTGACTCCCAGATGCTGATCGCGAGGCCGTTGCCGCTCGCGACGTCGCCCAGCAGCATCGCCTCGACAAAACCAGCCTGCTGCTCGGCCTCGGGTATATATCCGTCTTTGTATATCTCTATGCCTTCCTGGGTCTTTTCGGGGTCGGCCTTGAACCTGAACACTCGAGCGTACATGACTATCACCTCCACCAGGCAGGCCGCTCGGCATACCAACGCGGGTGCTTTTCGGAATATTGCCGCTGATCCAATCGTGGTCCCGACCCGGCGCACTGTCAAGCAAGACGAACGCCGGCTCATCCACGCTGCATCAGCACGATAAAGCCGCCCTCTTCGATTCAGCATCGACTTGACACCGCAGACTGCTAGAATATTCGCTAGCAAGTAATCCAGCAGAGCCGGCAACGGCTGTCTGCGAAGAAAAAGGAGGCGAAGGTGGCCCACTACAATCTCAAGGATGCACCTATCACCACTCCCGAGCAGCACACCGAAGTGGGGCTCGCGTTCTGCAAGAAACTCTTCGCCGACCCCGCCATCACCAAGAAGCTCCTGGACAACGACGTCATCACCAGGTTCGTCTACTTCGATGATGAGAACTGGGGGCCGGGGGTCCAGGTCATACTCACGATAGACTGCACGGGCGACGAGATAGTCATCTCGACCGGGCCGTCGGACCTCAAGGCGGACCTCGAGATAATAGAGTCCAGGATCACGGGGCACATCTACTGGATGGGCAAGCTCAACTTCATGACTGCGGTCACGCGCGGGCTCATCAAAGTGAACGGCCCGATCCGTACGGCCATGAAGCTCCTGCCCGTCATCAAGCCCGGCTTCCCTATCTACAGGGAGACGCTGGCGGAGATGGGCTACGACGACCTGCTCGCCTTCCCACCCGACTGAGGCACCCTCTGAGCGGGCGTCCTCACGAAAGGCAGTCTGAATGCTGCGTGCCCTGATCTACGGAATCATCGCCAGCGGCGCTCTCTTGATCGGGGCCGCGCTCGCGGTGGTGCTGGGTGGCCCCGCCGGGGACGATGAGTCTGAACCGGAGCACCAGAAGCGCGATCGGAGGATCGAGCGCGTCACGCGCGCGGTCATGGCTTTCGGCGCCGGCGTCCTTCTCTGCACCCTCGCGTTCGACCTGATGGAGGATGCCACAACAAAGGCGGCTTCGACCACGTCACACTGGGCTTCCTTTCAGGCGCGCTCCTGTTCCTTCTGATCGACCTCTGGCTCGACCGCCTGGGCTCCGGCATGGAGCTCATGCTCGGCGCTCTGCTGGACGGCATCCCGGAGTCGGCAGTGATCGGCATCGGGGCTCGTGGCGCAGAAAGGCCTCGGACTGGTGATGATGGTCGCCGTCTTCATCAGCAACTTCCCCGAAGGTTTCTCCGGGACGCGCGAGATGCTGGGCCACAAGGGACCGAGTGACAAGGTCTACAGCAAGCGCGAGGTGCTCATCATGTGGAGGGCGGTGACCGCGATCTGCACCGTGTCCACCGTGGTCGGGTACAAGCTGTTGGGCCACGCGAGCCCGAGCTGGATCGCCTTCATGCTCGCGTGGGCGGCCGGAGCCATCCTCGCAATGGTCGCGCACACCATGATCCCTGAAGCGTTCCAGGGAGTCTGGGAATACCGCAGACGGAAGCACGGCACCAGGTTCAGGATCGGTGACAAGGTGGAGGCGATGGCTGTGGTCGCCGGCTTCCTGGTTTCGTTCATCCTGACCCGCATCACCAAGTAGCAGGCTCGTCAGGCCCAAGGCGCCTACGGGTTGGTCAGGTACTTGATTATCCCGTTGCGCAGGCCCCACGCCACCTTCCACCTGAAGTCCTCCTGCGCGAGCAGTGAGTCGTCGCGCGGGCTCGAGAGGAACCCGGCATCAGTCTGTATGGCCGGCACCTTCGACCAGTTTAACGCCGTCAGGTCGTGCACGGCCGCGGCCCCCAGGTCCTCAACGCCGGTCGACTTCAATAGCTCGGACTGGACGAACAGCGCGGCTGCTTTGCTCTTCTCGTAGAACGCCTCGGTGAAGCTGGTCTCGGCGGGATAAAGGGTCTCGACGCCCATCCTGGTCGGGTCGTCCGACCACCCGCAATAGACCCGGACGAAGAGGTCGACGCCGGCGTTGCTCGCAATATCCGCCCTCGTGGTGTTGGGGATGTCCGCGTCGTTGGTAGTCCTGGTCATGACGACCTTGATGCCGTCCTTCTCGAGGAGGTCCTTGAGCTTGTTTGCGATATCCAGGTTCACCACGTAGTCGGCGTTGCCAGACAGCGTCCCGCGGATGATATCCTCGGGAGGGATCTTGCGGGTCATGCCGGGGTCGGACCATTCGTCCATGCGGGGCGACTGCTGGCCGCCCGGATCGATACAGATGCTCTTCCCGGCGTACGGCGTTGCGGCAGGTTGCGACTGCGGGGCCACCGCTGCCGTGTCGGGCTGTACGCCCTCCTCGGGGCGCGGGCCCTTGCTCACCATCAGGGACATGGCCATGCCCTTGGCGACAACCTGCATCGCCTTGGGGTCCTGGGCCAGGACGATGCCGTCGGGGTGCCTGTCCGAGTAGCTCCAGGACTTGACCGACGGGTCGAACCCCTTTGCGCGCGCGACGTCCATCGCTTCCTCGAGGTTCTTTCCGACGACCGTGGGGACCCTCACGCTGGAGGACGGCCAGACGAAGATGATGCCGGTGATGAGCAGCCCGACCACCGCGATGACCGCGAGGGCCTTCAGGATAGGCTTGAGCTCGAGTGATCTGTTCGACGCTATCGGCGCGCCGGGCGGCCGGTAGTCGGCAAGCCGCTCGGAGGGGAGGTCGAAGAAGGTCCGGTCGCCGGGTGGGCCTTCGTCGGCTGGTGACGGGGCGACTTCCGATGCGGCATCCGCGGCGGCTTCTTCAACGGCATCCTGCGCGACGGCGCTGGAGTTCTCCTCGACCGGTTCGGACTCCGCCCCGGCCTGGACCTCGACAGCCTCCGCGCCCTCGAGCGCGCCAGCGGGCTCGTCATCGATGCCGGCGAACAACTCTTCTTCGATTTTTTTCCTGCGGAACAACTTCATGACTTATAAGGAGTGTAACTCATCAACCAGGGGCCCGGCTAAGAGATTAATTGGCGAAGTCGCGGCCGGCCTCCTTCCAACCCCTGGCCGCCGGCGGCTCTTTCCTTGCCTTGCCTTGCGCTGTGCTAGAATTAGCGCGCCGTTACCTCTGTCGGCTTGAAAGGAGCGGGCAATGGCCAAGTGGAACAAAGCTGACCGTCCCGATGTCACCCCTGACGAGATGTACGAGATCGCCAAGATGGTCGCCGACAAGACGCTCTCCGATGAGGCCCTGGCGGCCAAGCTGCGCGCCTCCGACCTGATACTCCAGTTCAAGTACTACGACGAAGAGCGCTGGCCGCCCGGCACCGTTCCGCAGGTCACGGTCGACTGCACGATGGACCCCGTTGAGATCACGCTCGGGGACTCCGACAAGGTCCCGGTCATCGAGATGCAGATGGAGGCGTTCACCGCGCACCTGTTCTGGATGCAGAAGCTACACCTGATGTCGGCGATCACCCGCGGCCAGATCAAAGCCAAGGGGCCGATACCGAAAGCGATGCGGTTGCTGCCTGTGCTGAAGCCTTTCTACGCGAACTACCGCATAGTGCTCACTGAGCTCGGGCGTGACGACCTGTTGAACTTCCCCCCGGACTGAAGAGAAATGACGTCGTTCGTTTTACACTTTTCTTTACACTTTTCCGTGCGCTCTGATTTGCGCCACTGGGGTCCGACCCCGGTGTCGCAGCGTCAAGAAGTGTAAAGAAAAGTGTAAAACGAACGACGTCATTTCAGGCGAAGGGGCTCACGAAGTCGAACGTGTTCACGTCCACCAGCCCGCGGTCCGTGAGCTTCAGTGACGGGATCACCGGCAGAGCAAGAAAGCTCATCGTCATGAACGCATCGTTCAGTTCGCATCCCAACCGCTCCGCCTGGCTGTCCAACTCCTCGGCGCCGGCGGCGACTTCGGCCGCAGGTAGCGGCGACATCAGGCCCCCGATCGGCAGGGCGACAGCCGCCATAACCTTACCGCCCGAGACCACGACCTGGCCGCCGCCCATCTCGACCACTTTCTCGACGGCGGACACCATGTCTCCGTCCGAGCAGCCCACCACGACGATGTTGTGCGAGTCGTGGGCAACGCTCGACGCGAGCGCGCCCGACTTCAGGCCGAAGCCACGGACAAACGCGACCCCGACGTTGCCGGTCCCCTTGTGCCTCTCGACCACGGCGATCTTCAATATGTCGCGGGACGGGTCGGCGACAGCCGCGCCGCCCTCGAAAGGCACTTCAACGACCAGAGACTCTGTCACGATCTGTCCCGGCACGACCCCGATGACCCGGGCCATGCCTTCACCTTCCAGGCGCAGCCGGTCAGGCCCGAAGCCCGCGACCTTGAAGCTCGAGCCGAGGGCGGGCGCCTCACCGGGCTCCACCTGAAGCGCGCCTCCAGAGGCGACCAGTCTTCCGTCCTTGAAGACCTTCGTCACTTCCAGCGCCTCGAGGTCTTCGAAAACGACCATGTCGGCGCGGTAACCCGGTGCTATCGCTCCGAGCGCCGCAAGGCCGAACCGGCGCGCCGTGTTCAACGTGGCCATCTGGATGGCGGTCATTGGCGACACACCCGCCCCGACAGCGAGCTTGAGAAGCGAGTCGATGTGTCCCGTCTCGATGAGGTCGGCCGGGTGGCGGTCGTCCACGCACAGGCAGCACCGGCTGCTGTTGGCAGCGTTCGCGACTGGCAGCAAGTCGAGCAGGTTCATCGCGCTCGTCCCCTGCCGCATGAACACGTACATGCCCTTCTGCAGCTTCTCCTCGGCCTCCGGCGCCGTTGTCGCCTCGTGGTCGGAGTCGGGGCCGGCGGCGATATAGGCGGACAGGTCCTTGCCCGAAAGGCCGGGCGCGTGGCCGTCGACGGGCATGCCCTCGAACAGCGCGAGCTTGGCCATCACCCCGGGGTCGCCCCCGATGGTGCCCGGGAAGTTCATGAGCTCGCCGAGGCCGATGACTCCGGGCTCAGACTTCAGCTTCGCGAGGTCGGCAGCCTCCAGCACCGCCCCGGAAGTCTCGAGCGGCGTCGCGGGGACGCAGGGGGGGAGCATCACGAAGACGTTGAGCGGGGCGCCCTTCGCCGACTCCATCATGTACCTGATCCCCTCGAGCCCCATCACGTTGGCGATCTCGTGGCAGTCGGTGACCACGGTGGTGGTCCCATGCGGGACGACGGTGCGCGCGAACTCCGGCACCGTGAGCATCGCGCTCTCGAGGTGGATGTGCGCGTCCATCAGGCCCGGCGCGAGATACATCCCGCCGAGGTCGATGGTCTCGGCAGCGGAGTAACCGCCATCGAGGCCCACTATGAAACCGTCGGCAACGGCCACGGACGCCGGATGTACCCTGCCGGAGAGGACGTTCACCAGCAGGCAGTTCGTCAGAAGCAGGTCGACCTCGCCCTCGCCGCGCGCGAGCCTGATCATCCGTTCGCGTTCCATAAAGACCTCCGTGTCAGTGTTTCAGTAACCCGTCCGCCTCACACGCGCATGCAGGCCGCGCATAGGTTGAGGGAGACGAAGGCCGGCGCGACGTCCTCGAACGCCACGCCCGTCAGCGCATGGCCTGCCAGTTCGACGACGTCATCCACCGCGCTCGCCGCCCTCACGCGCATCACCCTGCCCTCCGACCCCAGGAAGACCCTGTACTCCAGCCCACCATGAGGGGACTCGACGGCGCCTACGCCGCTCCTCTTCCCGGGAGTAGGCACCTCATGCGCGGGCGGACCGGTGTAACCACCCGCCGCCTCCTTCACGCGGCTGATGAGCACCAGTGACGACTCGATCTCACCGAGCAGGACCCCTGCCCTGTCCAGGGCGGAACCACCGTCCCTGGTCACGGGCCTGTAAGCCAGCCCCTGGTAGAAACCGGACGCCTCCTCGCCCGCGCGAAGGTCCGCCCGGCTGCCGCCTGCCCTGAACGCCGTGGCGGGGGCATGGCTCTCCGGCAGCGCGCCTTTCGTGAGACGCCCGGCCGACAGCCTCGCCTTCGAGAGGCCGAGCTTGCGCGACCAGAAGCGCGCGTCCCTCGAGAGCGTGCCCGCGAAGTCATCGAGCGAGGAGAGCGCGTCCAGGTCCCCGCCGATGTCCACGCCCCCCGGCACCAGCGCCCCGAAGCCGAACGGGTTTGAACAGAGGCTCTCGAAGCCATCGCGGATCATCTTGATGTAGCGCCTGGGACGTCCGTAGACCAGGTCGTCCTCGACCGCGCGGGCGATGTCCGACACCACCTCCAGGTGCGACGCGACGCGCGCCCACTCCATCAACATCACGCGCAGGGCGGCGTGCTCATCGGCGACCTCGATGTCTATGGCGTCTTCGACCGCCGCGCAGAACGCCGCGGCATGGTGGAGGCCGGAGCGCGCGCACATATGGGAAGCTATGACCGCGCCATCGAGCGGCGTCACGCCCTCGAAGGCAAGCTCGAGGTTGACCTCTCCGGCCGCGCGACGCACCTCCGCTCCCGTGATCACCGCGCCCTCGATCCGGCACTCCAGCAGGAGAGGCTGCCTCGCCACGGCGTCGAACGGACCGAGCGGCAGTGTCCCGTTCATCTCGCCTCCCTCGCCGTTGCCGAGCGAGTCCTCGACCTGCGCCTGGCGCTTTTCGGAAAGAGGCGCACGCTGTCCGTGAGCGTCCAGGACCATGTTCCCTCCGCCCCACCGAGGAACGGCGCCGCCTTCCGCGTAAGCCCCGCCGACGGGTTTGCCGCCCTGCTCGCGAAATACGAGACCAGCACCAGCAAGGCGCTTCCCAGCAAGAACGCGCCGACGACCGCGCCCCACTCGGGGTAAGCGCGCAGGGCCGCGGAGACCAAGTCTCCGGTGCCCCTGAAGGCGACGCCGGGGCCGGTGAACCCCGCGGGGAACAGGAGCCTCGAGCCGCTTCCGATGAAGTTCGAGAGCAGCAGCCCTGGAAACGCGCCCAGCAGGACCGATACCGCGCATATGCCGAGCGGGACCGCGCCCTCCATCAGGGTCGCCTTCCCAAAGGGCTTGCCCGAGCCGCCGGCCGAGAAGACTCCGCCGAGGAGGCGCGCAACCGATACCAGCGCAAGCCCGAGCGCCACCAGCACGGCCGCCATCGCCAGGATGTAGAACTGGCTCACCGTCCCCTTATCGAGACTGGCGAGCGCCGCCATCGCCTTCCCCACGAAGCCATCGGTGGGCGGCAGCCCCGCGATAGCGATGCCCGACAACAGCATCACCCCGAAAGCCGCGGGCGCGACCCCGGCCGGCAGCATCTGGCGCCCGAGGGCACTGCTGCCGCGCAGGCCGTCAGCGGTGCCGGAGGCCATGAGGAACGCGGTGAGGAACAGCGGGGCCGTCAGCAGCACGAACAGCCCGCTCTCCAGTCCGGCCCTCGAGAACAGCGCGAACGTCAGCAGCAGGAAGCCCGACTGCATGCAGTAGAGCCCCGCCGCGCACGATGGCACCGTCCTTCCGCGGATTGCCAGTAGTGGTCCGGCAACCACGGAGAGCAGCGCCGCTATTGCCAGGCCGAAGCCCCAGTCGCTCGCGACCAGCCTCCCCAGCAGGACTATCGCGACGGCCAGCCGCGCGCCGGCGAGGAGGAAGTTCACGCTGCCGAGGTAGAAAGAGCTCCATGAGGGGTCCGTCCTCGAGACCAGGTCGCCCGTCCACCAGTGAACGGGAAACACGCCGAGCCTTATGAGCGCGCTGGCGAGGAATAACACGACCACGATGATAGTCTGCGTCTCGGTTCCGGACGTGAGCGGCGGCCTGATGAGCACCGCGCTCTCCTTGAGCCAGGTGGCACAGAGCAGTGCCCCGATAACCAGCAGCAGGTCGGCAACCAGCCATGGGCCAAAAGCGCGCAGCCTTCTGCGGAAGCCGACGGTCCCGTGGGCGAGCAGGCCCAGCAGCGCCATTGCGCTCACGCCGAGCCAGAGGAGCACCAGCGGCAGCAGGGTGGTCACAGTGAGCGCCAGGGCGCCGAATCCGCATGCGGCCGGGATGCCCGCCATCAGCAGCGATGGGCGCTCGACGCCCGAGAGCCTGAAGCCGGCGTAGAGTACCGCCGCCACGGCCAGCATGTTCAGGATGAAGAACGCCGGGAAACTGAAACGTGTGAACTTGAGCGCGCCCCAGGCGGCGTGCCCCGAGCGCTCGAGGTAGCCGTTGAGCAGTGCCAGGTTGAAGGCCGCGGCCAGCGCCGCGTAACCGACCGCGAGCATGCGCCGCATCCGTGCCGCTCCACCCGCCACGAGGATGACCGCCGCGGCCGCAAAAGGCAGCATGACGGTCACTGCCACGAGCCAGGTGACCTCAGCCGACGACATGGCGCACCTCCTCGCACAGGGCTTCGATGGTGCAGGGGCAGCCCCCCATGGTGGAGTCAGGTTCAAGGCCTTCCGGCTGTACGCCCAGGTGCTTCACGCGTTCGGCGAACGGCCCGCCGCCCAGCGCGCAATCGCCCGCGAACACGACCTTTCGCGCATCCGGCGCCTGGTCGATCACCGCCCGGGCCCGCTCGGCAAGCTCCTCGTTCCAGAGCCCCGTGACGACGATCAGCTCGGCGTGGCGCGGCGTGGCGCATTCGAAAAGGGGCGGGCAACCTTTGAGGCGCCCCCGGAGCAGCATGTCCACGACGTCCCCGCACCCCCCGCAGCAGCCGAGGCGGATATGAAAGACCGGCGTCTGTCTCTGCGGCCCGAACCGGCGCGCGCTCATGCCGACACCCCTATCCAGGTCAGGACCAGGCCTGCGAGAGCGATCGCGCCCGCGGCCCCCGCCCCCCAGATGAGCGCGCTGCGCGAGCGCGCCCTCGCGGACACCACGTCCACCAGAGCCAGAAGTACGAACACTCCGAGCACCTTCAGCCCCCAGAAGATTATCTCGTAGGGGTGCGCTGCCGGCCCCGCGAAAAACAGCGCGACCAGGACCAGCGGTATCACGAAGAGCCCGACCGTCTCACCCGCGATGAAGAACGCGAGCGGTGGCCCTGACACGTCGTCCAGGAGCCCGCCGGGCGCATCGGAGAGGTACCCGCGGCCGAGTGGGCGCAGGCGAGCCAGGGCCAGCGCGGCAGCCAGCGCCGCGACGAGAGCGAGGACGGTCCCGGCTTGCGCGGCGGCCCCGCCTCTAGCCGCGACCAGCGCGCCGTTGGTCGACTGCCACTTGATCAGGCCCGTCAGCGTCGGATCTCCGGTTCGCAGCGAGACAGTGGCGACGACCAGCCCGAGCGGCACCGCCCAGGCTCCGAGTGAAGCGGCTTCCGGCCAGGCGGACTGCCTCACCCTGGGGTTGCCGCTGGTGAACGCCACGACGACGTCCGCGCCCGAAGCGAGCAACAGCAGCGCGAAGAGCAGGACGAGGTCACCCCGTATGAACCCGAAGACGAGGCAGGAGACCCATGAGAGCGCGAGTATCTTCACGACCGGCGCGATCCACGTCACCGCGTGGAGCGAACCGTCGGTGGCAATGCATTCGCTGCGTGGCGCCGAGAAGAGGAAGCCTGTCCCGGCGCCGGCGCCGCGGCGCTCGCGACCGGCCACGGCGGTGCCGACGCCCGCAAGTACGGCCCTGGCGGCAAGCCCGGCCAAGAGGACGAACAGCATTCCGGGGAACAGCAACAGGTATGCGATCTTGCCGACGAACACCATAAGCCGCCTCCATAAAAAAGGGTTGCCCCCAAGGGACTTTCAGGGTCCGTTCCGGACGAGCCGACCCGTTTTCCTTTAAACCTCTTGAGGGCTAGTCGAATCTATAAAATCCCGGCGCCCGCGTCAAGTACGCATGCGCGTTTTTAGCCGAAAATATAGGAAATCTTGCGTATCGGCCGTTCTTTGCACCCCAATTCTGTTAAGTCGCCTGAACAAACGCGATGCCAGGCGCTTGATACTTGTCGGGCCGGTGCGCGGTCGTCAAAGGCGAGCCGGCGGCGAGCGCGTCCCGCGGGCACCGGGAAATTGCCTCGGCACCATCGAAGTTATATGATTTTTATCGAGCCGCGGAGGCGTGCCGCGGCGTTTTCTTGATGGACCCGAGGGGCCTCAAGCCTCCCCCGACCACCGGAGACCGCTTGGAACAACCTGTTGAAGTCATCATCGTCAACCCGCTCGAGACCGACCTCGCGATGATCGAGTCCGTCCTCGCAGGGCCCGCTTTCAAGCTGACGTCGGTGGTCACAGCGCCGGACAGCGCGGTGGCAGCCTGGTTCGCGAGCCGGGGGGCGGAGCGCTTCGACGACGTCGCCGGTGTCTCGCGCCTTCTGCCCGGTGCTCTGCTCGTCCACTGCGGCGAAGGTCTCCCGCCCGCCGACGTCATGGACCGTGCCGCCGCCCACGGTTTGTCTGTCATCAACCGGGACGCTTTCTCCAGGTACGCGAGGGAGGCTGCCTCAACGCCCCACGGCCCGCTGACCACCGAGGTCGTGCGCCGCTACCGGAGGCTGCTGGAGGACTACTTCCCGACATCGAGGAACTCTTCGACCGCGGTCAAGCTCGCGTCGTGCCTGACCGAGGCGACCAGCCTGTGGCACGCGGCGGGCGGGGTGATCCTGACCGGGACGGAGGGCGTGAACGCGCTCGCGGTCACCGCGCAGAGAGGCGTCGATCTTCAGCGGGACGCCACTATCAAGATCGAACCGGGGACGTTCCTCGACCGGTGCATCAACCGGGGGAAACACGAGGCAACGGCAGACCTGTCAAGCGAAGAAGGCGAGCTGCTGCCCGGGGTCAAGGCGGGCTCGGCGCTCTGCATGGCCATCAAGTCGGGCACCTCGACGAGGGGCGCGCTCCTGCTCTGGTGCGACCTGCCCAATGCGGTGAGCGCGGAGGACATACCGCCTCTGACGCTCTTCGCGTACTACGTCGCTTTGCTCCTCGATGTGGACGACCTGGGAGACAGGCTCGGGGAGAACCTGGTCACCGACCCTCTGACCGGCCTGCACAACCGCCGCCAGTTCGACCACAGGCTTCACCAGGAACTGCTGCGTGCCAGGCGATACACCCTGAACATGTCCCTCGTCGTGATGGATATCGACAACCTCGAGGAATACAACGCCGCCTGCGGTCACATGCTGGGGAACCTGGCGCTCTCCGACATCTCTTCCATCCTGCTCAAGGGCACCCGGGAGGTCGACTTTGTATCGCGCATCGGCGGTGACGAGTTCGGCCTGATCCTGCCCGAGACCAACCGGCTAGGGGCTCTCAGGCTGACGGACAGGCTCCGCTCCGAAGTCGCCGGCTATCCTTTTCCCGCCCCGGAGAACTCCGCCTCGGTGAACCTCACCGTAAGCGCGGGCATCGCCAACTTCCCCAGCTCGTCCGGCTCGGATGAGGAACTCCTGGCGAAGGCTTTCCGCGCGCTCGACCTCGCCAGGAAAGAGGGGCAGGACTCGATAAAGCTCTGGGATGACAAGTTGGAAAACGCGGAGTGAGGCTCGGGCCGCCTGGCTTTCAGCCTATTCCCAGGAGACTTTCCTGGTGACGTCGAACCCCGGGTCGCCAGCCGCCCTGATCACGTAGACCGGCGTGCCGGCCTCGACCATCCCGAACAACTGCTCGACGTCCTTCATGTACATCCTTACGCAGCCGTGCGAGATGTTCTGCCCGATCGACCACGAGGACGGCGTCCCGTGGATGAGCACGCCGGAGGCGTTCAGAGGCATCGCCCTGGTACCAAGCGGATTGCCGGGGCCCGGCGGTATGGAGGCAGGCATGCGCGCCGCCCACGCTGAGCCGGGGTTGTTCCAGCTCGGGTTCATCTGCTTCTCGACTATCTTCCAGTGCCCGATGGGAGTCGGGTATTCCGGCGACCCGCAGGCAACGGGAAACTCGGCCAGGACCTGCTCCCGATTGAAGAGGGACAGCTTGTGCTCCGCGATGTTGATGATGATCATCTTGCCGAAGGCCGCGTCCGTCAATTTAGCGGGCGTGCTCCCGAACTTCACATTGACGGTCCTGGCCGGCGTGACCAGCGCCGCGTCGACGTCCTTCTGGAGCTGGGACATCAGGCAGTTACGCCCGTCCTGCGCCTTGACGATGACCGGCTTTCCGGAAGTCACGTCCACATACGCGTCGTAAGCGTACCTGTTGATCTCGTTGATGACCGTATTGAGGTAGTTCTGCACCCGCTCGGCGTCGTTGTTCGCGACGATGGAGACTTCGAGGGACTTCGGCCTGTTGGTGAAGCGCCTCGCCATCCTCTCGAAGATGTTCACGTTCCAGGCTTTCGCGTAAGCCTCGTCGACCATCTTGGCATAGTCGAGCATCAACCCGAGCTGTGCAGGAGAGATCTGGTACTGCTCGCTCTCGACCTTCAGGGTGAGAGGCTTGTTGGCGACGTCCGCCAGTTCGGTCTTTACCTTTGCAAGCGCTTCGGTCTGGTTGAGCCCTGCCACACTGACGCCGACGACCTTGACGCCGACAGGGAACTTGCCGGAGGACAGCACGTCCTGCACGAACAGGAACCCGAGCAGCCCGACCACGAGCGCGGCGAGCACGATCGCGCCCACGATGAGCATTATCCGCGACAACTTCATCTCTCCCAGCCACCCCGCCGAGCGAGCCGGGACACTGACTGCTTTCAAACCGCACCCTCCTCGAGACCGTGACGACCGCCGGTATTATACGTGCATACGGGCGTACCAACAACGATGGTCTGCAATGTTTATCAATCTTTTGCCCCGCGGCCCGCTTATCCCTTCTTCGCGGCCCGCAATGCCCGCTCGGTCGCGTGCTCGATCTTGGCGAGCCGCTGCGCGTGGAAACCTTCCCGTTCGGCCTGTGGCTTCTCTTTCAGCCACACCTCAAGCCGCTCGAGCATTTGGACGGAGTCCTCGCCGCCGATGTTCCCGAGTGACCTCACCGCGGCGTGGACTTTGCCCCAGTGGCGGGTAGTCGTGACGTCGCCTGAGGCCATGAGCTGGTCCAGGTACCCGGTGAGAACGGGGACCCCATCCGCCTCCGCGCTGTCGCCGTAAGCGCGGATAGCGCCGTGGTCGACACAACCTCGCGCGGCGAGGCGACGGGCGAAGCCATCGGGATCCAGGCTCTTGAGAATAGCCCTCGCGGAGGCGACCACCTTGCGGTTGTCCTCGGAGATGAACTCCTCGAGCAGTGTGATGTACCTGTCCGTCTCTGTGACGCGCCCGAGAGACCTCAACGCCGCGATGCGCAGCTCCGGGCGCTCCCCCCATCGGTCCCTGGCGATCCGCAGCAGCGCCATCCTGGCCTGCTCGCCGCCGAGTTCCGCGAGGCCCTCTACGGCCGCGACCCTCAGTTCGAACGGGGCGTCCTCCAGCGCGTCCAACAGGTACCGCACGTCTCCGCGGGTGAGCGCGTCCTGGAGGTCCCCTGACATGCGTCTGAGCCGTTCTTCGTCCTCGGTACCCACATTTTCTCCATGGTTCGAATCCCGCTGATTATCACACAAGGAGCCAACGGGCGCTTCCGGGCCACCTTCGAAAAACCGCTCCATCTTGCGGTTTGCCAGACGTTGGCGTGCCGCGCGCGCCCGGACTGCTTGCGCACAAAAGCTTTAACAGAGCGGAATAGTCAGCTTGAACCGCTGAATAATGGCTCCATCAAGCCACTTGTTGGGACATCCCTACCACGAATCGCTTAAGGGTGCGCCCTCGCGGTTGATTCTGGCGGGAGTTTTGGTATAATCTGACACACCCAAAGGGTGATGAAATTGTTACGAGTTCGCCTCAGAAAGAATACGGGTTTGGCGACCCCGCCTGAAAACGGCGGGTTTCGTGTCATTCATGGCTGTGCGCTCTTGCTTGCTCTGTCTCTGGCAGTGGCCGTCGTGGGCGTCGTGCCACCGTCGATCGGGGCCGGCCGCGCCGTCGCTCAGCCTGCTCCCCCGAGCGTCAATTCGACCGACACCATGGTCAAGGACGTGGTGACGCTGGACAGCGAGATCAACACCCTCAAGGGCACGCTCTCCGAGCTCGAAGGCAAGTCCGCCTCACTCGGCCGGCGCATCGTGGACCTCGACGGGCAGATCGCCACCCGGCGAGACAAGCTGGCCGTCCAGCGCAAAGCCCTGGCGGCCCGCGCGCGCAGCCTCTACGTGAACGGCAGGACCAGTAAGCTCGTGGTGCTGTTGTCCTCGACCAACGTATCGGACTTCTTCTCTCGCGAGGATATGCTTCAGAAGGTCGCCGAGCGCGACGCGCAGTTCATCGCGGGCGTGAAGCGTGAATCCGAATCCCTCAAGGCCGCCGTGGGGCAGCTGCGCCAGAGCAAGAAAGAGGTCGACAGGGTCGCCTCTGACACCAGGGCGCGCCAGCAGCGGCTCGAGAAGAGCCGGGCCGAGAGGGCCGCCGTGATCGCGAAGGCAGGGGCCAACAGCCCGGCGGTCGTCTCCCAGTCCAACAAGGTCGAGGCAAAGATCCAACAGATCAACCCGCCGGGGCCGTCTGTGACCGGGACTCCCTCCGGCAAGGTCATGACGATGGTCGCTACCGCATATTCGCCACAGGAGCCCGGGCTCACCGACACCACCGCTTCAGGGATGAGGGCCACGAAGGGCGTTGTCGCGGTCGACCCGCGCGTCATCCCGCTCGGCACCCGCCTGAACGTGGAGGGATACGGCAACTGCATCGCCGGCGATACCGGCTCGGCGATCAAGGGAAACCGCATCGACCTTTGCTTCGATACCCTCGAAGAGATGAACACCTGGGGTGGCTACCGCACCGTCAGGGTCGAGATCCTCCAATAGCCCGGCAGGCAGCCGCCGGTTAAGACCTCCCGTGGAAGTCCGTTATCGCTCTCTTCAGATCGTCCATCGATACCTTGCGGCGCCTTGCGGCGGGCAGCGAGCGCAGTAGCACCTGACCGTAGCGCTTGGTGTTGATGCGGCTGTCCAGGATCAGGACCTGCCCCTTGTCCTGGCGCGTCCTTATCAGCCTGCCCACACCCTGCTTGAGGCGCAGGGCCGCGAGCGGAAGCCCGAAGTCCATGAAATCGGAGCCACCCTCCAGCCTCACCCTCTCGCTCCTGGCGACGAACACGGGCCGGCCGGGGCTCTCGAACGGGATGCGGGTCACCACCACCAGCCGGAGCGTGCTGCCCCGCGCGTCGACGCCTTCCCAGAAGCTCGAAGTGCCGAACAGGCTGGCAGTCGGGTCCTCGATGAACTCCTCGGCGAGCCGCCTCCTGGAGTAGCCGGGCTGCTGGCACAGGAGATTCAGGCCCTGGCGCCGCATCTCGTCGGCGAGACGCTCGTACGTCTCGAGCATCACCCGCCGGTTGGTGAAAAGGGCCAGGACGCCGCCGCGCGCGGCCACGATCACCTCGCCGAGCACGTCGGCTATCCGCGCCTCATAGTCGCTCGACGACGGGTCGGGCATGTCATGAAGGATCAGTATCTGCATCTGCCTGGAGTAGTCGAACGACGAGTCGAGGACCATGAGCGAGGGCTCCCTGGCGCCGGGCAGGTTCAGCCCGACCCTCGACCTGAAGAAGTCGAACGAGCCGTTGACGGTCAGCGTCGCCGACGTCATCACCACGGACGTTATCGCGTCGCTCTCGAATATCGCTTCGCGCAGGTCGGGGCCGACGTCTACCGGCGACGCCCGCAAGGCCTGCCTCTCAAAGTTTTCGATGCCGGTCACCGTCGCCCAGCGGACGCGGCCGTCGTCCTTGCCCGAGAAGAGTATCGCCACCGCGTCCATGTGCTCGCCGACCCGAAGGGCTTTTCCGTCGAGATCGCTGACCAGGTAGTCAAGCTCTGTCGAACTGTCGCCCCGCTCCTCGATGAGCATCTTGAGGCGGCCGATGCGCGCGGCGAGGCGGTCAAGGCTGTCCGAGAAACGCTCAGCTTCGAGCTTCATGGTGTCGAACTCCATCGACTGGACCTGCCCGTCCGTGAACCTCATGTCGTTGAACGCGTGGTCAGAGCCCGCGGAAAAAGCGCAGAGCGCCACGAACACCTTCTCCAGGCCCTCCAGGGCTATCTCGGCCGCCTCCTCGGCTTCGCCGACTTCGAACCGCGCGGTATCGTGCGCCTCGTCGGGAAGGTGCCTGGTGGCGTTGGAGTCGATGTCGGCGAGGAAACCGGATCCGTCGACCGGGTCGTAGAGAGACTCGAGGAAGCGGCGCGCTTCACGGTAGTCGAGCTCGATCGTGTACTGATCGGTGGCGACGTCCTCGAGGGTGTGCGCCTCGTCGATGACCGCGGTCTTGAACGCCAGGTTGACCCCGGCCAGCAGGAGCGAGTGGTTCACCACCACGATATGCGACCTCTTGGCGCGGTAGAGCGCCCTGCGGTAGAAGCAGCAACCGTCCTGGGCAAAGCGGCACCTTCCGCCCGGGCACTCGCGATGGTTCGCCATCACCTGCTCGTCGAGCCCCCGAAGGTGGGGCACGTTGAGCAGGGAGGTGTCGCCGGTGTCGCTCTCGGTGATCCAGGTCAGAAGCATGCCCAGCGTGCCCAGCTGGGTCTCCGACACGCGCTTTCTGCCACTCACCAGGGTCTGCATCTTCCTCAGGCAGAGATAGTTGCTGTAACCCTTGAGCACGGAGTACCTGAAAGAGCCGGCGCCCAGCGCCGCTTCGAGGGTGGGGAGGTCCTTGGTGTTGAGCTGGTCCTGGAGGTTGAGGGTCCGGGTGGAGACCACGACCGGGTAGCCCGTCGCCTTCGACCAGAGGACGCCCGGGACCAGGTACGCGAGCGACTTGCCCGTTCCGGTGCCGGCCTCCACCAGGAGTATCTGGTCTTCTTCGAAGGCCCGCCTGGTCGCCTCGGCCATCTCGACCTGTTCGTCGCGCTCTTCGTAGTCGTCGAACTGCCGCGCGATGGGCCCCTCCGGCGCGAAGACCTCGCGCACTTCTTCGGCGTGGACCGTTCCCGGCATGGAAGAGCCCTCCAGCGGCGGGATGTCCTCCCAGAAGCGGTCCTTGCGAACCACGTCGACAAGCTTGATCGTGTCGGGGCGCCTGCCGCCTGTCCGCTCGTCAAGGACCCGGCGCAGCAGCAGGGTCAGGCCGCCCGCGTGGGACGGGGCGTGGTCGACCAGCGCCTTGACCATCTCGACGGGCGTGTTGTACAGCCCGTTCAACAGCATGTTATAGACGTGGAACAACGTCTCGGCATCGTCGGAGGCACGATGCGCGCGGCCGGTGTCGATGTCCCAGATGCCGGCCAGGTCCTGCTGCCGGTGCCCCCTGAGCGACGGCATCAGGATCGTCGCCAGGTCGTGGGCGTCCAGGTAAGGATTGGTGAACCGGCCGTAACCCATGCGGCTGTAGAGCGCCCTGAGGAACTCCTCCTCGAACCGCGAGTACCCCACGATGGTCCTCTCACCGATGAACGCGGCGAACTCCTCGAAGAACCCCTCGATGGTCGGCGCGCCCGACACCGCTTCATCGTCGATCCCCGTCAGCAGCCTTATCTGTGACGGTATGGCGCAGCACGGGTTGATAAAGGTGGTCAGCCTCTCGACCACCTCTTCACCGGCGGCGTTGATGGCGCCGATCTCTATGATCTGGTCGCTCTCGGGGTCGAACCCCGTCGTCTCAAAGTCGAGCACGCAGTACTCGGTATCGCCTCCGAGCAGCGTCTGGTACTCGCGCTTCAGGGCGGGGAACGACAGGTATTTCTGTTTGACCTCCTCGCTCGCGCGGAGGAACAGGTCTTCAGGCAAGGTGCCTCATTTCCATCTGTATCATCGTTTCAATCGGTCGGGTATCCGGCGCGGCTCCAGCCCCTCAGAACTGCTTCTGGAGAGCGCCCTGAGGGCAGACCTCCGCGCAGCAGAAACACCTGATGCACGCCTCGTCGTCGCAGTCGAGCAGGTCGTCGTAAGACAGCGCATCGACCGGGCACGCTTTCAGGCACTGCCTGCAGCCGTCGCAGACCCCCTGCTCGATCACCAGGTCGCCGGTGCGGGCCCGTTTCGTCTTCATGACTCGCTCGCCGCCCGTGAGCCTCGCCCACGGGTCGCTCAGGGCGTCCCAGACTCGCAGCGAGATTCCGGTGATGAGGAGCTTGTTCAGCTTCGGGGTGCGTGGCAACTCACGCCTTGCCGATACCGACGCCACCGTTTCTCCCAGCACCTCGAAGCCGTCCATGGAGCCCAGGCCCCGGTGCGCGGCCAGCTTGATGTGTTCGACGTCCTCAGGGTTGCCTCCCATTATCCTGACGCCCGTCGAATCGGCCTCCACGACATTATCGGCCGCGACTATGACATCCATCTCGACCGCCTTGCCGTTGGTCGGGCCGCCAGTGCCTTCCATCCCGATGATGCCGTCCAGAATCACCAGGTCGCTCTTGATGACGGTGTTGAGGTCGACGATGCCCTCGTCCAGTCCCTGCAGGTGGATGATGTGCTTCTGCTTGCCCACCACCACTCCCTTGAGGTTCTTGAGTCCGAGGGTGACCACGGTCTGCAGGTGGGTCTTCATCACGGGCACATTGATGAGCCTGTCGCAGGTCAGCACGTCGAGGGACACGACGGAATTCTTGACGGACTTCCCGCCCGGCAGCTTGATCTCGCGCGACTCCGCGCTGTCGATGTCTATGAACGGGAAGCCGTACTTCTCCTCGAAATCGGCGTAGCCGGCCTTCTTGAAGACACGGTCCGCCTTGAAAGGGTAGATCGGGCTCTCCGCGACGGACACGGACGCCCCACACTCGGCTACCATCCTGCATACCTCGGCGACCATCTCCGGGTCGGTGATGGCGCCCGAGGAGTTGTCTTTTCCGCAGCACACGTTGGGCTTCACGATGACCTTCTCGCCGGCCTTCACGAAGCGCTCCATGCCCCCGAGAAGGCCGACCGCCTTGCGGACGTCAGCGGCTTTGTCGGTGCGGACTATCGATACGGACACAGGACCATACCCTTCTGTATCTGGGACCATACTCCGGACAGCAAGTGGTTATTGCTCAACATCGCAACCTGTTTGCGGCCGGTGGGGTCAGTCTATCGCTCCGGTGGCGTAACTACTATCTTTTCAACCGGATGCCTGACCCCGGACCTCTCTCTCGGCTCGGGCCGGCCAATGGCGACGAGCGCCACAAGCTCGAGGTCGTCGGAGACCTCCAGGGCCGCCTCGACGTCCTCGTGCCTTGCCAGTATCTCCCCCAGCCAGCAGGCTCCAAGGCCGATGTCGTGCGCCGCGAGAAGGAGGTTCTCGATGGCGGCGCCCATCGCCAGCAGGTCTTTGGTCCTTTCGTACATATCCTCGTGGTCGAGGAACACCGCGATGAGGGCGGCGGCTCCCGCCACGACACCCCGGTATTTGGTCATATTCGAGATCTCGACAACCAGCGCGCGGTCGACCACTTTCATGAACCGCCAGGGCTGATTGTTCAGCCCCGAAGGGGCCCACCTCGCGGCCTCGATCAACCGGTCCAGCTCGGCGGAGGTGACAGGCTCGTCCGTGAACTCGCGGACGCTGCGCCTGGTTGAGATTGCTTCCATGGTTTCCATCGCGTCCCCCTGGCCCTTGGCAGTTTTCCGGCGCCTGACATCGGCGCCCTTCCCCGCTGATGTTATTAAACGGAACTCCGCCAAACCCTGTGGAGACTCAACCGAGGTGCTCGAGAACCGTGCCGGCGCACTAGTACTCGCCCTGCCGCCATGGCCGACGATGCTGGAGGCACGAGGGTCCCCCCTGCTAGGACGCCGCGGGCTCCGGCTGCATGACGGGTAGCGTGAGGCACGACGGGTGTTCCGCGGTGTGGAACAGGTGATAGAGCGACGGCACCAGCGAAGGGAACACGTACAGCGGGTCTGACGCGCACAGCACGAGCCGGACCGAGTGCCCGGCCGGGAACCTGTGCGCGCAGGCGATAAGGTCGAAGTATAACTCCTCGATGCTCTCAGGCTCCATGTCGTTGCGCATCGCCGCGCAGTGCGTCACCAGCCTGCAGAACCCCCTGGGCGACACGTCGTAGAGCAGCCCGTTGACCTGGCACTCCCGGGTCGATGACGAGATGTGCAGGTTCACCCTCGGGGCCCCCACCATGACCATCTCGCGGTCGAGCTTGCGCGTGGTGAAAGCGACGCTGTCCCCGGGTATGGCAAAAGGCACTCCGGGTATCGGCAGGTTCCAGAAGACGTTCGGCCGTATCACCGGCGGGCCCGAGCTCTGCAGGTTCGCGACGGTGTTGTTGATGAATAACTCCGAGGCTTCGTGGTTGCCGGGGGCCTCGGTGACCAGCATCCCCGAGTTGATGGCGTCGGGGTGCTGCCCGCGCAGGTAGTACTCCGTGTTCTGGACGTTCTCGGGCGGCCACTGCTCGGCCGTCGCCATCTTCTTGCTCCACGGCTCGTAGTACTTGACCGCCGGCTCCTTGTCGATGCCGTTTGACTTGTCGTCCTTGAGCCAGTAGTCGAACCATCGGCGCGCGTCGTCCCATATCTTGTTGGGGACGATGATGTCTCCCCTGCCCGCGTCGTAGCCGTGGATGCCGTTGGCCATTACAAGCTTCTTGGGGACGTCGAGCTTCTCGAAGAACTTGAGTATCTGGTTCGGCTCGAAGAGGTCGTCGTTCCACGAGTGGACTATGAACATGGGGCAGGTCACCTTGTCGACGTCGTGTATCGCGGAGCGCGCCTTCAGCTCTTCGCTGACAGCCATCAGGTTGCGCTCGACGACGACCGCCTTAAGCCAGCGGACCAGGTCGTTCTTGAGGTCGAACTTGAGAGCCCATATCGAGCCGATGAAGAGGAAGATGCTCCAGAAAGCCTTCCAGCAGCCGTTCGGGGTGAGCGAGAAGTTGAGATCCGTCCAACCGTTCATCGGGGCGGCGGCCTTGATGCGAGGGTCGCGGGTCGCGGCCAGGAAGCTGTGGCCACCGCCGTACGATACGCCGGTGATGCCGATGCGCTCCGGGTCGACCGGGATGCCGGACTCCGGGCTGCACATCCATGTGATCATGTCCTCCAGGTCGCAGAGCTCGCGGTCGGGAGCGGCGCAGGCCACCTGTCCCCCCGAGCTGCCCCATCCGCGGCAGTCATAGGTGAGGACCACGTAGCCGTTTCTCGCGAAGCTGGGCGCGTACAGCAGGTCGCACTGGATGCGCCAGCCCATCCACGAGTGCACCATGACCACCGCCGGGAACGGCCCTTCACCTGTCGGGATGAAGACCGTCGCCGTGAGCGGGATGCCTTCGCCGACCTGGACGACGCGGCGCTGCCGGTGGTACGGCGCGCCGACAGCGAGCTTGCGGTCGGCCTCGAGGAGCTTGTCCTCGCGGTGCTGCATGGCCTTCCAGACGCTGTAGGCGGCTTTCGCGAAGAGGGTTACCGGGAGCAAGACGAACAGCAGCCACCGCCGCCTTCGCCTGGGTCGTTTCTGCTTTTCCACGTGCACCTCCGGGTGGATGGATGTCAGCCGGAAAAGAGTCTACACCAAAAACGCAAAAAAGGGGTCAGACCCATGACGTCGTTCGTTTTACACTTTTCTTTACACTCTTAACATAACGCTGACTCGCGCCCTGGGCGCGGCCCTCCGAAAGTGTAAAGAAAAGTGTAAAACGAACGACGTCATTCAGCAGATCCGGGGGAGCTGTTCGCCGGAGGGCATCCGCAACAGGCGGCTGGACCCGAGAGCTCCGATGAGGCTGACGCGCCCCTTCTTGCCGTCGACCGCGCGCCCGATGAGGCGGGCGTCCCGCCCGTACGGGCTGGCGCGCATCGCTTCCAGGACACCGTCGGCATCATCCGGTGGCACAGCGGCCAGGAGCTTACCCTCGTTCGCCACGTACAGCGGGTCGAGCCCCAGGACTTCACACACTGCCCGCACGCCTTCGCGCACCGGGATCGCCTCTTCGTCCACCTCGAACGCCAGCCCCGATGCGACCGACATCTCTTTCAGGGCGGCGGCAAGGCCTCCCCTGGTCGGGTCGCGCAGGGCATGGACGCTTCCCGCGCCGACCATGTCCGCGACCAGCGCGTTCAGTGGAGCGCAGTCCGAATCGATCGCGACGTCGAAAGCAAAGGCGCCCCTGTCTTTGAGGACCGCCACGCCGTGGTCGCCGACGAAGCCGTTGATGAGGAGCGAGTCGCCCGGCATCGCCCCGGTGATGCTGATCTTCACACCGCGCGGGACAACCCCCACGCCGGCGGTGTTTATATAGAGGCCGTCCGCCTTGCCTTTCTCCACGACCTTGGTGTCGCCGGCGACGACCTCAACGCCCGCCTCCGCCGCCGAACGCGCCACCGATGCAAGCGCCACCTCCAGGACATCGAACGCGAGTCCCTCTTCGAGGATGAGACCCAGGGTGAGGTAGAGCGGCTCCGCGCCGACCATCGCCAGGTCGTTCACCGTGCCGCAGACGGCGAGCTTGCCGATATCTCCTCCCGAGAACACGAGCGGGCTCACGACAAAGGAGTCGGTCGTGAACGCGAGCCTGCCCTCGGGAACATCCACGCAGGCCGCGTCCTCAGCGGCCACCACCTCTCCCGAGCCCAGCGCCGGGAACACGATCTCGCTGAGGAGCTCCTGCATCCGGGTGCCCCCGCCGCCATGCGCCATGGTCACAAACCTGTCGGGCACTCTCACTCACCCCCGCCACGCGGCTCATCGGCGTCCTCGCTGTAAAGGAAGTACGAGGCGCAGGTCCCCTCGCTCGACACCATGCACGGGCCGACAGGCGTGTCCGGCGTGCACCTGCCCCCGAAGAACGGGCAATCCATTGGCTTGATGCGCCCGCACAGGATCTCCCCACAGCGGCAGCCGCTGTCCCGCGACGGCTCGGGAAGCTCGAGGTCCCAGCGGCCGGCGTCCATCTGGAGGAACTCCTCTCGCAGCGCGAGCCCGCTGCCCGGGATGACGAACAGCCCTCGCCACTCGGCGTCGCACGGCTCGAAGACCTCGTGCATCACCGCAAGGGCCTTGGGGTTGCCCTCCGGCTTCACCGCGCGCGAGTACTCGACCTCGAGGGCCGCCCCCTGCTCGCGCATCTTCACCAGGCGCAGGATCGCCTGCAGGATATCGGTGGCCTCGAAGCCCGTCACCACGCACGGCATCCCGAACTCGTCCGGGAGGAACGCGTACGCGTCGCTGCCAATGATCACGCTCACGTGCCCCGGCAGGATGAACCCGTCCACATTAAAGTCGTCGAGCGACACCAGCGCACGCAGCGCGGGCGGCACGACCTTGTGGAAGGAAAGGAGGTAGAAGTTCAACAGCCTGTCGCGACGCGCCTGCAGCACGGTCGCGGCAACGGTCGGGGCGGTGGTCTCGAACCCGACGCCGAGGAAGACCACGTCCTTGCCAGGCTCCGAGCGCGCCATGTCGAGCGCGTCGAGGGGCGAGTACACAACACGGACGTCTGCGCCCTGAGCGCTCGCCGAGGCCAGCGAGCCGTCGCTGCCAGGCACCTTCATCATGTCCCCGAAGGTCGCGAGCACAACACCCGGCGTCTTCGCCACGGCTATCGCGCGGTCTATGTCCGTGTCAGCCGTCACGCACACCGGGCAGCCCGGCCCGGATATCAGGTCGATGTCCGGCGCCAGGAGCGGCCTCAGTCCCGCCTTCGAGATCGCCATGGTATGTGTGCCGCAGACCTCCATGAAGGTGCCGCCGGCTCTCTGCTCCCCTATCTCACGAAGTAGCTCCCGGGCGGCCTCGGGCACCCTGAACTCGTCAAGGTATCTCATCGAGCCCCGCCAGCTGCCTGAGAAGCTCCATAGTCCTGGCAGCTTCCTCCTCGTCGATCTTCTCAATGGCGAAGCCCGCGTGGACCAGGACGTAATCGCCGACCCCCACGTCATCGACCAGCATCATGCTGATCTGCTTCCGGGCGCCCCCGATGTCGATCAGCGCGAGCTCGTTCTCCTTCAGTTCAACCACTTCGGCCGGAATTGCCAGGCACATCGGTTTATCTTCTCTCTTTCATTCCGGCGGCCGCCACGGCCTGGCCGAGCGATATCCCACCGTCGTTGCACGGCACACGTCCGTGCACCAGAGGGGAGAGCCCGGCCGCCTTGAGGCCGTCGACGACCCAGGTCAGCAGCATCTCGTTCTGGAAGACACCCCCGGAGAGAGCGACCCTCTCGAGGCCGGTCTCGTCGGCGAGGGCTTCACACGTCTCGATGGCGGCAAGCGCCATTGTCGCATGGAACTTGCCCCCTATCTCGGCGGGGCCTTTCCCGCTCTCCACGTCCACGATCATCTCGCGGAACACCGGGCGGGTATCGATGACCCACGGCTCCGCGCTCCTGTCGAGGATGAAATTGTAATACTCCCGCGTATCGCGCGCGACCGCCTCCAGCTCGCAGGCGGCCTGGCCATCGTAGACGGCCTCGCTCCTCAGGCCCGACAGGGCGGCGGCGACATCGAACATCCTGCCTGCGCTCGAGGTCATCGGGGCGTTGAAACCGTCCTTGAGCTGGAAAGCCATCGAGGCCGCCTCCGCGTCCTCTATCTCGAACCGCGACCTCAGCCTCTCGAGCGCGGCCTGCTCGTCCTCGAACAGCTCGCTCATAACTCCCATGACCATCCGGTAGAGCTTGAAGATGCATGCGTCCGCCCCCGGCATCGGGTACTTCTGCAGGTGCGCAGCTCGGCGGAATCCACCCTCGTCGGCGATCAGGAACTCGCCTCCCCACACCGTGCCGTCTGTCCCATACCCTGTCCCGTCCCAGGCGACGCCGATGACCTCGCCGGTCACCGCGTTGTCGGCCATACAGCTCACGACATGGGCGTGATGGTGCTGGATGCCGACGGTGGGCAGGGAGAACTCGGGCGCCATCTGCGTGGTCAGATAATCCGGGTGGAGGTCGTGCGCGACGATCTCGGGCTCCAGCGCGAAGAGCCTCAGCACCGCCTGCAGCGCTTCCTCGAAATGCTCCACTTCACCGGCCGATTCCATGTCCCCGATATGCTGACTGATGAACGCCTCCTCGCCGCGCAGCACGCAGAACGTGTTCTTCAGCTCGGCTCCCAGCGCCAGCACCTGCACCTGAGCCCGGGTCGCCACCTTGATCGGGTATGGGGCATAGCCCCTGGCGCGGCGTACGGGGTACTCAGCTCCCTGGAACACCCGGGTGACCGAGTCGTCGTAGCGTACCAGTATGTCGCGGTCATGGAGCAGGAAGTAGTCGGCGATGTCGGAGAGCCTCATCATCGCTTCCTCGTTATCTATCGCGATAGGCTCGCTCGAGACGTTGCCCGACGTCATCACGAGCGGCAGCCCCGCCTCCTCCAGTAAGAGGTGGTGCAGCGGCGTGTAAGGGAGGAAGAGCCCCTGGCGGTCGAGCCCGGCCGCCACCTCGCGCGACAGGTCGGAGCCTTCGATCTCTTTCAAGAGGACGATCGGACGCCTGGGTGAGGTCAGCTGGCGCTCCTCTTCGGCGCCGAGGAAGCAGATCTCGCGCGCCTCGGCCAGGCCGGAGGCCATCACCGCCAGCGGTTTGCCGTAGCGGCGCTTCCTGGAGCGAAGGGCCGCCACCGCTTCGTCGCTGGTCGCGTCACAGGCAAGGTGAAAACCGCCCAGCCCCTTGACGGCGACGATGCTCCCTTCCTTCAAGAGCCTGGCTCCAACGACCGCGGCCTCGCCCGCCAGCGCCCCGCCCTCCCTGCCGACCAGCCACGCCCTCGGCCCGCAGGCCGGGCAGGCGTTTGGCTGCGCGTGGAAGCGTCGGTCGGCCGGGTCGTGGTACTCACGCGAGCACGAGGGGCACATCACGAACTTGCTCATGGACGTGAGAGGCCTGTCGTAAGGGGTGTCGCTTATGATCGTGAAGCGCGGGCCGCAGTTGGTGCAGTTGATGAACGGATAGTGGAAGCGCCGGTCACCGGGGTCGAACAGCTCCCGCCTGCAGTCGTCGCAGGTCGCCAGGTCCGGCGAGATGAGGACCTGCTTCGGTCCAGCGCCGTCGCTCGACAGTATCCTGAAGTCGCTCGCGGCAGGCTGCTCCTCCGAGAACACGCTGACCTTCTCTACTATTGCCGCGGCCGGGGCCTCGTCCTTGAGGGCCTTGAGGAAGAGGAAGACGCTGTCGCCGTCGCCCGTCGCGCGTATGTCCACGCCCCGGGCGGTGTTGGCAACCGTACCCGTGATTCCGTACTCGTTCGCGATGCGGTAGACGAAAGGCCGGAAGCCGACGCCCTGGACCACTCCCTGGACTTCGATCCTAAGGCTTCTCATCGGCCCCCCCGAGCTTCGCAACGGCGGGCCTGGCGATCTCGGAGAGCACCAGCTCACACACCCTGGGCAGGGCCGCCGCAACCCGCTCGGTCAACCGGTCGCCGAACCCGGTCTCCTCGACCTGCACAGCGAAGATCGTGATCTCCTCGGGGCACTGCCCCATCATCCTCGAGGTGAGTATGAGCTCGTAGAGGCCGAAGTCATGGATGGACAGGGGCCTGGTGGTCTTCTGCTTGACCTCGTCGGGCGTGAACCTGAAGATGGCCCCCGGCTCCTCGCCGGCGTCGATGGCGTCGATGAAGATGGCCTTGCGTTTACCCTCGATTATGTTGAAGAGGTCGGCGCAGTAGATGCTGCCCTCGACGAGCTCGACTCCCTCGGGGACCTTGCCCTCGAGGTACCGCACCGCGTGAACGCCGACTCCATCGTCGGTCTTTATGAGGTTTCCTATCCCAACGACCACGATATCAGACATAGAACCGCCTGGATTTTCCCGCGGATGGCTCTCGGAACATGCCACTCAAGGATACACAAAAAGTCGCGCCTCCGGAAACCCGGAGGCGCAACCGTTTGCTACGTCATGTCAGCGCCGCGCGCGGCGCCATGCTGAAGGCTATGCCTCCTCCTCGACCGGTTTCGGCTCGACCATCACCGGCTTCGGCCTGGGAAACACCGGCACCCTGTTGAACCACGGCTTCTTGACCTCGCCGAACTTGGGCTCGGCCACGTAGCGGTCTATCACCAGCGTGCACACGTTCCAGATCAGGATCGATATCGCCACGCCCTCAGGCAGCGGGCTCACGAGCCTGATCATCGCAATGAAGGCGCCGATTCCAATCCCGTAGATCCACTTACCGCGTCTGGTCATCGGGCTCGTCGTCCAGTCGGTCGCCATGAAGAAGGCTCCGAGCCAGATGCCGCCCCCGAAGATCTGGTAGATGGGGTGGTTCCAGGTGACGAGCATTATCAGGATGAAAGCCCCGAAGATGCCCGCCGGGATCCGCCAGTCGATCGTCTTGCGGTAGATGAGGTACGTCGCGCCGATGACCAGGGCGATGATCGAGACCTCGCCGATGCTACCGGCCTTGAAGCCCAGCACCATCGACCAGAAGCTCGGCCTTCCCGCGGAGGTGATCCAGGTCGCCCCGACAGGGGTCGGGCCCGTCACGGTCGTCGCGAGCAGACGCCCGCTCTTCAACAGAGAGAGCGGTGTCGCGCTGGAAACGGCGTTTGCGTAGACGGTCCCGGTGATGCCCTTATAGACAGCCCTGCCGGAGACCGCGTTGTTGATGGCCGTCTGTATCGGTGTGAAGAACCCCACCGACTTCCAGAAGAACGGCCTCACGAACTTGGTCGTGTAAAAAGCGAGCGGGGAGACCATCAGCGCCACGCGCCCGAAGAGCGCGGGGTTGAAGATGTTCTTGCCCAGCCCGCCGAACAGCTCCTTGGCAACCGCGACCGCCAGGAAGGCGCCGATCGCCACAACCCAGAGGGGGGTTGTAGGCGGCAGCAGGAAGGCGAACAGAATACCTGTCACCATCGCGCTCATGTCGCGGAGCGTCTGCTTCCTGCCCAGTATCCACCGCATGACCAGCTCTGAGAGAGCCGCCGTTATGCAGGACACGAGCATTATGTAAAACGCATTGAATCCGAAGATGATTATCGCCATGATCGCCGCCGGCGTCAGCGCGATAAGCACGTCGGACATGCCCCGTTCTATCGTCTGCCCTTTCTCGTGGAGATGGGGGGAGACGGTATACATGAATTTCTCTGCCACGTTCATCCCTCCCTATCTCTTCTTGAGAGCCGCGATCCGGGCTTTTGCTTTTCGGACGTAATCCACGTGGGGGATGTAAGCGGGGCAGGTGTAGGAGCAGCAACCGCACTCATAGCAGTCGAGCGACCCCCACAACTCCGCCTTCTCCCACTCTTCCTTCTGAACTGCTTCGACTATGTAGTTGGGCATCAGGTACATAGGGCACGCTTCCACGCACTTTGTGCAGCGCACGCAGCCGTGCTCCTCGCGGGTGTCCACCAGTTCCGGCGGAAGCGCGAGCACCCCTGACGTTCCCTTTACCACGTTCACAACGGGCTCTTCCTGGGCAAAGCCCGTCATCGGGCCTCCCATGATGAGCTTGCCCGGGCTGCCTGCGAACCCGCCTGCCGCCTCGATCAGCGCCGAGATCGGCGTGCCGATCTTCGCCATGAAGTTCGAAGGGTTCTTGATGCCCTGGCCGGTCACGGTGAGCACCCTCTCGTAGAGGGGCTTGCCCGTGGTCGCGGCCTCGTGTATCGCGATGGCCGTCCCGACGTTCTGCACCAGCGTGCCGACCTCCGCGGGCAGCTTGCCCGGCGGCACCTTGCGGCCCGTGACCGCGCTGATGAGCTGCTTCTCGGAGCCCTCCGGGTACTTGACCTCGAGGACCTCGACCTCGATGTTGGGCTCAGCCGAAGCGGCGGCGCTGACCTTCTCGACGGCGTCCATCTTGTTCGCCTCTATGCCGATCACTCCGCGCTCCGCGCCGACGGCCTTCATGAACAGCTTGAGTCCCGCGACCAGGTCTGCGGGCCTCTCCAGCATCAGCCTGTGGTCGCAGGTCAGGAACGGCTCGCATTCGCATGCGTTTATGATGACCACGTCGACCGGCTTGTCCTTGGGGGGGCTGAGCTTCACGTGCGTAGGGAACGCCGCTCCACCCATTCCCACCAGGCCCGCGTCGCGCGCGATCTTCTTGATGTCGTCCGCTGTGAGTTCGGCGACCGGCTTGCCGGGCTTCGGCTGCCAGGCCGGCTGGTCTTTATCAGCCGTGATTACCACGCTCTTCACCTTGGCCCCGGTGAAGTTCGGGATATCCTCTATCGCCTTGACGACGCCCGCGACCGAGGAAAAGACCGGGGCGGAGATGAAAGCGTCCGTCTCGCCTATCTTCTGCCCTACCGAGACCCTGTCTCCCACTGAGACCAGCGGGCTGTTTGGCGCGCCGATATGCTGATTCAACGGGATGGTCAGCTCAGCAGGAATCGGCGCCTGTGCGATTGCTTTTCCGGAGGCAAGGTCCTTGTTGTAAGGCGGGTGAATGCCTCCTTTGAAGCTCTTCAAGCGTTGTTTGCTCAATCAGACCACCCTCCTACTCTGACTCTGACTTCTTGAGCACGACGCTGGGAAACCTCTCGGATTTCGCCCAGCGAGCGTACACGTAGATTACGTTGAGCAGCAATATGAACCACAGTGTCAGTTCGTATAGCTTCCAGGTCCCGGCGACCCCGTGGAACATGTTCACCATCCCGCTCAGGAAACCGTACGGCCAGTTGACCGCAAAGGTGAGGAACCAGAACCATATGGCGAGCAGGGCGAGGATTATCCGGAAGATGCCCAGGGGCTCCGTCCAGCTACCCTTCTTCCTGCCGAGCAGCGCGTAGTAGATGTACACGACCGCCAGCAACGCGAACGCCCATACGAACACCCAGTTGATGTCGATCATGAGCGCGTTGCTCCAGGGGTACCTCCATCCTGAGGTGAAGATGTGGAACCGGTAGAACCCCGAGTAGAGCACGAACGCAAGCACTGCGAGGTATGCCCAGTATATGGCCTTGACCGGCCCCGGAATGTGGATTTTCTCCTTTTCCTTCATACGGACACCCCCTTTAGACCACTCGGAATTCTAGGACACCATTGTGCTCGGGATGGATGATGTGCACCGCGCAGGCGATGCAGGGGTCGAACGACCGGACGCACCTCACGACGTTGATCGGGTTGGTCACGTCCGGGACGGGGATGCCGATGAGAGAGGTCTCGATCGGGCCCCGGTTCCCGGCCTTGTCCCGCGGCGACGCGTTCCACGTCGTCGGCACGACTGCCTGGTAGTTCCCGGTCTTCCCGTCGCTTATCGTGATCCAGTGTCCGAGCGCGCCGCGCGGGCCCTCGACGAGGCCCATGCCGTTCGACGAGTTCGGAATGTCGCGGCCCTTGGGGTCCCAGATGTTCTTGCCTATGCCCAGCGTGAGCTGGTCGAGCCACTTGTCCATCTCCAGGGAGATGAGCAGTGTCTCGACGGCGCGCGCGCCGATCCTCGGGATGATCCCGAACTTCACGGGCGGCGTCAGTACCCCGAGCGCAGTGGCCAGCGCCATGAACGCCGGATCTTTCTTTACAAGCTGGCGCGCCAGCGGGCCTACCTCCATCGGCTTGCCGTTAAGGCGCGGAGCCTTGAGGAACGAGTACGCCCCGGCCTTTCCTACCTGAGGCTCTGTCTTGCCGACCGCCGGCTGTAGGCCTTCGGTGGAGTCGTTGTACCAGGAGTACTTGACCGACTCTGTTATCTGCTTCTCGTCGAACGGCCCCGGTGACAGCACGCCGTAGTCCGTGATGACGCCCGTCGGGAAGTACTTCTCAGTGCCCCGCTGGTTCTGGTCGAACCCGCCGTAGGCCAGGAAGTTTCCGCCGGAGTCGCCGGCCTTGATGAACGCGGAGTAAGCGGGGATGGTCGCGATCGCCTTGACGTCGGCGACGTAGACATCGTTGATCCACGCCTGCAGGTCGTGCAGCCTCGAGCGGAAGGCAGCGATGTTCGAGAGCGTCGGAGGCGTGGTCACGCCGCCCGGTATGGTGCCCACGAACGAAGGCATGCGGCCGTAGAAGATGGTGAGCATCTCCTGGGCCTTCTTGCGCATCTCGAAAGCCTGCACGTAGTGACCCACCAGCTCCGTCGCCAGGTTCGGGTCCCCGGGCCCACCGGCCTCGCCGATGTAATCCGGCGCCGCGTAGCGGGGCAGGAACGGGTACAGGTCCTTGGTGGCCGCCAGCGCTGCGACGTTGTCGCGCAGCAGCTTGAGCCCCGGGTCGCTGCCTGAATACTGCAGCACCGCGGTCACGTCGATGTAGTCCAGTGCCACCAGGTGATAGAAGTGCAGGATGTGCGACTGGATGAAGTTCGCTCCCAGTGCCAGGTTGCGGATCAACCTTGCGTTGTCGGGAAGAGTGACACCCATCGCGGAGTCGAGGTTGTAAGAAGCCGCCGTGCCGTGCACGAGGGGGCAGACCCCGCATATGCGCTCCATGACCTGCTGCGCGTCCCAGGGGTGCTTGCCCTGGATGAGCATCTCGTAGCCGCGGAACATAGTGCCTGAGGACCAGGCGTCCGTGACCACTCCGTTGGTGACCTCGACGTCGATCCGTAAATGGCCCTCTATCCTGGTTACGGGGTCGATACTGATTACTTGCGCCACTATTTCTCACCACCTTCGGCTTCTTCGAGTTTGTGTCCCAGTTGTTTGTACAGGTAATGCGCCCCGACACCGACCGCGGTCGCGCCAGCCGCGACCCAGCCGAGAACGTCGGCCGCCGGGGTTATGCCCGCGAAGTTGACGTTCGGAAGGGGCTCGTAGAGCGGTGCGAGTTCCTTATAGAACTGGGGCGATGCGCACCCGTGGCACGGACCGTTCGCTCCGACACACCAGTTAACCGCCGAGTTCCAGCGCCTGGTGGGGCAGTCCGCGTAGGTTACCGGGCCCTTGCAGCCCTGCTTGAACATGCAGAGCCTCATGTCCGGGCTCGCGTCATTCCAGTCCTCGAGGAACAGGCCCGCGTCGAAAGACGCGCGGCGCTCGCAGTTCTCGTGGATGAGCTGGCCGAAGAAAGTCTTCGACATCTTGTTCTCGTTCAGGTTGAGCGGTGTTCCACCCGGGAGCACGCCCAGGGCGATGAGAGCCTGAAGCGCGGTTCCCACGAACCAGTCAGGGTGGGACGGGCAGCCGCCGACGTTGACCATCGGCTTCTTGGGGTCGATCTTGGCGACTACCTCGCTCACCGGTGTGGACCCGGTCGTTGAGGCGTTCGCCGCGGGGATGCCACCGAACGCCGCGCAGTTGCCGTTCGCGATGACCGCGGCCGCGCCCGGCACGAGCTCCTGCATCCACTCGTTGATGGTCTTGTCGCCCGGGACCTGCACGTTGGTGTTCGCGAGAGTCTTCGTCTTGTCGGTCAGCCCGAACGTGCAGTATTCGCCGTTCTCACTGGTCGGGACCGGGCCCTCGACGACCAACACGTAGAAGCCCTTGCCGCCCTTAGCGGCTGCGACTGTGTCCTTGATCGCCTGAACGGCAGTCTGACCGGTGCCAGCCATCACGTTGGGGTGATAGCGGACGGAGAGCTTGTCAAGCACCAGTTCTGCGACGCCCGGATAATTGGAATTCAGGAACGAGATGGAACATCCCGTACAGTTCTGTCCCTGTATCCAGATAATCGGGGGCTTCCCGGCGGCAAGCTCCTGGAGAGCTTTGGCCAGCTGCGGGATCATCGCTTCCGACAGACCTAAAAGGGCCGCCGTTGCGCCAGCGTGCTTCAGGAACTGGCGCCTGGTTACCATTTTACCCGTCAAGAACCTTCACCTCCTGTAGTTCTGACATTCACAATTCATAAAAAAAATACCCGCTGAAGGGGCATTCCCTATTTGAACGCTGCCGCCAATATATTGAACAGACAAGCCGTCAAAATCCTTCTATCCTTCATGTCGTCAGGGGGCATCTCCTGCGATTTCCTCAATCGCTTGAGATGCCCCCCTCACTTTCTGACATATTCATTAGGTACTTAAATAATCGTGAGATTATAAGCATTGGGTTAGCCAATTTGTCAATATGCCCACGCGCATCTGGCAAGAAGCTGAAACCATCTGGACCTCTTCTCTTTCGAATCGTCTGTACATAGGACTGTGCCCCGATTCGTTACCATTTTCTCCCGCCACTCGCACGCGGATCGCGGGTGCACCTCATAACAAAAATCAGATAGAATCTATTAGCAGTGTTAATGAGCCCACTAACGGAAGCAGAGAGTTGGAAGAGCATTACGGCCTCGTGGTCTTCGATTCGACCAGTCACGCGCTGAAGGCGGAGCGAGAGCTGAAGGCTGCCATGGTGACTGTGGCGGTCATCCCGACGCCCGTCGAATTCTCCTCGGGATGCGGGATATCGCTTCTGGTCAACGAAGCCGAGGTGGAAAAGGTGCAAGGCGCACTCGCTGGTCACGAGGGATACCGGTTGCTGTATCCTTATGCAAAGCAACGACACGAGCGCTGAGCGCTGGAGGCCTGCGGGCATGGAGGGGCGGTCTTGACCGACAAGATAAAGCTGACCAGCTATTCCCAGAGGGCGGGGTGAGCGGCGAAGATGGGTCCGGGTGACCTTGAGAAGCTGCTGGCCGAGCTGCCGGAAGAGGACGCGGAGGAGCTGCTGTCGTCGATCCACATGGGTGACGACGCGGGCGTCTATCTCCTGTACGACGACCTCGCTCTCGTCCAGACCGTCGACTTCTTCCCTCCCATCGTGGACGACCCTTACACGTTTGGCCAGGTCGCCGCGGCCAACGCCCTTTCCGATATCTACGCAATGAACGCGAAACCGATCACCGCCATGAACATCGCGGCGTTTCCGTGTGACATGGACAGGGAGGTACTGAAGGCGATACTGCTCGGTGGGTACGACAAGGTCCACGAGGCGGGTGCGGTTGTCGCCGGAGGACACACTATCGAGGATGACGAGCTGAAGTATGGCCTGGCTGTGACGGGCACGGTAACGCTCCCCGACATGGTCACCATCCGGGGCGCGAAGCCCGGCGACCTGCTCATCCTCACAAAGCCGATCGGGACCGGGATCATGGCAACGGCGCTGAAGGCGGAGCAGGTGTCAGAGGAGGACATGGAAGAGGTCGTTGCCTCCATGTGCACGCTGAACGGGGCGGCGGCCGCGGTCATCTCCTCACACGGCGTCCACGCGATGACGGACGTCACCGGCTTCGGGCTCGCCGGCCACCTGTACGAGTTGGCCCGGGCCGCAGGTGCGGGCGCGGAGATCTGGGCTTCCGGTGTCCGGTTGTTCCCGAGGACCCTCGAGATGGTCGCCCTTGGCATGGCCCCGCGCAACAGCCGGCAGGAGTGTCTCGAAGAGAGACGCGTTGACGTGGCGACAGCAGGAGTGGAAGAGTTCATCGTGACCTGCATGTTTGACCCGCAGACGTCCGGGGGGCTCCTCGCTGCTGTCGAGGCGAGCGAAGCGGAGGATATCGTCTCCGAGCTCCGCGCCGGGCCCGCGCCCCACGCGGGCATCATCGGCCGGATCACCGAAGCCGAGGTCCCTGTCGTCACTATAAGTCACTCAGAGAAAGGTTGACGATGAAGCCGGACATCGACTGCGCCGGCCTCAGGTGCCCGGAACCCGTTCTCCGCACCAGGCGGATGCTCGATAGCGGCAGCGGTCCGTTCACGGTCTTCGTCGACAACGAGACGGCGCGAGACAACGTGCTGCGTTTCTCGCGGACCGCCGGGTGCCGGGCCGAAGGCAGGCAGGCAGAAGGCGGATACCTGATCTCAGTCGAGCCCGGGGACAAGGCGGCCGTAGCCGGGAGCGGATCCGAGCAGGCACAGTGCGGTCCGTCCGCGGGCCGGGTGATCTTTATCGCGAGCGACCAGGTCGGGACCGGAGACCCCGAGCTGGGCAGGACGCTCATGAAGATGTTCCTCTACGCCGCCGCAGAAAGTGAGACCACGCCCTCGGCGATCATATTTCTGAACAGCGGCGTCCGTCTGGTCACCGAGGATGACGAGACTGCGGCCCACGTCGCCCGGCTCGAGGAAGCAGGCGCCGAGGTGCTGGTATGCGGCACGTGCCTGGATTTCTATGGCCTCAAGGAGAAGCTGAAAGCGGGGCACGTCAGCAACATGTACGATATCCATGCGACGATGGTTGGCGCGGACCTGCTCGTTTCCCTATAATTAATGACCATGAATCCCCCCGACGAAAACAGGCAAGGCCTCCTGCGACTCATCCCGCAGGTGAACGAGCTGGTCGAGTCAGTAGACTCCTCCACTGCGGTTCAGGGTATCCCCAGAAACGTCGTGACCCACGCGGCGCGCGAAGTCGTCGACGATGCACGCGATGCGATACTCTCCGGCAAGGGGATCTCAGAGGCAGACCTGTCGCTGAGTTCTCTCGGCGATCGAGTCGCCGCCGAGGCGGCGCGGCTCATGCGGCCTTCGCTTCGCAAGGTGATCAACGCGACCGGCGTGATACTCCACACAAACCTCGGCAGGTCACCGCTCTCAGCCGCAGCTCTCGAGTCCGTGCGCGACGCTTGCGTCGGCTACTCGAACCTGGAGTACCGGCTGGCCGACGGTCAGCGCGGCTCGCGGCAGGACCATGTGGGAGAACTTCTCCGCTGGCTCACCGGGGCTGATGCCGCGTTGGTGGTCAACAACAACGCCGCGGCGGTGCTGCTCGTGCTCGCCGCGCTGGCAAAGGGCAGAGAGGTCGTGGTGTCCCGCGGCGAGTTGGTCGAGATCGGGGATTCGTTCAGGCTGCCGGACATCATGCACCAGAGCGGGGCACGGCTCATCGAGGTCGGCACGACCAACCGCACGCGGGCCTCCGACTACTCGAACGCGATAGGGCCCGATACGGCCCTTATCATGAAGATACACCAGAGCAACTTCCGCATCGTCGGTTACACCGAGGACGTGCCGCTCGCCGAACTCGTGGAGCTGGGCAGGCAGCACTTCGTCCCCGTGGTGGAGGATATGGGCAGCGGCTCTCTTCTCGACCTGGCGCCGGCCGGCCTCACCGGGGAGCACACCGCCGCCGCGAGCATAGCGGCGGGAACCGACCTCGTGACGTTCAGCGGGGACAAGCTTCTCGGCGGCCCACAGTCGGGGATCATCGTCGGCTCGCGGGAGTACGTCGAGGCAGTGCGCAAGCACCCGCTCGCCCGGGCGCTGCGCATCGACAAGATGTCGGTTGCGGCCCTCGAGTCGACGCTGCGCGCCTGCCTCGACCCGGCAGCGGCCTTCAAGGAACTTCCCGCGCTGCGGATGATGGCGGAGCCGGAGGATGCGGTGCGGGCTCGCGCCAGGCGCCTGAAGCGAGCGGTCGATTCGGCCGGCCTCGCCGGTTTCGAGACCGAGGTGGTCGCAGAGGTTTCTCGCGCCGGGGGCGGCTCGCTCCCAACAGCCGAGATCCCGACATACTGTGTGCGTATCACCCATGAGTCCCTCTCTGCCGATACGATCGAGGAGCGCCTCAGGGGAGCCGAGCCGCCGGTCCTGGCACGCGTCAAAGACGAGGCCCTCCTGCTCGACCTTCGTACGGTGGCTGACGCGGAGGTCCGGTTGCTCTCGCGCGCCATAGCGTCCCTGGATTGACCGGCACGGAGATCCTCTTGACTACACCCGCAGCGCGCCGAAATCTCATCATCGGGACCGCCGGGCACATCGACCACGGCAAGACGGTCCTCGTCAAAGCGCTCACCGGCCGCGACACCGACCGCCTCGCGGAGGAAAAGGAACGCGGCATCTCCATCGACCTCGGCTTCGCGCCCATGGTCCTCTCCGACGGTTCGACCGTAGGTATCGTGGATGTTCCCGGTCACGAGAACTTCGTGCGCAACATGATGGCTGGAGCCACAGGCGTCGACCTCGCGCTGCTGGTGGTCGCGGCCGACGACGGGGTGATGCCACAGACGAGGGAGCACCTGGCGATCCTGGACCTGCTCGGCGTCTCCCGGGGCGTGGTCGCCATCACCAAAATCGACGCGGTCGAGCCCGACCTCATCCCGCTGGTCGAGGACGAGGTGGGCGAGCTGCTGGAAGGCACCCCTCTCGAGGGCTCCCCCGTGGTTCCGGTGTCGGGCATCACGGGAGAGGGCATTGATGAGCTCAGGTCGGTAATAGAGCGCCAGGCGGCGCAGGTCCACTTGAAAGACGAGGCGCTTCCGGCGAGGCTCCCCGTGGACCGGGTGTTCACTCTGCGCGGCATCGGGACGGTGGTCACCGGCACCCTCTGGAGCGGCAGCATATCGACGGGCCAGCGGCTGGAGCTGCTGCCGCGCGGCGACGAGGTGCGTGTCCGGTCGCTGGAAGTCCACGACTCCGAACGAGAGCTCGTCTATGCCGGCGAGCGCGTGGCGGTCAACCTCGCCGGGGTCGCGAGGGACCAGGTCCTGCGCGGGGACGTTCTCGCCGAGCCCGGCTACCTGCGCCCCACGTACATGATCGACGCCCGCGTGCGCCTTCTGCGCGACTGGCCGAAGCAGGTCAAGCGGGGCGCCAGGATCCGCTTCCACCACGGCACGCGTGAAATCCTCGGACGGCTGTACCCGCTCGAGGGAGACCTCCTCAGGCCCGGTGAGTCCCGGCAGGCGCAGCTTCGCCTTGAAGAGGTGGTGGTCGTGGCGCCAGGCGACCGGTTTGTGGTAAGGAGCTACTCGCCGGTTACCACTATCGGCGGCGGAGCGGTCGTGGACGCCCACCCGTCCAAGCACAAAGTCAAAGACCCGAACGCCGTCAGGCAGTTCGGGGAGCTGGAATCAGGTGAGGCGGCGGCGGTGGTGCGGGTGCTCCTCGAAAGGAGGGAGGAGCCGGCCTCCCGTGAGGCGCTCGCGCTCGCATCGGGTTTCGCGCCGGAAGTCGTGGAGGAGGGGCTGAAGGACCTCACCGGATCCGGACAGGCAATCTCACTGGGCGAGAAGAGCGCCCAGGTATTCCTCTCAGCCGCGAAGTACCAGGCGTTCACGGATGAGATCACTGGCGCGCTCCATGATTTCCATGAAGCGAAACCGCTGTCAGAGGGGATCGCCAAGGAAACCCTCAAGAAACAGGTGCTGGCTTCCTGGGACACGCGGTCGGCTGACATCCTCATGGATGCGCTCTCAGCGGGCGGCATCATTGAAACGAGTGGAAAGGTGGTCAGGCTGCCAGGGGCTTCCGCCGCGGTCACGTCCGAACAGGAGACCATGCTCTCGTCGATAGTTCAGAGAATCGACGCCCACCCGGTCTCGCCGCCGACCGTGAGTGAGCTTTCGAACGAGCTCGGTCTGACCAGGCAGGCCATCGCTGAACTCCTTGGCATAGCCGAGAAGGACGGGCGCCTGGTGAGGGTCTCGCCGGACCTCTACTTCTCACCCGGGGCCGTGTCGCGGGTCGAGACAGAGCTGCGCTCGAGCATCGGTCCTCAGGGGATAACGGTCAGCGAGTTCCGCGAGTCGGTCGGAACCAGCCGCAAGTATGCGCTTCCGCTGCTGGAGTACTTCGATCGGAACCGCGTGACGGTGCGCGTGGGCGACGTCCGCAAGCTGAGGTAATCATGTATGATACTTCTCGCGGAATATCGGAGGTGGATCCGTCCTGGTGGGCGGCGCGGTCTTCAAAACCGTTGTGGCGTCTTGATCGGCGCTGGGTAAGTTCGATTCTTACGCACCTCCGCCATGAAATCGAGGTGGCGCCACTTGGGCCTTGACATATCTCTTCTGGAAACGTTCACGCTCGTGGCCGACCTGGGCTCGTTCAGCGGTGCGGCGCGACGGCTGGGACTCACCCAGCCCGCTGTCTCTTTCCAGGTCAAAGCCCTGGAGAAAGAGCTGGGGGCTTCCCTGATCGACCGCTCCAGGGGAAAGGTCGTGCTGACACCGGCGGGAAGGACCGCGTACGCCCACGCGCGGAAGATACTCTCCGACCGCGAAGAGATGATCGCCGATATCCCGCGCACGACCGGCGAGGTCAAGGGGCAGCTCCGCATCGGGGCGAGCACCGTCCCCGGTGAGTTCCTGCTCCCGCCCACTCTCGCCGAGTTCAAGCGCCACTACCCGGAGGTGACAGTCGCGCTGGAGATCAGCGACTCGCAGGGCGTGGTCCGTATGGTCGAAGGTGAGAACGTTGAAATCGGCTTCGTCGGGCTCCGGCCCGACAGCAAGCTCGAGGTCAAGCCGTTCGCCGAGGACCGCATCGTCATCGTCACACCGGTGCATCACGCGCTTTCCCGCAGGAAGAAAGTCACCCTCGCCGAGGTCGCCGGTGAGCAGTGGGTCGTGCGCGCCGAGTCGAGCGGGACCCGCAGCCGATCGGAAGCGGCGTTCCGAGACGCCGGCCTCTCCACGGACGACCTGGACGTAGTCGCGGAGATGGGCTCGACCCAGGCGGTGCTCTCAGCGGTAGCCGCAGGCATGGGCATCGCGATGGTGAGCGACCGAGCGGCCCTCGAGCCTTCGAAGGGCGGCCTGGTGCGGCTGCTGGAAGTCAGCGGCGCCGAACTGATCAGGCAGTTCTACGCCGTGTATTCCAGCGAGCGGCCGCTGTCACGCGCTGCTGAGGAGTTCATGAAAGCGACCTGTAGTGCTTGACAAGCTTTCCGGGCCGTCGGCCATCATCTCCGTCAGCTCGTCCTCGAAGAAATCAGGCAAAAGCACGGTTGCGGCTTTTCTGGTGCGCGAGCTGGACGCGGAATATGCCTTGAAGGTCAGCAAGGGAAGTCATTCTCCTTCTCCAATAGTCACCGACCCCGAACTCATCTCCCGGCCCGGCACGGACACCGGGGCCCTGGTCAGCGCCGGCGCCAGGAAAGTCATCTGGGTGAACGCTTCCGAGGGCAAGCTGGACGTCGAGCTTCAAGAGGCGATCGAGATGTTCCCGCCCGGTGGCGTCCTCGTCGTCGAGGGCAACAGCGCGCTGGAGCACCTGCCGGTCGACTTTGCCGTCTTTCTCATGACTGTGCCGTTCGAGGAGTTCAAACCCTCTGCCGAGGCCGCCCTCGAGAAAGCGGACCTCGTGCTGGTGGATAAAAGAGGGGCACTGGCGCCGGAACCCCGGGAGAGTCTCAATACGGCGCTAGCCTTGAAGGTCCCGGGCGCGAGTGTCATGTTCTATTCCAGCGAAGCGGAACTCGATGAAGCGCTGAACGAGACCGCTCTGATGGCGCGCTCGAGGGCCCCCCGCGCTTGACCGGTATAGAGGCACCCTGCGCGAGTCGCCGCTTTTCTCCAAGAAAAAGCCTGGGGCCAGGCAGGCGCCTGACCCCAGGACAGTCTATCCGTTGTCTTGTTGTGCTACTTGTCAGCCTCGGCAACTGGCACCGGCTTGATGGCACCGAACCTCTTCCGCACCACGACGCGGTTGAGCACGGGCACCATCGCGTTGCCGATCAGGATAGAGTATGCAACCGCTCCGGTGGGAGCCGCGTACATCCTGATCACAACGACCAGCACCCCGATCAGCACTCCATAGAGTAACTGTGCCGTCTTATTGTCGGGACTGGTCACCCAGTCGGTCGCCATGAAGAACGACCCCAGCATCAATCCGCCGGCCAGGATCATGTACAGAGGGTTCGCTCCCAGTATCGCCGAGAGGATGAACACCGTGCCGATGATCGCGGTCGGGATGTGCCACGTGATGTGGCCCTTGTACATGAGGTAAGCAGCGCCGACGATGACCGCCACGACTGATACCTCTCCCATCGCTCCACCCGCGTGACCCAGGAACAACTCCCAGTAGCCGGGCCTGATACCGTTGAGCGCTCCAGCCTTGATGAACGTGAGCGGGGTCGCCGAAGTGACGCCGTTCAGGCTCCCGAGGTTGTAGACCGCGCCCGCAAGCGCCCAGAACCTGGAGATGATCAGGAGCGACACGAAGCCGAACAGAGCCGGGTTGAACACATTGTAACCGAGCCCGCCCATGAGCTCCTTGACCAGTGCCACCGCTATGATCGTTCCGATCATCGCATACCAGAACGGAACGGTCGGGGGCAGCAGAAGAGCCACGAAGAGCCCTGTCACTATCGCGCTGAAGTCGCCGATATTAGGCTTCCGCTTCATGATCTTGCGCATGACGTACTCTGAGCCGATGGCCGCGAGTACGCATGCCGCCAGGTTCACGAGCGCGTAGAGCCTGAAGAACCCGATCGCAACCGCTATCACAGGGATGAGAGCAATTGCCACGTCCCTCATAGCGTTGCCGATATCGTCTTTGCTCTTGATATGCGGCGGAGCCGACATTAGAAAGTCACGGTCTGCCATTTAAGTCTCGCCCCCTTCCTATTTCTTGCTGGCGGCTGCGAGTTCCGCCTTTGTTTTGCGTACGTAGGCAACATGCTGTATCCGTGCGGGACACACGTACGAGCAACAACCGCATTCGAAGCAGTCCCTCGCTCCGTACTTGTCGGCAAGCTCCCACTGGCCTCTCTTCGCGTGCTTGACGATGAAGTTCGGCGTCAGGAACATCGCGCAGGCGTCCAGGCACTTGTCGCACCCGACGCACTGCTGCTCCTCCGACTGCTCGACGGCCTCTTCCGTGAGGATGAGGATGCCGCTCGTGCCTTTGACGCACGAGGCAGAGAGGTCCTTCTGGGCGAAGCCCGTCATCGGGCCTCCCATGATGACCTTGCCCGGAGCGCCGATCATGCCTCCGCACTGCTCGATCACGTGAGCGATCGGGGTGCCGACCTTGACCTTGACGTTTCTGGCCGTCTTGATGCCGGGGCCGGTGACCGTTATGACCCTCTCGATGACCGGTTTGCCTGTCGAGGCGGCTTCGAAGAGGGCGACCGCGGTCTGGACGTTCTGGACCAGGACCCCGACCTCGCTCGGCAGCTTGCCGGGAGGCACCCTGCGCCCTGTGATCGCGTCGATGAGCATCTTCTCAGCGCCCTCGGGGTACTTGACCTCGAGGAGCACTACCTCGATGTCGGGCTCGTTCGCGACCGCAGCCGAGATCTTGTCTGCCGCGTCCATCTTGTTGGCCTCAACACCGATATAGCCCTTCTTGGCGCCGACGGCCTTCATCATGAGCCTGAGCCCGGCGATGAGGTCTTCTGTCCTCTCCAGCATCAGCCTGTGGTCGCAGGTCAGGAACGGCTCGCACTCGCAGCCGTTGATGATGACCGTGTCGATCGGCTTGTCTTTCGGCGGGGACAGCTTGACGCTGCTCGGGAACGCCGCTCCACCCAGTCCGACCAGGCCGGCTTCCTTGGCTATCTCCCTGATCTGCTCCGGCGTCAGGTTCCCCACGTCACGCTTCTCGGTGAACTTCGCGGGCTGGTTCTGGTCAACGCCGATCACGACGCACATGACGTCGGCGCCGGTGAAGTTCTTACGCTCCTCGATGGCTTTGACCGTTCCCGCGACACTCGAGTGCACGGGCGCCGATACGAACGCTTCGGTAGCGCCGATCTTCTGGCCTGCCTCGACCCTGGCACCAACGCTGACCGTCGGGCTGTTGGGCGCTCCAACGTGCTGTTGCATCGGGATTACCACTTCAGCAGGGAGGGAGATGTCTTCCGTTGCCTTGCCGGCGGTGGCCTCCTTCTGGTATGGGGGATGAATTCCGCCCCTGAATGTCTTGAGTTCCACCTGTTTCCCTCCTCTCTCAGTTCTCCAGCTTGTTTTTTTCTTCGAGGCCACGGTTGCGCGCGTTGATTATGCCGTTGATGACAAGCGCAGCAACGATCCCGACAGCGGCCAGGCCGCCGTACGGTTTGGCCAGTGCCTTCCAGACCTCCACCGAGGCGGGCACCTTCGGCTCCGCCGGCAGGCTGTAGGCCGCAGGCGGCGAGGTGAGGACGTAGAGATAACGCAGACCGTTCAGCTGGCTCTCGCCGTAGATCTGAGCGTCCTTCACACCCGCCTTCTTCAGCACTTCCACCCTAGCAGCCGCCTTCAGCAGCAGCTCGCTCCGGTTGCCGAACGACAGCGTGCCTGGGGCGCACACTTTGACGCAGGCCGGGATGTCGAAGCCCGGCTGGGCGTTCGAGACCCTGTCCACGCACATCGTGCAGCGATAGACGCCGCGCTTCTTCTGCTGGTAGCCGGGAACGTCGAACGGGCATGCGACCCTGCAGTAGTTGCAACCTATGCACTTCTTCTCATCGGTCACCACTGACTTCAGGGTCGAGCCGTCCGCAAGGGCTACTTCCTGGTGCGTCGTAGCGTTCGGCGGGCAAACCTCCACGCAAGCGGCGTCAGTGCAGTGCATGCACTGGTACTTGGTGAACAGCCATTTCATCTGGCCGTCGAAATGCTCGTTGAACAGGATGCGCATCCAGGTCTTTGAACTCAATGTCGGTGGGTTCTCGTACGACCCCATATTGACCGTCTTGTCGAATGAGTTCTGGTTCCATTGCTTGCAGGCGACCTGGCAGGCGCGGCAAGCGGTGCATTTGGACGTGTCGACTAGTATTGCCTTCTCATCAGCCATGCCACATCACCTCCTATGCTTTTACGATGTCGACCAGGAACGCCTTGTACTCAGGCGTGGTCGTGTTGCAGTCACCGATGTTGGGAGTAGTCTGGTTGCCGGCGTAGTTCTTGCCGTCGGGGCCGCCGGTTATGTAGCCGGTGTACCCGTAGTGATACGGCATGTTGACCACGTCGGCGCGCTTTCCATCGACCGTTATCACCTGGATACGGTCGGTGACAAGCGCGACGCAGTTGACCTCGCCGCGGATGCTCTTGACCGTTACCCACTCACCGTTCGAGATGCCCTTGCGCTTTGCCAGGTCCTTCGACATCTCGACGAACATGTTGGGCTGCATCTCTGCAAGCCAGGGCATGTTGCGGGTCATCGTTCCTGACTGGAAGTGCTCGGACACGCGGGACACCCCGCAGATGATCGGGTACTTGGGGTCGCCAGCGGGCGCCAGCTTGTCCATCGCGGAGTCCCATATCTTGACCACGGGACTGTTCTGGCTGCCGTTCATGGCGTTCTTGAACGGGGTCTCGACCGGCTCGTAATGCTCTGGGAACGGTCCATCGACCATTCCGGAGCCAGGAGCGAATAACCAGCCCATGCCGAAGTTCAGCATGATGAACGGGTTCGCCGCCGATACCGCGGGCGGTACGGGCGGGCTGCCGGGCTTCGTCGCGTCGACGTAAGAGAAGTCGGGCACGTCCACGGTGACCCACTTGGCGCCGTCCCACTTGACGATGTTCTTATCCGCCGACCACGGCTGGCCAGCCGGGTCCGCCGAGCAGCGGTTATAGACGATGCGCCGGTTGACCGGCCAGCACCACGCCCAGCCTGGATATATCGCCACGTTGCCTTTGTCCTCGTTGTTGGTCCTCTTGGCCAGGTTACCCTTGGTCTTGGCGAACGAAGCCTGGGCCGCGGCCTTCTTGGCCGGGTCGGGATCCGTCATGCCGGGGTAATCGGCTTCATCGGGATAAACACCCGAGTAGACCCAGTTACCGCAGGCGGTCGAGCCGTCAGCGGCGAGAACCGTGAAGTTCTTGAGCCGCTTCTTGGTAGCCCAGTTGTAGCCGTTAAGCTCGGCGAGGACCTGCTCCAGGTCGACCTTGTCGCCGTACGGCCAGTAGAGGTTGAGGACGGCATCGCGGTTCGGAGCCTTCGCGTCAGCTTTGTAGAGCTCGACCAGCTTCTTCTGGATAGCGCTCAGGATGTCGCCGTCCGGCTTGGCGTCGCCCTTGGGCTCTGCTGTCTTGTAGAACCACTGGACGACGCGGCCCGTGTTGGAGAACGTCCCCGCGTACTCTCCGTTGGCGGCTGCCGGCAGCTTGTACACCTCGGTCTTTATCGAGCCGGGGTCCGCGCCGGGCCGCTTCCAGAAGTTGGGCGTCTCGGTGTCGAATATCTCGGAGACGACCATCCAGTCGAGGTTCTCCATGGCCTTGGTCTCCATGTCGGAGTTCGGGCCGCCTACCGCGGGGTTCTGACCAAAGCAGACGAGCCCCTTCACCGTGCCCGCGTACATCGCCTCGAACAAGGAAATGTGCGTGTAGTTCACGCCGTCCTTGACCCTGGGCACCCAGACGTACCCGAACTGGTTCTCGGGCTTCGCGGCATCGCCGAACATGGCCTTGAGCATGCTCGCGATGAACTTCGGTGTGTTGCTCCAATAGGCGGAGCCCACAGCCTTGAGCCGCGCCTGGTTATAGGCGTCGAGCGTGGGGTTCTTCGCGCTGTTGGGGACCGGGTTGTATCCGGTCCACAGGTGCGACAGCATGCCCTGGTCCGTCGAACCCTGGACGTTTGCGCAACCCCTGAGGGCCGCTATGCCGCCGCCCGGGACTCCGATGTTGCCCAGGATGAGCTGGAGCATCGCGAAGGTCCGGATGTTCTGCGCGCCATAGCTGTGCTGGGTCAGACCCATCGCGTATAGCAGGACGCCGCTCTTGCCGCGCTGGTAGGTCGAGCAGTAAGCCTTGGCGACTTCCTCGAACTTGGCCTGCGGGATACCGCAGACCTTTGCGACCATATCGGGCGTATAGCGGCTGTAATGCTTTATCATCAACTGCCACACGGTCTGCGGGTTGGTGAGCGTCGGGTCCTTGAGGGGCGTGCCGTCGGGTCCGAGCTGGAAAGCCCAGGTCGTCGTATCGTACTTCTTGGACTTCTTCCCCGTCTTCGGGTTCACCGTCTCCTTGAAGCCGGAGAACTGCCCGGTCTCGGGGTTGAAGCTGTACTTCGGGTCGACCAGGAACGCAGAGTTCGAATAGTTGTTCACGAAATCCCAGTTGACCATGTTGTTCTTGATAGCGTAGCTGATGAGCGCGCCGAAGAACGTGATATCTGTGCCTGGCCTCGTCTGCGCGAAGATATTCGCCTTGGCGGCCGTGCGGGTGAACCTAGGATCAACGACGATAAGTGTCGCTGGGTCCTTCTCCCGGTTCATGGCTTGTTCGATCCACTTGAACGTGATCGGGTGGTTCTCGGCGGCGTTGGATCCACAGACCATGAAGGCGTCGCTCATCTTCAAGTCCTGGACCTGGTTGGTCATGACACCTCGTCCGTACGTGGCCCCCAAACTGGGGACTGACGGACCGTGTCACAAACGGGCGTGGTGCTCTATGTACACCACGCCTAGCGCGCGAAACAGCTTCTGGTACAGGTAGTTGCCCTCGTTGGAGAGTTCGGCACTTCCGAGAGTGCCGATAGCTTCGGTGCGGAGAGCCGGGACCTTCTGCCCCGTGGGATTGCCGTCCGCCCCTATGATGTCGTCTTCCGCAATCCAGCTGGCGTCTCTGGTGTCCTTGATCTTCTGAGCTATCTGGGTGATAGCCTGATCCCAGGAGATCTCCTGCCAGCTGGACGATCCCTTGGCTCGATACAGCGGCTTGGTCAGCCTCTCTTTGTTTATCTCGCCGTCGACGTAAGACTTCTGGATGAGAGCCGCGCCCTTGCTGCACAGCGTCCCGAAGTTGATGGCGCAGTCGGGGTTGCCCTCGACGTTCACCACATGGGGGTGGCCGCCTTCCTCCTCGGTGGCAACGATAGTCCCGCAGCCCACCGCACAGAAGGAACATACGCCAGTAGTCTCAGTCGCTTTGACGATCCGGAGAGGTTGCTTTGCCGCGCGCTTCGGCAGCTTGATACCGAGGTTTGCCAAAGCCACGGCACTGACACCAGTACCGGACAGCTTTAGAAAATCTCTGCGCGTAAGATCCATGTCCCCCCCTCACTTTCCTAGGTTTTACTTACTTGATGGCCATTCGAATCAGCGGATAATCAGACTCCGCCAGGTGAAAAGAAAAAATCCACCCCCCTAAGGTCTGTCTTCTTCTCTGACTGTTGAATTGGGAATCAGCGCCTGATTCTAACGGTCACAGCCAGACGCCGAGTTCAACCCTTCCTCGCTCGCGGCGGTATCCAGACCGAGCGTGACAATGTCTTCAAGCGGTAACAGGACGATCTCATCACTGTTTCGCATGTCGACTGTCTTGACATATCTCTTGCATGCCCTGCAGTAGTTCGCCCTGCGACTCGGATCGTCCTCCAGGTACAGGTAATCGAGAGACCCCTGCACCTCGTTGCAGAACGGGCATGACGCCCTCTGCAGATTCCAGCCCGTGTGGCACAGCGAGCACTCGACTACCCAGAGTCCATCTCCGGACCGGTACTGGCCTATCAGAGGAGCTCCCCCACACGCGGGGCAGAAGCCCTTCTGCCACAGAGACTGCTCCAGCATAGTCGTGAGCATACTACCACATCTCCTGTAGAACGGCGCAAGCCCTTCCCACAGAATATTTTTGGCAAGTTCAGCCTCCGGATCCGAGAGCTTTTCGTCGAGCCCGAAATCGAGGTCGCTGCCCGTTATCAGGGCATCGCGAGTCCCGGGCAGGGAATCGTCAGACAGGCACGGCCAGGACGCGGGATCGCTTTTGAAAGGGGCTCCGCCGGGGCTGTTCTCAACGATCGCGGAGTAGATCCCTGACACCAGCTCGCGGTACCTGGCCGGGTCGATGTCCAGAGTGCACGGATCCAGCAGCGGCTCACCCGAGAGCAGCCTGCTCTCCGTGTCTATCTCATCGAGCGATGCGATATTGCATTCAATTGAATCGAGGGCGGCCTGCTGCACCTCCATGATGGCCCCATAGAGCCGCAGCGCGTCGGCGAACTCCGGGTATCGCTCTGCGTACCTCTCGACTGCTTGGCGGACAGCGACTACTCCGGGGTCAGAGGTCTCAACTATCATATTTTCTCCTTTGATGGGGACAACAGAAATCCATGTCTCGAATCATGCTACAAAGGCTTAGTTCCGCGCTAGTTCTCGATGGCTGCGGCTTCTATCGCGGCGGCGGCCGCTCGCCGTTTTCGGGTGGTCAACTTGGCCAGGGCGATGCTCAAGATGTAGAGGATCCCCATGGGGATCGCGACGAGGGTCATCGTCACCGGGCTCCAGTCCGGGGTGATAACGGATGCCACGATCAGGATGATGATGATGGCCCAGCGCCACTGCTTGGTGAGTTGTTCGGGGGTCACCACCCCGAGCGCCACCAGCATCCAGATGAAGACCGGCGTTTCGAACGAGACACCGAGTCCTATCATGAACCATCCCATGAAAGTGACGTACTGGCTCGCCGAGAGCACAGGCTTCATCTGCGTGCCGGCAACTCCAAAGAGCCAGCGGAGGCCGGGAGGCATGATGACCCTGTAGCCGAAAATGACGCCGACCGCGAAGAACGCCACGATCATCACCATCACGCCGATCGTGTACCTTCGTTCCTTGGCCTTGAGCGCGGGAGACGCGAAGGAGAGTATCTCGAAGAGAACGACAGGGATGGCGAGGACGACCGCGCCGAAGAGCGCGAGCTTGAACCGGACCAGGAAGGGCTCCATGGGGGTCATGTAGTTGAGAGTGATCGTCCCTGCAGGAGCCTTCAGGATAGTGAGTATGTCCCATGCGAATATCCAGGCGACCGCGAATGCAACCCCGAGGGCGATTGCGCTAACGATTATTCTGCGGCGAAGCTCCTCCAGGTGCTGGAGGTAAGTCATCCGGACAGATGCCAATTAATGCCCCCGGCTCGGGGTCCTACGACTTCTGCTCGGTACCGGAAGGGGGCCCGTCGAGGCTCTTCTGGACCTCTTCTTGAACCTTGTCAGTCGAGTCACGGAACGCGCGAAGCGCCTGCCCGACCGACTGTCCGACCTTGGGGAGGCGGGACGGCCCGAAGATGACCAGCGCGATGATCAGTATGATGATCAGTTCCGTCGGTCCGAGTCCAAACATCTTGAAAACCCCTTTTGCGTGGTTGGGACTGGCCTTTCTATAGAGTCTGATGTTATAGATGGCCCTCTTTACTGTCAATGATACTTCAAAACCGGCGGGACTCCTGCGGGAGGCTTTCTTCCTCAACTCACGGGCCTTGCATTGCTATTTCACGCACTCTGTCTTGGCTCACCGGTGTTGCATCGCCTCAAAAAGCATTCCGCCTTGACTCACCGGTGTTGCATTGCTCTGCAACGCAACGCCGGTGTAAGTTTTCAAGTGCCAATGCACTGTTGGGTCAGGCTAAAGCCTGCCCCCTGCGGTCAGGATAAATCCTGCCCCCTACGTGCGCCGGTACACGAAATCGGCAAGCTGCTTCAGATTGCGGCATTCGGACACGGCATCACAGTGCCCCTGGTAGGAACCGATCACGCTGTCACCGGTGTCCCACCTGTCGCGCGACTCCGGGTTGAGCCAGTAGACCTTGCGCGCCCTCTCCCTGATGTCCTTGAGTGCCAGTGACCTGGGGTCCCTGGCGTTGTTCCTGGCGTCAGACAGGATGAGGATGGTCGAGCGCGGCCCGAGGTCGAGCGCGTACTCACGGCCGAACATCTCGAGCGCCCTTCCGATATCGCTGTGGCCGTCGCCGTCGACGACCGCCGCCTCGCGGTAAACGCGTTCGATGGACTCCTCGATGTCGAACTGGTCGAAGCAGTCGGTGACCTCGTCGACGCGGTCGATGAACGCGAAGCTCCTCACGGCCTTGAACTGCTGGTGCAGGCTGTAGACGAGCTGGAGCGTGAAAGTGCTGAACGTGCGGACCGAGCCCGAGACGTCGCACAGGATCCACAGCTCGGGCTTGGCGGGAACGCGCTTCTTGTACTTCACGTCGAGGGGCACACCTCCGCTGGACAGGCTGTGGCGAAGCGTGTTGCGGATGTCCACGCGGCCGCGACGGCCGGAGCTCTGCCGCCTGGCGATGCGGGCGGCGAGCTTCCTTGCGAGCGCGGGCAGCACCCTTCGCATGTCCTCGACCTGCTTCAGGGACGCGTTCATGAAGTCAATCTCTTCAGGGCGCGCCGGGAGCTTCTCCCTGCGGCGGGCGGCATCCATCCCCCGCTCGAGAGCGATCCTTCGCCTTATCTCGCGGTCGAACGCCCTTCGGAAGAGTGCCACCCGCTCGCGGAGCTCCTCCAGTGCCAGCACGGGCGGCACATCCGCCCCCATCCCGCCTTCGTCCACGAAACGCTCGAGCTCCGAGGTCATGCCCGAGAACTCCATCATCTCCATGCCTCTGAAGACGTAATACCCTGCGCCGGCCATGACGGCCATCGGTCGGGAGCCGCTGCCGCCGAAGCCGCCTTCCGCGTTGCCCACCGCGGCCGCGGCCATGCGGGCCATCGCAGCTACATCCTCGGCATCCCCGTGCATAAGGGCCTGCCGCACCATCTCGGAGAGGTCCTGCATGTCCGGCGGGTGCGGCGCACCGGCTTGCGCCTGCTCGTCCTCCGGGGGCGCCATCAGAGCCTCGATGCCTGCAAAGAAATCGCCGAACAGCGCGTCGAAGAGGGGGTAGTCCGTTTCGCTCTTGACCAGGGTGGCTCGCAGGGCGTCGTGGAACAGCTCCATGCGGTCGAGGGGTATCACCTTGAGCGCCTCGAAGGCGTCCATGCTCTCGGCGAGCGAGATCTGCAGCCCCGAGTCCCTGAGCGTGTCTATGAAAGAAAGGACTTTTTCGTCTACGGGCATGGTCTCCGCCGGATCAGGCCGGGCGCGCAGCCTGGCGGGCTATGGACTTCAGGTTTCCCCGCACCTTCTCCAGGTCCCTCTGCTCTTTGACGAGAAGGCTGAGCGTGCTCTCGAGCAGCTTCTCATCGATGCTGTCGGCGCCGAGCACCTTGACGGCGGAAGCCCAGTCGAGCGTCTCGGATATGCTCGGCACCTTCTTCAGGTCCATCTTCCTGATGAAGCGGACGACAGCGAGTATCCGCTCCGCCAGATCCTCGGCGATGCCCGGCACCCGAAGCCTTATTATCTCGAGCTCACGGGCCTGCTCGGGAAAATCTATGAAGAGGTAGAGGCACCGCCTGCGGAGCGCCTCCGAGAGGTCGCGGGTCCTGTTCGAGGTGAGGACCACGAACGGCATCTTCCTCGCCCGCACGGTGCCTAGCTCAGGCACCGAGACCTGGAAGTCGCTCAGGATCTCGAGCAGGAAGGCCTCGAACTCGACGTCCGCCTTGTCCACCTCGTCGACGAGCAGGACCACTCTGTCATCGCTGGTGATGGCCTTGAGCAGCGGCCTGGGAAGCAGGAAGTCCTCACTGAAGAGGTCGTCCTCCAGGTCCTGCCACGAAGTCCCCGAACCGGAATCGGTCTGTATCCTCAGCAGTTGTTTCTTGTAGTTCCACTCGTAGAGAGCCTTCGCCTCGTCCAGCCCCTCGTAGCACTGGAGGCGGATGAGCTCGAATCCGGCGTACCGGCTGTAAGCCTTTGCGAGGTCGGTCTTGCCCACGCCGGCAGGACCTTCCGCGAGGATCGGCTTGCCCAGCTTGTCGGCGAGGAACAGGGCGGTGGCGATTCCGTCGTCACACAGGTAGTCCGCTGACTTCATGCCCTCTTTGATATCTTCCAGGGCTCTCGAGCCCACTTCGCCGGCGCTCATGATCTCACGTCCTTCTGACTCACCCGAGTTTCGGTTGCTTCGGAGCGTCGTCTCCCAGGGCCATCCTACCCGCCTCCAGAAGTGTCGCGATCTCGCCGACCCGGTAAGCGACGGAACGCGCGGAGGCCAGTCCGATGGGGTCGGTCATCACCAGGTGGTGGTCGCCCCTTATCGTTCGGCCTTTCCCGTCCAGGCTGGAGAATGCCGCCCCGCCCAGGACCCCCAGGTCAGGCGGCGCGATTATCATCCCGAGTACCTGGAAAGCAGTGTTGATGGTGACCAGGGTCAGCTCGGTCCCGGCGTTTCTGAACCAGGCGACCGCGAGGGCGCCGGCCACCTTGTTGCGCATCGCTCCGCTGGTCAGGTTGCCGTGCACGAACACCCTCAGCCTGTCGATGAAGTCGGCCGTGGTCCCCGAGAGCCTTCCGAAGTGGACGGGCGATGCCACGAGCACTCCGGCTGCGTCGAGCAACGCGGGATAGATGCTCGCCATACCGTCGTCCTGCCGGCACAGCCGGTCCGGCTCCTGCTCCTTGAAGCACCAGTTGCACTGGGTGCAGGGGCCGATCTCGAGGCCCGCCAGGTAGAACCGGACCACCTGGAATCGCTCGTCACCGCTGAACTCCTCGAGCGCGTGGTCGAGAAGCGCGCTGACGTTGCCTTCGGGCACCAGGCTCCCGTTGATCGCGACGATCTTCAAGACTAACTCCCCTGTCTGCGTCAGTAGCCGAGCTCGCGAAGCCGCTCGTCAGGGAGCCCGAAGTGGTGGGCGATCTCGTGAAGGACCACCTCGCGGACCACGTCTCCGACCGACCTGCCGGTCTGCTTCGCGTACTGCTCGATCGGCGCCTTGTATATGGTTATGTTATCAGGAAGGACGAGCGAGTATCCAAGCCCGCGCCGGGTCGGCGGAACGCCGTGATAGAGGCCGAGCAGCGTGGCGTAGCCCGGGACGCCGGTGGCCTCGAGGTCCTCTCTGCTGGGCTGCTCCTGGACCATCACGCCCACGTTGCCATCCTCGAGCTGCCGAGCGAAATCTTCCGGAAGGCCCTCTATGACCTTTTCGACCAGCGATTCAAAGGCTTCCCTCTGCATCACTGACCGGCGAGGAACGGGTTGGTGCGCTTCTCCCAGCCGACCGTGGTCGAACCCATGTGGCCGGGATACACCTTGGTGTCCGGGTCCAGGACGAAGACTTTTTCCCGTACCGAGTTGATGAGGGCGTCGAAGTCGCCGCCGGGAAAGTCCGTCCGGCCTATCGAGCCGCGGAAGACGAGGTCACCGTCGAAGAGCGCGTCCTCGATGAGGAAGCTGGTGCTCCCCGGCGAGTGGCCCGGGGTGTGGAGGACCTTGATCGTCAGCCCCGCGAGCTCCAGCACCTGTCCGTCAGTCAGGGGCTTGATATCCTGAGGCGTCTTGAGCTCCTCTATCCCCAGCATCGCGAGCATCATCTCCGGCATCATCTTGACGGCAGGTATCTCGATCTCGTGGAGGTAGACGTCGGCGCCCGTCGCCTCGGCAACGTCGGCCACGCCCGCGATGTGATCGGGATGGGCGTGGGTCACGAGTATCGCGACCAGCTCCAGCTCATTGGCTTTGAGGTAGTCGAGGATGAGGTGGGTCGAGAGGCCCGCATCTATCAGAACGGCTTTCTTCGAGTCTTCAGCCCAGACCAGGTAGCTGTTGGTCCCGAAGGACAGGTCGGTGAAAGTCTCTATGTTCAAAGTAGTCCTCCTGCTCAGTCTGGTTTACGCAAAAAAAGTATAACAGAGAGACGCGGGCCGGTTGGGGTCAGGTCTTGAATCTCACCTGGGTTGGGCATTGAGGAAAGGCCGAAGCCCCTCCCCGAGCAGTATGGCGAGATCCAAGACCTCACATCACCGAGCGCGAGAGGTCTATGACGTTAACATCCTTTGCCAGCTCATCGTAACGGTCTGTGCAGGTGAACACCAGCACCTGCTGGCCCTTTGCGACTTCCTCCAGCACGTCCCATAGGGCCGCGAGGCGCGTGTCATCGAAGTATGAGAACGAGTCGTCGAAGATGAGAGGCGGCTTGCGCCCGCCCGAGAGCAGGCCGACCAGCTCGAGCCTGGCGGAGAGATAGAGCTGGCTGGTGGTGCCCTTGGACAGGGTAGCGAGCAGCTCGTCGCCCGGTATCATCGTCCCTTTCTCGGGCGAGTAGACGGAGATGGCCAGGTCGCTCTCGCGGACCTCGACGTCGTCGTAGCGGCCACCGGTGAGCCGCGAGAATGTTCGGCCCACGCTCTCGGCGAGGACCGGTACCGCCGAGGAGAGCATCGCCTCGGACGCCTGCTGCATGGCTTCACGCGCCAGCGTGAAGACGCGGAGCCGCCGCCGGGCCGATTGCTCCGCCTCCCAGAGCCACGTCAGGACCTCTTCGATCTTCAGCGCATCTTCAGGGTCGGACGCGGTCTTGACAAGGTGGAAAGAAAGCCCGTCGCGCTCGGTCTGCAGCGTATCCATATCTGCGGCCAGGGCTTTGTGCTCGCGGGTGAGCGCCTCGAGTTTCTCGGGCTCGAGCTTGAACGGGCTCAGCTCAAGAATCTTCTCGTCGCAGGCGGCGACGTCCAGGAGCGCTATGCGCCGGTCGGCCTCGAGCTTCTCCAGGGAACGCCTGCCTAGCAGAGCGTTCAGGCCGGACTCCACGTCTTTGCGCTCGAGCATCAGCTTCCGGTAATCGCCGAAGCGCTTGAAGAAAGTCTCGGGATCCTTGCAGCCTGCCGATTCCAGGAACTCGTGCTCTCGCTCCTCGAGTTTCTCGACCTTTGCCTCCGCGCGAGCGAGCGGCTCGTCGAGGAGCTCTTCCTCCCTCTCTTCCTCTTCCGGCTCGACTTCAGGAGTCGGCGCGGCCTCGGGCCGGGGCGCGCCCGCCGCGAGCCAGTAGGAGCCGCCCGCGAGCAAAAGAGCTCCGAGGCCGATTATGGAGAACAGGGCGGCGTGCACGACGCTTCCGAGGACAACGCCCAGTATTATCAGGAGCAAGCCGATGCCGAGTGTTATGGTGCCGAGCCGCCTCGAGCGCGGGGCGCGTGTGGCGGCCGCCGGCGGCGCTCCCGGCTCGACAGCTCCAGGCCCTTCCTCCTCCGCTTCCTGCACAGCAGGCTCGCTGACGAGCTCATCCCGCAGCGCGCTCAGCGACCGACGGAGCTCGATCTCTTTCTTGAGCTCGGCGTCGGCGCCGGGTTCGATGTCACTGAAGCCCGGGAACTCGGTGTCGATCCGCTTGTCCAGCACCTCGAGCCTGGCCGCCGCCGCGGTCGCGCGGTCCGACGCGTCGAAACGGTCACGAGAAGACTCGAGCCTGGCTTCGGCCTCCGCAAGCCCACGGTTCTTTTCTATCAGTTGCGAGAGGTCTGCCAGCCGCCCTGCCTTCTCTTCTATCAGGCGCTCGACCTCGGAGAGGCGCTCCCTCTGCTCCTGGATGTCGGTGGCGCCGAGCGACAGGTCTTTCTGGCGCTCCATGTACATCTCGCGCTCGTCCTGGAGGCGCCTGATGGTGCCGGGGTTGTGAGTGGGACGCTCGAGCCCTCGCTTGAGCTCGTCCACCTCTGCAGTCAACTGGCGCACCGCGCGCTCCATGAGCCCGCTCTCCCTGCCGCCCATCACGACCTCCCGGAGCATGGCCGCCAGCTTCTTCGCACCCGAGGCGTCCTCCTCGAGGTTGACCATCTGGTCGTGTGTCACGCACGCAGTTCGAAGGTACTGGCCCGGGTCTCTAAAGCCGAGCAGCTCGGCCAGCCTGGCGGCTACCGCCTTCACGCTTGCCAGCGGCTTCGCCTCGCCAGGCGGCTCGAGGATGACCTTCTTTGCCCCGAAGTCCTTCGTCAGCCGGAACTCACCGTCGTCGTCGGTGAAGTCGAGCTCTATGAGCGGCTGGTCCTCCGACCCCCAGCGCAGGTTGCGCATGCCCTTGACGGTCGAAGTATCTGGCTTGTCGAAGAGGGCCGCGACCAGCGCCCCCACTATTGTGGACTTGCCTGACTCGTTAGGGCCGCGGATCAGGTTGAGCCCGGGTGAGAAGTCGAGCTCAACGTCTGAGAAGCGGCGGAAGTCGACCAGTCTGAGCCTGGTTATCCGCATGCGTCATCACCATCCGCGAGCAAAGCCAGACCGACCTGCATGGCGTCGACGATCTCTTCGCGCTCTGACTCCGACGCTGTTTCCATCCGCTTCTTGAGGACGCCCAGGAAAAGCCGCGCGGGCGAGCCCTCCGGGTACGCGCCGGGCTCGAGGCTCGAAGGCGCCGCCCAGGAGCGGTCTGTGCAGGTGATATGGAAGAAACTCTCGCTGACCGAGTCGACGAGCTCTTCGAGGTCCGGATAACCGGGCCGGCGCACTCCGTCTATTATAAGGTGGAGCACCTTGTCCACGTCGGCCTTCGAACGGATCATAGCGTCCATGCCGGCGGCCCCGACGTCCTCGGCCTTCACAGTCAGCTCCTCGTAGGTGCGCACTCCTACCTGAACCGACTCGATCTCGATGCCGCTCTCCTCGAACTCCACCAGCAGGACGTTGCCGAAGTCGCCTTTCTGCATCCTCACCATCTCCGGGCTGCCCGGGTAGAACGATATCGTCCCGCCGGCGGAACGGTCGGACAGCGAATGATAGTGGCCGAGCGCAAGGTAATCGAGCTTGCAGTCTTTCACCTGCTGGGCTGTGACGATGTAGGTGTCATCGGTCACGTCGGGGATCTCGAAGCTCGCGTGCAGCATCCCGATGCGCCAGCGGCTGTCGTCCTGGATGCGCAGTCCCGCGAGAGGGTACTTGTTCGCGAAAGGCTTGACGTTCGCGTTGCCGTACACCGTGCAGTCGAGCTCGGGAAAATCGGCGGGCGTCATCTCCTCTGTCTTGAACACAGTCAGGTTCTCGACCTCGGTCAGCTCTGTCGCGCGCCATATCGAGCGCTCTCCGTACGGGTCGTGCGTGCCCGGGGTCACAACCACGGGGATGCCCACGGCGCCCAGGTCCCGCAGCCTGTAGGCGATCTGGCCGACCAGGGACCTCGAAACGTTGGCCGAGTCGAACAGGTCGCCGGCGATCAGGAAGAGGTTCACGCGCTCGCGGATCGCCAGGTTGACGGTGTCGTCGAAAGCCTGGAGGAGTTGGGCCCGCTGGTCTTCACCCCTGCGGCCGAGGCTCAGGAACTTGGCTCCCAGGTGCACGTCAGCGGTATGCAGGAGTTTCAACGACATGTTAAGTCCATCCGTCCGTGTGGTATCCGCGTCACCAGCAGAGATTATAGCAGAGGGGGGTGACGCCGAACGTATCGAGAAAATGTATTGGAGGCAGGCGGGAGGCCTGTAGAGCCGGGGTATGATCGTGGCGCTGGAGGCGGCGGGCCAGGGATTACCGGCTCGCAGCGAAACGCAGGGGGGTAACGATGGAAAGCGGCGCGTCCGCGAAGGTAACTCATGACATCGTCATCGATAACCAGGTCGCCTTCAAGGCGGGCGAGACCGTGATGGTCGAGGCGGTGAGCCCGAATGAGCAGCGACACGAATACAAGTACGTGGTGACTTCACCTGTGCTTGGAAAGAAGTTCTCGCTATCGGATGCGGACCTCTCCGAGCTTCCACCGGGCGCGGCAGCACGGCCCCAAGCGGGCGCGGAGATGGACATGTCCAGGCACCAGGAGAAGAAGCGGGAGCACCTGCAGGAGGAATCGAAGTCATTCGATGAGCGGCTGGTCGCGGAAGGAGTGGACCCGCGCCTGGCCGCGACGATCGCCGGCGAAGAGTTCCAGATCAGGGACGACCTGGGCGAGCTCGGCCCGGATCCCGGCACCCATCTGTCTTTCAAGGAGAGACGCCTCGGAGAGAAGTGGGCTCCGCACGAGGACGCTCTGCTGGCTCACACCAGCGACACCCCCGGGACCTGTCCCCGGTGCGGCAATGCGGTGACTGATGCTGAAAGCGTGTGCCCGTCCTGCGGATGGCACCTGAATGAAGCTGTTGTCCCAGCCAGGCCGCGCTTCGGCTATATCAAGCGGGACGTGACCATCGGCGGGGCGGTCGTGTTCCACCGGGGCGAGCTGGTCAGGGTCGATGGTGAGAGCCCGGATGAGCAGCAGCCCGCGAACAAGTACGTCGTGACCTCGCAGGGGCTCAGCAAACAATTCCACCTGTCTGATGAGGACGTGTCCGTTGACCCGGCGGGCGGGCAAGTCGATGCGGACAAGGCCCGGAAGCGGCTGGAGGGGCTGCGCAAGAGTGGAGCGCTGACGCAGCAGGAGTACGAGGAGGCCAGGGACGCGCTACTCAAAAGGCTTTCAGAGTGAAGCTAGACCGGCGACTGGTTGCCGTCCCGCCTGACCGTTCGGAATCCGCGCTGTTACCTGCGGCCTCGCCCGTGCAGGGGGCTCTTGCAGAACTGGCAGGTGTCGAAGCCGGATGGCACCGATTGCCCGCAGTTCGGGCAGCGTATTATCTCAGGCATGTCGTAGTGGTGGCCCGCGCCGTAGCGAATGCGGCGGTGGCGCTCACCCGTCATCCTGAAGTATAACCATCCGAACCCCAGCCCCACCGGCCCGGTCAGCATCCCGATAAGCATCCAGAGGTTATAGTTCTCGCCGTTGGAGCGGCCCATCCCCGCGAGCGTGAAACCGCAGAACAGCCAGAGCAGCACCCCGCATGAGACGAGACCGACGACCATAATCGTGTTCGATGCCGCGAAGCACATTCGCTTCTCCTTTTCAGGCGCCCTCGCCCTCGAAGCGGGCGCCCTTCACGCTGAACTTGCATCCCTCGAAGGAGCCCAGCCCCGGGATTTCAAGGTCGACGACGAGGGCGACGCCGTCGAATGCGCCTTGCTCGGCCCCTCTCTGGATAATATCAGCAAGCAGTGACCGGTCAAGGTGTTTCATCACCCCGAGGGTGAAGTCCGGGTACTCGTTGAAGACGCCGGCGGGGATGGCCGGGTCCAGCACCCTCAGGAAGTCGACCATCCAGTCGCGGTTCCTCTCGATGACCTCGCTCATCGCGAAGTGGTCGTAGTTCGCCAGCACCTCCCCCACCCATTCCGGGTTCGCGTTGACCATCTCAGCCGCCGCTTTCGGGTCGATGTGAGGGATAAGGCTGACGACGAGGGCCAGAGTCTCGTTGGCGGTCTTTGCGAGGGCCTTGGGGTTGATCCCCTTGGTCACCAGGGCCATGAACTCCGGCGTCTCGTTGATGACCTGAGCGATGACGTCCGGGTCCAGGTTTCGCATGAAGCCGACCATGAAGTCGGGGTTCTTGCTCGAGGCCTTCGCGAGGACCGAGGGGTCGAGCTGCGACATCATCGTCTCGAAGAACTGGGGGTTGTCGTTGACAGTATGCGCGATGACGTCCGTCGACAGCTCGCCCAGGAGCCGCGCGTAGAATTCGGGGTTCTCGTTGAAGGCCTCGGCGAGCACCTTCGGTGACAGGGTGGACAGCGTCCCGGAGATCATCTCCTCGTTCGACATCACCTTGCCCGCCGCCTGGCCCATGGCCTTGAAGACCCTGCTGCCGGGGCGCTGGGCCTTCTTGTCGTCGGGCTCCTCTTTTGCCTGTTTGGGTTCTGGCATTCTCCCTCACTTAACTTCTTGGGGTCAGGTCCTTTTTCTTAAGTCCGGAATGCAAAAAGGTGCCTGTCCCTATTTTGCGTTTTGCTTCTCTATCAGCGCCCTGATGTCCAGTGGCTCGCCCCTGGATGGGTCGAGCACGAGGCTCATCGCCCCCGATTCGCAGGCTCCCTCGCAGACGCCGCATCCCATGCACTTCTCCAGGTCGACGACCGCCACGTCGTCCACCTCTATCGCGGAGAACGGACACAGCTCGGCACAGTCGCCGCAGCCGGTGCAGTCCTCGGAGACCTCTGCGCGGTAACCGCTCGCGCAGATCATGGGAAGGCGCAGTTTGTTCCATGCCTGCATGCCCATGCAGCAGCACGAGCAGCAGTTGCAGATGGCGTAGAAGCGGCCGTCCACGACGTCCTTGAAGTACGCCGCGTGGACGTTCCCGCGCTTGTGCGCCGCCCGCAGTACCTCGAGCGCCTCTTCCTGGGTGATCTTGCGCGCATTCATGACACCGTGCTCGACCATGAAAGACGCTACCGGGTCGCCCACGGCGAGGCATACGTCCAGCGGGCCGCACGGCTCGTCCTGTAGCTTCCTGCAACCGCACTCCGCGACCGCGATGCTCTGCGGGTTCTCCAACACGATGTCGCGCGCGATAGGGTATGGGATGATCGACTCCGAGATGTCCCTGATCTCGACGTCTTCCTTGACCGTCACCAGGGCCTCCGCGAGCTCTAGTGGCACGACCTTGCCGTGGTAGGTCGAGGTCTCCACGGTCAGTATCTCGCGCATGACGCGGTTCGCGTAGATCTCGATTATCTCCTCGATCTCGGGGGGGACTTCTTCTTCCGGCCTCTTCTGGATGAAGCCCGTGTTCTTGCCCATGTGGTAGATGTAATGGGCGATGTATCGCCAGTAGACGTATGCGTGTGCCGCGGTCTCCGCCCTCGCGGTGCCGAGCATCTTGGACATGCTCTTGGTGGAATCCATCATAGTCGTGTATCTCCTGTATACGTAGCGCCGGCGTCTCGCCGGCATCTCCTGTCGGCCCTGCTAGCAGGCTACCCCGTCCTTCTTCAACCTCGCAATGTCATCGTCCGAGCATCCCAGCATCTTGAGGACCTCGTCAGTATGTTCCCCGAGCTTCGGGGCGGATGTCCGCACCTCGCCCGGGGTCTCCGAGAACTTGAACGGTATGCCTATGGTCTTCATCTTCCCGAGCTTCTGGTCGTCGACCTCAGGCATCATCTCGCGATGCTTGACCTGCGGATTCTCTCCCACCTCGACGAGGTCGAGTATCGGGCTGACGCAGGTGTCCTCGCAGCCGAACAGCTCCATCCACTCGTCGCGTGTCTTCTCTTTGAACGTCTCGCTCAACCACGCGAACATCTCGTCGAACCTCTCGACCGCGAACTGCATCTCGCCGTACTCCGGCCGTCCGAGCACCTCGCACATACGCTTCCAGAACTTGTCCTCTATCGCGCCGACCGCCATGAAGCCGTCGGCAGCCTCATAGACATGATAGCAGGGGGTCGCACCCCAGAGGAGTTGAGACTGTCGCGGCGGCGACTCGCCGCCCACGAGGACGTCGCCGGTGTTCACGCTCAACCACGAAAGGCTGCCGTCCATCATCGAGACGTCCACGTGCTGGCCCTGTCCGGTGCGCATCGCGTGAGTGTAAGCCATCAGGATCGAAAGGGCACCGAACATGCCCCCGCCCCCGAGGTCCGCGATCTGGACTCCGCAGATGACAGGCGGTCCGTCCGCCGCTCCTGTCGCCCCCAGGACGCCGGCATAGCCGAGGTAGTTGATATCGTGGCCCGCGATGTCGCGGTAAGGCCCGTCCTGCCCGTAGCCCGTGATGGAACAGTACACCAGGCCCGGGTTGACCTCTTTGACGGTATCGTAGCCGACGCCCAGGCGGTCCATCACGCCAGGGCGGAACTGCTCGACCAGCACGTTCGCCCATCCACCGGCAAGCTCCATCAGGAGCTCGCGGCCCTCCTTCTTCTTCAGGTCGAGCGCGATGCTGCGCTTGTTCCTGTTAAGGACGTGGAAGTGGATGCTCATGCCGGACTCAGCCATGACAGGCGGATTGAAACGGAGGTAGTCTCCACCGGCGGTGTCCTCGACCTTGATCACGTCGGCGCCCATGTCGGCGAGCAGCAGGGTGCCGTAAGGGCCCGGGAGCAGCCGGGTGAGGTCAAGGACGTGCATTCCTTCGAGCGGCAAAGCCATTGATACCATCCTCTCAAGCGGGACGATGAACGCGAACAAGTATTTCAGAAACCCATTGGGCGTTCAATGCACGAAGGTCGCGGGGAACCGGCAGCGGTTCCGCGCCTGCCGTCTACCCGCGGGCCACCAATACGATCCCGTACACGACAAGCGCCACGATGAGCAGGTCCATCGGGATGAGCACTATGTCCGGGTCGAGTTCGATGCGCGGCGGGCGCCAGAGATAGAAGATGACCGCCGTGCCTGCGATGGTCAGCGGCGTTCCGATTGCGGCGACCCACCTGTACTGCCAGGCCGCCGAACTGTTCATCGCCACCAGTATTCCCAGTGGGATCATCGCAAGCGCCATCGGCGCCATCGAGTAGAGCAGGTGGCTCGCCCCGAAGTATACGCCCGAAGTCTTGTAGCCGGCGGCCTCATCGAACGGCACGTCGTTCACCACAGTTGGGATGTACATCACAGTCACGAACAGCCCGCCCCAGATGAGGAAGAGCACCGGCGGCAGCGCATGCGTGCTGAACGCCAGGCCGGCAAGAAGTGTGAACCCCATGCCCGTGACGTTGCACAGTATGTCGGTGACCGGCCTGGCCTTGAGCCTGAACCAGGGATGGCTGTAGAGCAGGCCGACGACCAGCGCGAACCCGACTATGAATATCGCGAAGGGATAGTTGACCGCGAGCGACAGCCCTACGCATCCCGCCAGCGACAGCCCGAACGCGAGCCAGGTCTCCGTGCGTCCCATTGCACCGGTGACAAAAGGCTGTTCCTTCAGGTCCATGTCCTTGAACTTGCCGCCGAAGTCGCGGTCCGCGGCGACGTCCGCATAGAAATTCAGGGTGCTCGCGAAGAACGAGGCGCAGAAGTACGCCAGGAAACCGACCGGGATCTTCCACCAGGCGATGTCGGGGTCCGCGGCAGCCGCGATGGTGAAGCCGAGCGCGAGGGGGAAGAAATAGCCGAGAGATATCTTGATGCGCAGGAGCCTCCAGTACTTACGCAGTCGCGACACCCCTTACGCCAACTTCACAATGCTCACGACGAAGTAGACAAGCAGCAAGGCGGCGAGCGGAACCAGGTAGAAGTCCGGGTTCAACTCGATGTGGGGCGGGTTGAAGAGCAGCCATACGGTTGCGGTCGCCAGTATCGCAGCGCCCGTCCCCAGCAGGCAGAACAGCCGGTACTCCCAGTTGAGGCTGGTCGAGAGTGCGCCCCAGATGCCGACAGGCACCATCAGAGCGACCACCGGTATCATCGCGTAGACCAGGCGCTTCTGGCCGAATACGACGCCCGACGTCCTGTACCCCGCAGCCTTGTCGAATGGCTCGTCGTTCGCGACGCTCGGCATGTACATCGCCTCCGAGAAGAGCCAGCCGAACAGGATGGGGATGAACGGAGGATTGTCCATCGAGACGATCGCCATGCCGGCGTAGAGGATCAGGACCGCGCCGGTCGCGTTCGTCACGATGTCCAGCACCGGCTTCTCTTTGAAGCGGAACCATGGGTGCGAGTAAAGCATGCCGAGCAGCAGTACGGCGCTGAGCATGAACACCGCGAAGCGCCAGTTGACCAGCACCGAGAACACCACGCAACCCACGCCAATTATCGAAAAGACCAGAACCGTCTCGAGCTTGCTCATCTCACTGCTCACGAAAGGCTGCTTGGATATGTCCTGGTCTTTGTAGAGTCCGTCGTGGACGCGGTCCGCGGGCACGTCCGCGTAGAAGTTCAAGGTGCTGGAGAAGAACGACCCGGCGAAGTACGCCAGATACGCGAAGAGGACCGTCACCCACGTGTAAGTCACCGGGCGCGCGGCTCCTTGCTGGACCTGCTGCAGCCCGACCGAAAGCGCGAGCACAAACGGGAACAGGTATATGAGAGTGGATTTCAATCTGAACAGCCTGATGTACTTCACGTCGCCCCCAGTACCGTCTTCTCGAGCCCGCGCGTCTCACATTCTACTGTTTTTCGTAGAGCCTATGCATTAGATTGAACGTATGGCGATCCAAATAGAAGTCACGCCGGACTCATCTTTCTGCCCGGGCGTGGACAGGGCATTCCGCATAACCGAGAAGATCCTCTTCGGACAAGGCGGCCGCACCTACTCGGTCGGACCCCTGATACACAATCCCGAGGTCGTGAGCCGCCTGCGCATGCTGGGCCTCGATGTCATCGACCCTGACAGTGAGGACCTGCCCGAGCTGGACGGGCTCCACGTGATAATACGTTCGCACGGCATAGATACTTCGACCGAAGAGAGACTCGAGGCGCTCGGGGCGGTGCTGGTCGATGCGACCTGCCCGACGGTCAAGCACGCCCAGGAAGCGGCGCGCGAACTGCTGGAAAGCGGACACACCGTCCTCGTGCTGGGCTCCGCGAGCCACCCCGAGGTCCGCTCGATCGTGGGGCGCGCGGACGGAAAGGTCACCGTCCTTCAGAACGTGGACGAAGCGGCGAACTGGGCGGAAGAGCATGCCGGAGAGAAGGGCCCCATCGGCATAATCTGTCAGACGACCATATCGCGCGAGCTGCTCGAGGCGGTCGTCGGCATCCTCGAGCCGGTGTTCGACCGGATTACCGTGCTGGACACCATTTGCGACTCCGTGGCCCGGCGGCAGGAAGAGGCACACGAGCTGGCGGGGCGGGTCGACCTGATGCTGGTCGTCGGCGGGAGGAACTCAAGCAACACGGCGCAGCTCGCGTCCATCTGCGAGGCGACTGGAGTGCCGACCCAACTGATAGAAGGCGCGTCGGAGATCAAGCCGGAGTGGTTGGATGGAGTGGCTTCGGTCGGCATCACCGGTGGCGCATCGACCCCCGACTGGCTCATCCAGGAGACGATCGAGAGGCTCCGCGAGCTGACCAGCTGACTAAACTTCTTGGGGTCAGGCCCTTTTTGTTTAGTCCGGAACAGGCATGTCGAATGATAATTAAACAAAAAGGGCCTGACCCCAAGAAGTTTAGCTATTCTATGTCGACCCCGGCTTCGATGCGGCGCCGAAGCTCTTCCTGCACGGGCGTGCCCTCTTCGACGAAGACCCTGATGTTGCCGCGCGAGCAGGTCCGGGCGCACGTGCCGCACCCCAGGCACATCTCCCCGATGCGCGCCACGTCGTCTTCCATCGTGATGTTCTGGATCGGGCACACCGGTACGCATTCACCGCAGCCGGCGCACTCCCCGGTCACCTCCACGCGCACGCCTTCCAGGCGCACGAGGCTGTCCGGATAAGCGCTCACCAGGCCGCGCATCTCCGAGCGGACGACGCAGCAACACTTGCAGCAGAAGCAGAGAGTCAGCAGCCGCGAATAGTCCTTGACCCCGAACACCAGCTTGTCTATCCAGACGTGGCCGACGAGAGGCAGCAGCCCCGAGTCGAGCGCGCGCTCCAGGTGCGCGAGGCCCTCCTCGACGGTGGCGCTCCTTCCCACACCGGGGTCCACCAGCCGCGACGCGTCGCCGATCAACATGCACCCGAGGTCCACGGGATGCTTCTCGCAGCCCTCGCCCTTGCGGCACGGACACTCGTGGATTATCGTGCGGTGGCTAGCCCGGGAGATGTAGTCGACGACCAGCTCCTTCGGCGCGACGCTGCTCGGCGGGACCTCGATGAACTCGTCGACAGGGATGAACGAACCTTTGAACGACTGGTCGCCCGCGATAAGCCCGGCCATCTGCTTGAACGGGCTCATGTGGCCGAGCCGCTTGGCCCAGTGCGTGGCACGCCAGCCCTTCAGGGCCAGGTCGATCTGCCACTTCTTCCGTCCCATGAGCGCTCCAGTCAGGTGCCCGGCCCTGTTATTCGCGTGAAAAAAGATCGCGAAAAAGTGCCTGACCCCGGTTTTTCACCTCGTTTTCATTCAGCCGATAACGCGGCGCGAATATCCGCGAGCGTCTTGTCCTCGTACGCCCGCACAGTCTCCACGGCCTGCTTCGCGCGCTCCTCGCCCAGCACGCCGGATGCCTCGCGCACGAACTTGTCTGCGGCGACCGCGAGCCGGTCCTCGTCTCCCGGCCCACCCTGGGGAATGTGCTTCTCCGACTCGAGCCGCGAGCCATCGCGCAGGGTCACCAGCACCCTTGCCCCGAACGGCATCCTCAGGTCCTCGAGTCTGCTCGGCCCCAGGTCGTACCCCGGCGCCTTGCCGAAGAAACCTCTCAGGCTCACCAGGCTCTTAAGGAACGCTTTCTCCTGGAAGTCCAGGCTCTGCCACGCCGTCACCATGTCGCGCGGGCCCATCGTCGCCACACGCCTCAGATGCCGTCGCAGGCTGTGCCTCGCCTTGAAGAGAGGCAGGGGGTCGATCTCCGCGAGCATCGCGTCGAGGTCCACCGCCTCGTCGATCGCTTTGATGAACCTCACCGACAGCCGCGCGTCGTGGTTCAGTTCCACCCGCGAGGCAAGCGCCACGATCTGGCGCCGGTTCTCCTCCAGGTACGGGTCGGTGAGCTCGGCGCCCGTGAGCCGCCCTGCGATGAGCCCGAGCGCGATGCTGACCTGAAGGGAGAAGTTGATGTTGGTCGGCGAGAGGTGCGCGGGGTCCATGTATCCGGCGGACATCGCGTTCATCGCCATCGTCAGCAGGCTCGCCTCCACCTTCACGTCCTGCACCTCTGCCGGGTCGACGGGTCTCCCCTTCTCCTTTTCAAAGCGCTCGAGGATGTCGAAGAGCGCGTCCATCGCGGTATCGATGTAGGCGCAGCCGGGGTAAGGCTTGAAGGCGATGGTGTCGGTGACCCATGCTCTCCCGAGCCCGGTCATCATGAACGGCAACGGCAGGAACGAGAAATGCGCCCAGAAGCCCTCCGGGTCTTCCAGGATCGCGCGGGGGCCGGTCATCCCGTTGGCCGCGAGCGACGCCGCGATGGTGCCGGTGATGGACGGGATCGCTGCGACGAGAAGCTTGGACTGGGGCCCCATAAAGCCCGGGAACAAGGCATATACCGGCTCTGCCAGCGCGATGCCCATCGCGTTAGCGGTCTTCTCCTCGTCGAGGCCCATGACCCTTGAGGCGGCGGCCGCGGACCCTAGCAGGTGGATGTGCGCCCACATCTGGCCGTTGTGCGGCCCGAGCACCACCGTCCCCCCGAGGCGACCGGCCAGTTCGTTCGCCGCGACCTGCGCTGTCAGCACGGTAGAGGTATCGGCGCCGAGGGTTTCGCCAACGGCCATAGGCACGCACACGGCGCTGTGTCCGGTATGTCCCAGGAAAAGATAGTCGTCGTAGTCAAGTGCCATCGAGAGTGAGGCGTTCTGCAGGAGCGCCGGGAACAGAAGGCTTCCCTCTCCCCCCGGGTAGACGCCGCACGGCCCTTTCACCCCGAGGCCTTGCACGGTCTTGATCACAGCCTGCCCGCCGGCGCACCCGGCGCTGGCGTGGATCGCCCCCATGACCGAGAGCACCTGGTTGCGCGCGATCTCGCGCACCCTGGGCGGTATCTCTTCGATCTTGAGTCCTGCGGACCACCGCGCGACATCTTCGATGATTGTCAAACCTGCCACCCCTTCGTCTTTCAGCGAGTCACGTTCTCAGGCGTTCAGCGCACCAGGCCGTGCAAGCCGTCATGAATCTGCCCACAACACAACCGGCTTCACTTATATTTTTTCTCGAGTTCCTGTATCTGCTGGACCGCCTGGCCGATGTAGTCCTCCACCGCCGCGGCCTGTGCCTGCAAACCCGTCGACTGCCTTGCCTCGGCAAGGAGTGAGTTTATCTCGCTGTTGGCATCGGCCCAGCCTTCCAGTATCGGGGTCGTGAACGGGTCGATGGCGTCGATCTGCCGCTTGGTCTCGCGCTGGCTCTGCAGGTCAGCCGCCGTCTGTGCCTCTTGTGACGTGTCCGTGTTGTCCTGGCTCGAGCTCGACTGCACTTCGGCGAGCTTCTTCTGGGCCTGGTTCAGGTTGTTGATGACGATGCCCAGGAAAGACTGCAACTGGTTGTGCACGTCCTGGAACGTCGCCGGGGGCTGTATCGAGCGCGCCAGCACGTCGAGATTGGAAGCCTTTTGAACGAGGCCCGCGATAGACGTCGGGATATCCCGGCTCTTGTCGAGCCCCTGGAGTATCGCGCCGATCTCGGTGATGCCCTTGGCGACCGGCGCTACTGAAGTGAGGTAGTCGGCGAACTGGGTGTCGAGGTCGGCGAGCGCTCTTCCCCCGTCCACCGCGCGCCCCAGCAGGTCGTCGAGCTGCCGCGCGGGGTCCGGCGAGTCGGTCGAGTCGAGCACTTGCTGGCTCGCGGCGAGCGACTTGCGGAAGCTCGCGAGCGCCTGGTCGGCCCCATCCTGCTGATCGAGCGGAAGCGTCCAGTACTTCTTGAGCTCACCTTCCTTGGCGTTGACGTTGGTCAGCACCTGGTTGGCGACAGCGTTGTACTGGATCACGGCGTTCGACCCGCAACCGGGCAACGCGACAAGCGCCGCTGCCGCGACCACGACCACGATCAGTAGTGCTCCAATCGATCGGGAGCGACCGCCGCGGCTGCGTGCCGGCCCTTTGACGAGCGAGCGTTTCCGCGCGGCTTCACCACGACTACCCGGACCGACGTGCCCGCGTCCGTGCTCGCTTGTTCGCGCGTATGTTCGTGTGCAAGGCGTTACTGTCACAATGCCCCCCGCACGTGCGCCGCTGGGGTTGGGGTATTATTAAACCACAACGAGCATTCAGCCTGACAAACCCTGGAGGTTGCCACCGATGCGTAGAGGTCTTTCCATCCTGGCGTTGATGGTGTTCCTCATCCTGGTGGGCGCGGCCGTCCTGGTCGGCTATTATACGGTCGGGCCCGGCAAGAATACGACAACAACCGTCACCGGCAAGTCCGACCTCTCCTTCAAGCCCTTCACCTTGAACGAGCTGCTCCACAACAAGCAGAAAGTGGACATCGCGACATGCGGCACGCGCATCCACTCCGCGCAGTTCGAGCAGATCGAACAGCAGACGTCCAAGGTGCGCGGCCTGCCGCTCAAGCATGAGGTGCCCCTGGTCTCCACCACCGAGTCCACCCTGCGCTACGAGCTCCTCTATGAGTTCAACAAACAGAGCCAGCAGAAGCAGACCCTGGCGGCGGAGAAGATACTGAAGGCGATGGGACTCCTCAAGCCGGGCGACAACCTGGAGGACATCGAGGTCGACGTGCTCACCGAGCAGATAGCGGGGACGTACGACCCCGAGACCAAGGTCATCAACGTCATCGCCGGCAAGGGGCTGGGGAGCACCAACGACCAGGTGACCCTGTCGCACGAGGTCATCCACGCCCTCCAGGACCAGAACTTCGGCCTGACCAAGCCGCCGCTCGACGAGACCAACCTGAACGGCGATCAATCGTCGGCGGTCGACAGCCTGGTGGAGGGCGACGCCACCGACACCATGATCCTCTACGCGCAGACCTACGTCAGCGCCTCCGACCTCCTGCAGATGCAGCAGGAGGCGTCCAACACGTCCTCCACTCAACTGGATCGGGCGCCCCTCTACATAAGGGAGTCGCTCCTCTTCCCGTACCAGCAGGGGCTCACATTCGTACAGGACATCAAGAACAAGAAGGGCGGGGAGCAGGAGGTCAACAACGCGCTGACCGCGCCGCCCATGTCCACCCAGCAGATCCTCCACCCGGACCTCTACCTCGACGGCAAACACAACCCGCGCGCCGTGACCATGCCTGTCCTCACCATCGCGCTCGGCAAGGGCTGGAAGAACATCGACTCTGACACCCTCGGCGAGTTCGACTACCAGATCTGGTTCCAGGAGTTCGCGGGGCTGCAGAAATCGAGAGAAGTGTCGGACGGCTGGGGGGGCAACACCATCCAGTACTACCAGGGCCCCGGCAAGAACTACGTGATGCCGAGCATGACGGTCTGGGACACGGACATCGACGCTCAGGACTTCTTCGACAACTACGTGAACCTGCTGGAGGGCCGCTTCCACGGCGGACTGAAGAAGCTGGGGAGCACGGCGACCTCGTACCTCTACGAAGCTGACGGGGTCTTCTACTACGCCGGGATATCAGGGGACTCGACGCTGGCTCTGCAATCGCCGGACCGCGCGACACTCGACACCGCGCTCAAGAATTATCCGCAGTTTGCACCTATGCCGTAGTTCCCCGCCTCACGCTCTTGACGCTGCGACCTCGCCGCGCTAGAGTATGACTAAGTAAGACACAATATCAGGGAGCAACCATGGCAAGGGCCACAAAGACGCTAACGGTATCTCTCCCTCCTCAAATATATGAGGAGGTCGAGAAGATAGCCAGGCAGGAACAAAAGACCAAGAGCGAGCTTTTCCGGGACATGGTGCGAGTCTATGAGGACTTCCTGGATGCGCGGAGGTGGAGCCAGCTGCGCAGGGTAGGCGCGGATTCGGCAAAGAAGCTGGGGGTCAAAACCGAGGCCGACATTGAGCGGCTGGTGCACGAGGCACGGGGCATCAAGGGCTAGTGCGCGTCGTCGCCGATACCAACGTACTTCTGTCCGCACTTATCTTCGGGGGATCTCCCGAAGAGATCATCAACCTCGCACGCGATGGCCAGTTGGATCTGCTCGTCTCGTCGCACATACTGCTCGAGCTTGCCAAGGTGCTGAAATCGAAGTTCGATTGGCGTGAGGCCGACGTTGCCGACGCAGTCAGGTCGATTGGCTACAGTTCACAGTTGGTCAAGCCAGAAACTGTTATCAATAAGATCACAGATGATGCGGATAACCGCGTTCTGGAGTGTGCAGTAGACGGCGAGGCAGGTTTCATTGTCACTGGCGACCATCATCTTCTTGACCTGGAGTCATTTCGCGGAATACGAATCCTGAAGGCGCGAGAGCTGCTGGACATGTTCACCAAGTCGTAGACCGTGTGGCAACCCCAGGCGTCGTTAGTTCCATTTTCGCGACTCTCCCATCTTAAAGATTGCCATCTAATCGACGCCGTAGCCACTCACATCATGCCCGCCGGTGATCCCCTGCCCGTAGTTGAAGTACATCGGGCGCTCGATCACTATCGGGAACGCCGCGGAGATCGAACCGCTGACGTTGGCTTCCCTTGCTATCGCTTCGCGGACATTTATCGTGATCCTCGAATGCGGGTTGATGCAGTACTCAAGCCGCTGGGTCGTCCCGTCTCCGAACATGTACTCGATCGTCACGTTGCAGCTCTTGTCTTCTCTCGGGTTCATCAGGCTGTAATAAGTATCGAAGTTCGAGATGGTCGTGCCTTCGGCCAGGAAATAGGCGGTGCTTGGCGCCGGATTACCGACTACCGAGTCGCCACCGTTCCAGTTCTTGCCTGAATCCATGCCATAGATGTAGTACATCGGTCGCTCTGCTATCACAGGGACATCGGAAATCATCTTGATCGAAACATCCTGGTTGTCGCCCACGTGCTGAAGCACGTCAACCGTGTCACGGCTCCTGGGCCTCACCTGCCGGGTCACCGTCGTGATCTTGCCTTCTCCAGTCAGGTACTTGATCTGGCAATTGGCCACAACGTCATTCGGGTTCTGGATCGTGAGCCATTCCTGGAAGCCAGCCCTGGTGCATCCTTCCGCGAACGCCCAGGACGTATCCGGGCCGGTGGCCCCGACCACGTTGCTGCCGTCCACCGCGAATCCGTGGTAGCTGAAATACATCGGCCTTTCGGCAGCAATCGGTATGTCTGACACGATGCGAGTAGAAACGTCCTGATTGATGCCGATGTCTCTTGCGACCTCGACCGTGCAGCGCGAATGCGGGGCGACGTTGTAGACCCGGTCGACATTCTGCCCCGTGCCCAGCATGTATGTCACGACCACGTTGGCCGCCTGTGTGTCCGATGGATTCTGGATGGTGAGCCACTGTTCGAAGTTGTTCGCGTCCGGGTCGTTGAACCTGGTCGTGCCTTCAGCGAAGTACCACTCCCTCTGGAGGACGTTCACGCCCATCACATTGTGGCCGCCCTTCCAGGTATAGCCGGGGACGCCGTTCTTGTAGAGGAAGTACATCGGGCGCTCAGCAATGACCGCTTGATTGTCCGAATGTATCTTCACAGATACGCCCGCGTGGGGATCGCTGATGTAGTCCTTCACCTTGACCGTATCGCGCTGTTTGGGCAACATCGAGCGCTCGAAGTTGCGCACTTCTCCGGTCTCGAGCATGAACGAGATCTGGTACCTGGCCGCCTGGTCGCCCGGGTTCAGGACGCAGAGCCACTCATCGAATTCGGGCAGGGTGTTACCCTCTGCGAAATACCAGTCCTTAGCTACGTTCCCAACGAAGACGTTCTTGGAGGTCTGCCCGGGATTGCCGGCGGCATCCCGGGTTTTGACCTTTATCGCATGGTTGCCTTCTTCAACTCCAGCCAGCTTCCATACGTAAGACATGTTGAAGGAATCCGACGTTTCGTACTTCTTGACCCCGTCAACGAAGATCGAAGCCCATGAGAGACCGTTGGAGTCAGTGCCGGTACCCGCCAGACGGAAACTCTCGTCGGTGTAATAGCCAGTCTGGATGGTGCCCTTGTCGGGACGGGTCACATAAGCTTTGGGTGCAACAGTGTCTACGTTGACCGACTTGGTCTTCGCTGCTTCGACGTTGCCCGCCTTGTCAACCGAGCGGTAGGTAACTATCCACTTGCCGTTGACCAGGTTGAACGCACCGTGGTAGCGCGTCCAGTTGGGGTCTTTCTGTCCCGTGGTCGTGTTCTCGAGCTTGTACTCGGAGTAGTCGGGGTTCGGGTCGACCGAAACCAGGTTGCAGCTCGCGTTGGATCGAAGCCAGCCGTTCGTGCCTGCTGTGCCGTTGGCATTGAGGGTGGTAGCGGGTGTACCCTTGTCGACCACGACACAACCGCTGACCGCGTCGAAAGTATTGCCGGCGGTGTCGGTGACTGTGCCCTTAAGGTACCAGCGGCCGTCGGGCAAGCCAGAAGCCACCTTAGCTGTGCAGCTCCAGGGGGCGTTCGCAATCTCAGCATTTAAGTTGGGAGTAGTAGGCAAGTCAGCCCACTCTCCGGGCCCCGCGCCCGGATCACTCGAATAGCTCAGATGGACGCATGTAACGCCGTTGGTGAACGAGTCTGTACCGTAGGTACCGGTCACGTTCCAATCGTCGAGAGCGTCGGGGAACGATAGCGTGAAATCGTTCTTGACAAATGCGTCGTCTCCCCCGACGGTAGAAGTCACCCCATTCACCTGGACGGTACTGGTAGGAGCAGTCCCATCCGTCCGCTTCAAGAAGACCTGACCGCTCGCGCCGGTGTCCGAGGCCACAACGAGGTAAGACCGTGTACCATCCCACGCCCAGGCGAGGCTATGGGCAGACTCGAAAGGCGCGATGTTGTCCATAAGGGTCGTGTCTGCTCCGGTAGTAACAGAAGCAACTTGGGTCGCGGAAGCTCGACAGGCTCTCAAGGTCGAGCCCCGGCATACCCGCGGGCAGCAATGGGCCTGCGCATTGGCGTCGTACAACTTTTGCTCGGCAGCCCACGCTCCGAGTATGAAGCGCCGCTCCCACGCCTCACTGTTGGCCCCGTCGTAGTCGTTCCAGACCACGCAATAGCGGTCCCCGGCATAGGTCACGATATCCGGGAATGACTTGCTGTGACCGCTTACCGCGTCAGATAAGGTCCAGCGAAAAGTCCAGGTTCCGGACTGGTAACGCGCGACCTTGATACGGCTATCCGATCCAACGATCTCCTCGTAAGCGATTGTGTAATCGTTCGCTCCAAAGCCGCAGATCGAAGGGTAATAGTCAGCGGTCGAATCGGCTTCACTTGCGATAATTTGACTAGTCCAACCGAGGCTGTTGACCTCACGGAAATAGACCTCCGAATGGCCCGACCCGTAGTCCTGGTAGACGAGTAGGAGACTGCCGTTGTCTGAGAGGCCGAAGCGTGGGTTGGCGTGGTTGTGAGAGTCAGTGGTGCGCTCGAGGTAGCCTGCCTGCCAGGTGACACCATTATCAGGCGAGTGGCGGAGGCAGAGCTGCTCGTTGTTCGGAGCCCCTTGTTCAAAAGGATCATGGCTTGTGTAAGCGATGTAGACTTCACCGTTTGTCTTAGCTCCTATGGCTGGGCAGTGGTCCGCGTACGTGCCCGAGAGATCGACCCTGGTCTGGAAGTCACGAGTGTCTCCGTAGTGACTCATACGGGTGTAGTAGAGAGTCCCGCTAGGCGTCGTTCTAACCAAATGGACGTATTCTCCGGAGGCGGCTACGTCGACGGCATCATCACACGCTGACGACACCGCCAGCTTGTCAGAAGTAAAGCCGGGCGGGTATGCCTGTGCGATGCCGGGTGCAAGAATCGTAGCCAGTCCGGCTATCAGCAATGTCACCGCTGCAGTCAATGCGCTGATTCTGTGTCCCATTCCCCCTCCATCCTTGTCAGACACGCTTCCCGGGCTCAGATAACACGAACGCTGATCGAGTTTGCGCCGGTTGCTCCTTTGCTGTCTGTCACCGTTACAGAGACGCTGTACAGACCTGGCGTGCTCCAGCACATGGTCCTGGATGTCCAACTGAATGAAACAGAATCGCCATCGGGGTCGGACCCCGAAGCTGAATAGTTGGCTGACTGACCTCTCATGACTTGCGTGGGTCCGGCAATACTGACACCGGGTGGATGATTCACCGCGGGTTGAGCAGGGGGAGGAGTTGTCGGGGCGGGCTGCTCGCTCGTGTCTGTCGGAGCCACGCTGCTGGCTTCGACAGGACTGGGAGCAGGGGCCGGCGCTGTAGTAGTGGTCGCAGGCGTCGAGCCAGGTGCGCTGGACTCGTACTTCTGATCAGCCTTGGACTCTCTCTGCGCTTCAGCATTCACGCGCTTTCGAGTAGATTCCTTGCTCTTCGACTTCGACGCTTTTGTGCTCAACGGCCCGGCTACAAACAGCCATACACCAAGAACGACCAACAACGCCCCAACTAATGTCAGGCGCATATTTCGTGCTTTGTTTGAGGGCTGCGCTGAGTTTACGGTCGCGTCTGTGTCCGCGCCGTTGAACTCCTTGCGATGCCGCAAGTTCAAGTGCTCGCGGGCGTCAGTCTCTTCTGGGTCCGCTGGTTCACTCGCTGCTATCGTCGGCTTTGAGTGCTCGCTGACCGAGTCCAACTGACGCACCGGTCCTTCGGGGTTGAAGGACGCAATCCTGAGCACGGTCGCCGATTCGCACCTGTCTCCTTTGAGGTGGGAGAAGACATATGAGATATCATCGATAGCGTTGTCTCTCGAGAGAAACGTATCGACTGCCCATGCTTCGCAATCCTCCTCATCGTTCATGGTCAGCAGTACGACTCCCCTTGGAGTGGTCAGTTGGGGATCGTGACGAAGGTGCTTGAGAAAGGCCTGCGACTCGGGGACGTCAGCGTCGATGAAGTAGTAGTCGAAATCGTTGTCGGCCATCAAGAACAGAGCAGAGTTGAGGTCTTGTGCGTAGGACACTGTGCCGTACTTGCTTAGTGCCCTCTGCAGGGCTTTGTCCCTCTTTGCATCTAGGTAAAGAATCCTGAGCTGCTGCATCCTTGCCATCCTAAACTAAGCAAGCCGGGGGGTTATCTTTACACTACAGAAACGAGAAAGTCAAACCAAGCTCGACAACAACGCAAGCACACGTTTTCAACTTCTGGTTTGTGATGCCAGGCTTGTCCATTGGTGATATCATTAGTTATCCTACTTTGGATATATATATTATCATTGGAATTGCCATTATAGGGACGGGGCGAGCCAATGTAAAGAGAAAACTGAGAAATATTTTGGAAACACGGACCCCTTCTGCTCAGCCAGACGAAGAGATCGCTGCTGGAAAAGGTATGAGGGAGCCTGCCAAGGCCGGCTCCCTCATGTCGTAAGGATAAGCCCCGTTGATTGTCATCTCAAACAGGGGGCCCACCTACATGAGCAGGTGGTGGACCTGGCGGGATTTGAACCCGCGACGCACACCGTGACAAGGTGCCGCTCTCCCTGACTGAGCTACAGGCCCACTATCCTCCAACGGTTTTAGAGCTAACGCCGAGTTTTCTTGTGAGCAGTTGGTGGAGGGAATTACCGTCTGAAACAAAGAAACCCCGACAGAATCGGAGTTCTTTGTCTGTAGCCGTAGGCTACGGCACCTTGTCACAATACTAGTGTAGGCACGGTGACAATGGGTGTCAATTATTCCAATCATCAATCAACCTCCCGTTGAGACGCGTGTAGAAGACCTGTCAAGAAACTCTTCCATCTACGTATGAACCACGAGGGCCGGGCAACGTGGATCCTCTCCTCGATCATCAGGGTAAGCATACCAAGCGCCTGTGACAGCTATTACGGTCGAAGTCGCGGCCGCAAACAGGTAATCTCCCCGGAATCGTGAATGAGAAAGCGACTGGTTGAGGACTCTAGCAAGCACTTCGGCGCGCCAAGAACGGTGACAGGAATGGATGCGGCGACAAACGGAAACGGAATAGAGGCGCACAAGCGCCACCTGCGGATGTACATGGTCGTCGCCATCGGGGTGAGCGTCGGGGCTATCGTCCTCCTGTCGTTCCTGACCATGGACCGCAACACCTTGAAGGCGGTCTCCCGCATCGATGTCTATTCCTTCGCGGTCGTGATACTGCTGGTCGTCGGCAAGTGGGTCTCCGAGTGCGTGCGGTTCAACCTCATCATCCGCGGCATCGGCAGGCGCATCCCGCTGTGGAACACCAGCAAGGCGGTCCTGGGGAGCGCCTTTACCGGCTCGGTGACCCCCTACCGCACGGCGACCGTGCCTGTCCAGATATTCTTCCTCAACCGGTACGGGCTCACGGGTGGTGAGGCGACTGCGGTCGCCAGCGTGGGCGCGGCGCTCTCCGTCCTGCTGCTCACCATCGCAATGCCGGTGGTGCTGGTGCTGAGTGCGGCCAGGATACACGTATCTTTGGGTATCCGGGCGCTGCTGGTGATGGGGGCATCCATCGGCTTCCTGGTCTTCGTGGTCGCCGTCTTTTCCATGCGCGACCCTCACCGCGTCACGAAGCTGATGGACTTCTTCACCCCCAGGCGCTATCACCAGCGGCCGAAGTACAGGCGCGCGGTCGAGCGCCTCACCGACATCATGGAGGACTTCTCGGCCAGTCTGGGCCGGCTCCTCAAGGGGAGCAAGTCGCGCCTGGTGGCGATCGTGCTGTTGACCGTGTTCTTCTGGGTCTCGGAGATGTTCGTGGCGTCCTGGCTGCTGCGTGGGCTCGGGTACCCCCAGTTCTTCTGGAAGGCTTTCCTGGCGCAGGTGATCGTATCGAGCATCCTGCCGTTCACGCCGGTCCCCGGCGAGAGCGGCGTCGCCGAAGGCACTTTCGCGGCCGTCTTCAGCATCTTCATGGCGAAGAACGTCGTCGCCGTGACCACCATGGCATGGCGCTTCTTCATGTTCTACCTGCCGCTGGTGTTCCTGGGCGTCTTCTTCGTGCTGGCGAGCAGGGACGCGGCCAGGTTGCGCGAGGCGGAAGCCGTCGAAGAGACTGCCGTGGCGCCGGCTGCGGTGGTCGAGAATTACTGAGGCATCTCTCAAGCGTGAACAGCGTTCCTGTTGGACCGGCAGCCCGCCTTCTACTGTATGATTATCAGGTCGTCTAGCCCATGGAGGTCGCTGTGGCATCTGACATGGACAAGGGAAAGATCTGGAAGCTGGCCTTGGGCGGCGCGGTGCTCGCCAAGGTCGCCGGCGCGTGCTACCTGGCGGGGAAGGTCCGCTCGGTCAGGGCGGGGCTGTCCGAGCCGCGAGACCCCTTCGAGTGGAAGCCCGAGCGCGGGCGAACGGTGTTCCTCAAGGGCGCGAACGTCGTCGACGTCAAGCGGGGCCAGGTCCTGAGTGAACGCGGCGTCATCTTCAAGGACGGCACCATCCTCGAGCTGGTGGGGACCCGGGACCTCGACTCGGTGAGCGCTGACAGGGTCTTTGACTGCACCGGCATGTTCCTCATCCCCGGCCTCATCAACGCCCACGTTCACGTGCTGATGCCGGGCGCCGGGTTCATAGACCTCGCACTCATCCTCTCCGTTAAGCGCCAGGCGGTGCGCAACCTGGAGGACTGCGCCGTGAACGGCGTGACCACCATCAGGGACGCGAGCGCCTGCTCAGGTGTGCTCAACGACATCTCGGAGGCCGTGGAGAAGCTGGAGGTGCTGGGGCCCCGGGTGGTCGGCTGCGGCGCGGCGCTGAAAGCCCCGGGCGGATACCCCGAGTTCTCGAAGCAGTTGCCACGGTTCATCGCAAACAAGATCGGCGACATGGCGATCAACGTGGACTCGCCCGAGTCGGGGCGCGAGGCCGTGCGGTGTGCGGTCGACCAGGGTGCGCGGTTCATCAAGCTGTTCTTCGACGACCGCTCGCTGTTCTACGGGCACAAGCCTCTGCCGGTGATAGACGACGAGTCGGTGCGAGCCATCGTCGACGAGGCGCACAGGCTGGGGCGGAAGGTCGCGGTCCACCAGTCGCAGTTGGAGGGTTTCCGGCGCGCGGTGCGCCTGGGGGTGGACGATTTCGAGCACGTCCCGATCGACGACTTTCTGGAGCCCGCGGACGTGAAGGCGTTCATGGCCGGCGAGCACCACCTGACTCCGACGGTCTCCGTCGGCATGGCGCTCGGCATCGCGCGGAAGGGGCATCCCGCCCGGAAAGAGCCGCTCGTGGAAGCGATGCAGGCGGAGCGCGAGCGGCTGCTGTGGCAGTTGAGCCCCGGCTTCAGCGAGCCGGCGGTGCTCAAGTCGAACATAAAACTGGTAAGCCTCTACATGGACGGCGAGGCCGAGACCATGCGCGGGTCCAAGAAGATGTTCGACCCCGAGCTGTACCTGGGCTCGTTCGAGAAGAAGAACCCCAACCTCCAGATGCTCTACGAGGCGGGCGCGACCATCTGCTGCGGAAACGACGGCGGCACACCCATGGGGTGGCCGGGCATGTTGTTCGAGGAGATGGAGCTGCTCGAGTGGTTCGGCATCTCGAGGATAGACATACTGCGCGCCGCCACCATCAACGGCGCGAAGCTGCTGGACATGGAAAGCGAGCTGGGCTCCATCGAGCCGGGCAATCACGCGGACATGGTGCTCCTGGCCGCCGACCCGACCAAGGACCTCAAGGCAGTCGAGAGGGTGCAGGCGGTCTTCAGGTCGGGCGTGCTGCTCCATAAAGGACCGGGTTTCACAAGTCAGGTGGGATGAGCGATGGCGTGCGAATGTGTCGAGTGCTCCGAGTACGGTGGTCCCAACCCGAAGGTGATGATGTTCCGGTTCGTCGTCATCGGGCTGCAAGTCCTGGTCGGCCTGGTCGGGATGATAAAGGAGCGGTCGTGGAAGTCGCTCCTGGCGTTCTTCGGGGCCCTGGCCCTGTTCGCCACCGTGCCGTGGATGCTGATCTGCTGCCGTTGCGCCGGCTACGGCAACATGTGCTACTCGTTCTACCTGGGGAAGCTCACCTCGATGTACCTGCCAAAGGTCGAGGACAAGGAAGTCGACATGAAGCTGGGCGCGGGCGTCGAGCTCCTGTCGCTCGCTACTATCGCCAACGCGCCCGCGATCGGCATGCGCAAGAACAAGAAGCTGCTGGCGCTCTATTTGCTCCTGAGCAACCTGACCTTGGCCACGCATTTCTTCCATTCGTGCAGGCACTGCGCGCAGAACGCGACGGATTGGCGGAAAGACTGCCCGTCGGCAAAGACGGCGAGGCTGTTCTTCGGGGCGGGTCGCGAGGTGGCTTTGTAAGAACCGCTTAGGGATGCGCGTGGCATGGAATGCGGCAGTCTCCGTCACTTCCAGAGCTTCACGGTGTCCATGATGTCTTGCATCTGCGCGGACGCGGTCTTGAGGTTGGGCGTGACGAGCTTGAACACAATGCTCTCCGGGTCCCGTAGAATGAAGACTTCCTCGACGTCCACCACTTTGTCATCCTTGCTGACGTGATAGCTCATACGAATCGGTGTATTGTCGCCAATGCTGACTTCGGTAAAGGTCGGAGCTGTGAAGGAAAAGCCGTACGATGATGCAGCCGCCTGCATCCTGTTGAACCTCGCGGTGAGAATGGTCTGAGACTCGTTGAGATTATTGGAGTCTGTTATGCTCTCCGGCTGCACCCTCTCAACCACGAAGAAGTTGGAGACCCCACCCGCTTTCACGGTATCAGCCACGATCACCTCGCTATTCTGCGTCAGGAACCCCAGGTCCATTCCCTCCATAGCGTTGAGGGCCGTCGGGGTCGACCTTGTTCCACCGTGCTGTGTACTGGAATGACATGCTCGCGCCCTCGTAGGTCTTCTTCGGAGTCCCGAAGTAGTAGTTGATGCTCACGGCGACGAGCGCCGCGAGTCCGACCGCTACGATCACAAGGACGAGGGACCTGACAGGAAACCTTCTGTCTGAGCGGACCGATGGAGCCGGCGGGCCGGTTCGCGGCAACTGCCCGGGACCAGGGGTTGCCGGGGAACCGAAATACGGTTGAGAAGGGGGCGTGTAAGTCGTCGGCGGCTCGGCCGGTGACGTCGCCCACCCCTCCTGGAAGACAGACCCACCCTGGCGCGCTCCGGCGCCCTCCCTCGAGAACTGCTGCTCGCATTGGCTACAAAACGCGGCGTCTTCCTGGTTTTCAGCTCCGCATAACGGGCACTTCAATGGCTTCAACCTTTGTCAGCATGCCGCGCAACGCACTCCTTGTCTCAGTAAACCGGAATAGAGTGCCCGGAAACGTTGGTAGGACAGGTGACGATGGGCGGACTGCCGGGCACAATGGTATAGGTCTTCCCGGACGTCGGGCAGGTCGGATTCCGCCTGATCAACCACGGCACAAATATGTCGCCGACCTCCCCTCCCGGTGGAAAGGCGTCGTACTGGGCGTTGTAGACCTGGATGGCGCCGTCGATGGTCCTCTGGTTGGCCTGGCAAGTGCGCCGCTGGGCGTCCCGCCTGACGGAATTTTGTGTCGGAATCAGGATGGCCAGCGCGAAGACAATGGCCCCCAGGAACACTACCGTGCAGGCGATGACTACGGTGGCCACCAGGCTCTTGCTCCTGGTCGGCGCGGCGGGATAGACCTGTTGCGAATACGTCGGTATTGGTGGGGGGATGGGGGCGCCGGGGCCGGCCACCTGTGGCGGTGGCACCTCGTGGAACGGCGCGATCTCCCTGTCACTGAGGGACACATACTTCTGAAGCCGCGTCGAATACACGACATACCTGTAGCCTGGAGTGACAGGCAAAGGTTCTTCGCGCCAGAGTATCATCGGCTCTCCGGCCACGAACGCAATCTGGTTGCCTGAGTAGACATCCTGGCGCGCGACGAACTTCTGGCCGGGCTGGTCATCACCGTTCAAACGTCGCTCCGTTCACTCGTGTTGATCACAGTGTGACATAAGAACACGAGCAGGGGGTCTACGCTATAATCTATTTCCTCTGATTCTTTTCTTCCGAGGAGTGGTGATCGATGGACGCGAACCAGATGCTCTTCTACGAGACGCTTCGGTTCTTTATAGGGCCGATCATCAAGATGCAGTTGCGCCTCAAGATCGAAGGACAGGACAACGTCCCCGACACCGGCCCCGCCCTCATCGTGTGCAACCACCGCTCCAGCATGGACCCTGTCATCCTCGCGTACTCGGTCCGCAACCGCTACATAAACTTCGGGGCGGCATCCTGGTCCTGGAAGGTCCCGGGCTATAAGCAACTGCACGAGTGGACAGGCGCTTTCCCGCTGACGCTGTCGGGAGGCACGGACGCCGACAAGGAGCTCAACCGCGGGCTGGAGTTGCTCAAGAACGGCGAAGTGGTGGGCATCTATCCCGAGGGCGGCGAGACGATCATGGACCCCGGGAAGGTAGATAAGATCAAGAGGTTCAAGACCGGGTTCGCGAGGCTGGCTCTCGAGGCTCGGGTCCCGGTGATACCATGCGCGATCATCGGTCTCGCGGAGCGGAGGATGCCCTCCATCCCCGCGCCGGTCGTCGAGAAGGTCACCAGGCTCCCGCAGGGGGCGGATGCCTTTGCATCCGTCATCTACAAGCGCGCCAGGTGCCGCATCGGGATCCCGCTCGACTTCGGCGACCTGTACGACAAGCCTGTCAACAAGGCCCTGCTCGAACTGATCACCAACAAGGTGCGGCAGATAATCATGAAGCTCTACAACGGCGATGATCTGGACCGGTTCCTCACCGGTGAGACGCCGTTCGATTTCGCATACGAGCGAGTTGGAAGCGGCACTAAGAAGCTGCTGTAGCGCCGGCGTCCCGCCGGCAGATATAACGCGAGGAGGCGGCCATGAAAGTCCTCGTCACTGGCGCAAACGGTTTTATCGGGTCTTTCCTCTGTCCGGCGCTCATCGAGAAAGGCTTTGACGTTTCCGGCCTCGCCATGCCGGGTGAGGACGCGAGCCGCGCTGAATCGCTCGGAGTCGCGACCTTGCGTGGCGACCTGACCGACCCGGCCTCGATCCGCGGAATCGCCGACGGCGTCGACATCGTCTTTCACCTTGCGGGACGCGTGACCGACTGGGGACCGCGCTCCGCGTTCTACTCGGCCATCTTCGACGCGACTTCCAACCTGCTGGAAGAAGCGCGCGGGAAGGTCGGACGCTTCGTTTACGTCAGTTCAGTCGCGGCGTGCGGTATCGGCAGGCACCTGGCGGGCAAGCGCGAAGAGGACCCGGTGTGGCGGTCGGGGTTGCCATACGCCGACGCCAAGGCGGACTCAGAGCGGCTCTGCCGCGACCGCTGCCTGGGTGCGGACACGGAGCTCACCATCATCAGGCCCTCCAACGTCATCGGACCGGGGAGCGTCTGGGTGCGCGACATCATCGAGCGGTTCATGACCTCCGCGGTTCCGGTGATCGACGGGGGGAAACACAGCGCGAGCCTCATCTACGTCAGGAACCTGGTTGACGGCCTGGTGCTGGCGGGCACCATGGAGGACGCGGCAGGCCAGATGTACCAGTTGCGCGACGACTACGACGTGAACTGGAAGCGCTACCTGGACGACCTGGGCGCGATGGTCGGCAAGAAGACATCGGTGTCGATACCTTACAGGGCCGCATGGCTCGCGGCCTATCTCCTGGAGAAGACCATGGCCCCCCTGGGAAAGCGGCCCTTGATGACCCGGTTCACGGCCGGCATCATGGGTCGGGACCTGGACATCGACAACACCAAAGCCAAACGCGAACTCGGCTGGAAGACGCGTGTCAGCTATGAAGAAGCGATGGCCGAGATAGCCGATTGGGTCGCCGAGAACTATAAATGTGAAAGACTCCCTCCCCATTGAGGGTACATCTCTAGTCTCACACCTGTTTGGCTCTTGCCTTATATATGCGGGCGGAGATCGAGTCGAAGAGACTGCCGGCTGACCTCTTCAGCACACCCAGGCGGGTGGGATACCAGTAGTCGGACTCGAACCAGCCGTGTTCCGAGTAGTACGTGTAGTCTCGCCAGCTTTCATCGAGCGTGATCCTGATGCTCGTCCGGCCCATCCTGAAGATCATGAGCTCGAACAGTGTTGGCACGCGATTGCCCGATTTCGACAGTTCCTTATGGTAGCGCTTGGCCTGCTTGGCGAGAGCCTTGTCCCGCTTCTGTCGTTCCTTCTCCGTCATTGGATCAAAAGCAGTGAAGCAGCTGCCTTTCACTACGTCGAAACCGAGGGCTCCTCCCACGAAGCTGAGGTACTTCACGATCTTCCGGCCTCCATAGATGCCCTGGGCGACGATGCTCGTGAAAGTCTTCCCGTGGAGGCGGGGACGGTGGAACAGGAAGCCGAGCCTGTCGAGAAACGTCTTCATGATCGCGGAGACCTGGAACGAGTAGTTCGGCGACGCGAAGACCACGCCATCGGATGCCATCATCTTCTCTATGAGCACGTCCCGGTCATCTTTCAGGGGGCAGAACTCCTCACCCTTGTCGAGGCACAGCCTGCACCCTCTACAAGTCTCGATTCTGTAGTCAGTCAAAGCGACGATCTCACACTCGACACCGCCAAGTGCCTCCAGCCTGTCAAGGAACTCGCGAACGGCGCCGTACGTGGATTTCTTGCGAGCGGTTCCAATAAAAGCAGTCACCCTCTTCACCGCGGTACTGTCTGGCACGATGCTAACTCCTTCGTCATCAGGCGGGGTCCCCGACCGGCTGGACTACCCAAAGATGCTAAGCATAATTATAAATAGAAATGCGCCACCGGGGTCTGACCCCAGTGGCGCATTCTGTTGCTACTTTTCTAGTCTTTGCCCACTATCGCGATCGAGCACACGTTCTGGTTCGGCACGCCGCCCAGGTTGTGTGTGAGCCCGTACTTCGGGTTCTTGACCGCGCGCTCCTCGGGCCAGCGGCCCAGGAGCTGGTTGTACATCTCGAAGAGCATGCGCAAGCCTGAGGCGGCGATCGGGTGCCCGAAGCACTTCAGCCCGCCGTCCGGCTGGCACGGTATCTGCCCGTCCAGGTCGAAGAAGCCCGCGAGGATATCGTCGGCCGCGGTCCCTGGGGCAGAGATGTGCAAGTCCTCCATCGTCGCGAACTCGGTGATCGAGAAGCAGTCGTGGACCTCCATCATGCTGATCTCTTCGCGCGGGTTCTTGATGCCCGCTTCGTTGTATGCCCTTGTGGCGGCCGCGCGCGTGGTGAGCATGCCCGCGCCGTCCCAGTCTGTGAAGAGCGCCTCTTCGCCAGACGAGACCGCTACTTGCAGGGCCTTTACCTTGACGAGGTCCTCGTTCGGCTTGATCTTCGCCGCGATCTCGGGCGTCGTCACGATCGCGCACGCGGAGCCATCGCTCACGCCACAGCAGTCGAACAGGCCGAGCGGGTAAGCGATCATCGGCGCGCCCATGATCTGCTCGATCGGGATGAGCTTGCGCAGGTGAGCGCGAGGGTTCTTTGCGCCGTTCTGATGGCTCTTCCACGAGATATGCGCCATCGCTTCCTTGATCTTCTCCATCGGCACGTCGTACTTCGCCGAGTATGCGGTCGCGAGCTGGGCGAACATGCCCGGCGCGGTCGCATTAGGCCCGATCATCGCCTGCTGCTGGCCGAACGCGGGCGAGTCGGGGAGTCCTCCGTAGCCCGTGTCCTTGAGCTTCTCGACGCCAAGCGCGAGCGCTATGTCATAGGCGCCGCTGGCCACGCCGTAGCATGCCCCGCGGAACGCCTCTGTGCCCGATGCGCAGAAATTCTCGACGCGCGTCACAGGCACGAGGGGGAGCTTGAGGGCTATGCCAAGGAAGTTCCCGCCTTTTCCGATGTTGATCTCGTCGAAGTGGCTGCCTAGCCAGGCGGCTTCGACCTGGTTCTTTTCGATCCCCGCGTCCTGCAAGCATTCGACAAACGCCTCAACTGCCAGATCCTCGGGGGCTGACTCCCAGCGCTCTCCGAACTTGGTGCAACCCATTCCCAGGATTGCGACCTTGTCCCTGATTCCTTCTGCCATTTATTCCGCCCCCTCTGCTACTGGTACGGCCTTCCAGAAATAGTTGGTTATGTCGTGTTGATCGTCGCGGTGCTTGATGCGGAAGCTGAACTCCACCGGGCCTCCGACCGCGAGGTCGTCGATCGTGCAGTCCGTGAAGTCGAACACGTAGCGCCCGCCTCCGTTGAAGTTCACTGCGCCGTACATCGCTGGCGGGTTGATCGTGGCGGACAGCATGTCCGAGGTGAAGCTGAATATCGTTCCGCCCTTGTCGGACAGGACCACCGGCTCCGACTCGTCCACGATTCCGCACTTAGGGTTCACGCAGATCCTCTGCGGCGGGAACTGCGGCTCGCCGCAGCCCTTGCACCTCGAGCCCGTGAGGCCGAGCATCGCCTTGTGCAAACGCCACATGAGGCTCCAGCGGGTCCACCTCTGCTCTTCTGAGCGCAGGCCCAGCTCGGCGGGGATCATCCCGCGCCAGAGCAGGTACTTCTGGTAGTTGTCGAGGTCGGCACGCTTCGCGAGCGAGCCCGAGACACCGCGGCGAGGCGACAGCTTCGTGATCGCGTCGGTGACCTCGAAAGCAAGAGCGTCGCAGCCGTTTCCGTAGGAGACGACCAGTATCTTGTCGCCGGCCTTCGCGGTCTCGAGGGCACTCGCAAGCATCAGCAGGGACTGCGCTGTGCCCGTGTCCCCGATCACCGCCTGCAAGGTGTCCTGGACTTTCTCAGGCTCGAGGCCGAGCTTCTTGTTGATCGCCTTTCGCGCGCCGCCGAAATAGGTCGGATAGATGACCTTGTCGAAGTCGGTGGCCGCCAGGCCCAGTTTCTCGCACAGCCCGTTGATGGCCTCAGGGACGAAGTCTGCGATTCCGACGTCGCGCATCCAGCGCTCTTCCCACTGGCGGTCGAACTTGGTGTCGGCTCCCCTGAAGTGGTCCACGAAGTCGTGGCCTGTCGAGAACGAGCCCTTGTACTCGGCGATGACGTCGTCGGTCCCGACCATCATCGCGGCGGCACCGTCACCGAACATCAGTTCCTGGACGCTGCCCATCTTGCCCAGCCTGCAATCAGCGGCTGAGACCACGATGTTGTTCGCGCTGCCTGCGGCGGCCGCGTCCAGTGCCGCCATCAGTGCGCCGGTGCCAGCCTTCAGGCCGTTTCCGAAGTCGACCGTCCTGACGCTCTCGCTCGCCGCCAGGGCGCCCGCAATCAAGTTCGCACAGAGGCGCTCCTTGTACGATGCGGTCGTGGTTGCGAAGTAGACACCTCCGATGTCAGCCCTGTCGAAGCCCGCGACGCAGTCCTGCGCCGCCGCAGTGGCCATCGTTACAGCGTCCTCATCGAAGTTTGCAACCGCCTTCTCCCCCTGCGCGTTCATGATGTTGGCGGGATTGAGCCAGCCCATCGACCCGAAGATGACCATCTTGTTGAGTCGATAGCGGGGAACATACCCTCCGTATGAGCGGATCCCAACCATTTAATCACTCCCTTTCCCGGTTAACCTTTGCCCCCGATGTTGTGCAAAGTGCCGGCGTGCAGCCGGCGTCGTAGTGTCTCCCGCGATAATGTCGGTATCCGTTTCCAGCCTGTGAGGCGCATATAGTCTCTTCTACGGCACGGTCCGAAGTCAATAACGCGTACTTACGCGGCGCACCCCCACCCTGCCCTCCCCCCTCAAGGGGGAGGGAAAGAACCAGTCGCCCTCATGTCTCGAGGGGGAGGGTATCAAGTCAGTCGAACTCCACGATGTCGATATAGGGGAACTGTTTCTTGAGCTCCGCCTTGACCCGCTTGCGCACGTCCCGGTCGGTGATGTGCTTCACCTCACTGACCGGCAGGCCGTCTTCGTTCTTCTCCGCCTTCCACGAGACGATGTAACCCGGTACAGCGATGAAGCCCATCCCGCCCGGTCCGCAGCAGGCGGTATCCGCTTGCGCTCCCTTGAGCGCGAAGAGGAGTTTCTTGCCCTCGAAGTCGAAGGCCCCTTCCTGCAGCACTTTATAGTAACCCCCGATGCTGCGGATCTCTTCGTTCAGCGGATAGTGGGTGTACTTCGGCAATCCGACCTTCCTTTGCGAGCCCGGCCAGCGAGAGGTTTCCCGCAGCCTCGGACATTATATAACGAGCAGACCTCAGAGAGTCTAAAATAAAGAAGAACGGTCTCAATCCGATGCCTGCTCTACTGTGTGGGGGGGGATGCCGCGGGATGAGTGACGACAGGGACACGCTGCCGGTAGCCAGGACAAAAGCGGAAGCAAAGGCCATTTATGACAGGCTGAGCCGGTTCTACGACCTCATCTCCGGGCATAGTGAGAAGAAGTTCATCGAGGCGGGCCTGCTGTTCCTCGATGCGCAGCGCGGAGAGAAGGTGCTGGAGGTCGGCTTCGGCACCGGGGACGCGCTCGTCTCCCTGGCGCGCACCGTGGGACGCGATGGGCGAGTCTCGGGGATCGACATCTCGAGCGGGATGCTGGCGGTCGCGCGGGGCAAGCTCGAGAAAGCCGGACTGGCGGGGAGGGTTGAGCTCGAGACCGGTGACGCCGCCAGCCTCGCCTACGAAGGCGAGTCTTTCGACGCCGTGCTGATGAACTTCAGCCTGGACCTCATCGATACCGCGGAGATACCCGTGGTGCTGGAGGAATGCCTCCGCGTGCTGGTCGGCGGCGGCCGCATTTGCGTGGTGTCGATGTCCAACCTGGGTACGCACGGCGCCATGATGAGGTTGTACCTGTGGGGGCACAAGCACATGCCGAAGCTGGTGGACTGTCGCCCGATCTATACCATGAAGTCTCTAGAAAACGCGGGCTTCGAAGTCGCTGACGAGAGCCTGATGTCGATGTGGGGCCTTCCGGTGGAGATCGTTCTCGCGAAGAAGCCGTTCAAGGCTGCATTATTCATATGAAACGGGAAGGATTCATTCCTTGCTTTGCTTAAATATGTATCAGGAAGCCAAATATTGGCCATCCGATACTTCAGGGGGCAAAAATCCATTGGGTGCAGACAATAACGAGGCTATCAGGCTGCTTTTCGACCGCCGCCTGAGGCTGGAATTCCGGGGAGCGAAGATAACCACAGACGCTGGCCCGCTGGCGGTTCGGGAGCTTGACGAGGTGCTGGGTCTCACCGAGATGGCCACTGATTTGATAGGAGACAAGAGGACGGGCAAGAACATCCAGCACCAGATACCGGGACTTCTTCGCACAGTCAGTCTATGCGAGGCTCGCCGGCTACGAAGACACCAATGACCACGAGGGGCTTTCGCGAGACCCGGCGATGAGGGCGGTCATCGGCAAGAGGGCTCTCGACAGAACGGCGGCAAGCTCAGGCACCGTAT
>DAIUEJ010000005.1:0-96825 GCA_036845225.1 Candidatus Anoxymicrobiaceae bacterium | reverse complement strand
GGACCCCAACGGCGTCAAGGTGATCCAGGAGCTCATGAAGGTGGCCCGCGCGGGCGGAGGCTGGGTCGATTACGTCTGGCCGTACCCGAAGACCAAGATCAACGAGCCCAAACTGGGTTACGCCGACGGCGTCGACAGCACGTGGTGGCTCGGTTCAGGAATCTACACCAAGAAGCCGTGACATGTCGTGGGGCGCTGCGCCCTGCAGCGCCTGACCAGTCCTTATCAAGAACTGACCACCCGGTTTTCTTTACTCTCCGATTTGAAATATACTTCTAGTCCGGCGCCGACCGTTCGGCTGCTTGCAGCCATGTCGAGGAGGAGGTACGGATGAAGGCACTCGTAATGGGTGGTGGCATGAGCGGCCTGGCGACCGCCATCAATCTGCTGGACCTCGGCTACGAGGTCGAGCTCATCGAGGCGGACGAGATCTTCGGGGGGCGCGCGTCCTCCTGGCTCGACCCCGACGGCGACATGATCGACAACGCGCTCCACGTCTTCATGCCTTACTACGTCAACCTCCTGGCATTCTTCGACCGCATGGGCATCGCTGACAACATCGTCTGGAAGGACTCCGCGTTCTACTATGCTCAGCCGAACGGCGCCATGGCATGCCTCAAGTTCGCGAAGTTGCCCGCGCCGCTGCACGCCGGCTACGCGATGGGATACCTGCTCGAGGACTTCCGCGGCATACCGTTCCACAAGCTCATCACCGCGGCGATCCCCTTTGGCTTCGGCATCATGAACAACCTGCACCGCCTGGACGAGCTGGACGAGATAAGCATGGAGACATTCATGGCGCGCTACGGCGCGGCCGAGACCATGAAGCCCCTTATGGAACCTGCGATAAACGGCCTGACGTTCACACCGTCCTACGCGATCTCCGCCAAGGTCATGCTCAACTGGTTCCTCAAGATGTTCGTCTCGGCGAAGAACGCGCGCATCGGCTTCGCCAACGGCGGTCTGGGCGAGATCTGGGTCGACAACTGCCTCGATTACATCAAGAGCAAGGGCGGGACGGTCGCGCTCGGCAAGGCGGTCACGTCCATCAACGTCGCCGACCGCGCGATCAAGAACGTCACCGTCAACGACACGGAGACCCTCGAGGCCGACCTCTACGTCTCGGGGATGAGCCCGTACTCGCTGCGGCGCCTGATGCCCGACGAGTCGTACGGCCTCGAGTACTTCCGCGACCTTTGGTACTTCCAGTACGCGCCGTCGCTCTCCATCCAGATATGGTTCGACCGCAAGCTGACCGACATCGACTGCACGTTCTTCTCGAACGAGTGCGTCTTCAACACCTATGCCGACCTGTCCAACGTGCTGCCGCACATCTTCAAGGGCGGGAGCATGTTCGAGATGGTGATATCGCCCGCGGACCCCATCCAGGGGCTGCCCGACCAGGTGATATTCGACCAGTGCATCGACCAGATCAAGGAAGTCTTCCCGGTCGCGCGCGAGGCGGAGGTGCGGAAGTGGAAGGTCGTGCGCGAGCGCCAAGGCGTCTACCGCGCGTACCCCGGGATGGAGAAGCACAGGCCGTTCCAGCGCTCGCCGTACGCGAACTTCTACGTCACCGGCGATTACACCGAGACGCACGTGTCGAGCGGCGGTATGGAAGCCGCGATCTGGACCGCGAACAAGACCGCGGAACTGATCTCGATGGACAAGCTTGGCAAGGCCATCTCGCTGAACCAGGAATACAAGCCGTTCAACATGCTGGTGCGGGCGGCCGGGCTGATGAGGACCTTGTCCTTCGTGATGCTGGCCCTCGGTGGGCTCGCGCTCCTCAAGAGGATTGTGCGCCGGCGGCGAGAAGAATAATCACGGAGATGGAGTTGGGGTGTGTGCGAGTGGGGTCGCTGTAATCGGTGGCCCCACTCCCTTTCTGCGCTAAACTTTTTGGGGTCAGACCCCTTTTTGTTTAGCGGCTGGTTTTTCCTGCTGACAATGCGACTCAGAAACACTGCCTGGCATAGAATAACGCTGAGCGGTTTTACAACGGACGAGTGACTGTCGTGGAGGCAAAGATGAGGCTCACGGGTGGAGAGATCGTCGCGGAGTACCTGATCGCCGAGGGCGTCCCGTACGTGTTCGGCATCCCGGGGCACGGTTGCCTGGGACTTGCCGACGCCTTCATCGGGCGCGAGAAGCGCATCCAGGTGCTGCAGATGATGCAGGAGATGAGCGGCGTCCACATGGCGGACGGGTACTACCGCGCATCGAGGAAGCCGCTCGCGGTGTTCACGAGCATCGGGCCCGGCGCGATAAACACGGCGATCGGCGCGGGCACCGCGTTCGTGGACTCCGTACCGGTGCTAATCATCACAGGGTCGGCTCACACCCACATGCGCGGCAAGGGACTGCTGCAGGAGATCGAGCGTGCCCGCGACGACGACTTCGAGCGCGTGCTGCAGCCGGTGGTCAAGCGCTCGATGCGAGTGGACTCAGTGGCGCAGTTGCCCTCAGTCCTGAAGCGCGCGTTCAACGTCATGATGACCGGGCGGCGCGGGCCGGTGAACGTCATCCTCCCCATGGACGTGCAGAGCGCGTCATGCGATGTGAAGATCCCGAAGCCTGGAGGGGCGCGGCCGGCGGGGTCTGTCGAGGGCGACTCGAATGAGATCGAAAGGGCGCTGCGGCTGCTCGCCAAGGCGAAACGCCCGGTGATTCTGGTCGGCGGTGGGGTTGCCGCGGCGGGGGCGCAGGACGTGCTGCGCCAGGTCGCCGAGCTCAAGGGCGCGGCTGTGGTCACCACCATGGCGGGCAAGGGCGCGTTCCCGGAGGACCACCCGCTCTACGCCTGGCACACCGGCTCCAAGGGTACGTCGGTGGGCCTGCGAATGACGTCCAGCGCGGACGTGATACTTGCGGTCGGGTGCAGGTTCGCCGACGAGACCGCATGCTCGTACCGCCCCGGGGTCGCATTCTCGATCCCGCCGACTAAGCTCATCCACGTGGACATCGACCCCTACGAGATCGGGAAGAACTATCCCGTAGAGGTGGGCATCACCGGGGACGCGGCGTCCGTGCTCGAGGAGCTCAAGCTAGGGCTCGAGGACGCGGCGCAGACGCGCCAGTTAGTAAACGAGGAATTTCTAAAGGAGCTCGCGCGCGAGCAGGCGAAGTGGGCGCGATCGGTCGAGAAACTGGTCGCCTCGCGGACCAAGTTGCCGACCATCTCCCAGGTGCTCAGAGAAGTGCGCCGGACGATCGCCCGGGACGCGTACTTCGTCACCTCGTCGGGCAACTCGCAGGCGCAGATGCTCCAGGAGTTCCCGTTCTACGTGCCGGGGACGTGCATCACCACTGGCGGCTTCTCCACAATGGGCTGGACCCTTCCCGCGGCGATAGGTGTCAAACTCGCGAGGCCTGAGCGGCAGGTGGTGGGCATGGTAGGCGACGGGGACTTCATGATGACGATGCAGGAGATGGCGGCCGCGATGCAGTTAGGGACGCCGGTGGTCATGGTCGTGGTGAACAACCAGGGCTGGCTCGCGATCAAGGACCTGCAGATGGACGCCTACGGGAAGAGCCGGGCGGTGGCGACGGACTTCAAGACGCCGGACGGCAAGCTCTACTCACCGGACATCGCGGCGACAGCGAGCGCGTTCGGGTGGCACGCGCAGAAGACCGCTTCGCGCGGCGGGATACGCCCCGCGTTGAACAGGGCGATAGCGTCCGGGAGGCCGGCGCTCGTCGAGGTGACGGTGCACCGCGAGTTCCCGCTCTCGGGGAGCCCGGCGGTCGGCTGGTGGGACGTGCCGGTCCCGACGTACCTGAAGGAGCGCAGGGCGCGCTACGAGAAGGAGCGCGCGGAAGAAAAGTTGTGGTGACTAAACATTTTGGGGTCTGACCCTAAAAAGTTTAGCGATGCAAGGAGGCCGAATGCCTGAGAAGACATCCAAGCCGAAGATCGCGGTCCAGTACATACTGGACGTCGCGAAGCTCAAGACGACTCCCGAGCTTCCCGAGCACTTCAGCCGCGTGAAGAAGGCACTTCGCGGCAGGGGGTGGGACCTTACCGAGTTCGGACCGGACATCGACCCCGCCGCGATAACGGCGAACGCGCTCTCCTGCGCGGGACAGCACGCGGCTCTGCTGGCAGTGACTTTCACCGGGACGTCTGCGCGGCAGACCGCGGTCGTCGGGCGGTTCGAGGGGCCGGTCGGGGTATGGTATTTCCCGGGCACGCCCTGGTGGAGTATGGCCTCGGCTGGCTCGGGGCTGGGCTACTTGCGCGACGAGGCGCGGGCACGGGAGGGCATGTCGGTCTCGGCCATCTGGGGCGACCCGGACGACGAGGATGCTCGCGAGCGGCTGGAGAGGTTCGCGCGAGCGGCGCATACCGCGTTCGCCATGAAGCGCGAGAAGATCGGGCTCATCGGCGGTTCTTACTACGACGTCATGCCGGCGTCCAACTGGCACCCCGACGTACTGACCCACAGGCTGGGCCCGTCGTACGTGGAGGCGGATATCTCTCTGCTCGAGGAGGCGTGCGACCGCGTCGCTCCGGGCCAGGTGACCGCGCTGGTGAGGCGGCTGAAGTCGTCGGGGATGCAGGTCGCGGATGACGAGGCGTCCGCTCAAGTCATCCGCGCGTCGGCGCGAGTAGCGCTGGGGATCGAGAGGTTGCAGGACGAGTTGGGGCTGACCGGCGTCGCGATCAACTGCTACGGAGGCCCTGACCCTGAAGGGTACACGGGCGTGCTCGGGCGGTGCGGGGCGAGCGGCTGCCTGAAAGGCCATGCGCTCGGGTCGGTCATCGTCGGGTGCGAGAGCGATGTCGTGGAGTGCGCGCAGCAGATGATGTTCCGTCACCTGCTGGGGCGCGTGCCTTGCATGGCCGACCCGTGGATGCTGGACGAGGACGGCGTCCTGCTGTCGGGCACATGCGGCGGGCCGGCGGGCCTGGCAGCCTCGCCCGAGGACGTCAGCATCGGGGCGGGGACCCTGATGAGCCTGTACAAGGTGGGCGTGCTCGGCGTGTGCTTACCGGGGATAGCCCCGGCGAAGGCCATCGTGGCGCGAATCCACGGCCGCGAGCTGGACCGCATGGTAGTGGCCACCGGCGACTTTCTCGAGTCGGACACAACGTCCATCCCGGGGCGGTTGTGCCTCAAGGTGCGGCTGGACGACCCCGAGAGCTTCCTGGAGCGCGGGGCGATCGGCAACCACTACACGTTCCTGCCGACGGAGTGGCTCGAGAGGGACCTCGCGCGGCTGGAGGCGCTCTGCGACCTGATGGGAATCGAGATCGACTGCATCTGAGGAGGAGCGGGATGCCTTACGTGGACGCGAGTAAGATTGTCGAATCGCGGGTGCCGGCGCCGTGCGAGCGCACGCTCAAGCTGGTGATGGACCCGGGCACGCACCCGGACGTGCAGGGCTTCACGCTGATATTCTCAACACTGGCGCCCGAGGGCGGGTGCACGGACCTCCACGTGCACGAAGGTTCGGGCGAGCTGATGGTGTTCACCCGGGGGACGGGCAAGGCGTGGCTGGCGGGGGAGGAGTGCGAGCTCAAGCCAGGGGTTGTGATCTACGCGCCACCCGGCGTCGAGCACAGGACGCTCAACACGGGGACGGAGCCGCTCGAGATAGTGTGCGTGTTCGTGCCCCCGGCTCCGTCGGACTACATCCGCCAGATGATGCCAGCGGAATAAATGCAAAATGGGGACAGGCACCTTTTTGCATTGGAGGGCGCGGACGCGATGATTTATTGAAGCATGCAAAAAGGTGCCTGTCCCCATTTTGCAGGGGAGAGAGATGGCGAAGAAGAACACACAACATTTCAAAGGCGAGTACGACCGCATCAAAGCGCAAGGCGGCATCGCTTTTCCAGAGGCAATGGTCAAGGCGTGGCTCGCTCAGCGCGGGGTGCGCGTCCCCGTAGGGCGCGTCGCCAGGACCGCGGACGAGGCCTCGAAGATCGGCGCCGGCATCGGCTATCCGGTCGTGATCAAGGTCTCCTCTGACCGGATGCTCCACAAGACCGAGAGCGGCGCCGTGAAGCTCGGCGTCAAAGGGCCGGGGGAGCTGCGCCGCGAGTTCGGCGACATGCGGGCGCGCGCCAACGACTCGATGCGCCACCGGGGCTTCGAGGGCGTTCTGGTGGAGGAGCAGGTCCCGCCGGGCGTCGAGATGATCGTGGGCCTGCAGAACGACCCGCATTTCGGTCCGGTGCTGATGGTCGGGATGGGCGGCATCCTCACCGACCTGCTCGAGGACGTGGCCTTCCGAATGCTGCCAGTGGCGCGGCGCGACGTTCGCGAGATGCTCCGCGGCCTCAAGAGCAGGGCCTTGCTCGGTGGCTTCCGTGGCGCCGAGCCGTGTGACGTGCAGGCGCTCGAGGACACCATCCTCACGATCGCCAGGCTCGGAGCCGACATCGCGCCCTATTTCGAGAGCGCCGACTTCAACCCGGTCATCGTCCACCCGAAAGGCGCGGTCGTTGTGGACGCCAAGGTCGTGCTCTCCGACGTGGTACGCCCACGGGTGCTGTCCGCCGGCAAGCCGCACACCGGGCACCTCGAGTATTTCTTCAACCCGGCGAGCGTCGCGGTCATCGGCGCCTCGGCGAGCCCCGGCAAGATCGGCAACGTCATCGTCGATTCCCTGGTGAATTACGAGTTCAAGGGCCGCATCTATCCCATCAACCCCAAGCGCGAGACCATCATGGGGGTCAAGTGCTACCCGTCGCTGGACGCGCTTCCCGAGGCCCCCGAGCTCGCGGTCATGGTGGTCGACCTCTCCGAAGGCCCGCGCCTGATGAAGGAGCTTGCCGCGAACGGGACCCACGCACTCCTCGTTGTTTCAGGCGGGGGCAAGGAGCTCGGCGGCAGCCGCGAGCACATCGAGCGCAAGATGACTCGGCTGGCGCGCGAGCTGGACGTCCGCGTGGTCGGGCCCAACTGCATCGGCGCGTTCGACGGGCGCAGCAGGTTCGACTCGTTCTTCCACAGCCACGAGTGCCTGCTCAGGCCGCCGGCAGGCAGTATGAGCTTCATAACGCAGAGCGGCACCTGGGGCTGCGGGTTCCTGGAGGCCGCGGAGGTGTCCGGTGTGAGCAGGATGGTCTCCTACGGCAACCGGGTGGACGTGGACGAGGGCGACCTCATCGCATGCCTGGCGGCCGACGAGAACACGTCCGTTGTCGGCAGCTACATCGAAGGGCTCGGCGACGGTCGTAAGTTCCTGGCCGCTGCTAGACGCTCCATAAAGGAGCACGGCAAGCCGGTAGTCACCTTCAAGACAGGCCGCAACGCGAGGTCGGCGAACGCCGCGGTTTCACACACCGGCGCCTATGGAGGGACCTACGCGGTGTACGAGGGCGTGCTGCGCCAGGCGGGCGTCATCACGACCGATAGCTTCCACGAGCTCTTCGCGGCGTGCCAGGCTCTGGCGCTGCAACCGGCGGCGGCCGGTCCGAGGGCGGCGATGCTGTCCAACGGCGCCGGCCCCATGGTGAACGCGCTGGACCTGTTCCCCGCAAGGGGGCTCGAGCTGGTGCGCCTGGCGAGGCCGTCGGTGCGCGCGATGCGCGACCACTTCTCGTTCTTCTATCTCGTGGAGAACCCGGTGGACGTGACCGGCTCGGCGTCGGCCGAGGACTACGAGTTCGTCATCAGGACGCTCCTGGACGACCCGAAGGTCGACGTCATCATGCCGTTCTTCGTGTTTCAGGACACGCCGCTGGACGAGAGCATCGTCGAGCGGATGGCGACGCTGAACAGGCTCGCCGATAAGCCCATCGTCGGCTGCGCGGCCGGCGGCCCTTACACGGCCAGGATGGCGAGGGCGCTGGAGGAGGTCGGCGTCCCGGTGCTCCCCGACGTCGCGCAGTGGACGGCCGCGGCGTCCGCCCTCGTCGAGTGGGGCAGGATCAGGAAAGGCCGCTGACATGGACAAGCTCATCATCACGGCCGCGCTCACCGGGGGCATGCACGGAAAGGAGGCCAACCCCTCGCTGCCCGAGCAGCCTCCAGAGATAATCGAGGCGGCGGTGGAGTGCTGGAACGCGGGGGCGTCGATAGTCCACCTGCACGCGCGAGACGGGGACGGGCGCGGCATCGCCGACGCCGACATCTTTCGCGAGATAAACGAGGGCATCAGGGCGCGATGCCCGCTGGTGGTGCAGGACACGACCGGCGACTCCGGCATCCCGGTCGCGCAGCGCATCAGCTCTCTCGATGCCGACCCCGACATGGCTTCACTGAACATGGGCACGGTCGTCTTCTTTGTCAAAGACGCGAGTGGCCAAGCGGTGGAGGACCAGTTCGTCAACCTCCGCTCGGACATCGAGGCCTTCGCGGCGGCGATGCTGGAGCGTGGCATCAAGCCCGAGATGGAGGTTTACAGCCCGGCGATGTTCGGCGAGGTCGAGAACCTCATCTCCAAGGGCCTCGTCCGCGAGCCTTACTACGTCAACTTCGTGATGGGCGTGGGCGGCATGGGTGGTTACCCCGGCACGCCGCGCAACCTGCTTACCATGATCGACCACCTGCCCGAAGGGGCGATTTTCAACGTATCGGGCATCGGCCGCGCCCAACTCCCCATGAGCGCCATGGCTATCCTCACCGGTGGGCACGCGCGCGTCGGGCTCGAGGACAACATCTACTACCGCAGGGGCGAGCTCGCTTCCTCCAACGCGCAACTGGTCGAACGGGTGGTGTGGCTCGCGGGCGAACTGGGGCGCGAGGTCGCCTCTCCCCACGAAGCGCGCGCCATACTCGCGATCTGACGTCACTCAAGGGCGGACCCGATAGGATTCAACCCGCTTCACTCGAATCAAGCAGTGTAGCGAAACTGACTGTCGAGGCGGGGATTGGACAGGGTGAAACGGGCCATAACAAAGCGCGCGGCTGCTTTCAGGATAGTGGGCATTCTCGCCCTGGCATTGCTCGCTGCTTCGTGCGGCTCGACAACCACACAGACCGGCACCTCCTCAACAAAACCGGTCAGCCCGCCCGGCCTCTCAAAGATAGAGCACTTCGTCTTCATCATGCAGGAGAACAGGAGCTTCGACAGCTACTTCGGGACGTATCCCGGCGCCGATGGCATACCTCCCGGGGTCGCCCTGACCGACCCGGTGGACGGCTCGCTGGTCGCGCCGTTCCACGACCCCAATCCTGTCAACCGGGGCGGCCCTCACCTCTGGGACAACTCCCAGGCGGATGTCAACGGCGGCAAGATGGACGGGTTCCTTGCGGAGTCCTACAAGGGCAAGTCTGGCGCGCCAAACCCCGGCAAGCTGAACCCCAAGGACGTCATGGGATGGCACGACTACCGCGAGATCCCCAACTACTGGGATTACGCGCGCGATTTCGTCCTGCAGGACCGGATGTTCGAGTCGGTCGCGAGCTACAGCTTGCCGGCGCACCTCTACATGCTCGCGGCGCAGAGCGGCGGATACGTCGGCACGAAGGGCCAGGCTAAACCCTCCACCTACAACTTTCCGGAGATCACCGAGCTTCTCATGAGCGGCAAGATCGACTGGAAGTACTACGTGACCTCCGGGAAGATCCCCGACACCGAGGACGGGGAGGTGGTCGGCTCGGTGCCGCAGCAGGCGCAGGCACCGAAGAAATACACGTTATGGAACCCGCTCCCCGCGTTCCCGAAGGTGAAGGACAACCCCGCCCAGTGGGACCGCCTGGTGGACACTGCCAACTTCTACAAGGACGCGCGCGCCGGCAAGCTGCCCCAGGTCAGTTGGGTCATCCCGTCGAGCGCGGTGAGTGAGCACCCTCCCAGTGGTGTCCGGGCGGGCATGGCTTACGTCACCGGGCTGGTCAACGCGGTGATGAAGAGCAAAGACTGGAACAGCACCGCCATCTTCATCTCGTGGGACGACTGGGGCGGTTTCTACGACCACGTGCCGCCGCCAAGCGTTGACCAGTATGGATACGGGATACGCGTCCCGGGGCTCGTGATAAGCCCCTACGCCAGGCGCGGCTACATCGACAAGAATATCTACTCCTTCGAATCGTGGCTCAAGATCGTGGAAGAACGTTTCGGCGTCAGCACGCTCACGGCCCGCGACAGCCAGGCCAGGGATATGACCGCCGCGTTCGACTTCACACAGCAGCCGCGCCCGCCGCTGATCCTCCAGGCGACCAGGAAAGGCACGCCGTACAAGTGACAGGCCTGGCTTAACTTTCCGGGGTCAGGTCGGTTTTCTTAAGCGAAACATGCAAAAAGGTGCCTGGCCCCATTTTGCAGTCAGGCGAACGCGGCTTTGACCCCGGGGTGGATCAGCTCGCCGTTCCTCACGTTCAGCCCCATGCGCAGGGACCCGTCCTCATCCATCGCCCTGTCCAGCCCTTTGTCGGCTATGTCCAGCGCGTAGGGCAGTGTCCTGGCGGTCAGGCTCAAGGTCGCGCTGCGGGGCACTGCCGCGGGCAGGTTCGTGATGCAACTGTGGACCACGCCTTCCTCGATGTAGTAGGGGTTCGCGTGCGTGGTGGGCCGCGACGTCTCGGCGATGCCTCCCTGGTCGATGGAGATGTCCACGAGCACGCTGCCGTTCGGCATCGAAGCGACCATGGGGCGCGTGAGCAGCATAGGGGCCCTGCCCCCGTGGATGAGCACAGCGCCCACCAGCAGGTCCGTCACGGGCAGCAGCTCCTCGAGCATGGCGGCCGACGAGAACGCGGTCGATACCTTGCCGTGGAAAACATCTCGGAGGTAGGTAAGTCGCATGGGCGAGGCGTCCAGCACGGTGACTAACGCACCCATGCCCCAGGCGACCCGGCAGGCGTTGATGCCGGCCGTTCCGCCGCCCACGATGGTCACCCGCCCGGGCGGCGAACCGGATATGCCTGGGAGCAGCACCCCACGGCCTCCGCGGTGCGCGTCCAGCAGCCACCCCGCGTTGACTATCGCCAGACAGCCCGCGACCTCGCTCATCGGCTCGAGCAGCGGGAGGCTGCCGCCCGGAAGCTCCACCGTCTCATATCCGAGCGCGGTCACGCGCGCGCTCAGCAGCGTCTCGGTGAGGACCTTGTCAGCGGCCAGGTGAAGAAAAGTGAACAGGATCAGGTCGTCGCGCAGGTAGTGAACCTCTTCACCCACAGGCTCCTTCACCTTGAGCACCATCTCCGCGCCGTCCCAGACCTCGCGCGCCTCGTCCAGGACGCGCGCACCGGCGTCCACGTACTCGGAGTCTTCGAAGCCACAGTAGAGGCCGGCCCGGCTCTGGATCAGCACCGTGTGCCCTCTGGAGGCGAACGCTTTCGCGCCCGAGGGCGTCATGGCGACCCGCTCCTCGCCTTCCTTGATCTCGACGGGCACCCCGATCCTCATGCCGGAACCTCAGCTTTCCTGGGTCACGACGACCGGGCGCGCGGTGATCATGTAGTGCATCGGCCCCGGTTCGGAGACCGACCTCACAAAGAAGCCGGCGGCCGTTATCAACCCCGACGCCTTCTCGACGGAGAACCTGATGGCGGGCGGCGGCCCGATGTCCATGGGCTCGTCCTTCCAGTCGAGGTCGACCAGGGTGCCGGATGCCTTGATCATCTTCCGGGCGTTGGCTAGCACCATTCCCGGGTCCCGGAAATCGTGCAGGTCGATACCGAAGAAGACATAGTCGGCGCAGGCGTTACACGCGAGAGTCGTCTCAGCTTCCCCGGGGGCAAGCTCGATGTTGGCGAGGCCTTCCGCCTGTGCCTTCTGCCTCAACTCGTCGAGGCCGACCTCATCGACGTCGATCCCGAAAACCCTGCCGCTCTCACCTGCGATCCTGGCAGCCGGGACGGCGAAGAAGCCGTCGCCGCACCCGACGTCGACGAAGGTGTCGCCGCTCGAGAGCCCGATGCCGGCGAGGATCTCCTCGGGGTCCTGCCACTTGCGCCGCTCACTCTCGTCGTGGTGGTGGAACCTGTGTTGGTTTTCCGGCAAAAGCCCTCCCTTCCGATGTGACACGACCCTGACGGATAGTGTCTTTGCCCATGTTAGGAAATTCGGGCGGCGAGCGCCCGTTCCTGTGCGCCCCATTGTCCCACAGAAGGGTTGAATTTCGTCATGTTGCAAAACGGGGAAAAACGGTTTAATTAATCCAGAGCCGCGAGAGTCGAGACGGCGGAGCAGTTCAGCATGCAGCGAGGATTTGAATTCATAGATGATACTGGCACGGCGGTTGAAGCCAGACAAGAACGGGAGCTAGAGCCGGTCCACGATGAAGAGCTCCTGGACGCCTATTCCCGGGCGGTCGTAGGAAGCGCGGACGTCGTCAGCCCCTCGGTGGTCAACATCGCCGTGACGCCCAAGGACAGCGGCCGCCACAAGGCGATCCGCATCCCGAGGGAGACGCGGGGCACGGGCTCAGGCTTCGTGTTCACGAGCGACGGCTTCATCATCACCAACTCGCACGTCGTGCAGAACGCCGCCGCCCTGGAGGTCATGCTGCCCGATGGGCGGTCTTACCGCGCGGACGTCATCGGCGACGACCCGGATACCGACACGGCCGTAATAAGGATCAGCGCGCCGGATCTGAAGGCTGCCACTTTCGGCGACTCTTCAAGACTCAGAGTCGGACAGCTCGTCGTCGCCGTCGGGAACCCCTACGGCTTCCAGTGCTCGGTCACCGCGGGCGTCGTGAGCGCGCTGGGGCGGTCGCTGCGCTCGCAATCGGGCAGGCTCATCGACGACGTGATCCAGACCGACGCGGCGCTGAACCCCGGCAACTCGGGCGGGCCGCTGGTGAACACGCTCGGAGAGGTAATAGGCGTCAACACCGCTATCATCCTGCCGGCTCAGGGTATCTGCTTCGCTATAGCGATCAACACCGCCAAGTTCGTGGCGGCGAGGATCATGAAGTACGGCATGGTCAAGAGGAGCTACCTTGGCCTCCTGGGGCAGAACACCGAGCTGCACCGCAGGCTGGTGAGGTTCCACGGCCTGCCTGTCGAGACAGGCTTCCTGGTGACCCAGGTCGAGCCGTCGGGCCCGGCCGAGAGGGCGGGGCTGAAAGAAGGAGACGTCATCGTGGGGTACGGGGAGCAGCCGGTCAAGGGAATCGACGACCTGCACATGATGCTGACCGAAGAACAGATAGGCCAAAGCGTGGACCTGTGTGTGATAAGGCGCACTGAGAAAGTAGTTGTGAAGGTCATGCCTGAGGAGAAGAAAGCAGCCTAAGAACGAAGTCGCACCACTGGGGTCAGGTCCCGGTGGCGCATTGCCTGTGAAAAGCGTGGGGCCGTGCCCGAAATGGCGCGGCCTCATTCTTTCTGGTCCTAGTCCTCGTCCACCGGCTCTTTGCACTCGCGGCAGCGCTTCGCACCCCTGAACAGCCGCGCGCCGCAACTCGGGCAGACGTATCGCGCCTCTTCCTCTGCGATCCACTGCTCCATGCCCACTTCGCGCCAGCGCGGAATCGCGCGCATGATGACTTTCCTGCCGACCGGCATCGGGAACTCTTCGATGATCGCGCACGGGAACTCGTCGCACTCGTGGCATCCCCTGTACCCGCGCTCGCTTGTGCACGACTTGATGGGGCAGACCCGGCAGTAGGCGAACACCGCGTCGCCCTCGGACAGGCAGCCTTCGCAGTGGATCTCCTCAGGGGGAAGGCTGTAAACACCGGCAAGCTTGTCGCGGAACTTCTGGTTGTCGTCGCGCGTCGCGTACATGATCCCGCAGACGCCACAGTAGAGCCCGCACGGCGGGACCAGGTTCTCGTTGACTTCCATGACCGTCTCCTTTCGGGTCTGCAAAGGCCTGATCCCTACCCTGCGGGGGCACCCCAGTTGCCGCAGTGAGCTTCCAGGAACCTGCGCGCGGAGCCGCCCACCAGGTCGCGGCGCACCTCCTCATCCAGCTCGAAGCTGTCGAGGTCTTTGTATATCTGCCTCACCGAGCCCATCCCGACCGGGTGGTCGGTGCCGAACATGATTCGCGGACTGAAATCCTGCAGCAGTGAGTGGAAGTGGTCGAGCTCGCGCAGGACGTCGGCGGTGTCCGGCGCCAGGGCCGCCGCATCGGGGGTATCCAGGTACAACCGCAGGGTGCCCGGCACGTTGGTCATGTCCAGGTACAGAAGCGGGTGCCGCGCCATGAGCTCGTGAGCCAGCCTGAACCTCGGGAACAGGGCGTGTACAAGCACGACCGGCATCGCTGGGTGCTCATCCAGCATCCTCTGCATGTAGTCGAGGTCCTGCGTCTGCTGGTAGAACGTGTCGAAGCCCGTGTGCACCACGAACGGCCGCCCGCGCTCCTCGAGCACGCGGAACACCGGCTCGAACTCAGGGGAGAAGGCTTCGAACCGCTGGGCGTACGGGTGTAGCTTGATGCCGGCAAGGCTGTACTCGCCGAGGCAGCGCTCGACCACCTCGTCCTTGCGCGCGGTCTCGAGATGCACCGAGCCGAACGGCACCAGCATCTCATAGCGCGCTGCAACGTCGCGGCTCCACTCGTTCAGGCTTTCGGTCTCCTCGGCCTTCAAAGGGAAGACGAAGTTGAAAGCCTTTTCCGCGCCGCATGCCGTGATGTCGGCAAGGATGTCGTCCGGGGTCATGCCCTCATGGGAAGGGTGGGACGGGAACGCCCGCTTTATCCAGCGGACCAGGCTCGCCGAACGCCGTGAGGGGAGTATGTGTATGTGCGAATCGATGATCGCCCCGCTGGGCCTGATGCCTGGCATCTGTCCCTTCCTCATTCGATGATTCACGCAATTCTAGCGCGAAACGCGCCGAGTGGAAAAAAGGTGCCAGGCACCTTCTTTTCACTCAAGGAAAAGGCCCCCGAGGGGGCCCCTTCCGGTCTATTCGTCGGTTTACCTTGCCTAGTACGAGAACCCCACAGTGCAGTGGCCGCCGCTCCAGGCGTTGTTGTAGTTGAAGTACATCGGTCGCTCGACGACGATCTCGACGCTGTTGGTCGTCTCGACCTTCACTGAGAAGTCGTGCGCGAGGTCGTCGGACGAGCCCAGGACGTCCCGCACGTTCACGGTGAACCGCGATGCCTTGGGCACCGTCAGCGTCTGGACCTGTGTCGTGCCCGCCGCTGTCATGTAGGTTATCTTGACCGCGGCGTCGTTGCCCGGGTCGGGGTTCAGGATGGTGATGAACGACTGGAAGTTCGGCCTCACGCAGCCTTCGGCGAAGTGCCACGCTTTGTCCGGCAGGACCGAGCCCATGACGCAGCTTCCGCCCGTCCAGCCGGTCGCGTTGAAGTTGAAGTACATGGGCCGCTCCACGACGATGTTCTGGCCGTTGGTGCACGCGACCGTCGCCGAGAAGTCATGCGCGGCATCGTTGCCGGTGCCGAGCAGGTCCCTGACCACTATAGTGGAGCGCGAATGCTTGGCGACCGTCAGGTCCTGGGCTTTGGTCGTTCCGTCCCCCAGCATGTAGGTCACCGTGACTTTCGCGTCGGCGGGTCCGGGGTTCTGGATGCAGATGAACGAGTCGTAGTCGGGCCTGCACGTGCCTTCCGCGAAGTACCAGGTCGGAGCGGGGCCTACGGCGCCGACCACGCAGTGCCCGCCTGTCCACTGTCCCTTGTAGTTGAAGTACATGGGCCTCTCGCACACGATCGAGGTGCCGTCCGTGGTGGTGACCTGCGCGGAGAAGTCGTGCGCGTTGTCGTCTCCCTCCCCGAGGAAGTCCTTCACCTTGATCGTCGCGCGCGAGTGGGCCGGGACCGTGAGCTTCTGGGTCTTGGTGCTCCCGTTGCCCAGCATGTAGATGAACTGCACCTTCGAGCTCGTATTGCCCGGGTTCTGGATGGTCAGGTACGCGTCGTAGTTCGGGCGGCAGTTGCCTTCCGCGAAGAACCACTGCTGCTGGGGCATCAGGGCCCCGACCACGCAGTGGCCTCCCGTCCAGACGCCGTTGTAGTTGAAGTACATCGAGCGCTCGACGACCACCTGCTGGTTGTTGGTGCACTCCACCTTCGCGGAGAAGTCATGTGCCGCGTCGTCGGCCTCGCCGAGGAAGTCCTTGACCGCTATGGTCAGCCTGTTGCCGGCGGGGACCGCAAGGTTCTGCACCTTGGTCTGGCCGTTGCCGAGCATGTACGTGATAACACACCCCGCGACGTGGTCCCCCGGGTTGTTGAACGTCAGGTATGGAGTGAAGTTCGGTCTGCACGAGCCTTCCGCGAAGTAGTAGACCGTCGGGGTCGTCGTGTACGGGCGCATCATGTCGTTCTCCTCGTGCTCGAGGATGTGACAGTGATAGACGTACTCGCCCAGGAACGATACCCACTTCATGATGAAGCGGCCCACCTGTCCCGGGGGTACTTGCACCGTGTCCTTCCAACCCTTCTCGTTCGCGTCGGGCCCGGTCGGCGGGCCGGTGTAGACGATATTGCCGGTAAGGTTGAACTGGGCTACGTCGAACGGGCGCCTGTCGAGGAGCCTGAACTGGACGAGGTGGATGTGCATGGGATGGGTGTCGACGGTCGTGTTGATAAACTGCCAGATCTCGGTGTTCCCGAGTTGCGGGAACTCCGTCGGCGGCTGCATCATGCCCTTGCCGTTCAGGAACATGTTGAGCGGGCCGCCAGGGCCTTCGATCTCCTGCATCACGATATTCCGGACCATCAGCGAGGAACCCTCCGGGATGTCGTAGATTGGGCGCAGGGTGTCGGGCAGCGAACTCGTGTCAGGTGCCGAGAGCGGCTTGTTCACTTTGAACATCATGATGTCCGGGATCGGGACACCACCGCCACCACCCGGGAACGGCGCGGGCGCCGAGTTGTTGAGGATGACCTGGGCTCCCTTGACGGGCGCGAAGTCCACGATGCAGTCGGCGCGCTCGCCCGGGGCGATCGTCAGGTGCTTCATCTCCACGGGTGCCGGCAGGAGGCCGCCGTCCGTGCCGATCTGGAAGAAGCTCTGCGTCGAGCTGAGCCTCAGGGTGTAGAACCTGGCGTTGGAGCCGTTCAGGAACCTGAAGCGGTACTTCCTCGGCTCGACGGACAGGAACGGGTTGACCTTGCCGTTCACCACGGCGGTGTCGCCGAAGAACTCGGGCACCCACTGCGGGTGGACACCCGGGTTGTCTCCGACTGTCGGATAGACGAGCTGGGCGCCCGCGTCCACCTCTCGGTCCTGGATGACGATCGGTATCTCGAAGGCTCCGCTGGGCAGGTTGAGTGCTTTTTCCACCGGGTCGCGGATGATGAAGAAACCCGCGAGACCCGCCATCACGTTGAGGCGGTCGATGCCGACCGCGTGGTCGTGGAACCAGATCGTGGCGCCGCGCTGGATGTTCGGGTAGAAATATGTCGCGGACTGCCCGGGGAGTAGCGTCGAGAAGCCGCCGTTGCTGGTAAACACGCCGTCGCTCGTGAACGGCACCTCCGCGCCGTGTGTGTGAACGGTCGCGCGGACCTCCGGCTGGCCTGCCATTCCAGGCAGCGTGTGGTCGATAGAGGCCGAGAACAAGTGAGTTGTCGGGAGCCCGTTCACCCACTTCACGTACATCGGCTCGCCGGTGTTGACATCGAAGGAGCTGGCCGGAGTGACGCCGTTAAAACCCCAGAAGTTCGTGACCGGTACGTCACGGTGGACCTTCTGCTGGCACGGCCGCATCGTGACTGTGTACAGCGGCAGGCCGTTGAAAGTTCCGGAAGGCTGCTGCGTGCCGGGTATTGGCAGCGCGTCCACGTACTTCGGGAGCACCGGGCTCGCTGCAAGCTCGGGCACCCCCATGGCGCTGGCGAGCTTGATCGCCCCCGGGAAAAGCATGCCGGCCCCGGCGACCGAAGTAAACTTAAGGAATTCCCGCCTGGTAATCATTGCACATCACCCTTTCACTGAGGCCGGATATCACTGCCTGACGGCAGTAACCAGCTTCCAGCATCTCGTCGCACCAAGCACGCCCTCAGAAGGGGCGCAAGTGTGCCTGTCGGCCCGGGTGATATGCCGGCATCCGCAAGAGCTTCGCGCATCCTTATGAGGAGCGACTGCCAGGTCCGCTTTCACCAGTCTTAGAGCCTCCTATTACTTCTCATCTGCTTTTCTCCTGCAGAAATCAAAGAATTTTGAAGAAGTTGAGTTTCAGGCAGAAGGCAGAGAGGAGGGGGATTGTTGAGTCCGCAGCGGCGCAGTGCGCTGAAGGCACGGTACTGTTTGCCGCTCGCCATGCTTCAAGATATGCTATCGGCGTTGAACGGACGGCTGAACCTGCCTGAAAGGAATCAAGCGATGATACTGATGAACCCCAAGAAATACGACTGGGAGTTTTCCGAGAAGCGCTCCCGCGAGATCATGGCCAAGACCATCGACTTCTTCGAGGGCAAGGGCCGGGGCGAGCTCAAGAAGGACGACCACGAGCGCACCTGGTACCAGGACTTCCTCGATTTCCAGAAGGGGGAGAAGTGCTTCTCGAACCTGCTGACGCCGGCGCCTTACGCGCTGGACGCCGATTCCCGCTGGGACACCTGGCGCAACTGTGCCTTCAACGAGATCACCGCGTTCTACGGCCTCGCGTACTGGTACACCTGGCAGGTATCCATCCTCGGGCTCGGGCCCATCTGGATGGGGCAGAACGAGGCGGTGAAGAAGAAGACCGCCGAGATGCTGCGCGACGGCGGTATATTCGCGTTCGGGCTCTCCGAGAAGGAGCACGGCGCTGACCTGTACTCGACCGAGATGGCCCTGAAGCCGCTGGGCGATGGGAAGTACGCGGCGAACGGCCGGAAGTACTACATCGGTAACGCCAACGAGGCAGCTCTGGTGTCCACCTTCGGCAAGATGACCGATACCGGCGACTACGTCTTCTTCGCGGTGCCGAGCAAGGGAGGCGGCGGCTACGAGGTCGTGAAGAACGTGGTGAACTCGCAGAACTTCGTCGCGGAGTACGCCCTGCACGACTACCCGGTGACCGAGGCCGACATCCTGACCAGGGGCCGCGATGCCTGGGACTCGGCGCTCAACACGATCAACGTCGGCAAGTTCAACCTCGGCTGGGCGTCCATTGGCATGTGCACCCATTCCTACTATGAAGCGATCGACCACGCGGCGGGCAGGTTCCTGTATGACCACTACGTGACCGACTTCACGCACATCAAGCAACTTTTCAACGATGCATACGCGCGCCTGGTCGCGATGAAGCTCTTCGCGCTCCGTGCCGCCGACTACATGAGGTCGGCGTCGGCAGAGGACCGGCGCTACCTGCTCTACAACCCGATGGTGAAGATGAAGGTCACGACGCAGGGCGAAGAGGTCATGAACCTGTTGTGGGACGTCATCGCCGCCAAGGGGTTCGAGAAGGACATGTACTTCGAGCAGGGCGTGCGCGACATCCGGGCACTGCCGAAGCTCGAGGGCACCGTGCACGTGAACATGGCGCTCATCATCAAGTTCATGCCGAACTACTTCTTCAACCCGGGCGAGTTCCCGCTGATACCGAAGAGGATGGACGCGGCGAACGACGACTTCCTCTTCAACCAGGGGGCGACCAAGGGGCTCGGGAGTATCCAGTTCCACGACTACAACATCGCTTATGGGAAGAGCGGCCTGCCGAACGTGGGCGTCTTCAAGCAGCAGATCGAGGCGCTCAAGCAGATGCTCCTCGCGGCGCCGCCCACCGAGGGGCAGACGAAGGACATCGGATGGCTGCTGACCCTGGGCGAGCTGTTCACGCTCGTGGCGTACGGGCAGTTGATCCTCGAGAACGCGGAGATCTACGGCGTGTACGACGAGATGGTGGACCAGATCTTCGATTTCATGGTGCGCGATTTCTCGAAGTACGCCCTGGAGCTCTACCAGAAGACAAGCAGCACGCGCGAGCAGATGGACCTGTGCCTCAAGATGATAATGAAGCCGGTCGCGGACCAGGCTCGCTTCGACAAGGTGCTCGCGGAGGCGTACTCGCTGCGCGACCAGTACCACATGAGCGATTAGAGAAGACATAGGGGTCAGGCACCGTCCACCTTTTTGTCCACCTGAAACCGAGCAGGACTAAAGGCGCGGTGGACAAAATAGTGGACGGTGCCTGACCCCTCCTATTCGATGCAGCCCGAGAAGGTGAACGCGTAGGCCTGATAAGCGCCGTCCAGGGCCTGGAACGACAGGACCCCGGAAAGCTGATGGTCCGACTTGAGCAGGTTGTACATCCGCGGCTCCGTGATGTCGACCTGTGCTGTGCCGTCCAGGTCCGAGCCGAGGACGGACTGGTCGGGCACCTGCCCGTCGAGCAGGACCCTCGCGCTCGCTCCGCCGTCCATCGCCCTCAGGACCAGGTTCACCTCCGTGGCCTTGAAAGAAAGCAGCAGGGTCGCGCCCGGCTCGGCGGACTCCACGTACTCGCGCCTCGCCAGGAATCTCCCGTCCAGCGCGATACTGTCGTCGCGGATGTTTCGCGGCGGGTCGTAATCGGCCTCTCGCTCGTAGATGTAGCCGCCCGGGTTGTTCAAGATCCCGCGGGTGTAACCGCAGTAGGTCTCCGGGGTCGCCCTGAAGCATTCCGGGCTCGAGACCCGTTTGATCTCGGGCAGCAGGCCGATCGCGGGGTTCTCGCTTATCAACTCCTGGATCTTCCGCTCCGTCTTGTCGTAGGCGCCCTCACCGAAGTGCTCGTAGACGATGCGGCCTCCGCGGTCGGACATGTACTTGGCCGGCCAGTAGTGGTTGGCGAAGTTGTGCCAGTTGACGTAGTCGTTGTCGAGGGCGACGGGCCAGTCAACCCCTGACTCCTCGAGGGCCCTGGCCACGTTCACCGGGTCTTTCTCGAACTCGAACTCGGGGGCGTGAATGCCGATCATCACGAACTCTTTGTCACGGTACCTGGACCACCACTCACGGAGGTGGGGGAGGGTGCGCAGGCAGTTGATGCACGAGTAGGTCCAGAAGTCGGCCAGCACGATCTTCCCCTGGAGGGCCTCCGGCGTGAGCGCCTCGGAGTTGAACCAGTTGTTGCTGACAATACGGGGCATGTGTATCGCCCGCTTGGCCGGCTTTTTCAACATATCAGTACCTCGCGTCAGATTGGAAAGAACAGACAACACGGGTACTGATTTCGATGAGAAAAGGCGCGTTCCTACTTACCGGAGGGCGCCTGACCCCTGTTACTGCATCGAAGCCAGGGTCGTCTCGGTCCAGGAGAGCATGGCGTCGAGGGACTCCAGAACCTGGGCGGCCTCGGGCTCCGTGATGATGAGCGGCGGGACTATCTGGCTCACCGACGTGTCGTTGTTCGCGAACACCGAGAAGATGCCATTGTTGAAGCCGGCGACCGTCATGAGAGGGCCGCACATCTCGTTCTTCATCTTCAGCGCCATGAACAGCCCACGCTGGCGCGTCTCCACCAGCAGGTCGGGATGACGGGACTCGAGTTCCTCGAAACCTCTTGAGAACACCTCTGTCATCGCGCCCACGTGCGCGAGGAACGCGGGGTCCTCGAGTATGTCGAGGACCTTGATCGCCACGCGGCAGCCGAGTTCGGCCCCCCCGAAGGTCGAGATGTGAATGAAGGGGTTGTCGTGCAGGAACTGGTTCAGCCTGTCGCTGTACAGCGTCGCGGTGATCGGGTAGACACCGCCGGAGAGGCCTTTCGCGGTGACGATGATGTCAGGGACCACGCCGTATGTGTCGATGCACCAGTACGCCCCGCAACGCCCGAGCCCGGTCTGCACCTCATCGCAGATGAGAAGCGCGCCCCGCTCGTCGCATATACGCCTGACGCCATCGTAGAAGTCGTCGGGCGGGACCACGACCCCCAGCGTCGCCGGGATGGTCTCGAAAAGGACTGCCGCCGTGCTCTCGTCGACGGAGGCGTCGAGCGCCTCGAGGTCACCGAAGGGCACGTGGCTGTATCCAGGCACCAGCGGCTCGAACGGCTTACTGTACTGCTCGTGCCCCGCGGGGAGCGCGAAGCCGGTGTGACCGTGGTAGGCCCCCTCGGCCGATACTATCCCCGCCCTGCCCGTGTGCCCCCTTGCGAGCTTGATGGCGGCGTCGACGACCTCGCCGCCGCTGACACCGAAGATGACCCGGTTGACGTCTCCCGGCGATATGGTGGCGAGGCGCTCGGCGAGGATCGCCCTGTGCTCGCTCACCGCGTGGTGCGTCCCGATGTCGAGCTCGGCGAGCGCTTCCTCCAGGGCGGCCAGTACCTGCGGGTTGCGGTGCCCCAGGTTGAAGACCCCGCCGTTGGAGTTGCAGTTGATGAGCCGCTGGCCGTCTATGTCGTAGAGGTACACGCCCTCACGCCGGCCCGGCACGAGGTCGATTCCCGCGTTCTCGAAGAACTCCACTTTCCCGCTCGACACGTGCCGCGCGAAGAGTTCGGTGATCTTCTCCTTGGGCAACTGCCCGATGACAGACATCGCGTGCCTCCTGTGCGCTCGCTATCTCTTGATCTTTCCCGGCAGGATGTAGGGGTAGCCTTTCCTGGTTATCCTGGTCCGCAGGAAACGGTCACTCCTCCTCATCGCGAGGTACAGCCTCCAGATCATGGCGTCCTCGCGGTAATAAGACTTGATCTCCTTCTCCGTGAGAGGCGCAACGTCAAGCGCCGCGGCCTCGCCCTCGAAGAACTCGTTGGCCGCCTTCACCAGCGCGGGTATGCGCTGCGGCAGTTGCTCCTTGTAGAAGTTCGCGATGATGTCCACGGCGACCAGGTGGAAGTCGTAGTAGCGGGTCATCACGTCCTCGAGGAACATCAATCGCAGAAGCCACACCAGGAATGACGGCGCGCTCCTCAGGAAGAGCTCCGGGTCGAGCTGCTCCACTCCCTCGAGCCTTATGAACGGGGTGCTGGTGTCGATGTAGTAGAGGCGCGTCTCGTCGCTGACGGCGGGGTTCGCGGGGTCGAAGCCCTCGACCGACCAGTTGGATATCTGGCCGTCGATGCCCAGCTCCACCTCGCCCTGCCGCGCGTTGAAGTCCCAGAGCTTCGCGAGTTCCCGCAGGACCAGGACCACCAGGCGCACGGTATCTTCCTCCGAGAGGACCTGAATCGCCTTGTTGCCGATCGAAGCGGGGTCGAGTTTCTTCTGTGCGAGGAACATCACGGGCTTGGAATCGGAGCCCGTCACCGTGGCGTGCCCGAAGGGCGGCAGCAGCAGCCCGACCTGCGATGACAGCAACTGGTTGTACTCGCGGAAGATCCAGCGGTACTTGTCGAGCTCGGCCTCGGTCTCGAAGATGGGCATGCGCTTGTAGGCGACGTCCGCCTGGCTGCCCGAGCCGATCTCGAACACGGTGCTTATCTCGCCGTATCCCAGGACTTTTGCCGGGATCTCGCCCGCCTCGGGGTGCCTCGGGTCGAGCTGGCGCTCGAACTGACCGAGAAGCTCCTCGTCGATATCGAGGTCCATTCCCATCCTCCCGCTCCGCCTTCAGCCACGGTTAGAGTCTATAACAAACGCCGGGATGACGCGGTCGTTCAGGAGGAGGCCGTCGGCATCGACCGCAAACGGTGCAATGGGACGAAATCGCCGGTATCATGATGGGACGATGAGCAAGAACTACGAAGCCATAAAGACGTTGCTCGACGGCCTGGGCCTGGCGGCCTGGGGCGTCGCGGACCTGTCCGTACTCGGCGAGTCAGGGCCCTGGGGCTACGGCTCGGCGCTGGTGCTGGTCTCCCCGTTGTTCCCGGGAGCGGAGGCCCCGACGCTCGAGTCCTACGACGAGGAGTCGTACCACTCCGCGGAACTCGAAGCCGACCGCGGGCTGAAGGGCGCAGTCACGGAGTTATGCTCGTTACTGGACAGCCTGGGCATCCCGAACGTGCGCATCTCGGGCCAGGACGAGTGCTCGCTATCGGCGTGATTCCAGCAGAAGACTGCCGCCACGCTCGCCGGGCTGGGATGGGTCGGGAGGAACGGCATGCTGGTCTCGCCCGCGTTCGGTCCGCGCCTCGAGATGGCGACGGTGCTCGCCGCCGAGCGAATGACGGCCGGCAAGCCTGTCACCGGTTCTCGCTGCGGCAGGTGCCGCCTGTGCGTGGATGCCTGCCCTTCCGGGGCGCTGAAAAGTGGCACCTGGAGCCCCGGCTGCGGCCGCGACGAGCTTATCGATGCGTTCGAGTGTGACCGGTGGAGGCGCTCACACATCCCTGTCCTCGGCCGCAAGCACGCCTGCGCGATGTGCGCCGTGGCCTGTCCGGTCGGCCGGGCTCAATAAGGCGCTCGACGGGAATACGTCATCCGTCATTATCACCTCGCGCCCAACCGTACTATGATTATCCCTGCGACTAAACAAAAAGGGGCCTGACCCCAAAAAGTTTAGTCCCGGGACTTAAGAAAAAGGACCTGACCCCTAGTGTTAAGTCAAGGAGGCCGACGTGAACGGTCACACATCGACGAACCTTCTCGCGAACGCGCTCCTGCGCATGATGGCGGGGAGCTTCAACCACAGGCCCTCCCTGAAAGAGGAGATGCGGACCAACGGCTCCTGGTTCGATCTCTCGGTCGGCTTCAGGACCGAGGCGAACACCGTCGAGCAGTCCATCACTTTCCGGGACGGCAAGGCGCGCGTGGCCTCCTCGGTCCCCGCGGACGCTGACGTCACGATGGTCTACAGGGACGACAGCGTCATCAAGCGGATGCTGAGTCTGCCGCCCAGCGAGATGCTGAACCTCCTTCTGAAGAGCGAGTTCAGGCTCGAGGGCAACCTCTCGTACATGAACCTCTTCAACTACTACCTTTCCCTGGTGCTCTCCAAGACCCAGAAGAAGTTGACGGAGAAGGCGAAAGCCGCCGACGCGAAAGAGCGCGCCAGCATGGGCGGACCGTCCGACCCGGCTCTGTCGCGCGAGATGTCGGAGCGGCATAAGGTGAGGATGAAAGGTGAGAGGGTGGACTCCGGGGTCAAGCACCTGGACGACCCCTACCTCGCGGAATACTCGCTCGACGACTTCCCCAGGCTCGAGCGTTTTCTCGACGTCCACTTCACCCGCACTCCCGAGGTGTGCCACGAGCGCTCGTCTCTCCTGACCGACTGGTTCCTCGAGAACGGTTTCGAGACCGACGTCCAGGGCGAGGAGTGGGTGCCGGCGCTCAGGCAGGCACAGGCATACAAATACCTGATGGAGAACCGCGAGCCGATAATCCGCGAGGACGACCTGATCGCCGGCACCACCACCACCAAAGAGATCGGGGTCGTGGTCTACCCCGACACCCACGGCACCATGATATGGGGAGAGCTCGGCTCGCTGCCCGGCCGCCCCCTGAACCCCTACGAGATAAGCGAGGAGACGCGGGAGGCCTTCCACCACAAGGTGTTTCCCTACTGGTCGAAGCGCAACATGCGCGAGTGGGTGCGCGACAAGTACTCACAGCCGCTCTCCCAGAAGATGGACGAGCGTTTCGCTGTGTACTTCATGTGGAAGACGGCGTCGCTGTCGCACACCATACTCGACTTCCCGAAGCTGCTGCGGCTGGGCACCGGCGGGATCATCCGCGAGATAGAGCAGGAGCTGGCAGCGGATGCCTCCGCGAGCCAGGAGAAGAAGGATACCCTCGAGGCCATGGTGCTCTGCCTCGAAGGCCTCACCGCCTACGCTCGGAACCTTTCGGCTCAGGCGGAGAAAGACGCGGCTGCCGAGACCGACCCCGTTCGAAAGGCTGAGCTCGAGAGGCTGGCGGAGACATGCCGCAGAGTCCCCGAGCACCCCGCGGAGACGCTGGATGAAGCCCTCAACGCGATCTGGATCGGATGGGTCGGCCTGCATATGGAGAGCACCAACGCCGGGCTGTCCATCGGGCGGATGGACCAATGGCTGCAGCCGTTCTTCGAGGCCGATATGGCGAAGCTGGGAACGCCTGAGGAGAAAAAGGAATACATCAAGAAGGCGGTCGAACTCGTCGGTTGCTTCTACATGCGGTGCACGGACCACCTTCCCCTTGTGCCGGACATAGGAAACTATTTGTTCGGCGGCTCTTCCTCCGACCAGGCGATAACGCTTGGCGGTGTCACGCCGGAGGGGGAGGACGCGGTCAACGACATGACGTACGTCTTCCTGAAGGTGACGGAGATACTGGGCATACGGGACCCGAACGTGAACGCGAGGTTCAACCCGGAGAAGAATTCGGACGCTTACCTTAAACGTCTATGCGAGGTGAACCTGATCACCGCGGCGACACCGTCGCTGCACAACGACCTCGCCGTGATGAAGTCGCTCGAAGAGTTCGGCTACGCACCCGAGGACCTGCGCGACTGGGCGGCAACCGGCTGCGTCGAGCCGACCCTCTCCGGCAAACACATGGGCCACACCAACTGCATGATGATGAACATGGTCGCCGCCTTCGAGATGGCCATGAACAACGGGCGCCATCCGCTCATGGAATGGGACGTCGGCCCGAAGACCGGCAGCATCGAAGCCGGCGACTTCGAGACCTTCGAGGACTTCTTCGCGGCGTTCACCACCCAGTTCAAGTTCCTGATCGACAACTCGGTGGAGTACAACAACATGCTCGGGGAGGCGCACAGCCTGCTGCGGCCGACCCCTCTGCTCTCGTCGCTCCAGGATGACTGCATTTCTGAAGGCAAGGACGCGACCGTGGGAGGCGCGCGCTACAACTCGTCTGGCGCGGCCTGCATAGGGCTCGCGGACATCACGGACTCGCTGATGGTCATCAAGACCCTTGTGTACGACGACAAGAAGGTGAAGTTCACCGACTTGAAGCGGGCCGTCGACACCAACTTCGCGAGCGACGCGGCGCTCCATGCCATGGTCACGAAGCGGGTCCCGCTTTTCGGCTCGGGCAGCGCTGAGGCCGTGGCGATGGCGGACCGGGTGGCGAAGTTCGCCCACGACACCTACGGCGCGCACAGGAACTTCAGGGGCGGCCCGTACACCGCCGGCTTCTGGTCGATGTCCAACCACGTCGCCTTCGGGACGCTCACCGGGGCGCTCCCATCGGGCAGGCTCGCCGGAAAGGCGTTCACCCCGGGGCTCACCCCCGAGCCCAACGCCTCGCCAAACCTGCTCGACAACATCCGAGACGTCGCCAGCCTCGACGCGCGAAACATGAACAACAACATCGCCTTCAACGTGAAGGTGGTCCCCGGAGCATCCGACAGCCACGAGCGCATCGTGGAGAACATGTTCTCCTACGTGAAGACTTACTTCGACCTCGGTGGGATGCAGATGCAGATGAACGTGGTCACCACCGATATGCTGCGCGACGCCATGGCGCACCCGGAGGACTATCGCAACCTCCTCGTCCGCATCTCCGGCTACAACGCTTACTTCGTGACCCTTAACAGGGACATGCAGATCGAGCTGATCGAGCGCGCAGAGTATGGGATCTAGGTGGGGCTCTTGCACGACGACAGGCCCGGCAGAGAGCCTCTGATACTGGAGATCAAAGGCAACTCCCTCGACGACGGGCCGGGCATCCGCACGGTGGTGTTCTTCAAGGGCTGCCCGCTCGACTGTTCCTGGTGCCACAACCCCGAGAGCAAGCGCGCCGGCGCCGAGATATCGTTCGACGAGAATGAGTGCGTGGCGTGCGACGCGTGCATCGAGGCGTGCGGCCTCGGTGCGCTGTCCAGGGACCTGCCGGGCTTCATCGACCGCGAGCGCTGTGACATGTGCCTCGACTGCGTCGAAGCCTGTCCCTCCAGAGCGCTTGCGCTGGTCGGCCGGCACATGACCGTCGAGGAAGTGGCCCTCGAGATCGAGAAAGACCTGCCGTTCTTCAAGACGTCGGGGGGCGGGGTGACCCTTTCGGGCGGCGAGCCCACTCTTTTCATGGAGTACTGCTCGCGACTGCTGGCGAGGTTGAAGGAGAAGGGCGTGCATACAATTGTCGAGACCTGCGGGTACTTCGCGCTCGAAGGGTTCGAGCGGCTCGTGCTCCCGCACGCCGACGCGGTCTACTTTGACATCAAGATCCACGACGAAGCGCTGCACCGCGAGCAGTGCGGCGTGTCGAACAGCCTCATCCTCGAGAACTTCAAGGCCCTTCTCCAGAGTTGCGCCGAGCGCGGCACCGAGCTGCTGCCCCGTGTCCCGCTCATTCCAGGGATAACCGCGACGGAGGAGAACCTGAAGGCGATCGCGGGATTCCTGAGAGACAGCGGCGCGAAGAGGGTCGCCCTCCTGCAATACAACCCTCTGTGGCTCGACAAGGACCGCAAGCTCGGTCGCTCGAGCCCCCTTGCAACGCAGCGTGACAAGAATGAGTGGATGAGCCGCGATGAGATCGAGGCGTGCCGTGCCGCCATGGAAGGCCTCGATGCAGTCTGACTGAAGCGGCGCAGCGGGCGCCGCCTTGCTCAGTCGAGGGTCTCGGGCAGCAGGTCGTGCTTGGTCGGGCCGTTCAGGACCTTGCCCGTGGCGTCATACCTCGAGCCGTGACACGGGCAGTCCCACGTCTTCGCCTCGGCGTTCCACCCCACGATGCAGCGCAGGTGCTGACAGACCGGCGACATCACGTGGAGCTCGCCTTTTTCGTCCTTGTATATGGCGAGCTTCTTGCCCTTGACCTCCAGCAGTGCCCCCGTGCCCGGTTCGAGCTTTGCCGGTTCCATGTCTTCGCCTTTCTTCATCCGGTCGGAAACGAAGTGCACGGCTGCACCCGGCCCTTGCTTCATCCGCGTAAAGATAACTCCCATCACGCCTCCTTGCTTCTATCGCTACCAGACCTGTTTTCTACCGTTGACTGTTACTTCCTGCCTTGCGCCTCCAGGCCATCAGTGCTTTTCTTGGCATATCTTCTGACTGGTCGTCCCGGAAAGGGGAGACAAAGGTGCCAGAGATTGACCACGAAGCGCTCGTCGCCCTCGCGGCCGGCGCGCACCCGGACGACATCGAGTTCATGATGGCCGGCACCCTGCTCATGCTGCGGAACGCTGGGGCGCGCATCCACATGTGGAGCGTGTCGGACGGCTCTCTCGGGTCTGTCGACAAAAGCAGGGAGGCCACCGCGAAGATCCGGCTCGCCGAAGCGCGTGCCTCCGCCGATGCCGCGGGCGCGGAGTTCCACGGGCCGGTCGCGCCCGACATGGGCATATCCTGCGGCCCGGACATGGTCGCGCGCGCCGCAGCAGTGATCCGCTCCGTGAGGCCGCGCATCATCCTCGTCCATTCCCCCGGCGACTATCACCCTGACCACGAGAACTCGTGCCGGCTCGTCGTGGCGGCAGCGTTTGTGCGGGGTTTCCAGGATTACCGCACCGTGCCTGATATGCCTCCCTGGGACGGAGAGGTGACGATCTACCATGCGCTTCCGTACGGCCTGCTCGACGGGCTGCGGAGGCGGGTCGCGGCAGGGCAGTATGTCAATACCGCGGAGGTGATGGGGGAGAAGCGCCGCCTGCTGGAGATGCATCACAGCCAACTGGAGTGGCTACGCGAGAGCCTGGACCTCGACTACCTGGAGGGCATGGAACTCATGAGCAGCGAGGTCGGCCGCGCTTCCGGGCGGTTCAACCACTCGGAAGGCTGGCGCCGCCACCTCCACCTCGGCTTCAGCCGCACGGACTCCGACCCCCTGTCCGAAGCTCTCGGGCCTCTCTGCTGGACGGATCCCGCCTATGAGGAAAGCCTGGCACCTGGCGACCGGCCGCCACGGTGATGGCGGGGTCCGCTTACCTTGTTGAAGTGAGAGGAGGGCTCATCCCCAGAGCACGTCGCTCACGCCAGTGACCCGGTAGATGTCTTCCGTGAGTTTCTGCAAGTCCGTGTCACTGGCGATCTTCGCGACCAGGGACATGTCGAATCTAGTGCCGTCCTCGTGGCGGTTGTACCGGACGAGCTCGGGGGAGCACCCGCCGCTGCGCAGGACGTCGAGCACCGAGTTGAGGCTGTCTGCTGAATGCGCGCCGGCGACTTCCACCGGCAGCTTCCGGCTCTTGTATTTCGGCGCCAGCTTATCGACGACCCAGTCGATGAACTCGAGCACCACGAGGTCGATCCCGGTCACGATGGCTCCGACCGCATAGAAACCAGTCCCGACGAGCATGCCGACAGCGGCGACGCTCCAGAGGCTTGCCGCGGTAGTGAGCCCGGTCACCCAGCCGTCTTTTGCCTTCAGGATGGCGCCGCCACCTATGAAGCCTATGCCGGTGACGATAGCCGCGGCGACACGGTCCCCGCCCAGGAAGCCCGGAAACCCGAAGAGAGACATGGTGGTGAAGGCGCACGCGCCGACCGTGACGAGGATGTGCGTGCGGATGCCCGCGGGGTGGTCTGTCAGCTCTCGCTCCATGCCCACGAGGCCGCCGAGCACGAGCGACAGCAGGATACGTATTGTGATTTCCCACGTTGTGTTATGCATAACGCTGCCGCCTTTTCGGCTGTTCTCCGGCGCCCGTCTTTATTTCTTCGGCAGCGCGGAGTCCACCTTTTGAGAGAGCGCGGAAAGTTGCAGGGAACCGGACGAACCGGCGCGAGCCCCATGGAGGCATAGCACCGCGGGCCTCGAAGGAAAGGAAGTGATGCCCGGGTGGTATCATCCAAGGCACGACGGGATCCCAGGGAGGTTGCGGGGGCGCGATGATCTACACTGTGACGCTCAACCCCACACTCGACATAACTTACGTGCTCGACAAGTTCGAGTTCGGCGAGCCGGTGAAGGCTGTCCAGGTCCTGAAGAGCCCAGGGGGCAAAGGCATCAACGTGTCGAGGGCCTTGCGGGCCATGGGCACGGATTCCGTCACGATGAGCGTGGCAGGCGGGCACGTCGGAGACGAGGTTCTCGACCTCCTGCAGGCGGAAGGGCTCATCCTGCAGATCGTGCGCATCAAGAACGAGACGCGGACCAACGTCATCATCATCGGGCAGCGTGACGGCAAGGAGCTCATGATACGCGCGGCCGGGCCTCCCGTCGAGAAGACCGAGACAGAGAGGATCAGCAACCTGGTGTTCCAGATCGCGCAGGCGCCTGAGGTGCTGGTGCTGTCAGGCTCACTCCCGCCCGGAGTGCAGGACGATATCTACTACTCGATAACCGTGGAAGGCAAGGCGCGCGGCTCGAAGGTGATCGTCGACTCGGAGGGTGGGCCCCTGGTCGCCGCGATCGAGGCGGGGCCATACCTGATCAAGCCCAACATCACCGAGTTCGGCGAGATGGTCGGGGTCGAGCTCGCCTCCGAGGACGACATAGTGTCACACGCGCGGACGCTGAACGAGAAGGGAGTCGAGATCGTGGTGGTGTCCATGGGCAAGAAAGGGGCCCTGCTGGTGACGCGCGACGTGGCCCTCAAGGGGACCGTGCCGGTGATAAGCGCGGACACCGTCGGCGCCGGGGACTCCATGGTCGCCGGGCTCGTCATGGGCATTGTCCAGAACCTTCCTCTCGAGCGCGTGTTCCACATCGGGCTCGCCTGTTCGGTGTCGGCGGTAATGAACTCCGGGCCCGGGCTGGCGGAGCCCGAGAGCTTCGCGAAGGCTTTCCCCGAGATAAAGGTCGAGCCGGTCGCCGAGCATCACTGACCGGTGCCTCACGTCACATGGCACAACCCCGGGTCCCGTCAATTGTGAGACCGGCGCGCGAGGTCTATAATTCGGGCACGCAGAGAAGCCTCAGACATCTTCGCTGGTGCCCGTGTCCGAGATCCAAGGCCCGCGATATAAGATCGAGCGCGAGATTGGCCGGGGCGCTTTCGGCGTCGTGTACCTCGCACGTGACAACCTGCTGAGGCGCGACGTGGCGCTCAAGGTCATGTCGATACCGGACGGCCTCACCGAGGACGAGAAGCAGCACCTTGTCGACCGCTTCTACCGCGAGGCACGCGCCGCGGCCGGCCTATCACACCAGAACGTGGTGATAATCCACGACATCTCCAAAGCTAAAGACAGGCACTTCATCTCGATGGAGTTCCTCGAGGGCGTGCCCCTCTCCGAGGTCATCTCCGGTGAGCCGATGCCCCTCGGGCAGGCGATACAGGTTGCCGACCAGGTGCTGGCGGGGCTCGAATACGCTCACTCCCGCGAGGTCATCCACCGCGACGTGAAGCCCGACAACATCTTCCTCTCCGGCTCCGACGGCGTTAAGCTCGTCGACTTCGGCCTGGCCAGGGTCCAGGCGTCGACGACCATCACCCAGAGCGGAACGGTGATGGGAAGCCCGGGTTATATCGCCCCCGAGGTGATCGACGGAAAGCCCGCCGACAAGCGCACCGACGTGTTCTCTTTCGGCGCGGTGTTCTACGAGATGCTGACCGGCGTCAGGCCGTTCGGCCCCGATAACGCCTTCGAGTCTTTCGTGCGCGTCATATACAGGATCATGTCCGAGGACCCGAAGCCGCCGTCCACCCTGAACGAAGCGGTGCCGGCGCAGATCGACGAGGTCGTGGCCGGGATGCTCGCGAAAGACCCTGACGACCGCTACCAGGACGGCGGCGACGCACGTCGAGCCCTTGCGGCGGCCGCCGAGAGCCTGGACCTGGAGGGGGAGGCCGCGCCGGACCGCAGGCGAAAGAGAGCCAGGGCCCCGAAGGCTTCCCGAGACGATGCCGCGGCGACGGGCGTGATGGCCGAGGCCCTGACCGTCGCCGGAGGCGGCGAGCCCGCGGAGCCGGAGGCCGACGTCACGCGGACCGAGATACTCCAGTTCAGCCGTGACCTCGAGAGCGAGGGCTCAGGGAAGCGAGGCTTCGTGCGGCGGCACTGGAAGGGCATCGCGGTCGGGGGCGGGGCCGCCGCGCTCGCGGGGTTGGCGGTGCTGCTGCTCTTCGTGTTCGGCGCCTTCAACTCGTCCGAGGTGAAAGTCCCGTACCTTATCAATCTCGAGCGGAACGTGGCCGTCCAGACAATCAGGAAAGAGGGGCTCAAGACCGGCACCGTAGAGGATGTCTTCGCTTATGAGTTCGCGAGGGGACGGGTCTCGAAACAGAGGCCGAACGACGGCACCAGGGTACCCCGGAACAGCAAGGTCAACATCGAGGTAAGCCTCGGAAACAAGGTCGCTCAGGTGCCGAAGGACGTCATCGGGATGCCGGCCCAGCAGGCGAGGGAAACGCTTATCTCCTACCAGTTCAAGGTCAAGCAGGAGACCGGCTTCAGCACGACGATACCAGTGGGCAGCGTCGTAGCTACGAGGCCGGCGCCAGGCACTCTGCTGGCGTACGGTGAAACGGTCACCATGATCGTGAACAACGGCGTGAGGCCGAAGGACTTCGTCGAGCCTCCCAACGGCTCCACACCGCTGCCGCCGTCGCAGCAGAACGGGTCAAGGCCGGTCCTTCCAGCGCCCCAGCCTTAACCCGTGATATTTTCGCTCGCCGGCGTGTACGGTATCAACCGCCGCCGATAGGGGTCATCTCTTCCATCAGCCTGTCAAGCAGGTCCTTGACCGTGCACTTCTCGACATCGATGTCCTCGTTGGCGATGAAGCGCTTCAACAGATACTGCAGGAAATCCATCTCCGGGTTCTCCACCTCGCCACCTCCCTGTGATCTAGACAGTCAAAGCAACCTACTCATTCAACGGCAAGCGGTCCGACCCTGCCTGTTTGATATACTTCGCTCGTCACTTCAAAAAGGGGGCTCCGGTGGAATTCCTGAACGGACGCGTCGACATCATTGAAGGCGACATCACCCGGCTCGAGGTCGACGCCATAGTCAACGCGGCCAACAAGAGCCTGCTCGGCGGCGGCGGGGTGGACGGCGCCATCCACAGGGCGGCGGGCCCGGGCTTGCTGGCCGAGACACGGACGCTCGGTGGGGCCCGGACCGGCGAGGCGAAGATAACAGCTGGCCACAACCTGCCGGCGAAGTTCGTCATCCACACCGTGGGCCCGGTGTGGCACGGGGGCTCCAGCAACGAGGAAGGACTGCTGGCGGACTGCTACCGCAACAGCCTGCGGCTCGCGGTCGAGAACGAGGTGAAGACCATCGCGTTTCCGGCGATCAGCACGGGCGTCTACAGTTTCCCGATCGACAGGGCGACCGAGATCGCTATCGGTGAGATCAAGGCTTTCCTGGAAAAGGACGAGAGCGTCGAGAAGGTCATCTGCTGCTGTTTCGGAAAGCGCGACTACGACATCTACGTCAGGACCGCCACCGACCTGATGCCCTGAGGGCAGCGTTCGGAGGCAGCGCTCGAGGAGCGTTTATCCCGCGGGTTGATTTATGTCAGGGGCAGAACGCGGGCACGCTGCTAATATACGTAATCAACGGAGAAGAGCACAGGGGGTCGAGACATGGATATGGATGACCGGTACACAAAGCTCGCCGACAAGATCTTCATGGGCAACTCGCGCCTGATCCCGATGCTGTTCGAGGCCATAGCGCCGCCCGAGGAAGCCGATGTCCTGCTGGCGCTCCCGGGCACGGCGACGGCCGTCGCGGGGCAGTTCGGCATCGAGGAGACGAAAGCGGCCGGGATGCTCGACGACCTCTACCGGAAAGGCCTGGCGTTCAAGAAGGAGACCCCCGAAGGGACCCTGTACCGGATGTGCCGCGACCTTATGCAGTTCCATGACGCTTCCATACTCTGGCCGGAGGCGCCCCGCAGCTACCTGGACCTCTGGCAGGAGTTCATGGAGGAGGAGTGGCCCGCCTTCTCGGAGATGGTCGAGAAGATGCTGCCACGCCCCGTTACGCGGATTATCCCGGTCAGCGAGGCGCTCGAAGCGCGCCAGCAGATCCTCGCTTTCGAGGACGTCAGGCAGATGATCGACGAGGCTGACGTGATAGCGGTGACCAACTGCACCTGCCGGCTGACCGCGCACAAGTGCGACCGCCCGGTCGAGATCTGCATGCAGCTCGGCAAAGCCGGCGCCTACTCGATAGACCGCGGAACGGGAAGAGAGCTCTCGAAGGAAGAAGCCCTGCAGCTCCTGAAGAAAGCCGAGCAGGCCGGCCTCATCCACGTCACCATGAACCGGGCCGCGGACACCCACTTCATCTGCAACTGCTGCAACGACTGTTGCATGACGTTCCCCATGTTGATAAACCGTCAGCTCAAGATGTGTGACCCTTCGAGGTTCGCAGCGAGAGTCGACGCAAGCCTTTGCGACTCCTGCGGAGACTGCCTGGAGCGCTGTTATTTCGGAGCGCTCTCGATGGAGGACGAGTCGGCGGGGGCCATGATAGACGCAGAGGCGTGCATGGGCTGCGGCCTGTGCCAGGTAGTCTGCCCGACCGGGGCCATCGCGCTGGACGAGGTCCGGGAGAGCGACTTCATTCCGTCTTAAGAGGCCGGCGCCGCCGGCCGGAAGGGTGGCCAGTTGCCCATCTACGAGTACGAGTGCACAATGTGCGGCGAGAGGACCCAGAGGCTGCAGAGGCAGGGGGAGGACTCGACCGGCAGGATGTGCTTGACGTGCAGGACGGGAGTGATCAGGAAGGTGTTCTGGACCTACCTGATCCCGGGGCCGGACGGGCGCTGGTGCGCGCCTCCCGAGCGCGGCCGTTTCAGGTGAGGCCCTCGCTAGTCGCCCGGTCGGGCGAAAGTGATCAGACCCCCATGGCGCGATGGCGCCTCAAGAGATATTTCAGGCTGGAATGAGCCCGGACGTGCGGGCCTACGGGGCGGTCGTGATCGAGTAGACGCTGTCGTCGGGCTCCCGTTTCTCCCAGGCGACGTCTGAAGCCTTGCCCGTCACTTTCTCGAGGGCGGCGGCAATCTTGGCGGCGTACAGGACCTGGTTGTACGCGTTTGTTATCGCCACCGAGACGGAAGCGCCGTCGAAGTCGAAGGTGGCGGGGTATCCCAGGCCTCGCAGCGCCATGTCCATGAGTTGCTTGTTCAGAAAAGCGCCCGAGTCGTCGGCCGCTGCCCCCTCGAGGTCTTTCAAAGTGAAAGCCTTCTGGTGGTCGTAGACGAGCTGTGCGACGTCCTCACCCAGCTCGGCCTCGAGCTCGCGCAGTATCGCGTTCACTGACTGCACCGCGACCACGACGTCTCTCTCGCCGGTCTGCCTGTTCGAGATCATCCCCCTGTCGATGTCCCACGAGAACGTGCGCGCGGCTTCGACCGGGACGCGGCAGTCACAGCACCTGTCCCACACGAGAGGGCCTTCGCCCGCTTTGACCTCTTCCAGGTAGAGGCGCTCCTGCTCTTCGGGGCGTTCGGCGCCGTGGGTGAGGATTACCACCAGGTCGCCGTTCTCGTTCCGGTAATCGACGCTGGAGCTGGGCATCTCCTCGATGGATTCATAGATGCCGGCGAGGCTGCCGACGAGAAGGGTGCTGACCACCGGGTCCTTGAACCGCACCACGAGGGTCTTGCCCGCGACGTAGCGGTCGAGGCTGACCCGTCCGTCTCCCAGGCCCGCGATGTCTGTCGCAATCGCGCGGACCAGCAGGCGGGCGAGCCACTGCGGGCGGAAGAAACGGTTGTCGGGCACACGCTTCATGTGCCTGATGGGGAGGTTCGCGTAGACGGCTTTCCCGATGTTCTTCTGAGCCTGGATGAGGAAACGGTCGATGTTGACGCCGATAGTCTCAGAGAGGTCCCTGAAGAGGCTCTCCAACTCGCCCGCCTCGAGGAAGGTTATCTGCGAGCGGGTGCGGGTGCTGTCGGTGGAGATGATCGTGCCGTCGCTTCGCCAGTCGAAGAACCGCGCGAACTTCCTGGGAAAATCGCACTGGCGGCACTTTCTCATAGTTGCTCCAGTCGTGGGGACCGGCGCGAAGCGGCCGGCGGCCCCGCCCCAGATGGGAACGCGGTGGAATATCGCTACTCGGCGGAGGCCTTACCCCTGGCCTTCTCGGCCTTCTTGGTCGCCTTGCCGGACTTCTTGCTGATCTTGCGCGCCTTCTTGTCCAGCTTCTTGGCCTTCTTCTCCAGCTTGTGGATCTTGCGCTCCTTCATCTGTCCCTCCTTCGCTCATCTCGCGGCGTTTCCTCGCGAGAGGCTATGCCCCGGAAACTACTATCATAATGGGGTTTGATTGGCTTGTCACGCTGGCGGCGCTTGAGCAGGCTGCCGTACGGCGCGATAATCGCAGATGCGAAGGCGGTGGAGAGAAAGGCTGTCCGGCAGTGGAAGAAGCATACGACGACCTGGCCGGGATATACGACGAACTGGTTGGCAACACCGCCTTCGAGTGCTGGCGCGACAACCTCGAAAGGCTGGTGAACAGGAACGGGATCGGCTTCGAGGTGGCCGCCGACATCGCGTGCGGCACGGGACTCGCCGCCCTGTATCTCGGGGAGCGGTGCTCGCGCGTGTATGCGGTGGATATCTCGGAGCGGATGCTGGCAGTGGCGCGGGCCAGAAGCGCCCGGGGGAACATCTCTTTCATCAGGCAATCCTTCACCGAGCTGGCCCTTCCCGAGCCCGTCGACCTCCTCACCTGCAACTTCGACTCGCTCAACTACCTGACTGATGAGAGCGCCCTGCGTGAGGCGCTGGCGCGGTTCGGGCGTTCCGTCAAGCCCGGCGGTTACGCGCTGTTCGACATGAACACGGCAAGAGAGCTCGAAGCGGGCCGGTCGGAGGCGGTGATGATCCACCGCCTGAGCGCCGGCGTCTCGATCTGGGAATCCTCCTGGGACCCCGACGAGCGGGTGAACACGCTGAAGATGACCAACTTCTTGAAGCGCGAGGAGGGCCTCTACGAGATGTCGGAGGAGGTCCACCGGGAGCGCGCCTACGACATCGGAGTTATCGATGACGCGCTCGCTGCGGCGGGCTTCGAGCACGTCGAGCGCTACGACGCCCGGGGCCTTTGGAAGGTATCTGAAGACACCCGGCGCGTGCAGTTCCTCGCCAGGAGATGATATTTGTCTGACGCATTTCGTTTGAGTTATCCTATGCCGGGCCGCGGCGTGGCACAGGCGCGCCGCGAGCCGCGCAGGACGGGTCCGGCTCCGGCGGCGCATCTGGTGCGCGTTCGCCGGGATTGTCGAAAGGTGTCCTTTGCCACGGATCCTCAGAGAAACCGCCTCAATCAAAGAGTTCTGGCTCGAGCCCGACTCGAGGTCCGTCGCGCCCGCAACCCTCGGCACCGCGAACGTCTTCGGCAAAGCTTACGAGCAGATACCGTACTCGGAGGCCGCCGGCCTCGAGATCAGGATCACCCCGACGTCGAACAGGGGTATTCTCATAGATTTCGGGCGCGAGGTCAGTGGATACCCTCGCCTGACATTCGGGGCCGGGCACTGCAGGAAGGTCGGGGTGCAGGCGGTCGAATCCCTCCAGCACCTGCTCAATCCGCTCGTCGCTGAGGCGGCCGCCATCGCCGACCCCATCATCTACTACCACCACGTGCGGGCGAGGGAGAACGGCCAGGTCGAGCTGCCGCACTGCGGGGGTTTCCGCTATCTGTGGGCCTACCCCGAGCGGCCGGGCAAGGTCGAGTTGAAGAGCGCTTCGGTGACCTACACCCCCCACCACAGCGACCTCGATTCATGCGGGTACTTCCTGTGCAGCGATGAGCTTCTCAACAGGGCGTGGTACGCGGGGCTGCACACAGTGGAGATGTGCACCGTGGACCCGGCCCTCGGCGGCGTCGCCGCCAGGCACAGGATAGCCGAAGGCGACTGGGTCGTGGTGGACGGGGCCAAGCGGGACAGGCTCGTCTGGACCGCCGACCTCGCTCCGGCGGGCGCGGCCATATATGCGAGCACGTATGAGACCGACGCCATCAGGGACTCCCCGCTGTCGCTTTCCACCTTCCAGGAGAAGAGCGGATACATCCCCGCATGCAGCCCGGGTCCCATCCCGGCGAGGGTGGCCAGCGGGTTCTTCGGCGACTATGTGGCGTGGTGGGTCGTGGTCCTTTACCAGTACTACATGCACACCGGGGACGAGGCACTGATGCGCGAGATGTTCCCTGTCATCAAGAGGGCGCTCGCTTATCTTCACGGTCAATGTCGCGGCGGGCTGTTCCGCCAGACACCGCTCAATATGTGGGAGTGGTGCTTCACCGTCTTCCGCCTGGGAAAGCCTTCTTACACCAACGTCATGTATTACTGGGCGCTGAACAGCGCGGCCAGCATAGCGCATGAGGTCGGCGAGGAAGACATCTCCATCGGCTACGTCTCGAGGGCTTTCAGGCTCGGGCAGAACATCGAGCGCGAGCTGCGGGACGAGGGCAAGGGCGTCCTCGTCGATACCACCGTGGACCCGGGACGGGTGCCTCAGGACGCCAACGTCCTCGCTATCATCGCGGGCCTCACGGAGGAGCCGGAGGAGGCGCGGCGCGTGCTCGACTACATCCGTGAGAAGATGTGGGTCGCCTGGGGCTCGACCAACGTGGACATCCCTTACTATCGACTCACCCCCGGCCTGCAGCCCCACAACAAGAGGGTGGTGCCGTTCATGGTCAACTACGAAGCCCTCGCCAGGTTTGCCGCGGGGGACGACGCCGGCGCCCTGGAGCTCATCAGGCGGTGCTGGGGCACCATGGTCGACACCGCTCCTTCCACGACCTACTGGGAATGGGCGGGAAGAAGGGGAGGGGTGGATGGACACTTTACCTCACTGTGCCACGGCTGGTCGGCCGGGGTGCTGCCGCTGCTTTCGAAATACGTGCTCGGTATCCGGCCCTCGGGGCCCGGCTACAGGAGCTTCAAGTTCGACCCGAGGCCGTCCGGGCTCGAGTGGGTCGAGGGGAGGGTACCTGTCCCCGGCGGATTCATAGAGGCCCGCGTCGAGCGCAAGAAAGACGGCTCACTTGAGAGGCGGTTCAAGGCGCCGAAGGGTATGACGCTGGAAGGTTGAGGACGCCTGGGCCGGGCGGTCGGCGCCCCCGGGTCTAGATCGGCGGATTGATCTGGTACGGCTTCCCCGTCTCGTTCAGGTCCATCACCAGGACGACGCTCGTCCGCTCCCCGTTCACCTGTGCGTTGAAGACCTGGGCGGTCTCGCGGATGATCTGGAACGAGGTCTTGTCGATCCACACCTCCATGACCGCGTCGCTCACCACGTCCTGGTTCCCGAGCCCGAGGACGGTCATGAACAGCCGGGGGTCCATCCGGTACTTGTAGTGCAGGCACACCGGGCTCGCGCCCATTGGCGCGTTCGGCAGAGTCTCGACGTTCTTGAAGCTCTTCCACATCAACAGGACATTGCCGGTAGCCGTCGCGGGGTCCGCCGGCTGCCAGGCGCCTCCGGGGCCGGAGAACGTCTTCTCGGCCACCTGAACGGTTCCCTGGATCGCCGCGGGCCCCGGCCCGCTGCGGCTGATCTCCCAGGCGGACCTGTCGGGGGACAGGAACATCACGTGTCCGCCGCCAGGGGACTTGCCCTGCTGGGTCTCGAAGGTCGCCGAGATGCCGAAAGCAAAACTGGTGAGCTTCTCCATGGTGGCGCCGGCCTTGTGGATGTTGTTGGAGCCCGCGTTGAAGAGAAGGGCGTATCCACCGAAGAACGCGAACCAGATGCCGACGGCGGCGATCAGGGTGGCGACGATCAACCCCAGCCACTCGCGGGCGTCCCAGTCCGCGAGGCCCCCGGAGCCGCGTCGCTCGCGCGCCCGTCCCTCCACGGCCGCGTCCGCTGTCGAGTAGACGCTCGCGGGCGAGACGTCGGCCAGCATGGTGGTCTCGACGGGCACACCAGGCAGCGACATCGTCAGCGCCGCGTCAAAAGTCTGGTCGGCTATACCTCCGGGAGCGCCCGCGAGGGCGGACCCGCAGTTTTTGCAGAAACGCTGGTCGCGGGGGTTCGCCATCCCGCAACGGTGGCAGAACTGCTTCTGGTCCTTGAAGTCCGCGGTCACCCCCGTTTGATGGATCTCCGAAGCCTCCGCGGCCGGCTGTTGCGGTTGCACGGACGAGGGGGGTTGGCCGGGCTGCGGAGCCGGCGCTGCCTGCGCAGCGGTGTCGGCCTGCTTCTGACTCGCTGCCTGCTCCTGAAGATTTGCCTGCTCCTCTTCAGCTTCCCACGCGGCCGCAGCGGCGGCAGCGGCCTCTTTGTATGAAGCTACGTCGCCGACCGGCTCCCTGGTGATGCGGCGGGTGGGGGCGAGGCGCGCGAATTCATCGTCGTCCACTGGCGTGAACGTGTCGGAGCCGGACAGCATCTCCTCAGGGACGTCGGACGATTTGACCTTGTCGAGGTCTTTCCCGCACTTCATGCAGAAGCGGGCTTCATCCGGGTTCTCGATGCCGCAGAGTTCACATGTCTTCAAATACTACGCTCCAAGGGATGTTCCTGAACAAGCGTTGAAAATTACCGTATTCTACAACAAAGCCGCCAGGCGGCGTCACCCGGCTCCTCATTTGAAACAACTCGGGTAGTGGTCTATCCTTACCGCGATAACGCTTAAAAGGAGGCATGAACCATGCAGATCATAAGCTTGAGGGAGCCGTGTTACGTGCAGGCTCCGGGAGATGACATCAAGCACCTGCCCGTGGAGCTGTGCCGGCAGATGTTCGGGTGGGACTCCGCGTGCCAGGCGCTCGAGATATTCATCAGACACGAGATACCCAACGTCAAGTTCTACGCGGTCGTGGCGGTCAAAGTCGAAGGCATCACCCTCGCCGCCCGCGGAGAGCTGGGGATGCACCACTACTTCATCCCATGGAGCAACATCATCGCCCTCCACGGCCATATCGCCACCTGAGCCTGGCCGACCGGCCGAAGGGCCGGAGCCGTTCGGGCAGGAGCCACATTGAGCGAGATCGGGATCGTCGCGGACATCCACGCCAATTTGCCGGCGGCCGAGGCCGTCTTGAGGCACGCCGGTGACCTGGACGCATGGTGGTGCGCCGGCGACACCGTCGGCTACGGGCCTTTCCCCAACGAGTGCATCTCACTGGTCTCGCGGCTGGAGGCGGCCTGCGTGGTCGGCAACCACGACCTGGGCTCGATAGGCGCGATATCCCTGGAGCGCTTCAACCCCGACGCCCGCCTCGCCAACGAGTGGACGCGCGGCGTGCTTGGCGAGCTCGAAGCCGCCTGTATCGCCGGGCTCGCGACGGCCCGGAGCCTGCTCCACGACGCCGCCCTCCTGGTCCACGGGAGCCCGCGCGACCCCGTGTGGGAGTACATCCTCTCCCCTGAACAGGCTTACCGCAGCTTCCTCAAACTCGAGAACCGCCTCTGCTTCCACGGGCACTCGCACTCTCCCGCGGTCTTCAGCTGGCCGCTGGAAGCGCAGGAGTCCGGCGACCGCGACGCGCTCGAGTTCGCAATGCCGTCCGACGCCCTCCAGATCGAGCTGGAGGAAGGCACCAGGTATCTGATCAACGCAGGTAGCGTCGGGCAGCCGCGCGACGGCGACCCGCGGGCGTGCTACGTCACCTTCAGGCCTGAAGAGGGCGCGCTCTCTTTCCACCGGGTAGAGTATGACGTTCAGAGCGTGCAGAAGAAGATGGAGGAGGTCGGGCTACCGGTTTTCCTTTCATCGAGGCTCGCGGTCGGGAGGTGAGGAGCGCGGGCAGTTGAGAAAAAGCGTGGCTGACCGGACGAACCAGTAGTAGGTTTGGAGAGTCTAAACTCTCAGGTATGATAAACTTTGGCGCTCCCGGAGAGCCTTCCGGCCGTTATACACAGTGAGCCATCAGGCAGCGCGTTCCGGAGCCTTGTGAACACCAGGAGAAGCGATGCGGAAGAGCAGATCGATCATCGTACTGTTTATAGCGTGCGCGGCGCTCATCGCGGCGGCGGTCGTATTGCCGGGTTGTGGGAAGAAGAGCGACGCCGTGGTGGACCCGACCGAGGGCCGGCCCGAGTCGGTCACGGCGTACGAAGCCACCCAGTTCACCAAGCCGGCGGCTGACAAGTGGCAGTCCGACAACTGGATGATCCAGGTGCGCAGCGGAGACCCGGACGGCTTGGGGCGGGACGGCAAGGCCAAGATCTGGGAGGTCTAATACTACTCTCCCACACCGGAAACGGACTCTCAGATGTTCGTCATCTACAACCGCGGCAACGTCTGGCCGAACGCGCCCGGGGAAGCCAAGGGTGGAGACACCGGCCAGGAGACTTACAAGAAAGAGAAGCCGAAGGAGAGTTTCCGAGTCGACTCGCCCGAGGCTTACACAGTAGCCTTCCGCAACGGCGGGGGAGACTACCAGAATACGCACTCTGACGCCAAGGTCGATGCGGTCCTGCGCTGTAAGGCCGACTATGACGCCGTCGGCGAGAAGACGCCGGCACCCAGGTACCAGTGGATATGGGACGTCTCCTACCGGGTCCCGACCCCGGGCTCCGAGGTCCTCCATGTCCTGGTCGACGGAATGAACGGGGATTTCATCACCAAGACGACGGCGCAGCCGGGGTCCTGAGCGCAGCCGACCGCCTCCCGCGTGACAGGACAGCGACGGCTTCAACCGCGACGTGATCCCGTTTGTGATATCCTATCCGCGTTGGAATCCCGTGTTTAAAGTGCCTCCTTCCAGGCCTGGGAGGGGGTACAGTACACAAGGGACACAACGCATTGCTACATCGCCGAGGCGAAGTTGTGCTCGGGAGCGCTTCGCGGGCGTGGCGCATCACGCGGACTTCTATTGTTACTGGAGGGAGATTATGGCGCAGGAAATGAAGCTCTTTACATCCGAATCCGTCACGGAGGGACACCCCGATAAGGTGGCGGACATGATAAGCGACTCGATCCTCGACGAGATAATCGGGACAGACCCGAACGCCCACGTGGCGTGCGAGACGTTGGTGACGACCGGACTGACCGTTGTGTCCGGCGAGATCACTACAGACGCCTATGTGGACATGCGCAAGGTCATCAAGGAGACCGTGCGGGACATCGGATACACCAGGCCCGAGTTGGGATTCGACTTCGAGACCTGCGGCGTGATGATATCCATAGACGAGCAGTCTCCCGACATCAAGCAAGGGGTCGACTCCTCCCTGGAACTGCGATTGGGCAAAGCCAGCGACGAGCAGCTCGACGCGCAGGGGGCCGGCGACCAGGGAATGATGTTCGGCTTCGCGTGCAACGAGACCGAGGAGCTCATGCCCATGCCGATAATGCTCGCGCACAAGCTGGCGCGGCGCCTCGCCGACGTGCGCAAGGCTGGCATAATCCCTTACCTGAGGCCGGACGGCAAGAGCCAGGTCACCATCGAGTATGACGGCTACAAGCCGATCGGTATCCGCACCGTGGTCATCTCGGCGCAGCACAACGACGGCATAGATATCATGGGGCTCATGAAGCCGGACCTGGAGGAGCACGTGCTCAAACCGGTGATCCCGGAGGAGTGGCTGGCGCTGAAGCCGCAGTTCCTGGTGAACCCGACGGGAGCCTTCGTCACCGGCGGGCCGATGGGAGACACCGGCCTGACGGGGCGGAAGATAATCGTCGACACTTACGGCGGCATGGCCCGCCACGGCGGCGGGTGCTTCTCCGGCAAGGACCCATCGAAGGTCGACCGCTCCGCGTCTTACGCGGCCCGCTACGTCGCGAAGAATGTGGTGGCTGCGGGGCTCGCCGACAGGTTCGAGATACAGCTCGCCTACGTCATCGGCAAGGCGCACCCGGTCTCCATCTCCTGCGAGGGCTACGGTACCGAGAAGGTCCCGATCGAGCGGATAGAGGAACTGATACGAGAGGTCTTCGACCTGCGGCCGGCGGCCATTATCCGTGACCTCAAACTGCTCAACCCCATATACAAGGCGACCGCCGCGTACGGTCATTTCGGCAGGGACGAAGAAGGATTCACCTGGGAGAGGACGGATAAAGCTGCTGTACTCAGGCAGGAAGCGGGACTCTAGGGGGACTTGCACTTGGCGCTGAAGATCAGGAAGCTGGGCGACCCTGTTCTCAGGGAGCGGAGCCGTGAGCTCTCAGAGATAGACTCCGACGCTCGCAGCCTCATCAAGGAGATGTCCGATACGCTCTTGGCCGAGCCGGGGCGCGTGGGGCTCGCCGCCCCGCAGGTGGGAGTCCTCAAGCGGCTGTTCGTCTACGACTTCGGTTGCGGCCCAAGGTGTATGGTGAACCCGGAAATAGTCGAGGCCGAGGGTGAAGAGCAGAACGACGAAGGCTGCCTCAGCCTGCCCGGCATCTACGTGAACGTGGAGAGGCACTCGAGGGTGGTCACGAAGTGCGTGACGCCTTCCGGCCACAATGTCCTCATCGAAGCTGAAGGTTTTCCCGCCAGGGTCATGCAGCACGAGTGCGACCACCTTGACGGTGTCCTGATATTGGACCGGTGCGACAGTGAGGAGAGGAAGCGGGCCCTGGAGGAATACCAGGAGCTCGAGATCCGACGGGCGATGCCAGGCGCCTGAACCCCCGGAGAAGGCTTGAGGGTCTTATTCTTCGCAAGCGACAGTTTCGCGATCGAGCCGCTCGAGAAGCTCGCGGCGAGCACTCACTCTGTGCTCGCACTGGTGAGCCGCCCGGACAGGCCCGCCGGACGCGGCCTGCGCACCGTCCCCACCCCGGCGGTAACAAAGGCACGCGAGCTCGGCATCGAGGTCTGGCAGCCCGAAAACCTTTCCAGGCAGTGCTTCGGCGGCTTCGTCGACGGCGTCGAGTGGGACGCCGGGGTCGTGGTCGCGTTCGGCGGGCTCATCCCGCGCTGGCTGCTGGATGTGCCACCACTCGGATTCATCAACCTTCATCCCTCACTCCTCCCCAGGTACCGTGGCGCGGCGCCGATCGAGCGCGCGCTGATGAACGGCGCAAGCATAACCGGTGTGACTACGATAATGATGAACGAGCGGCTTGACACCGGGGACATCCTCGAGCACCAGGAAGTGCCCATCTACGACGACGACAACTCGGGGGTCCTGGGCGCAAGGCTCTCACACGCAGGCGCAGGAGTGCTGGCAGCTACGCTGGATGACATCGAAGCGGGCGCCGCGTCCCCTGTGGCGCAGGAAGAAGACAAGGCGACCTACGCCCCACCGCTGAAGGCGCCCGACGCCGAGATCGACTGGGACCGGCCGGCGGAGTCCATCGATCGTCTGGTGCGGGCGATGAACCCCTCGCCCGGCGCCTACACCTGGTTCAGAGGAAAGCGGGTGAAGATATGGGCGGCGCACGTGACCGAGGTGCCCCCGGAAGACGAGCCCGGGACCATCATGAATCTGGGCAAGGAAGGCTTCCTTGTCAACACCGGCTCGACTGGCATCCAGATCGTGACGTTGCAGCCTGAGGGCAAGAACAGGATGGGGGCTCCCGAGTTCTCGCGCGGCCAGCGCCTCTTGATCGCCGAGAGCTTCGACAGCGGCGTGGAGGATTAGCGGCGTGGAAACGGACACCGGCGGAGCCCCGTCCCGCATCCTGGCCCTGCGGATATTGCTGGACTACCAGCAGCGGGACGTGTTCGTCGGCTCGCTGCTGTCATCGGCGCTCGAAGGGTCGGGACTGGACCGCCGCGACAAGGCCCTGGTGACGGGCCTGGTCCAGGGCACCGTCCGCATGAAGCTCACGCTCGACTGGGTGCTCAAACAGTTTTCCAACCGTCCTCTTGAGTCGCTCGACCCCGGCGTGATCTGGGCGTTGAGGCTCTCGGCATTCCAGTTGATGTTCATGTCGGTCCCCGGCTACGCCGCGGTGGACATGGCCGCCACGGCGACCGCGGAGGTTGTGGGGCAACACGCGGTGGGCTTCGTCAACGCGGTGATGCGGGCATTCTCGCGGAGCTACGAGAAGATAGCCTTCCCCGATAGGGAAGAAGACCCGGCCGGATACCTCGAGACGCGATATTCACATCCCAGGTGGGTCGTCGAGATGTGGATACGTGAGCTCTCCTTCGAGAAAGCCGAGGCGATCTGCGAGGCCGACAACGTCGAACCCCTGCTGTCTCTTCGAGCCAACCTGCCGCGGGTGAGCAGGGACGATCTGGCGGCGTCGCTCGCCTCCAAGGGCATCGACGTCTCGGCGGGCGAGATCACGCCGGAGTGCCTCAAGGTCAAGGGGACCGGGCCGGTCGGCGACCTGGAGGAGTTCAGGGGTGGGCTTTTCGCCGTGCAGGATGAGGGTTCTCAACTGGTGGCGCACCAGGTCGGCCCCGATCCGGGGATGAAAGTCCTGGACCTCTGCGCGGCCCCGGGGGGCAAGGCGAACCACCTGGCGGAACTGATGGGAAATGTCGGCTCCGTGGTGGCCGTCGACGCGAACCCGGCCCGGCTGGCACTGGTGTCGGAGGCCGCCGAGAGGCTTGGCAACACCATAGTCAGCACAATGGAGATGGACGCCAGGAGGGCCAGCGCATGGTTGGACGCGTCTTTTGAACGGGTCCTGCTGGACGCGCCGTGCACAGGGCTCGGGACTCTTGCGAGGAGGCCGGACGCGCGGTGGCGCAAGAAGCCCGAAGACGTTGACAGGCTCGTTGAGCTTCAATCGCAGTTGCTGGCGGAAGCGGCGAAGGTGGTCGCCCCCCACGGTCTGCTGGTCTATTCGACCTGCACCATCTCTCACCGGGAGAACGCGGGCGTCGTGGCGGCGTTCATGGAGAATGTTCCGGGGTTCGGGGCGGAGCCCGCCACGCTCAGGGGCTGCGAAGTGATGCCCCACCTGCAGTTGTTCCCTGATACGGACCGCTGCGACGGGATGTTCATGGCGGTCATGAGAAGGCTGCATTGACCCTGCATCGCAATCGACTGTCCTGTATCATCATTACCGTGACAAGGGATTTGCCGTGAACGACGAGAGCATAGCCTTCTGCGGCGACGGGTCCGATTACTCCGCGTCCCTCGAGGAGGGGCTGAGGGACCTCGGGCTCACCGTCCTGGGCTTTGAAAAATCAGATGACCTGGAGACGGTGCTGGACGACAGCTTCGCCGCGGTCCTCATCGTGAGCCCGCACGTTCACCAGGCCCGCGCCGCCAGGAACGCCATGCAGAAGGTCGGCGGTTGGGCTTCCAGGATCCCACTGATGGCCGCACTGAGGGATGCCGGGCTCCTCTCCGAAATTGAGACGCTCAAATACTTCGATGATTTCGTGGTCAGCCCCGGAACGGCACTGGAGGTCGTATCACGGGTGCGGATCATGGGCATCAGGAGAGGCAGGGAAGGCAACGTGATGGCCTTTGACGACCTGGTCATCAACATGGACGCGCACCAGGTCGTGCTCGCCGGCAAGCCGCTGGACCTGACGTACAAGGAGTACGAACTCCTCAAGATGCTGGCGGCGACCCCGGGCCGCGCGTACACCAGGGAAGAACTGCTGAAGAGCATCTGGGGATACGACTACTTTGGCGGGACGAGGACGGTGGACGTCCACATCCGGCGCCTGCGGGCGAAGATCGAGACCTCTCGCCAGTACATAGAGACGGTCCACGGAGTAGGCTACCGGTTCACCGGCAAGTAGCGGCGAGGGACCCCGGCCATTGTTCCTCGAGCCGGGTCCGCTCCCGTCCGGCTGATTTACAACTATTTCACGGCTATGAAACATTTTGGAAACATCGCCTCTCTACAATTGCGTGGAAAGGCAACGCTGATAAGGAGGAACTATGGTATCAGGCCCGGACAACGACTACGTTCTGGAAGCGGTGCGCGAGCACGACGTGAAGTTCATACGGCTGTGGTTCACGGACATCCTCGGCTTCCTGAAGAGCTTCGCCATAACCAGGGAAGAGCTCGAGGAGGCACTGGAAAACGGCATGGGCTTCGACGGCTCGAGCATCCAGGGCTTCGCCAGGATCGACGAGAGCGACATGATCGCCCAGCCTGACCCGTCGACGTTCGCCCTGCTGCCCTGGCGCCCTAGCGGCCACAGCGCGGTTGCGAGGATGTTCTGCGACATCCTCGAGCCTGACAGGAGCCCCCACCAGGGCGACCCGCGCTTCGTGCTGCGGCGCAACCTGAAGAAGGCGCAGGAGCTCGGATACACCTTCTACGTCGGACCGGAGCTCGAGTACTACTACTTCGCGGACTCCGAGCCCCCGCCGGTGACACTGGACCGGGGCGGCTATTTCGACCTCACTCCGCTTGACGTGGCGAGCGACCTCAGGCGCGAGACCGTCCTCACCCTCGAGGAGATGGGCATCGGCGTCGAGTACTCGCACCACGAGGTCGGGCCGAGCCAGCACGAGATCGACCTGCGCTACACTGACGCGCTCCAGATGGCCGACAATGCCATGACCTACAGGCTCGTCGTCAAAGAAGTTGCGATCAAGCAGGGCGTCCACGCGACGTTCATGCCCAAGCCCCTGTCCGATGAGAACGGAAGCGGGATGCACACGCATATGTCCCTGTTCAAAGGTGACAGGAACGCGTTCTTCGACCCGAAAGACCAGTACTACCTCACACATGAGGCCAAGGCCTTCATCGCGGGGCTGCTCAAGTACGCCCAGGAGTTCTGCCTGGTCACGAACCAGTTCGTGAACTCCTACAAGCGGCTGGTGCCCGGCTACGAGGCGCCGGTATACCTTTCCTGGGCGCAGCGCAACCGGTCCGACCTCATCAGGGTGCCGACCTACAAGCCCGGCAAGGAGAACTCGACCCGGATCGAGCTCCGCTCGCCCGACCCGGCATGCAACCCGTACCTCGCCTTCTCGGTCATGCTGGCCGCCGGCCTGAAAGGGATCGAGGACGACCTGGACCTGGAGGCCCCGATCGAGCGAAACATCTACGAGATGCCGGAAGAGGAGCGCGAGTCCCTGGGCATCAAGAGCCTCCCCGAAGACCTCTGGGAGGCCATCAAGCTCGCCGAGAACAGCGAGCTGCTGAAGGAGTCCCTGGGCGAGCACGTCTTCCATTCGCTCATCACCGACAAGAAGGTCGAGTGGGAGAAGTACAGAGCTGTGGTGACCGAGTACGAGCTGAATAACTACCTGCCGATCCTGTAGAGCAGGCGTAAACATCGCGCCCCGTCCGACCAAGGGCGGGGCGCTTTCCTTTGACGACTCAACTTTTCGGGGTCAGGTCCTTTTTCTCAAGTCGGGCAGGCATTTGTGGGGAGCGGGTGTCATGCCGGGGGGACGCCGGCGCTATGGAGCTCGACGGATATCATTGCGCGGGCAGTCCCCGATGCGCTTTCGTAAAGGTACGGGCCCGTATGCCCGTTTGGTGTCTGTGCTAAAATGCGAAAAGTCGACTGGCAGAGTAAGGAAACGGGCGAAAGTGGACGATTACGTGTTCTTCTGGGGGTGCACCATCCCCGGCAGGTATCCATTCCTCGAGAAGTCTCTCCGCCTCCTACTCGAGAGGCTGAGCGTGAGGTACTCCGAGATCGAGGGCTTCACGTGCTGCCCGGAAAAGTTCCTGGTCGAGACCCTCTCCGAGAAGGCGTGGTACCTGACCGCCGCGCGCAACCTGGCGCTCGCCGAGAGGGAAGGCAAGGACCTGCTCGTGGCCTGCAACGGGTGCTATGCGACTTTCCGATCGGCGATAGCGGCTTTTCACGCCTCGAGCGAGCTTCGCAACGAGGTCGCCGAACGTCTCGCGGAAGTCGGCCTGGAGTACAACTTCCGCACCTCCGTATACCACGTGATCGAGGTGCTCCACGACAAAATAGGGCCTGACGTCATCGCGCGGAAGGTCGTGGCGCCGATGGACGGCCTGACGGTCGGAGTGCACAACGGCTGCCAGTTGCTGAGGCCGGGCCCGACCGTGAGGCTCGACGACGCGGCGAGGCCCGTCAAGCTCGACAGGCTCGCCGAGTGTCTCGGGCTCGAGAGCCTCGATTACCACTCCAAGCTCATGTGCTGCGGGGAGGCGCTCGGGCGCTCCGGCAGCCCGGAGGAGTCGATGGCCAGCGCCCGCTTGAAGCTGTTCGAGCTCGAGCAACTCGGGGCCGACGCCATCGTAGTGGTCTGCCCGGCGTGCTTCGGGCAGTTCGAGACGCAGCAGATGGTGATAAAGAAGCACCACGAGACCTTGAACATACCGGTCTTCTACTACTCCGAACTGGCGGCGCTCGCCCTGGGGTTCGAGCCCGCTGAGCTGGGCCTCGACATGCACAGGATCGACGTGCAGCCGTTCTTCGACAAGTGGCGTGAGGTCAAGCGCATACGCGAGCTGGTCCCACTGGAGTTCGACTACGCGTCCATGGCGCGCTGCGTCGAGTGCGAGTCCTGCTCGAACGACTGCCCTGTCACGCAGGTGGATGAGAGCTACGCCCCGCACGACGTGATCCGGAGCATTCTCGCCGGCGAGGCCGAGAGCGTAATAACGGGTGAGGACATCTGGAAGTGCCTCGAGTGCGGCACCTGCACCGAGCTGTGCCCGAACAGCTTCGGCATGGTCAAGGTGATGAAGGAAGCGAAGCGCATGGCGCTCGAGCGCGGGCTCGGCCCGGCGGAGACGAGGCAGGGGATCGAGATGTTCCAGAATGCGGGCGTGCTCGGGAAGGCGCGCGAAAGGGCCAGGGCGAAACTCGGCCTGGGGCCGGTGGCGGAGCCGGGCTCCGACGAGCTGGCGGAGCTCTTGAAGGACACCTTCAAGGGGAAGGGTGAGTGATTGTGGCATTCGGTGACCAGTACAGGGAGTGGAGAGTAGATACCTGCAAGGTGCCCGCGGCCTGCGGCCTTTCCGGCATCATGAGCGAGGACGGCAACCTCATGGCCGGAGACCAGATAATCGAGTCCATGCGGAACATCCACGACCGTGGCAACGGGCTGGGGGGCGGCTTCGCGGCCTACGGGATCTACCCCGACTACCCGGACCATTACGCGCTGCACATCATGTTCGAGGACAGCGCCGGTAAAGTCGCCTGCGAGTCGCTGCTCGAGGAGAGCCTGGAGGTGGCGGCGGCCGGCGACCTGCCGACGCAGCCGTCCCCGGCCATCGTCAACGCTCCCATCCTCTGGAGGTACTTCGCAAAGCCGCGCGGCGAGCTGGTGGAAGCTGCGGGCCTGGGCGATGACGACTTCATGGTCCGCCTGGTGATGACCATCAATACCACCGTTCCGGGGACCTTCGTGTTCTCGAGCGGAAAGAACATGGGCGTCTTCAAGGCGGTGGGGTTCGCCGAGGACGTGGGCGAGTTCTTCAAGCTGCCCGAGTACCAGGCTTACACCTGGATAGGCCACGGGCGTTTCCCGACCAACACCCCCGGGTGGTGGGGCGGCGCGCACCCGTTCAACATCCTGGACTGGGCGGTCGTCCACAACGGAGAGATCTCATCCTATGGGATCAACAAGAGATACCTGGAGATGTTCGGATACGAATGCACGTTGCTTACTGACACTGAGGTCATGGCGTACCTGTTCGACCTGCTGATACGCAAGCACGGCCTCCCGCTGGAAGTGGCCTGCAAGGTCCTGGCCGCGCCGTTCTGGAAGGACATCGACATCGACGAGGACCCGGGCGAGAAAGAGCTCTTCGAGTCGCTGCGGATGGTCTACGCCAGCGCGCTGGTCAACGGGCCGTTCGCGGTGATCGTCGGCTTCTCCCGCGGCATGCTCGGTCTGAACGACCGTATCAAGCTGAGGCCGCTCATCGCCGCGAGGAAGGACGACCTCCTGTACGTAGCGAGCGAGGAGGCCGCGATCAGGCAGATATGCCCGCGGCCCGACAAAGTGTGGGCTCCCAATGCCGGGCAGCCAGTGATAGGGAAATTGAAAGGTGATGTCTGATGCCGGGCAACCTGGTCACGAGCGAGTTCCTGGTCAACGTCGACCACGAGCGCTGCCGCAGGTGCAAGCGCTGCATACTCAACTGCGGCTTCGGGGTCTTCGATTTCCAGAGCATGACCACAGCGGACTCGTCCAAGTGCGTGGCGTGCCACCGCTGCGCGATATTCTGCCCGGAGGAAGCGATAACGATAGTGCGCAACCCTCTCGCCTTCCGGGAGCACTCCTCCTGGGACGTCGACAAGCGCAAGGCGATCTGGAAGCAGGCCCAGACGCCGGGCATGATCCTGACCGGCATGGGCAACGACCTGCCGTGGCTGAACGTATTCGACCACCTGCTCATCGACGCCTGCCAGGTGACCAACCCGTCCATCGACCCGCTGCGCGAGCCGATGGAGCTCAGGACCTACCTCGGGCGCAAGCCCGATAGCCTGAAGGTCGAGAGGTCGAACGGAGAGTTCCGGCTGGAGACAAAGGTGGCGAACAACATCAAGCTGGACATACCGATAATGTTCAGCGGCATGTCCTACGGCTCGGTGAGCCTGAACACCCACCGGGCGCTCGCCATCGCGGCGGAGAAGCTCGGGACGGTCATGAACACCGGAGAGGGAGGGCTGCACAGAGAGCTCTACCCGTACAAGGACCACATCATCGTACAGTGTGCTTCCGGCAGGTTCGGGGTGCACTCCGAGTACCTCAACGCGGGGGTCGCGGTCGAGATCAAGGTCGGGCAGGGCGCCAAGCCGGGCATCGGCGGGCACCTCCCGGGCGAGAAGATAGGGGTCGAGGTCTCCGGGACGCGCATGATACCCGAGGGCACCGACGCGCTGAGCCCTGCGCCGCACCACGACATCTACTCGATAGAAGACCTGAGGCAGTTGATCTACGCGCTGAAGGAGGCGACCGGGTACAAGCCGGTCTCCGTGAAGATCGCGACCGTCCACAACGTCGCGGCCATCGCGAGCGGCATCGCCAGGGCGGGGGCCGACATCATCTACCTGGACGGCTTCAGGGGTGGCACGGGCGCGAGCCCGGCGGTCATCCGGGACCACGTGGGGATCCCGCTCGAGATAGCGCTGGCGGTGGTCGACCAGCAACTGCGGAGCGAAGGCATCAGGAACTGGGTGTCTATAATCGCGGCGGGCGGCATAAGGTCGAGCGCGGACGTCGCCAAGGCGATAGCGCTCGGGGCGGACGCGGTAGGCATCGGCACCGCGGCCCTGATAGCGCTCGGATGCAGGCTGTGCCAGAAATGCTACACCGGCAACTGCTCGTGGGGCATCGCCACCCAGCGCCCCGAGCTGACCGGCAGGCTCGACCCGGACTGGGGCGCCGAGCGTCTGGTCAACCTGGTCAACTCCTGGAGCCTCGAGCTCAAGGAGATCCTGGGCGCGCTGGGGGTAAACGCAATAGAATCACTCAGGGGAAACAGGGAGCGCCTGCGCTCGCTGGGGCTGGACGCGAGCACGACCGAGATAATCGGCGTGAAACCGGCGGGAAGGTAGGAGATGGCAAAGAGCGCTAAGCAGACCGACAACTGCAAGATTCTGGACGCTGCCGGCCTCTACTACAGGGAACTGAACAGCATGATACGCGAGCTGGCTTCTAACGGCTGCGCGGAGATCGTGCTCGACGGGGTAAACGGACAGCGGTATATCGCCGACGGGCTCCGGGAGAAGGTCCGCATCGTCATCAACGGTGTTCCGGGCAACGACCTCGGCGCTTTCATGGACGGCCCCACGGTCATCGTGAACGAGAACGCCCAGGACGGCGTCGGCAACACCATGAACAGCGGCAAGATAGTGGTCAAGGGCCACGCCGGTGACGTGATCGGGTACGGGATGCGCGGCGGCAAGGTGTTCGTCGGCGGCAACGTGGGCTACCGGGTCGGCATTCACATGAAGTCGTACAAGGACCAGGTGCCCATCATCGTCGCGGGTGGCCGCGCAGGCGATTTCTTCGGAGAGTACATGGCCGGTGGCCTGCTGGTGCTTCTGGGAATGGGTGACGAGCCCGGCCCCGTCGCGGGAAGCTACCTCGGGACCGGGATGCACGGTGGCACCATCTACGTGCGCGGCGAGCTGAAGGAACACCAACTGGGCAGAGAGGTGCGAGAGTTCCCGGTGGATGACGACGACCGCAAGATGCTCTCAGATCTCCTGGCGGAGTTCGCTTCGGACACGGAGATGGACCTCGGCGGCATCGCGCCGGAGGACTTCAAGAAGCTGGAGCCGTTCTCGCACCGGCCGTACGGCAATCTGTACGTGTATTGAGCTGTCTTCCCCCGGCAAGGACTCGAGGGCCCTTGCGCGTAATATTCTAGACAGTAAGCAGGTTGCCGAGGCTCCGGGGGCTTTTCCAATGGGCGCAAAAGTAAAGCTGTCTCCCTCCATACTGAACGCCGACTTCTCCAACCTTGGCGCAGCCATCAAGGCGATCGAGCCTGTCGCTGATTACATACACCTTGACGTGATGGACGGCCACTTCGTGCCGAACATCACTTTCGGGCCGATCGTGGTCGAGGCCGTCAAGAAGATGACCGCCGTCCCGCTGGATACCCACCTCATGATCTACAACCCGCCGGAGTGGGTCGAGACTTTCGCGGATGCCGGCTCGGACCGGATATCGTTCCACCTGCGGTCCTGCCGCGATTGCGAGAGCGTGGTGCGGGCGATCAGGGGGCTCGGGGTATCACCCGGGCTCGCCATCAGCCCGGAGGTCCCGGTCTTCGAGCTGAAGCCATTCCTGGCGATGGTGGACTTCGTCATCGTCATGTGCGTCTACCCGGGATTCGGGGGGCAGAAGCTCATGCCCGAGATGCTCAACCGGGTCGGCGCGATCAAGCGCGACGCCTCTGAGCTGGGCGTCTCGGTCGAGGTGGAGGTGGACGGCGGCGTCAAGGCCCAGAACCTTCCGATGGTGATCGAGGCGGGCGCGGACAACGTGGTGGTGGGCTCCTCGATCTTTGCCTCGGCGGACGTCGGCGCGGCGGCCCTGGAGATCAAGTCGATATTGAACAGCAGCGCCGCGGGCGTGGCGCCCGCCTGACTCACAGCTTCTGGCTCTTCTTGAGGCTGGCGGCTTCCTTCTCCAGCTTCTCGATCTCCGCGGCCGTCTTATCCGCCATGGTGCTGAAATCTCTCGCGTCCCCCACGAAAGCCACCGGGTCGAAGTTGGGTGAACTGATAGCGGCAGACCACTTGTCCAGAAAGGCCTTGAGCCTTGAGAGGCCTTCTTCGTTCCGAGAGATGACCTTCTGCTCGAGGTCGACGTATTTCTTGTAAGCAGGCACGTCCTTGAGGCCGTCGACCAGGGCGTACTGCTTTGAAGCGACATTCGCGCCCGTGGAGAGCTCCTCTGCGAGCGACCGGACGCTCGCGGCGTCCTTCTTGAACGCCGTGGCGTCCACCTTGCCGCCGGCGAAGACGTCCGAGAAGAGCGCCTCCACGCTCTTGGTGAGGCGGTTCGAGACCGGCTGGAGCTTCACCACGTCCGCGTCGCCCCGTGACACGTATGCCTTTGCCTGTCCAGTATCCCCCCCGCAACCGGCCACGAACAGGACGGCGGCAAGCAGGGCGCTGATGATGAGGGTGGTCAGTTTCCAGTGATTCAAATGGGGCTCCTTGGACGGAACACTAAAGGTTCTTGTCCGCTTTGAACTGCTTGGCCTGGTTCTCCAGCTTGTTGACCTTGTCAGACAGCGCGGTGAAGGCGGGCTCGAAGTTCTGTTGGATCGAATCGAGCTTGGCCTGGTCTGCGGCGGTAACCGCTTCCTGAAGCTGGGTCAGCAGGGTCTTCAGTTGTGAAGTCATCTCTTTGATCAAGCCATTGAGGTCTACCTGCATACCGGCGTAGGTGGCGTAGTCGGGAACTCCCTTGAGAGTCTTGATCTTCTGATAGGAGGCCTGCGCAACCTCAACCTTCTTGTCTATCCCGTCCAGGAAGGCGTTGAGCCCGTCGACGGCGGCCTTGAACTTCGCGGGGTCGGTGATGTCGCCATATGCCGCTGTGACCTTGCCCGCCACCGGGTTGGAGTCCGCCACGACCTTGGCCCAGAGCAAGTCGGCATTCTTCATATCCGCTTTGGCCTGCGCGGTGTCCCCGCCGCATCCGGCGAGCGCTCCCGCGAGCGTTGCCAGGATGAGGACGGCAAGAACCAGCGCCAGCAACCTCTTCATGCATGCTCCTTTCCACAGGCCCGAAAACATCTGACCGATAGTATCATAAAGGCCCTGCCGCGACTCCCGCCGGATACGCGCTCACGGCCCGCCTTCATCCTTCAGCTTGCTGGCTTTTTCGACCAGCGCCCGGCTGTTCTCCTCGATGCGGTCGAACGATGAGACCCACTCCTCAGCAGTGCGCGAGAGCCCTGAGGCGTCGGGGGCGCCACCCGAAGCCATCGCTTTCGCGGCGGAGGAGAGCTGACCGAACAGGTCGGAGAGCGTGTTCGTCAGCGTAACCGCGTTGTCGAGGATCTCGTTCTGAATATCCAGGTACCTGTCGATGCCGCCGGCACCGCTGTCCGCCACTATCTTCTTTATCTCAGCCTGTGCGCTCCTGACTGAGTCGACGACCTTTTGCGCCTGGCCTTTCATGGAGGCGTAAGTCTCCGAGAGCATCTCGCGCGTTATCTCCGTCCCTTCCTTGATGCTCCGCGCGAGGGCTTTGACGTCGGTCGAGAGCCGGTCCACGTTGCTGTCAACGCTGTTCACGAAACGGTCTGCCTTGTCGAGGACCTGCTGAGTGCTGTTCCTGCCGCTCCCGCACCCCGAAAGCACGAACAAAGCTGCCAGCAAGACGGCGCAGCAGCATACAGCCACCAACTCTCTTGCCGACTTTCTCATCAGGCCTCCATCGCATCTCTTAACAGCATTCGATCCATGTTATTACCGCTCCGGCGGCCCGACAAGGCGCGGGCAGGCGGCACCCTTGTTGTGCCGCGCCAACTTTTGCTATCATCAAAGAATATATAGTCTTCGGGACAGGGTGAAATCCCCGACCGGCGGTAAAGCCCGCGAGCTCGAAAGAGCTGACCCGGCGAAATTCCGGGGCCGACGGTAACAGTCCGGATGGGAGAAGATCTTGCTAACCTGCTGTGCGCCGGTCGCTTCTCCCGGCGCATTCTTTATTCCCGTTGACGCCATGGAGACATGAGACTGATCTCGAGCGGAACAGAAACAATAGCGGGCCTGCCGAAGCCGCTTCCGGGGAGCGACGACGAGCTGCACATGCTGCGCGCCCTCGAGCTCGCCGAGCTGGGTCGCGGGACCACGTCCCCGAACCCCATGGTAGGGGCGGTGGTCGTCTCGGGAGGCAAGGTCGTCGGAGAGGGCTTCCACCAGCGCGCGGGAGGGCCTCACGCGGAGGTCAGGGCGGTCGAGGAGGCGGGGGACAGGGTGAAGGGCGCCACGATCTACCTGACGCTCGAGCCGTGCTCGCACCATGGAAGGACGCCCCCCTGCGCCCCGCTCCTCGTCGAGGCAGCCCCGGCCAGGGTCGTCATCGCCATGAAGGACCCGAACCCCCTTGTCGCCGGAGCGGGGATGAGGGTGCTGTCGGAAGCCGATATCGAGGTAGCGATGGGGCCGTACCGCGACATCGCGGTGCGTCAGAACGAGCCGTACATAAAGTGGATCACCACCGGCCGGCCTTTTGTGACTCTGAAGATGGCGATGAGCCTGGACGGCAAAGTAGCGACAAGGACCGGCGAGTCGAGGTGGGTCACCTCAGATGCGTCCAGGTCCGACGTGCACAGGATGCGGGCGGAGAGCGACGCGGTCATGGTTGGGTTCGGGACCGTCCTCGCGGACGACCCGCAACTGACCGCGAGAGGAATACGGGCGGCCCGCCAGCCCCTCCGCGTCGTGGCCGACAGCCTCGCGAGGACTCCCCTTCAAAGCAAGCTGGCGGACACCTCCGAGGCCCCGACCCTCGTTGCGGTCACGGCTCATGCTGCTGCCACTGACCGCGGCGCCCTGGAGAAGAAGGGCGTTGAGATACTGGAGGCGGGGGCCGCCGAGCGGGTCGAGCTGGACGTCCTTCTCGAAGCCCTCGGCCGCCGCGGCCTCACGAGCGTGCTCGCCGAAGGCGGGCCGACCATGGCGGCGTCGCTGTGGGAGGCAGGGCTGGTGGACAGGCTGGTCTTGTACCTCGCCCCGAAAGTGATAGGGGGGTCGTCGGCCCCCGGGCCGGTCGCCGGAGAAGGCGTGGAAACCATGTCACTGGTACGTGGAGTGGAGATATTCACGGTCCAGGCTATCGGCTCCGACCTGAAGATAACCGCATATCCATCCGGAGGATGATCGCATGTTCACCGGCATTATCGAGGAGAGAGGCAAGGTCATGGAGCTGACGCCCGCCGGGGCGCTCAAGGTCGCGGCGAAACGCGTGCTCGAGGGGACCAGCGTGGGCGAGTCGATAGCGGTCTCGGGCGTCTGCCTGACGGTGGTCGACATGGACGGTTCGTCGTTCACGGTCGATGTCATGCAGGAGACCCTGGCGAGAAGCATCCTCGGCTCGCTGCGGCCGGGCGCCGCCGTCAACCTGGAGAGGGCGTTGCAGGCTGACGGGCGCCTGGGGGGGCACATCGTGAACGGCCACGTGGACGGCGTAGGGACCGTGCGCTCCCGCAAACACCAGGGCAACGCGGTCTTATTCGACATCGCGGTCGACAGCGACGTGGCAAGGTACATCGTGCCCAGGGGGTCCGTGACGGTGGACGGGATCAGCCTGACGGTGGTCGACGCCCGCCAGGGTGGGTTCTCGGTCTCGATCATCCCCCACACGCTCGCCGAGACGACCCTCGACGACGCGAGACCGGGCGCCAGCGTGAACATAGAGGTGGACATCATCGCGAAGTACGTGGAAGCGTTTCTCGCCCGCAGAGGCGGGCAGTCAGGCATAGAAGATGCTCTTGCCCGGGGTGGATACATACTCGGCGAGGGTGAATAGGAGGAGATTGAGATGCCCTTCAGCACTATTGAGGAGGCAATCGAAGAGCTGCAGGAAGGCCACATCATCATCGTGGTCGACGACGAGGACCGGGAGAACGAGGGTGACCTGGTGTGCTCCGCGCAGATGGTGACGCCGGACGTCATCAACTTCATGAGCAAGAACGGGCGCGGCCTGATCTGCATGCCATGCGTGGCGAGCCGGCTGGACGAGCTGGACATCCCTGCCATGGTCGAAGACAACACGAGCGCGCAGGGCACCGCGTTCACGGTATCGATCGGCGCCAAGGGAAAGATCACAACCGGCATATCCGCCTACGACAGGTCGGCGACGGTCCAGGCTGTGATCAACCCGGAGACGACCGCGGCGGACATCAGCAAGCCCGGACACGTGTTCCCTTTGAGGGCGCGTGAGGGCGGCGTCCTGATGCGCGCGGGGCACACGGAGGCGGCCGTCGACCTCGCGCGGCTGGCGGGGCATTTCCCGGCCGGCGTGATCTGCGAGATCATGCACGAGGACGGCACGATGGCCCGCGTCCCGGAGCTCGAGAAGTTCGCCAGGAAGTTCGGGCTCAAGATGATCACTGTGGAAGAACTCATCAAGCACCGAATCGGCTCCGAGCACCTGGTCAAGCAGGTGTCGGAGGCCCGGCTCCCGACGACGTACGGGGAGTTCAGGGCGGTCGGGTACGAGAGCCTCGTCGACAAGACTTTCCACCTGGCGCTCGTGAAGGGCGACGTCAACGGGAAGAAGGACGTGCTTGTGCGTGTCCACTCCGAGTGCCTGACCGGCGACGTCTTCAGTTCCACCAGGTGCGACTGCGGGACGCAGGTCAGGGAGGCGATGCGCATGATCGACGAGGCCGGCGAAGGCGTGCTGCTCTACATCATAGGGCACGAGGGGCGCGGCATCGGGCTCGCCCATAAGTTGCAGGCGTACCAGCTCCAGGATATGGGGCTCGACACGGTGGAGGCCAACATCGAGCTCGGTCTACCAGTCGACGCCAGGGACTACGGGACGGGCGCCCAGATCCTGCGGGACCTCGGGCTCACCTCCATGAGGCTGCTGACCAACAACCCCGCCAAGAGGGTGGGGCTCGAGGGCTATGGCCTGTCGGTCACCGAGCGTGTGCCCCTGCAGGTCGAGCCGTGCGCAGAGAATATACGCTACCTGAGGACCAAGAAAGAGAAGATGGACCACGCGCTCGACTTCGATGACGTCAAGGAGTAGGCGCGAAATTAACAAGGGAGGGACGGACATGAGCACGTTCGAGGGACAGCTTGTCGCAAGGGATTACAAGTTCGGGATAGTGGTGAGCCGCTTCAACGAGTTCATCAGTAAGAACCTGCTGTCCGGGGCGATCGACTCGCTCAAGCGCCACGAGGCCTCTGACGAGAACATCGACATCGCGTGGGTGCCGGGATCGTTCGAGATACCGCTGGTCGCGAACAAGATGGCGGCTTCGGGGAAGTACGACGCGGTGATCTGCCTCGGGGCGGTCATCAGGGGCAGCACGCCGCACTTCGACTATGTCGCGGCGGAAGTGTCCAAGGGGATAGCGCGAGTGGGCCTGGAGACCGGTGTTCCGGTGGCGTTCGGCATCATCACCGCGGATACCCTGGAGCAGGCCGTCGACCGGGCGGGCGCAAAAGCAGGCAACAAAGGCTGGCAGGCCGCGCTCACCGCGATCGAGATGGCCAACCTGATGTCGACGATGTAGGCGGCGCGACTCAAGGCGGCGGAGACATCCATGGGGATGGTTCGCGCCATCTACGTCGAAATTCACAATATCGCATGACAGCCCTATAATTGGGGCAGCGATAGAAAAGTCCGAGGTGGTTCATGACGGCATCCTCATCGGAGTACAAAGAAGGCAGGGCACTGGCGCTCGACGTGCACTCAAGGAGGCGGGCGGACGTCCTCGCGAAGATACCCGAGCACGACACGCCATCGTCCTCGTTCTACGCCTTCATGAAGCTGACCCGCAAGAAGTATTTCATCAACTACCTCGACTCGCTCAAGGGCGCCATCTCCGACGGCGACACCACGGATTTCCTCGGCAACGAGACTTTCCAGAGCTACTCGCATGCGAAGAACGGATACTCCCTGAAGGACGTCCTGTGCGTGCCGGTCGCGGTAAAGACGGCGCTCATCGCAGTGGTGAAGGACATGGTGGAGCAGGGTGAGGCGAGCCCGACGGCCGCCTTCCAGTGTTCTCTCGTCCTCGATGACCTGCTCGGGCAGGCGGAGAACATCCGGGCGCAGTCGTTCACGCAGACCAGGGACGAGGTCATAAAGTTCTACCACGCCTACCAGAAGGACATAGACAGGTTCCCGAGCAACCTGGCGGCCACCCTCGATTTCACCACGCTGATGCTCACCTCCATCAAGAAGTGCATCGAGCTGGTCGACGCCGGCAGGTGCGCGTTCATCACAAGGGACCTGCTCACGAACGAACTGCACGTCGAGGCCTCCAATTTCGACCACGAGAGGGTGTTCGGAGAGGGCGGCTTCAACCTCGACGAGGTCCTCATCAAGCAGCTCGTCCACGACGGCGAAGCCGTGGTGGTGGAGGGGTATCCGCGGACCATGCCGGCGATGTCTTCGCTGATGAAGAAGATGAAGACGAAAGTCGTTCTCATCACGCCGCTGATGGTCCGCGACCGCAACGTCGGGATGATGCTCATCGACAACGTCGAGCGCCCCCAGATGTTCACCCAGGAGATGGTCAACCTGGCGGTGAGGTTCTCCAACAAGGTCGCCGCCGCGATGGAGAACGCGCGCCTCCACGGGAGCGAGCAGCAGAAGCTGAAAGAGACCATGGCGCTCCTGGAGGTCGCGAGGCTGGTCACCTCCACGCTGGACATCGACGTACTGCTCTCCCGCCTGGTCCAGATCACCGCCGACGTCTGCGAGGTCGGCAAGTGCAGCGTGTACATCTACGTCACCGAAAGCGGCCGCTTCTATCCGACGGCCACTTTCGGCGTCTTCCCCGACTCGGACTGGGAGATGGAGCTGGGCGAAGGCGTGCAGCCGGCGGACCTCACCGACGAGGACGTCGAGTCCCTGTTCAACCACCAGGTGGCCATCTGCGAGCCGCAGCTCTCGCCGTTCATCCCGCGCGGGCGCATCGAAGACACCCTGACGCGCTCCGTCGTGCTGGTGCCGATCTTCTCGCGCGAGAACCTGCTCGGCATGGTCGTGCTCTTCTCCTCCAAGGAGGGGGACGAGTTCGAGAGCGATGACCTGAACATGGTGACCGGCATCGCGGGCCAGGCGGCGGTGGCGCTCGAGAACGCGTCCCTGTACGAGGACCTGGAGATGAGCTACTTCTCGACGGTCAAGGCGCTCGCCAGGGCCATCGAGGTCAAGGACCCCTACACCTACGGCCACTCCGAGCGTGTAACGGACTACGCCATGGCGATCGCGCGCAAGCTCGAGCTGTCGGAGTGGGAGTGCCGCAACGTGAAGTACGCGGCGGCCCTCCACGACATCGGGAAGATCGGAATCGCGAGAAAGATCCTGAACAAGCCGGGCGCCCTCTCGGAGGAGGAGTTCGTGCACGTCAAGACCCATCCGCAACTCGGCGACTCCATCATTGAGCCCGTGACTTTCCTGCAGGCGCCCCGGGAGATCATCCTGCACCACCACGAGCGGTTTGACGGCAAGGGGTATCCGGACGGCCTCGCGGGCGAGCATATCCCGCTGGGAGCGAGGATACTCGCGGTGGCTGACTCTTTCGAGGCGATGATGTCGGACCGGCCTTACCGCAAGGCATTGCCCGTCGCCGAGGCCGTCAGGGAACTGGAGCTCAACGCCGGGACGCAGTTCGACCCGGTGGTCGTAAAAGCGTTCATGGCGGCGGTCGCTGAGGAAGAGCTGACGAACACCGGGTTTGCGAGGCAGGAAGAGGTGGCCCCGACCCGGCGCCTTCCTGGCATGGTCTAACAAACCCTGCAAAATAGGGACAGGCACCATTTTGCATTGTTAACATGAAGCGGGATCTCCTAAATCCTGAATTCCCAATCAAGGTCTGCTTGATCCGCTTTTGAAATGACCCTGCTGACTGTTGCGCAACTGATTCTGAGGTACCGGGCAATCTCGGTCATGCTGTATCGGTGTTTGGCATAAGCTGTAACGATGGCAGCTGCACTCCGGTCAGTGTCTTGGCAGCACTCGAAGATCATCGAGAGTGAAGGCCTTCCCCTTGCCCGCTCCAGTGCTTCCGGAAGCCGCTCAAGGACAAAATCGGAATAAAGTCGTCTGGCGTTGGTTGTGTCCTGGTCGAAAACCCCGTGGGCACGCTGGGTGGAAAGGAAGGCAGGTAAAGGTTCTATCCCGGCAAGCGCTCTATAACAGCTCCATCGCCAGTCTTCTGGATGCAGGACAAATCCATCCTTCACAGGGTTCAAGGCGATGTATCTCAGTAGTTCAAGGAAGTGAGATTCCTGCTCCACCAGCGGCGAGTGATAGCGCCCTTGCAGTACATGCCCTGAACACCCGTACTTGCTGTTGAACTTTGTGGTGTAGGCGCCGTTGATGACGTGCATTCCTTCAGAAAGGAAGCCACTCGGTGTCTCAAGGAGAAGGTGATAATGGTTGTCCATGAGGCAGTATGAGTGACAAATCCAAGCGTATCTTGAGATAACTGAGGACAGGAGGTTCAAGAAGTACACCTTGTCACCTGCCTCACGGAAGATGGTTTGCTTATTGTTGCCTCGTGTGAAGACATGATGCAGGGCGTCCGAGGCTTGCAGTCGTGGCTGGCGCATTTGAACAATATTATGCCCTAGCAGTACAAGCATATCAAGTAGGGTGCAAGAAATATGTTGCTGATGCAAAACGGTGCCTGTCCCTATTTTGCATAGATGGGGACTGTGAAGTAGAAAGTCGAGCCACGCCCCGGGTCGCTCTCGCACCAGATCCTGCCGCCGTGAAGCTCGATGATCTCACGCGATATCGCGAGCCCCAGCCCGAAGCCCCCCTGGTCCGCGGAGTCGCCGCCGTGCGCCTGGAAGAACCTGTCAAAGATGTGGGGCAGCGCCGAATGCGAGATGCCCGCGCCGGTGTCAGACACCTTCACCTGGACGAATGAACCGTTGAGCATGGCCCCCACTTCCACCAGCCCGCCAGGCGGGGTGAACTTGATCGCGTTCTCCATGATGTTGATGAGGACCTGCGAAAGGCGGGCCGGGTCGGCGTCCACCGGCGGGAGGTCTTCGCTGATGTTGAGCCGGACATCGATCGAGCCGTCGTTCGCCGCTTCGGCCAACTGCCTGGCCGCTAGTTCGGCGAGGTCGACGAGCTCGGAGCGCTGCGCGCCTGCCCTGCTGCGGCTCGCCTGCAGCCTGGAGAGGTCAAGGAGGTCCTCGATCATCCTGGTGAGGTTCGAAGCCTGCTGCTTCACCACGTCGAGGTACTTCTCCTGGTTGGCAGACAGCGCCCCCGCACGTCCGGCGAGAAGCAGGCTCACGAAACCCGAGATGCTGGTGAGAGTCGTGCGCAGCTCGTGCGAGACGTTGGTGACGAAATTGGACTTCATCTCGTCGACCCTTTTGAGCTCGGTGATGTCATGCAGGACCAGTACAACGCCCGAGACGTTGGAGAGCTGGTCGCGGAGCGGGATGAAGTGGGCCTGCACGGTCATGTGGGTCTCGCCCGAGAGGACCATCTCACCGAAGACGGTGCGCCCATCCAGCGCGGCCTCGACCGCCTCGTTCAGGGTGAGGTGGCCGAGGTCGCAATCCTCGACGACCGTGGCGAGCACCTCCTGCAGGCGGGTGCCGTCAGGATCCGTCTCGAGTCCTAGCATCCTCGCCGCGACCGGGTTGGCCTCGACCAGCCTGCCCCGGGTGTCGGTCAGCAGGAGGCCGTCCCGCAAGGCGCTCAGGATAGTCTCGACCTTGGTCTTGTCATCGAGGGTCTCGGCGTAGAGCTGTGCTTTCTCGACCGCCACCGCAGCCTGGCTCGCGATCGTCGAAAGGATCTCCAGGTTTGACTCCCTGAAAGACCTCGCGGCCGGCGAGAGGCATAGGAGGTAGCCGGTCACGTCCCCGCCCGTGAAAAGCGGGACCGCGGCGATGTTGTGCTTCTTGCCCGCGGATTCGGGGGTGAGAGGCAGCCAGCCGAGGGTGGCCTTCTCCTCGATGACAGCGTCGCCGGCGGCCAGCCGCTGGAACCAGGCGCTCTCAACGGGGACCGAAACGGAGGCCATGTCAGTGAACGGCAGGAGCCCGAGCGCGGCCTTGAGGACAGGCCTGCCACCCTCCATGAGGAACACCAGCGCGCTTTCGGAGGCGAGCATCTGCCGGGCGAGGGCGGCCGTCGTCTTCAGGATCGTGTCGAGGTCGAGCGTATACGAGAACCGCCTGCTCAGGTTGTAGATGCGCGATACATCGCGCTCCTTGTGACGCGAGAGCTCCAGCAGGTGCCGGTACTCGTTCGACTCCCTCGCGTACATCTTCTCGCCCTCGACCACGTAGCAGGACATCATGCCGATGAACACGTAGGTCGCCGCGGACAGGGCGAGCGCGAGCTGCTGCAGTCCCGAGACCCCACCCGTCATGAACGGGATGTAACGGGCGAACCCGGTCAGGAGGGACATCAGGAGCGTGCCTGGATAGCCGTAGTAAGCGGATGCGAAGATCGGTACCGCGAAGAAGAGGAAGCCCAGCAGGCTGTTCCGGTTGCCGGTCAGGAACACGATGGACGAGGTCAGGGCCAAAGAGGCGGCCATGAGGAAGAAGAACAGCACGGGCCGGTATTCGTCGAACGGGAAGAAATGGTTGCCGAGGATTACCAGCGCGAAGGTCGCCATCATGAGGACCACCACGCCGGGATACTTCGGGCCGCTGCTGATGAGCGTATAGGCAAGGGTGGCCACCACGAGGATGGTCCAGAGGAGCTGTATGCCGGGCCGCGCGGTCACGAACAAGAGGTGGCTGATGTCGCCCCTCGCACGGTAGCCCTGTTCGTGGCCGGGCCCGCCCCTGCGAGAAAGTAGGCCGCGATAGTTCATGTCAGTGATCCGAAGTCGATCGGCGCGCCCGCCGCCAGTCCCTATGCCTTCCTGCGGTCGAAGACGTAAACGCTTCCCTCGAGGTCCTTCGCGTATTTCTTCAGCTCAGCCGCGATCCTGCCGATCTGCGCGGGGTCCGTCAGCTCACGGTTATCGTTGTGGACGATGGAGATCGAGATGGTCATCACCGGGAACTTCATGACGTACCCGCGGCGGTCGATCGAGACGATGTAGCCCTTGGTCAGGTCCTCGGGGCTGTAGTGGGTGCGGATGCGCTCGTCGAAAACGCTGATGATCCCCTTCGAAGACGGCCTCCGCCGTCTCGATGGACGTCAGGACGATGAAGTCGTCGCCGCCCACGTGCCCCAAGAAATCGTCTCCCGAGCCGTTCTCCTCGAGAGCCTCCGCCAGCACACCCCCGGTCATCCGGATTACGTCGCTTCCCGCGGTGAAGCCGTAGTAGTCGTTGAAGGCCTTGAAGTCGTCGAGGTCGATGTAGAGGAAGGCGAACTTCCTTCCCGACTCGATGCGCTCGACCAGCGCGCTCTCGATAGCCTTGTTCCCGGGCAGCTCGGTGATGGGACTCATATCGCTGTCGCGGAGGTAGCGCCGGAGGTGCATCTCGATGCGCGCCTGGAGCTCCATGGGGTCGAACGGTTTTGTGATGTAGTCGTCGGCGCCCGCCTCGATGCCCTCCAGCTTGTCTTTGAGCTGGGCGCGCGCGGTCAGCATTATGACCGGGATGTTGCGCGTCTGCGGGTTCTCGCGCATCAGCTTGCAGATCTCGTGGCCGTCCAGGCCCGGCATCATGATGTCGAGCAGGACTATGTCGGGCCTCAGGTTCTTCACGGTGTCCCAGGTCTCGTTGCCGTCGGCCGCCTGGTAGACCTCGAACTTGTGCTTGGGCAGCGCCTCCATCAGCAGTTGCCTCAAGTTGTGGTCGTCATCGGCGACGAGCACTTTGGGTCTGGGTTGCAGCAATTCGGATCGTCCTTTCTGTTACATGAGTATTATCGGTTAGAGAGGCCGGTTTCGCCAGAGTATCGGTCATGTGTTCCGCTGAAACGACAGGCCCCGTATGCTATACTCTGCATACAACAGAGGTAAGAAGGGGCGTAGATGCCGCTCCTCACCCTGCGGCGCCGGGTCCGATACGGAGCGTAAAATGGCAGCCGGCAGGGTTATCCATATCGGATAATGAAGGGTGGCATTGTGCCACCCCTTTTTACTTGCAGGACTAGCAAAGGAGGAGTCGCCATAATTGGAAAGCTGAGGGTCAACGAGTCCATCAGGTGCCCGCAGGTGCGCCTGATATCCGAAACGGGCGAGCAACTGGGGGTCAAACCCATCGAGGAAGCCCAGAAGATCGCTCTCGAGAAGGACCTGGATCTTGTGGAGGTCGCCCCGCAGGGGCAACCGCCGGTATGCAAGATCATGGATTACAGCAAGTTCTGCTACGAGCAGGACCAGAAACAGAAGGCGGCTCGAAAGAAACAGAGCGTCATCGTGGTCAAAGAGATGAAGATGCGACCTAAGATCGACATCCACGACTACGAGACCAAGAAGAAACACGTGGTGAGGTTCCTGAACCAGCAGAACAAGGTCAAGGTCACCATAATGTTCCGCGGGCGCGAGATGACGCACACGGAGCTGGGGCTCAACCTGTTGAACCGGCTGGCGGCCGACGTCAGTGAGATCGCCACTGTGGAAGCGAAGCCCAGGCTCGACGGCCGGAACATGACGATGGTGCTCAACCCGATAGCCGTCGTCGAGCCGAAGAAGGAGTGATCGCATGCCGAAGATGAAGACTCATAGAGGCGCCGCCAAGCGGTTCCGCGCCACCGGCAGGGGCAAGCTGATGCGGAAGCACGCTTTCAACGGCCACCTCTTCACGGATAAGAGCGCGAAGCGGAAGCACACGCTCGACACCCAGAGCGAGGTTGCGCCCGCCGACGACGCGAACATGCGCAAGGTGCTGGGCCTGCCCAACGCGAAGTAGCCCGGCTGTAAAGTAATGAACGTTCCCCCAGGAGAGGGTCGGTTATCATGCCAAAAACCAAGAACACCGTAGCGACACGGCAGCGCAGGAAAAAAGTGCTCAAGATGGCACGCGGGTACCGCGGCCCGAAGAGCAAGTGCTACAGGCCCGCGAACGAGCAGGTGATGCACTCTCTGCAGTATGCCTACAGGGACCGCCGCGCCCGCAAGGGAGATTTCCGCAAGCTCTGGATAAGCAGGATAAACGCCGCCGCGCGAGAGCACGGCATGTCTTACAGCAAGTTCATCAGCGGGCTCAAGAGCGCGGGCGTCGAGGTGGACCGCAAGATCCTGTCCGACATCGCCATCAACGACCCCGAGACCTTCGGGCGGCTCGTCGAAGTAGCGGCCGGCGGCAGCCCCGCCAAGATCCCTGACGCGGTGGAGTCCGCGGGCAAAGCCGCCAGCAAGGCGACAATTGGCAAGGCCGCCGCGGAGAGCGCAGGCGACTAGGCGGGCAAAGAACCCAGAAAGCCGGTCATGCTGAGTCCAATCACGAGCCGAAACCACGAGGTGGTCAAGCGCTTCCGAAAGCTGGGACGACGCAGCCACCGAGACAAGTACGGCTTGTTCATGGTGGAGGGCCTCAACCTGATACAGGAAGGCCTTGACGCCGGTGCGACGCTCAAGGAACTCGCCTACGTCAATGCCAGGGCGGAAGAGGCCGCGTACATAAGGTCCCGGCTCGATGAGCCGGTCCCCGCCCACGAGATCAGCCAGCAGTTGATGGACTGGATATCCGACGTGGTCACCTCGCAGGGCATCGTGGGCATCGTAGACCAGCTGGACTCGAGCTACGAGGAGCTGGTGTCTTCTGAGCTATCCATGCTGCTGGTCGCGGACCAGGTCAGGGACCCGGGCAACCTCGGGGCGCTCCTGCGCATCGCCGATGCCTCCGGAGTTGATGGATTTGTGATGACGACAGGGTGCGTGGACCTGTACAACCCCAAGGTCGTCCGCTCCGCGGCCGGGTCTCATTTCCACGTGACGTCGGTGAAGGACGTCGAGGTGCTGAGGCTCAGCCAGGACGTCGGCGACCGCGTGAGGATGCTCGGCCTCGACCCCAGGGGCGACCGCTGTTACCTGGACGAGGACCTGACGGGGCCTGTGGCGCTCGTCGTCGGAAACGAGGCGTTCGGGATCACCGATGTCGACCGCCCCATCCTGGACGGCACGGTCTATATCCACATGCCGGGAAAGGCCGAGTCGCTCAACGTGGCTTCAGCCGCGGCGGTCGTCCTCTTTGAGGCGCTGAGGCAGAGGCGCGGAGAATGTGTGTGATGCTTGTCACCCTCTCCCCTTGGGGGAGAGGGCAGGGTGAGGGGTAATGACTGAAGACGCAAGCAGGAAACTCAAAGAATTGACGGCCGGCAGGCCCGAGCTCGCGGCCCTCGCCGACGAGGCGATGGCGGCGATCGAAGCCTCGAACACGCCGGACGAACTGGAGAGCGCGCGGGTGGGCCTTCTCGGCAAGAAAGGATCTGTCACCGCGGTCTTCAAGGGGCTTGGAGCGCTTCCCCCTGAGGAGAAGCGCGTGGTCGGCCAGATAGGCAACATCCTGCGCATTGCCGTCGAGGCCGGACTGAGCGAGAAGGCCGCAAGCCTGAAGGCCGCCGAGACGGAGCAGCGCTTCCTGCGCGAGGCCGTCGACGTGACGCTGCCTGGACGCAGGCCCGCTTTGGGCCACGAGCACCTTCTGAGCCAGGTCGTCGAAGAGGCGACGAGCATCTTCATCAGCCTCGGCTACAAGGTGGTCTCGGGCCCCGAGGTCGAGCTCGACTACTACAACTTCGAGGCGCTCAACCAGCCGGCCTACCACCCCGCCCGGTCGCTCCACGACACTCTTTATGTCAGCAGGAAGGACCCAATCCGTGAGAGCCCGGATGACGTCCTGCTGAGGACGCACACCTCGCCCGTTCAGATACGGGTGATGGAGTCCGAGAAGCCGCCGCTCTACGTGGTGAGCCCCGGCAAGGCATATCGCAAGGACGAGGTCGACGCGACCCACTCGCCCGTCTTCCACCAGATCGAAGGTTTCGCCGTGGCGCGCGACATAACGATGGGGGACCTCAAGGGCACCCTGGAGGTGTTCGTGAAGAAGATGTTCGGCGCACAGAGGGCCGTGCGCTTCCGTCCGCACTTCTTCCCGTTCACCGAGCCGAGCGCGGAGTTCGACGTCTCCTGCTTCGGCTGCGACGGAGCCGGGTGCGGCATATGCAAGGGGGTCGGCTGGCTGGAGATACTCGGTTGCGGGATGATCGACCCGGAGGTGTTCGCCTACGTCGGCTACGACCCCGAGGAGTACAGCGGTTTCGCGTTCGGCGCCGGGATAGAGAGGCTGGCGATGCTCAAGTACGGGGTGGACGACATGCGCGTCTTCTACGAGAACGACATGCGTTTCCTGAGACAGTTCTGAGGTGCGACTTTGAGAGTCTCTCTCGAGTGGCTTAAAGAATATGTAGACATCGAGATGACGCTGGAAGAGCTCGCGCTCGCCCTGTCCATGGCGGGGCTCGAGGTGGAGCGCACGCTGACCCTCGGCGGCGGCGTGAGTGGTGTGGTAGTGGGCGAGGTAAAAGAAGTGAAACCACACCCCGGCGCGGATAGCCTGATGCTCGCGGTCGTCGACGACGGGGAAGAGGTCACCGAGGTAGTCTGCGGCGCTCCCAACCTCCGGGCCGGCATGAAGAGCCCGTTCGCGCGGGTTGGCGCCCTGCTTCCCGCGGTCACGGACAAGCCGCTCAAGAAGGCCCGGATACGCGGCGTCGAGAGCTCGGGCATGCTGCTGGCACCCGACGAGCTGGGGCTGAGCGACGACCACACCGCCATCATCGAGCTGCCGCCTGAGGCGCAGGTCGGCGTCGACGTCCACGAGGTCCTGCCGCTGGAGGACATCGTCCTCGAGCTCGAGATCACCCCCAACAGGCCCGACTGCATGTGCGTGGTCGGCATCGCGCGCGAGGTCTCCGCAATCAGTGGGGCGCCCCTCAAGCTCCCGCCGGTCGACCTGGACGAGAGCGGACCGGATATTGACGGCCTCGCCAGGGTGATACTCGAGGACCCCGAGGGGTGTCCCCGGTATACGGCGAGGGCTGTGCTGGGGGTGAAGGCCGCGCCGTCACCGGCGTGGATGCAGAGGCGGCTCACCGCCGCCGGGATGAGGCCGATCAGCAACATCGTCGACGTGACCAACTACGTGCTGCTGGAGCTCGGCCAGCCGCTGCACGCCTTCGACCTCGACAACCTCTCGAAAAACACTATTGTCGTGAGGCGTGCCACCCCGGGTGAGCCGCTGACGACCCTGGACGACATGGAACGGCAACTCGACGAGAACGCGCTGGTGATCGCAGACGCGGATGAGCCGGTCGCGATCGCGGGCATCATAGGCGGAGAGGATTCCGAGGTCACCGACCGCAGTGTCAACATCCTCATCGAGTCCGCCCACTTCGACCCCACCTCAATCCTGCTGACCTCGAGGCGCCTTGACGTTCGCACGGAAGCTTCGGCCCGTTTCGAGCGGGGTGTGGACCCCGGAGGGACGGCGTTCGCCGCGGCGCGGGCCGCGAGGCTCATGAACGAGCTCGCCGGGGGACAGGTTGCACGCGGAGTCATCGACGCTTATCCCCGCGAGATCGTCGGCCCGACAGTCCCGCTGCGGCCGGACCGCGCCAACTTGCTTCTGGGCACTGACGTGCCTCGGGAGACCATGGCCGGGATACTCAAAGCGCTCGGTGCCGAGGTAGAGGAGGGGGAGACCCTGTCGGTGACGGTCCCGACCTACCGGCGCGACCTGGTGAGGGAGATCGACCTCGTGGAGGAGGTCGCCCGCATCTACGGATACGACAGGATTGAAGGCACGGTCCCTCGTGGGGGAGGCTTCGACGCCGGCCTGACGCTCAGGCAATTGCGTGAAGCGGCCCTCCGGAAAGAGCTCGTCGCGCAGGGCGCCTCCCAGGTGATCACCTACAGCTTTATGAGGCCCGACGACCTCGATCTCATGGAGATCGCCGCCGACGACAGGCGACGGAACATGATCACGCTGATGAACCCGCTGGTCGAGACCGGTGACGCCATGAGGACCACGCTGGCCCCGGGAATGCTTCGCGTCGCGGCCGGGAACATCAACAGGGGAAACAAGGACCTTTCGCTGTTCGAGCTGGGACGGGCATTCATCGCGGATGGCGATGAAAAGCTTCCCCGGGAGGTCGAGACGGTGGCGATGCTCCTTTACGGGGACATTGTGCCCCCGGAGTGGTCGCAAGGGCCGAGGCCGTCCGACCTCTTTGACCTGAAAGGGATGCTCGAGAACGTCGCAGCCGCCCTGGGGGTCAGGGGGCTCGAGTTCGAGACAGGCGGTGAGCCGTTCCTCGCACCGGGGAGGGCGTCGCGTCTTACACTCGGCGGTGAGGTGATAGGTTATCTGGGACAGGTCCACCCGAGGGTCGCCACGGGCTTCGGCCTCGAGGAGGACGTATTCATCGCGGAAGTCGAGGCGGACCCGCTGCTGGACAGCGCGCTTGCTCGCGTGTTCAGCCCGGTCGGCCGCTTCCCGAACGTGAAGGTCGACATCGCCGTCATCGTGGACGAGGCAGTGCAGGCGCGGTCGATCGAGGACGTGATCCGGAAGAGCGGCGGCGCGCTTCTCATGTACGTCCGGCTGTTCGACCTCTACCGCGGCCCCCAGATAGGTGAGGGCAAGAAGAGCCTCGCTTACGCGCTTGAGTTCGGCTCGGCGGAGGGCACGCTCACCGACGACGAGGCCCACGCGGAGATGGACAAGATAATCGCCGCTCTCGTCGGCGAGCTCGGCGCCTCGATTAGAGGGCGCGAGCGGGAAGGTGAACCTACTTGAGGATCGGCGTAATGGGGGGGACGTTCGACCCCATTCACATAGGCCACCTCGTCACGGCGGAAGAGGCGCGCTGCCAGTTCGAACTCGACAAGGTCATCTTCATCCCGTCCGCGAGGCCCCCTCACAAGACAGACAGTCCGCACAGCCCGGCCTCCGACAGGCTGCGGATGGTCGAGCTCGCCATCAGCCGCAACCCGTTCCTCGAGGTTTCAGACATGGAGCTCGGCCGCGAGGGCCTCTCCTACACGGTCGATACCCTCCGGGAGCTCCACAGGATACACGGACTCGGCGCCGAGCTGTTCTTTATAACCGGTGCCGACGCCATCCTCGAGATACTCACCTGGAAGGACCCGGCCGAGCTGCTCGCCGAGGCGAAGTTCATCGCGGCGACGCGCCCCGGCTTTCCACTCGAGACGCTGCGCGAGGCTCTTCCGGAGCGCAACAGCGGGGGCGAGATCGCCCTTGAAAGCGTCTATAGCATGGAGATACCCGCTCTCGCGATAAGCTCGACGGACATACGGGCGCGCGCCACGGAAGGGCGGCCGTTCAGGTACCTGGTCCGAGACGCGGTGTGGGAGTACATAAAGGCGAAAGGCCTCTACCTGAAAGGTGAACAGCGGCCTTCCGAATAAGAATATATTGAGTTCAACGCCGGGTGCCCCGGCGGGAAGTGGAGAGCGTGGCAGAATACGTAGGATATCGAACCAGGAAACGGCTCGACAGCAAGAAGAAGAAGAAAAAGCTCTGGAAGTGGCTGGTGGTCCTCGCGGTGCTTATCGCGATATTCGTCTTGCTGGGCGCCGTGGTAAAGGTCTACCCGTTCGACAAGGCGTGGACCAAGACCACGCACGGGTTCTCGTGGCTCGGCAAGCACGCCTGGCCGTTCAAGTCCTCCAAGAAAGTGATTGCCTCCGATTTCCTTCCGGAAGGCAAGAAGACCGCCAACTACCTCATCGGCGTCACTAAACAACAGAACGGCGCGACAGTCCTGACCACGTGTGTCCTCGCGTCCTACGACGGGCAGACAAAGACAGGCAGCCTGATCTTATTCCCGACCGACCTGCTGGTGGCCACCCCGGGCATGGGTACGGACGAGATGTCAAACCTGGTGGAGCTCGACGGGGGCAGGATAAGCAGCACGCTCGTGACCGTCGAGAACATGCTGGGAACGCAGGTGGACAGGTATGTCCTCGCCTCCGATCGGGACGTCCGGATCATCCTCAATCAGCTCGGCACCAATTTCCCCGTGGCAGGGATATCGAAGATATCGTTCAAGGATCCGAGCCTGGGGGTCAACGTCGACCTGAAAGCGGGCAAGCAGAACCTGGCTTCGAGCGTCCTGGCCTCTTACATGACCTATGCTCCATCAGGAAAAGAGCTTGACCTCGCGAAGCGGCAGGCCGCGTTTACGCCTGAGGCGCTTGCCCTCCTCAAAGGCACCGATATCGACAAGTTCGTCGCGAAGAACGGCAACCTCTTCGACACGGACGCCTCCAACAAGGAGCTGGCCGGCATCGCGAAAGCGTTCACCTCCCTCGGCGGAAAGAGCCTGCAGGTCGCCATTGTCCCGGTCAAAGAGTTCCGGTTCGAGAAGACGATCGTGCACAGGGTGAACCAGGAGTCGCTTCCAGCTTTCGTCAGGTCCTACCTGAAGTCGTCCTCGAGCCTGCCCTCGTCGAAGCGCGTGAAGATCGAAGTGCTCAACGGGTGCGGAGTCCCGGGGATAGGGGAGAGGGTCGCCGCCGACATCGACATGGCGCGCTACCAGATAGTGAACTCCTCAAACGCCGACAACTTCGACCACGCCGAGACGCTGATAATCGTCTACAGCGACGACAAGACCATTACGGCGGCCGCGCAGGAGCTGCGCAACGAGCTGGAGGTCGGCAAGCTGGAGGCGCACCCGCAGTCCCAGACCCTTTCGGACATCAGCGTGATAGTCGGGAAAGACTATGCGAGCAAATAGCCTGCAAAATAGGGGTCAAACCTTTTTCTTGCACGGTACGGTAAGCGAGGGAGTTTGAAGGCTGGAGCAGATCAGTTGCTGACAGCTGAGCAGTTGGCAATCGCTGCCGCGAGGGCGGCAGACGACAAGAAAGCAACCGACGTCCGCATCATGGACATGAGGGATACGCTCGGGCTCACGGACTACTTCGTCATCGCGAGCGGCCGGAACGAGCGACAGGTCAAGCGACTTCAGGACGCGGTGGAGGAGGAGCTGAGGGAGAGCGGAGTGAAGCCGGTCCGCCGAGAAGGGGTACGCTTCGGTCGCTGGATCCTCCTTGACTATATCGACGTGGTCGTCCACATATTCCTCGACGAAGACCGCGAGTTCTACAACCTCGAGCGCCTCTGGGGCAATGTTCCGATAGTCGAGTGGGACGAGCACGCCGGCGAGCCGGGCGCCGCCGGGCGCTCTTGAGCGGCTCCTGAGGTACGGTTATCATTACACTCGCATCTTTTGCACCCGTGTGGGGCTGTAGCTCAGGGGGAGAGCGCTACCTTGGCAGGGTAGAAGTCGAGGGTTCGAATCCCTCCAGCTCCACCACCAAATCCTTCACTCTTCCTGACCACCCTTCATATTTGGTGGTGGAGCTGGAGGGATTCGAACCCTCGACTCAGGGGGGCCGGGGGGAGCCCCAGTCGATATTCACTTTCAAGACTGGATGCGCAATCTAGTCCAGCGTTATGCCTTACCGCTGGGCTCTTTCAGCATGAGATCGAAATGCAACAAGGGTCTTGGCCTCGAAGTGATTGATCGGGGTAAAACGACAGGAGAGGGTTCGAATCCTCTAATTCCGGAAGTGCTCAAGCAAGATGAGAATCAGTGTTCAGTTACGTGAGAATGCACACTATGCGATCGCGATCGTTGCGACAACGCTGCTTGTGATGGCTCCGATCGCGAGGGTGCCTGGTGCATGACGCTCCTCGGGCCTGACGAGCTCGAGAGGGAGCGGAGCGAGTACGCCAAGAAGGTTGCTCTTGGCAAGGTCCTCTTAACCTTTTTTACAGCGCCGGCCTGGTATTTGTAAGACATAATTGTACAAGGTCATCAATCACTGCCGTACCGGCACACATAACCGTATCAGCACCGCCCCAGTATATTTTTACCGTACCGTCGTCTTCAGGAACAGCGCCGCAGCTAAAAACAACATTGGGCACATAGCCGCTTACCTCCCAGGGATCCTCGGGCTGCAGTATCCACTGATCGGAAACCCCGATGATTTCTGCCGGATCATTAAGGTCATGCAGGGCCGCACCAAGGCGATATACCGCCCCAGCCATGGTCATAAAGACCCCATGGTAAATATGCAGCCATCCCTTGTCGGTCTTGAAGGGCGGTGCGCCGGGACCGATTTTCATTCCATCCCAATGATAGGGAACCGGCTTCATAATCACCCGTGAATCACCCCAGTGAACCAGGTCGGGGGAATAGGAAATCCAGATAGACCAGGGTGAAATTTCGGAATGTGGCCGGTCAAGACGCGCATACCTGCCACCGAACTTTACAGGGAAAATGACGACGTTGCGAAGGTCGGCCTGGGTTATAAGCGCAATGCGTTCAACTTTTTCAAAATCTCTGGTGCGCGCAAGGGCAGTCCGAACGCCGTGACGGGAATACGCGCTGTAGGTAAGCAGGTAGTCGTCCTCTACCGGGCAGATTCTCAGGTCCTCGACTCCGAACTCTTCATATTCTGCAAACATGTTGTCCTTTGCAGGTATGAGAAAGGGTTTGGGATGGACAGTGAAGGAAAAACCATCATCGCTGTCGGCCCTGCCGATGATGGAGCGTCCGTTGTAACGGTGCGACCTGAACAGCATAATGTAGCGGCCGCCATGCCTGACTATGCCGGCATTGTGGACCGTGGCTACAGGGTAGGGGACATCATCTTTTGTGAGAATGGGATTTATTTTATAACGTTTTATAATGGGATATTGAGTAGTCATAGTCAGTGTCGGTGGTCCTCTCTTTTCGTTTTTTCGAGAACCGTTTCATAGACCTGAATATATTCTTCAACCATACGATCGACCGTGAAATGCTGTTCAACACGGCGGCGGCAGCATACCCGGTCAATATCTTTTATGCGTGCAACAGCCCCTATTGCCTCATCCACTGTTTTTACGAGAAGACCGTTCTTGCCGTTTTCTATAAGTTCGGGCATGCTACCCCTGTTAAAGGCGATTACAGGAGTGCCGCAGGCCATGGACTCGATAACGGCCAGGCCGAAAGGCTCATTGAAATTTATGGGATGCAGAAGCGCGCATGCCTTGCCAAGCAGCCGGTTGCGCTGAACCGGCCCGGTGCTGCCGACATAAACCGCATTGTCGTTGTCCAGGTGCGGTTCGATGTGCTGGTGATAGTAGGCTTCATCCTGGATGATTCCCGCCAATATCAGCTTTTTATTGCAAGCCCTGGCAATTTCAATGGCCTCTCTGGCACCCTTGTCATGGTGAATGCGCCCGAAAAAGAGCAGATAATCGTCCGGTTCAGGCTGAAAATCAAACTGCTTTATATCTATGCCGTGATGGATGGTTTTGATATAGTCCAGATCCGGCGACCGGTCGGCATCGCTGATGGAAACATAGAACACCTTGCCGTTGTATTTCTTGTAAACCGGCAAAATCCCGGGCGATGAAAAGCCGTGAATAGTAGTAACGACCGGGGTGGTGGTAAGGCCGGTGTATGTCAGAGGTAGAAAGTCAAAATTGTTATGGATAATATCGAAATCTTCAGCATGCTCGAAGAGTTCCGAAATGTGCAGGCCCTCCCATACTTTTGGCATAATGGAGAGGTCTTCTTCATAGCCCCGCGCGCAAACGGCATGGAGCTTGCCGCTTGTTTGCGAATCACCGGTCGCAAAGAGGGTAACATCATAGCCGCGCGAGACCAGCCCCTCGGTCAAAAGGGAGACCACGCTTTCCCACGGGCCGTAATGTTGCGGCGGCGTGCGCCAAGCAATCGGAGAGAGCATCGCAATGCGCATAGCTAACCCTTTATGCTAACCGGGTGATTGGGAGACGATGATTGTTTGTAACTAGGGAATTTTTAGTTGACTTTGAGCAGTCGAATGAAAAACGGGCCAAAAGGCAAGAAATGGTAGATTCAGCTCCCTGATTCAAGTTAATGGACTTTTTCCCAAGCCCATCATGACATCCTCCGGTGGTGTGATCATAGACAACCTGCCCAAGCATATTATCTCCCAGGAACCAGTTGAATGCTTTGTATGCCAATTCCCTGTAATGCTCCTCGTTCGTTACCCGAAACATCGCGTTGAGAGCTACTACGGTAGCAGCAACATCCTCGGGCTGTTGGTCAAAATACTGTCTCGTCTCTCCCCTTACAAACCAGCCGTCTTGGCCTATGGGGATGTACATGCTGTCATTGAAGGTATGCTTAATCAAGAAGCTGAGGGTTTTTTCAGACACTTCGAAATATTTTCTCGCACCGGTTATTCTGCATCCGTGTAGAAGAGCTTCTGGCATGAGAGCATTTGAATACGTCAGATAAGGCTCGAACCACTCCCAGTCCTGTGAGTGATTCTTCTCGTATAGAGCCAAGAGTTTTTCACAGTTGTGTTTTAGTGCAGCAAGCGTTCTTGCATCCTCCCATCTCGAAAGCAAACTTGCGAGGGCCTTGATATAAGAAGCGATAGCACGAGGTGAGGAGAAAGCAATGTCTTTCCGGAAACTCTGCTCAAACAAGTAATGGGCCTTTTTTCTCAAGCGTCCGGGGATTTGTTTGGTAGTTGAGACCACGGCAAGCGCATATAGTCCCCTGGCGCTGGCATCTTCTGAGTATTCACGGCTATTCCTCTGTTCGTCAATAGTGTGGTTTGGATTGACATAGTTATCGAAATAACCATCGGGTTTGGCTACCCGATAAAGAAAGTCGAGGTAGATGGAGACGAGACTTAGTGAAGAAGAGGTTCTGTGTTGTTCATAATCGAGCGCGGCAACAACCAAAGCCCGGGCATTATCGTCCAAGGTATATCCAGAGGAAAGATCCGGCTCGGCAAACTCGGCAAACTGAATAATGCCGAAGTTGTCAGTCAATTTAGCCAGATGCGTAAGCTTTGCGCGTGGAAGTTCCCTTTGTGCCAGGGTTAGCTCCGGCACAAATTGAGAGAAGTATTTCACGTAGGAAAGGGCAACATTTTGCCAGGTCATGTGTCTTGTGTGTAGATAAGATCTCTTGCCCATTTGCAGACGAAGCTGATCATTGCCCAACAATTCAATGATGGCATCACTGAAAGCCTGCGGGTTCTTAAAGTCAACTAATACGCCTACATCATCAGTAATGTCCTCTCTGGCCTGGGCAAAAGCCGTGGATATTACCGGACGACCGCTGCCAAGGGCGTAAGACAAAGTGCCGGAGACGGTCTGGTTTGGATCTAAGGAGGGAGATATATAGATATCGGTAGCCGATAGGAACTCTAGAAGGTCATTTAGATCATAATAGGTGTTGTCGAAAAGAACGTATTCGCTCAAACCGAGTTCGTAAACTTTCTTTATGAGAGAATTACGGTAACTTTCGCCTTCCTGTTTCACAACAAGAGGATGGCTAATGCCGGCGACGAGATATCGAACATTAGGGAACTTCCGTACTACCGGCGGCAAGGCCTCGATCACGTACTCGATCCCCTTGCCGGGGCTAAGGAATCCAATGGTTGAAAGGATCAATTTGCCAGAAAAGCCAAGTGCAGACTTGGCTTTCTTGGTATTTCTATAGGGAACATGGTGGATCCCATGAGGAATAACTTGAATTCGATTAGGATCCAACCCGTAATCTCTTTCGAGAATCTTCTTTGAGTAGTGCGTCATAACGATTATTCCTTTTGAATACTCCATGATAGCTTGAACAACGTTGCGCATTCCTTCGTCTGGAGTGGGAAGAACTGTGTGTAATGTGGCAACAAGCGGTTTCTGAAGTTTTTCTAAAAAGAGAAGTATGTGTGAACCGTTCTCCCCTCCGAAGATCCCGAATTCATGTTGGATGTTGACAAGTCTTACCTTTTCGAGCCGGTTGAGCTTGTCGGCAGCATCAACGTAGTCTTTTTCACGGGGTTGACATATCTGGGATATTACTTTGTCAGGGTAGGAATAATGACTTACTTCAGTACGATTCATCGCAATAATCTTTGACCTAATCGACGGTTCGAACATCTTGTCAACAGCATTGGTAAGGTCAGTGGTAAAGGTGGCGATGCCGCACTGTCGCGGCGGGAAGGTAGAAACACAGACTATCCAGTATCTATTCTGCTGTTGGGGGCTCATGGTCTCACGGGCTTCTCTTGAGTTTGGTCAACAGCTCTGCCAGATCAACAGATCTCGCGGCAATCAACTTGTCGGCAGCGCCATAGTAAATATAGACACGGCCATTTCTAACCACTGCTCCGGTAGGGAAAACCACGTTGTCGACATTCCCAATCTTCTCCCATGTTTCTTCTGGTGAAAACAAGGGGGGTTTCAAGCGGCCTATTACTTTCAGCTGACATTTCCCATTTCCAGCCGCCGACGCCATCATTATACCCCCTTGAAGCCGATTACCGAGGCGCAATCTCGCCCTCGTCTCTCTTTCTCGAAGTTACCGCCTGCCTGTCGAGCCCGTCTTCGATGACGATTGAGGACCATTGACCGTTATCTCTGCGTTCATGTGAACAACCTCTGTGCCTATCAAGTCGGCGCGGCGACCAGGCAACGTATACGCTCCAGGAGAGCGGCGAATAGCGCCTCAGGGACGGCGACCTCCGCCATCTGGAAGATCGTCCTCCTCGAATGGCTCATCACCTTTGCTCCAATCTTTATGAGCTTGAGCTGGATGCTGGATAGCGACCAGTGCGAGACCTGACTCGGAAGGGCGAAACGGCGGAGGAAGTTTCCCATGTTGTACGCCAGGACGAACAGCGCGAGCCTCACCTGGTTGGAGGAGAACCTGGTGCAGGATAACCTGGTCCAGGTAAGGGTGCGTTTCCCTTCCTTTATCCACTGCTCGCAGTTGCCGCGCTTGTTGTAGAACCTCACCACGTTCTTGGCTTTCGCGGTCATGTTGGTCACGATAAAGCCAACCCTCGGGAACAGCTCACCTGCGTGCCACTCCACCTTCGCAATCACCCTCCTGGGCGTGCTCCAGGAGGTGGCCTGGTAGGAGAAGTCATGGTAGAAAACCCTTGGTCTCTTGGGAGGTCTTCCCACCGGCCTGGTCATGAGGTGCTCTATATCCCTGGAGAGTACCTGGTTTGCGGGAAGTCTGGTGGCGTAGAGGATGTGGTTCTGCTCCAGGTATTCGTAGACGCCCGGTGAGGCGAAGGCGGCATCCCCTCGGAAGTAGAGCTCACAACCCCGTATTACTGGGGAAGACTGCTGGGCGCCGAGTGCGAGCCGGACCCCGGAGCCCTTGACCCCGCATCGCGTAGCACGCGCCCTGAGGGCGCTCGCAGGGGGCTGTTCATGGAGCAGTCGGCGCGGGCTACGGGGCGGCACTCGAGAAGGCACTGATGGGCGTCACAGACGCCGTAGAGAAGCAACGCGCCCGAAAGCACCCACCGGGAACGCCTCTTCCCTGACCGGTCCTGAGCCTGATGTCAAAATGCACCACGGGGGCCTGACCTCGGAGGCGCATTCGGCTGTTACCTACATTTTACATTCGTGAAACCGTCACGAAACATCGCCCTTCTAACCTGAGTTCATGAGACACGGTCTGCGAACGGGGGTCAGACGGGCGTGACGGATTTGACGACCATGCGCGACAGGCGCCACAAGCTATACAGGGCGACGCTGGTGGCCGCACTTATCATTATGGCCCTGTTCTGCCTCGGTTCCATCGCGAGGGCGGGTGACCCGAACGGAACAAAGACCGGCAACAGGACCGATGTCTCTGCTCCGGCCGACAAGGGCGCCAGCCCCGTGGACGCCGTGCTCGATGACGTCGGCCACAACAAGATCGCCACCAACTTCATCTGGGTGTTTCTCGGCGGCATCCTGGTCTTCTTCATGCAGGCCGGGTTCGCGCTGCTCGAGACGGGCTTCTGCCAGAAGAAGAACGCGCTCCACGTCATGATGACCAACTTCATGATATTCGGCATCGCCGTACTGGCTTTCTACTTCGTCGGGTTCGGGATCATGTTCGGAGGGGTAGGCGCGCTCAAGATGTTCGGCGGCACCGCGATCATGACGCGCGAGGTGGGTATCGGCGGATGGGGCCTCTTCGGGTTCAAGGGCTTCGCCCTGGGTGGCCCGGCATACGATACCGGGATCTTCCTGTTCTTCCTGTTTGAAGTAGTGTTCATGGACACGGCGGCGACCATTCCCACCGGGGCGATGGCCGAGCGCTGGAAGTTCTCCGCGTTCTGCGTATACGGGTTATTCATGGGCGCTATCCTGTACCCGATCTTCGGCAACTGGGTATGGGGCGGCGGCTGGCTGTCGCAGCTCGGTGTGCACGCTCACCTCGGACACGGCTTCGTCGATTTCGCGGGGTCGTCGGTGGTGCACGCCGTGGGCGGCCTGACGGGCCTGATGGGAATACTCGTGCTCGGACCGCGCATCGGGAAGTTCAAGAAAGACGGCACGCCGCGGGCGATACCCGGGCACAACATCCCCCTAGCGATCGTCGGGACCATCATCCTGGTGTTCGGATGGTTCGGGTTCAACGCCGCCAGCACCCTGAACGGCGGCGACCTCAGGCTGGCGGTGGTCGCCACCAACACCTTGCTCGCGTCTTGTTTCGGTGCCGTAGTGGCGATGCTGTATATGTGGAAGAAGACGGGGTTCCCGGACCCGTCCATGAGCGCCAACGGGTGCCTCGCGGGACTCGTGGCCATCACCGCGCCGTGCGCTTTCGTGTCCGGCTGGGAAGCCGCGATCATAGGTGCCATCGCCGGCGTGCTGGTGTGCGTCGCGGTGACCACACTGGAGCGGCGCTTCAAGATCGACGACCCCGTCGGCGCGGTGGCGGTCCACGGCGTCAACGGACTATGGGGAGTCATCGCGCTGGGCATCTTCGCGGACGGCACCTACGGTGCCGGGTGGAACGGTGTGTCAGGGACCGTCAGAGGCCTGCTCTACGGGGGATATGGACAGTTCCTGGTGCAGCTCATCGGCGCGGCGACGTGCATCGTGTTCGTGTGCACGCTCGCGTATGCGTTCTTCAAAGTGCAGGATAAGATCCAGGGCATCAGGGTGGCCCCCGCGGATGAGGTGAACGGCCTCGACTCCGCAGAGATGGGAGTCCCGGCATACACGGACGAGACCACGGACCTTTATGACGACATTGCCTGAGCCGATAGTGGAGGACTGATGAAAAAGGTCGAGGCGATAGTTAGAACGAACAAGCTGGATTCAGTGATCGACGGGCTCGAGACCATCGGTTACCCGGGCGTCACCATCACCGCGGTGAAAGGCCACGGCAAGCAGAAGGGCCTGGAGCAGCAATGGCGGGGCAACGCCTACACTATCCGGTTCATACCAAAGGTGAAGGTCGAGGTCGTCGTCATGGACGAGGACCTGGAGAAGATGATCGACATCATCGTCAGGAAGGCGCGAACCGGCGCGATCGGCGACGGCAAGATATTCGTCACCGATGTAGCCGACGCGATACGGGTAAGGACGGGAGAGGTCGGAGACCGGGCCATCTGAGCGTGCCTCCCGGCGTGTCGTGGTATGCTATTTTGAAGCGGCACGGCAGGGAGGTTGAAAGGTGCCAGGACTGGTTCTTGCGCTCGCTCAGGTCAAGAGCGCGGTCGGAGATCTCGAGGGCAACTCGAGCAAGATAATGGAGTACGTCGAGGAGGCAAAGGCCGCCGGCGCGGACATAGTGCTCTTCCCGGAGCTTTGCCTGACCGGGTATCCTCCCGAGGACCTCCTCCTCAAGACCGATTTCAACCGCAGCAGCATGGCCGCGATGAACGAGCTCGCGAGCGGCATCGGTGACACCATCGCGGTGGTGGGCTACGCCGAGGCGGACTACGACGTCTTCAACTCGGCGGCCGTTATCAACCGGGGAAAGTTGCGCTGCGTCTACAGGAAGACTTTTCTCCCTAACTACGGCGTCTTCGATGAGAAGAGGTACTTCGGCGCCGGCAACCGCAACGTGGTGATCGAAGTCTCCGGGGTGCGCGTGGGAATAACCATCTGTGAGGATATCTGGTTCCCCGGCGGGCCGGTGGAAGAGCAGGTGGCGCGCGGAGGCGCCGAGATCATCCTCAACCTATCGGCGTCCCCGTTCAACCGCGGAAAATACGAGTACCGCAGGAAACTGATCGCATCGAGGTCGATGGACGGGCCGGTCGTGATCGCTTACTGCAACATGGTCGGCGCCCAGGACGAGCTGGTCTTCGACGGCGGGTCCTGTGTCTATCATCCTCAACAGGGGTTCATCGCGACGGCCCGGAGGTTTGAAGAAGAGCTGCTGGTGTGCGAGGTCGACCTCGAGCCCCTCAAGAGCAATCGCCTCCTGGAGCCGCGGTTCCGCTACAGCCGGGCGGAGTGCCCTCACTCAGAGGTTGAGGTCTGCGTCCTGGAAAAGCCGTCCACCTTCGAGGCCGCGAGGCCTGATTCAGGGCGCGTGGAGCCGGTCGCGGAGATGTCGCTCACCGAAGAGATATTCGAGGCGCTGGTGCTGGGCCTGGATGAATACGTCGCCAAGAACGGGTTCAAGAAGGTCGTGCTCGGGCTCTCCGGCGGGATCGACTCGGCGCTGACCGCGGCGCTCGCCGTAGAGGCGCTGGGTAAGGAGAACGTGGTATGTGTTTTCCTCCCCTCCAAGTACACGGCGGGGGAGAGCGGCAGCGCGGCGGAGGAGCTCGTGCAAAACCTCGGGGTGAAGTTGATAGTGCTGCCGATAGGATCGGTCTACACCAGCTATGTGGAGGACCTGGCGCCTGAGCTGGGCGAGAAAGACGAAGGGGTCGCCTACGAGAACCTCCAGGCACGGATCAGGGGCAACCTCCTGATGGCGTTATCCAACCAGTTCGGCTGGCTGGTGCTGGCCACCGGCAACAAGAGCGAGCTGTCGATGGGCTACTGCACTCTGTACGGGGACATGGCAGGAGGCTTCGCTCTGATCAAGGACCTCTTGAAGACACAGGTCTACGAGGTTGCCGAGTACATCAACGAGCGCGCGGGCAAGGAAGTCATCCCGGCGTTCATAATCGAGCGGCCGCCTACCGCCGAGCTCCGGGCGGACCAGCTCGACACCGACTCACTGCCTCCCTATGAGGAGCTCGACCCCGTGCTGGAGGCGTACGTCGAACAAGGGCTGGGCGCTCAGGAGATAGTGGCTAGAGGCATGAGCCACGAACTCGTCTCACGGGTGATAGCGACGGTCGACGCCAACGAGTACAAGCGGCGGCAGGCTCCCGTCGGGGTCAAGATCACTCCCCGGGCGTTCGGCCGCGACTGGCGGATGCCCATCTCAACCCGCCGCCGCTAAACGTTTCGGGGATGCACCACTGGGGTCAGGCACCGGTGGTGCATTTAAATACGTTTCCCTGGTCAAACATCAAAAATGCACCACCGGTGCCTGACCCCAGTGGTGCATCGAACGCCCTAAAAGTTTAGTCAGGGGTAAAGGCCCCGAGCCTTGATCGCCTTTGAGACCCGGTCGACTGCCAGGATCATCGAAGCAAGACGCAGGTTCACGCCATGGTGCTTGCCGATCTCGAGGACCCGGTAGAAAGCGGTGACCATTATCTCGTACAGGCGCTCGTAGACGTCCTCTTCCTTCCACAGGAGCGACTGGATGTTCTGCACCCATTCGAAGTAGCTCACGGTGACTCCTCCCGCGTTGCAGAGGATGTCAGGGATCACGAAGGTACCGCGCTCGAAAAGGACTCTCTCTCCGCTTCAGGCGTCACGGGGGCATTGGCGGCCTCCGCCACAATGCGGGCCTTGACTGACTCGACGTTGTCCATGGTGATGGTCCCGCCAAGCGCGGCCGGGACCAGGATGTCCACGTCTAGCGTCAGCAGCTCCTCGTTGGTTATGTCCCGGCAGTCAGGAGTGCCGCAGACGGAACCCGTCTTCATGGTCCGGGCGGCGACTGCCCAGAGATTGAGGCCCTTGGGATTATATATCCCGCCGCGGACGTCCGATATCGCGACGACGCGGGCTCCCTTGTCCGTAGCGAGCTTGGCGACGTTGCCACCCACGTTTCCGGCGCCCTGGATCGCGACGGTGGAACCCTCGAGCGTCGTCCCAGTCACCCGGCACGCCTCCTCGATCGTCGAAATCACTCCCCGGGCGGTCGCGTCGAAGCGGCCTTCGGACCCGCCGATCTCGGTTGGCTTTCCTGTTACCACCTCGGGCACCGAGTACCCTGCGTTGACGCTGTAAGTGTCCATGATCCATGCCATTATCTGAGGGTTGGTGTTCACGTCGGGAGCGGGGATGTCTTTCTCGGGTCCGAGTATTATCCCGACCTCGGAGGTATAGCGGCGCGTCAGCCGCTCGAGCTCTGAGGACGACATGTTATCCGGCTCGCAGATGACGCCACCTTTAGCGCCGCCGTACGGGATCTTCACGACCGCGCACTTCCACGTCATCAGCATCGCGAGCGCTTTCATCTCGTCGATAGTGACCCCCGGGTGGTACCGCAGCCCGCCTTTGGCCGGGCCGCGGTCGAGGCTGTGCTGGACGCGAAAGCCTTCGAAGACCTCGATCGACCAGTTGTCCATGCGCACAGGTAGCGAGACGCACAGTATCCGGCGAGGACTCTTCAGTATGACTGTCTGGTCTTGAGGCAGTTCGAGGAAGCTCGCGACTTCATCGAGGTCGCTCAGGGCGTTTTCCCACTGGTTCACGAGATCGCCTCCTGGTATCGAGGGCTGCTGGCGCCGTTCGCCCGGTACAATTATGATATCCAGTGGCGGATACAAACGGCAACGTGGTCGGGGCGGCGCCCCACAGGAAAGGAAAGGACATGAGAGAACTTAAAGCGACGCCGGCGAGGATGGTCGCTGAGGGACAGGTCGCCGAGTTCGGCACGTTCGAGGAGCCTTTCCGCGAGGTGAACCTCCTGGACGTCGAGCTGGAGATGCGCGGCCGCAAGGTTCCCCGCACGGTGCGGGACTTCAGGCTGAAGGAATGGGAGCACTTCGGGATCATTACCGATGACTATTACTTCGGGATGGTGATCTTTGACGCGAAGTTCATGGGGACTTCCTTCTTCTACGTCTACAACCGGCAGAACGGCCATTTCTTCGAGCATGAGCGCACCTCGGTGGGGGGGCCGGTGAGGGTCGCCCGCGAGCTGTGGCACGGCGAGTGTTACTTCCGCTCCTTCGGCTACAGCATGGAGTTCGAGAACAGGCTCGACAGCGGCCTCCACCGCCTGAGGGTCGAGATCAAGGGCAAGAGCAACAAGCCTCCGATCAACGCCGAGATATACATGCTGGAAGACATTGAGAAGCTTCAGCCTCTGGTCCAGGTGAGCCCCGTGGCACCTAACAGGCCGCTCTACACTCACAAGGCGGCGGCCCCCGTGGAGGGCAAAGTGATCGTGGGCGACAAAGAGATCAAGCTCAACCCGGCGACCGACGTGGGGCTCGTGGACGTCCAGAAGACTTTCTACCCTTATCACACGTTCTGGAACTGGGCGACGTTCGGCGGGCATGATGAGAACGGCAGGCTCATCGCGATGAACGCCTGCCAGAATTTCATCACCTGTGACGAGGATTACAACGAGAACTGCACCTGGGTGGACGGCAAGATCACGCTCCTGGGGGCGGCGCAGTTCGAGTTCGACAAGGGAGACCTCATGAAGCCGTGGAAGGTCTCCACCTCGGCAGACGGCCTTGACCTCACCTTCAAGCCCGAGGGGGAGCGCGAGGGCAAGGTCAACCTCGGGGTTGTGATGTCAGATTTCCACCAGCCCTTCGGTGATTTCAAAGGCACCATGCCGGGCCCGGCCGCGCGGAAGGTGGACGTGGACGGCATGTTCGGGCTGTGCGAGTGGCACCTGGCGCGTTTCTAGAAGAAATGGACGTGTGTGATGGGCGAAGAAAGCGAGGGCGCCAAGCCCGCCGGGGCTAGCCGACACCTCGAGGCGCTGTCAGAGATCAGCGCGGCTATAACTTCCGAGACCTACCTGGATGACATACTCAGGCTGATCGTGGTCGTCACCGCGAAGGTGATGGGCTCGAACATCTGTTCGCTGATGCTGTTGAACGAGCAGACCGGCGAGCTTGAGATCAAAGCTACACAGGCTGTCAGTGAAGACTACCTCAAGAAACCGCCTGTCATAATCGGGGAGGGCCTCAGCGGGCTCGCGGCCAAAGAAGGCAAGCCTGTCGATAGCTGGGACGTGAAAGAGGACCCCCTCTACGTCAACAAAGAGGTCGCCGTGAAGGAGAACCTCTGTTCGCTGTTGTGCATGCCGATGAGCATCAAGGGGCGCGTGCTCGGGGTCATCAACTGCTATACGTCAGTGCCCCACGAGTTCTCCCGCGAGGAGAAGACCATCCTGGGGACTGTTGCGAACCAGGCGGCCATGGCTATCGAGAACACCGACCTGGTTATAAAGGCGCAGTTGATGGAAGAGGAGCTCGTCACCCGAAAGCTGATCGAGCGCGCGAAAGACATCCTGATGGAGGAGCGCGGCATCAGCGGCTACGAGGCCTTCCAGGCGATGAGGCGAAAGTCGATGGACACCCGGCGCCCCGTCAGGGAGATAGCGGAGGCGGTCATCCTCGCCCACGAAGTCGGGATGCAGTAACCAGGCTCAAAGCCGCGCACGAATGAGCACCGTAAGCCGAGGATGCCGCAGCCCGCTCCAACGTACCAGCCGCCCTGCTTGACGCAGGCATGGTCATGACATAGTATTTCCCGCGGATTGCGCACGATGAGGTGCGCGCACAGAGACGACGTCGTCAAAGATGTCGTCTTTTTCTTTGTCTGGAGGAACCAAATGGGCATTTCCGACACGAAGACACTTGCAGAGTTTGTCGCTGATGTGGTGGACCAGAACGGCGCTGAGCGGAGCAAGCTTGCGGCGATCCTCCATGAGGTCCAGCGGGAGTACAACTACCTTCCGGAGCAGGCGCTCAGGGATATCGCGGTGCTCATGGAGATCCCGATGACGGATGTCTACGGGGTCGCCACCTTCTATACGTCATTCTCCCTGGTGCCGAAAGGCCGCCACATCGTGACTGTGTGCATGGGGACGGCCTGCCACGTCAGGAATTCGCGGGGCATCCTTGATGAGATATGCCGCTTCCTGGGCATCGGCCCGGGGGAGACGACAGAAGACATGGCGTTCAGCCTGGAGATCGTCAACTGCCTGGGGGCGTGCGCGATGGGCCCGATCATGGTCGTCGACGGGAAGTACTTCGGCGAGATGACCGGCACCAGGGTGGGCCGGATCCTCAAAAAGTACCAGAAGGACGAGGTCGCCGAGGTGCCTGAGGCAAAGAGGCTCACCTCCTCATCTGAGCTGGACGAATACCGCGAAGCGATCAAGCCGCAGAGGTACGCGGGCACTACCAGCGTGTGCGTCTGCGCCGGCACGGGATGCCAGGCCAGTGGTGGCGCGGACGTTCTCGAAGCCATGAGGCTCGAGCTCAAGAGCGTGGGGCTGGAGGACAAGGTGATGCTCAGGGGGACGGGGTGCCACGGCTTCTGTGAGAGGGGCCCGCTGGTGGTCGTCGGCCCCAACAACATCCTCTACCAGAAGGTCACCCCCGAGGACGTGCCCGCGGTGGTGTCCGAGACCGTGATGAACGGCAGGGTCGTCGAAAGCCTCGTCTATGAGGACCCTGTCACCGGGAAGAAGTTCGAACACAAAGACGACGTGCCTTTCTACGCAAAGCAGAAGAGGCAGATCCTGGGGCCGAACGGGATGCTCGACCCGTACGAGATCGACGACTACATCGCCAGTGGCGGTTACGCCGCCCTCTCCAGGGCGCTCTACGAAATGGATCCCGAGGGTATCATCGAAGAGGTCGACAAGGCCGGGCTGCGGGGCCGGGGCGGCGGCGGCTTCCCGGCGGCGAACAAGTGGAGGGCGTGCCGCAAGGCGCGCAGCGTGGACGGCGTGAAGTACGTGCTGTGCAACGCCGATGAGGGAGACCCCGGGGCTTTCATGGACCGATGCCTCCTCGAGGGCAATCCCCACAGCGTGATCGAGGGCATGATCATCGGGGCGATCGCAATCGGCGCGACGCACGGCTACGTCTACGTCCGCAACGAGTACCCGCTCGCCGTAAGGAGCATCTCGAACGCGATCAGGCAGGCCGAGGAGAAGGGCCTGCTGGGCAAGGACATACTGGGCTCGGGGTTCGATTTCACGGTGTCGGTCAGCCGAGGCTCGGGGGCTTTCGTCTCCGGCGAATCGACCGCCCTGATGGCGTCGATCGAGGGGAAGGTAGGGGAGCCCCGCGAGAAGTACATCCACACCGCGGTGCGCGGGTTGTACGTGCGGCCCACCAACCTCAACAACGTCGAGACCTGGGCGAACGTCCCTCTGATAATCAACGAGGGCGCCGAGAAGTTCGCGTCTATAGGGACGGAGAACTCCAAAGGCACCAAGATATTCTCGCTGGTCGGCAAGATCACCAATACCGGCCTCGTGGAAGTCCCCATGGGGATCACCCTGAGGGAGATCGTCTACGACATAGGAGGCGGCATCCCCAACGGCAAGGCCTTCAAGGCCGTGCAGACGGGAGGGCCCTCCGGAGGGTGCCTTCCGGAATCTCTTCTCGACACGCCTGTAGATTTCGACCGGCTGACCGAGGTCGGCTCGATGATGGGCTCCGGAGGACTCATCGTGATGGATGAGGACACCTGCATGGTGGACGTGGCCAGGTACTTCCTCGAGTTCCTCTGCGACGAGTCGTGCGGAAAGTGCACGCCTTGCAGAGAAGGCCTGAAGCACATGGCAGAGATCGTCGTGGACGTGACGGAAGGCCGGGCGACCATGGACCAGCTTTCTCTTCTGGAAGAGCTGGCCGAAGTGGTCCGCGACACGTCGCTCTGCGGTCTCGGGCAGACGGCGCCGAACCCCGTGCTGTCAACGGTGAAGTACTTCGCCGAGGAGTACAGGGAGCACGTCGAATCCAGGAAATGCCGCGCCGGCGTCTGCCGGGCACTGGTGACCTACGAGATCGACGCTGAGGCGTGCACCGGCTGCCTCAGGTGCCTGAAGGCGTGCCCCTCCAAGGCGATCAGCGGTGAGAAGAAGATGGCGCACACGATTGACACCAGCCTGTGCGAGAAGTGCGGCATATGCCTCGAAGAATGTGAGTTCGACGCGGTGGTAAGGAAGTGATGATGCGGTGAATGTTCTGATCGACGGCCAGAACGTGCCGGTGGAGCAGGGATGGACGGTTCTCGATACCGCCCGATATTACGGGATTGAGATCCCAACCCTGTGCTACATGGACGGGCTGTCCCCGTACAGCGCGTGCAGGATGTGCGTTGTCGAGGTGGTCAAAAGAGGGCGCTCGAAGCTGGTGGCTTCGTGCTCCTGCCCGGTGGAGGACGGCATGGAGGTGGTCACCAAGTCCCAGCGGGTCATGAAGGCCCGCAGGATGATCATCGAGTTGATGCTCGCGACCACGCCGAACTCACGGACGCTGCAGTGCCTGGCCTCCGAGTTCGGGGTCACCAAGGTGAGGTTCAAAGGTGAGGACCGGCGCTGCATCCTGTGCGGCCTGTGCGTTCGCATCTGCGACGAGCAGATGACGGGTGGCGCGATCGGGTTCGCCCGCCGCGGCGTCGAGCGCGAGGTCTCGATGCCCTTCCACAAGACGCCGGAAGCGTGCCGCGAGTGCGGCGCATGCCTCTACGTGTGCCCGGTATGCGAACTCCCTTGCCCGGGGACCCTGGAGCCGGGCGAGCTGTGCAACGCGTGTCTCGATTCGGTACGCCTGGACCCGTTCCCGTCCAGGGACTAGACAAGGAGGACTGACAAGAATGTCGATTACAAAGGTAAACAGGTCGGCGGCGACACTGTCGAAGAACCGCACGCCTGACAGCGTAAGCCCGTTCAGCGGCATGTGCGCCACTTGCGTGGAGGGATGCATCGGCATGTGTGAGATCGGGAAGTCCGCGATACGCGGCCCCGAGTGCATCTATCCGCAGCCTTTCGGCGTGATGACGGCGGCTTCGGAGAAGGAGTACCCCGTTGACTTCTCCCACTTCAACATCATGGGTACGGCCGTGGGGGCCCATGGCGTTGCGGCCGACAGCGAGCACGCCGTGTTCACCGCTGTGAACATCGAGACCACCATCGGCGACAAGAACCCGATCAAGCTGCGCCTGCCGTTCGTGGTGCCGGGGCTCGGTTCCACCTACGTGGCAAAGAGGAACTGGGACGCGCTCGCGGTCGGATGCGCGATATCGGGGACCATCCTGACGATAGGCGAGAACGTCTGCGGGATGGACGACGGATCCGTCATCAAGAACGGCAAGATCGCGAAGTCGCCCGACATGGAGAACAGGATAAAGACGTACCGCGACTGGCAGTTGAAAGGGTACGGGGACATCGTCGTGCAGTTCAACGTGGAGGACACGAACCTCGGCGTGCCGAGGTACGTCCTCCAGGACCTGGGCATCGAGACCGTTGAGCTGAAATGGGGCCAGGGCGCCAAGGACATCGGCGGCGAGGTCAGGCTGAAGACCATAGAGAAGGCGCGTGAGATGAAGGGCAAGGGCTACATCGTCCTGCCGGACCCGGATGACCCTGAGGTCATCGAGTCGTTCAAGGTCGGCGGAGTGAAGGACTTCGAGCGCCACTCGCGCCTGGGCATGGTCTCCGAGGAAGGGTTTGCCGAAGGCGTCCAGGGCATGAGAGACCTTGGTGCCAAGCGGGTGTTCCTCAAGACCGGCGCCTATCGCCCTGTGGACCTCGCGAGGGCGGTCAGGTACGCGTCCGACAACAGGATAGACATGCTCACGGTCGATGGTGCCGGCGGCGGCACAGGCATGAGCCCGTGGCGCATGATGAACGAGTGGGGTATACCGACCATCGAGCTGTGCAGCTTGACTTATGAGTACGTCGACTACCTCGCAAAGCAGGGCAAGTATGTACCCTCGGTGGTCTTTGCGGGAGGTATCACCCTTGAAGACCAGATAGTGAAGGCTATCGCGCTCGGGGCGCCGTACGTCAAGGCGATCGGGATGGCGCGAAGCGTGCTTGCGGCTGCGATGGTCGGCAAGACCATCGGCAACCGTGTCCTCGAAGGAGATCTGCCGGTCTACATCGAGCGCTTCGGGACCACTATGGACGAGGTCTTCATCACCGGCGTCCACCTCAAGGACACCTACGGCGACGACTTCGAGAACCTGCACCCCGGCGCGATCGGCGTGTACACATATTACGAGCGCCTCGCTCAGGGCATCCGCCAGTTGATGGCGGGGACGCGGAAGTTCGCGCTCGAGTACGTCTCGAGGGACGACATCTGCGCCCTCACGCGGGACGCCGCCGACATCAGCGGGATCTCGTTCGTGACGGAGGTGGACAAGGAAGACGCCTGGGCGATAATCAAGGGCTAGAACACGTGCGGCGCCAATTGCGTCGTGCATTCGAAAGGCGGGCTACTTGAGCCCGCCTTTTTCTTTGCGGCGGAGTTGTGGAGCCAACGGTCGTCGAATAATGTCATATATCTGGACTGGCCGCCGAAGTTACAATAGGCTTGTCATGTCAATATGCGAGGAGAGTGACAAATGGCTGACTGCGACAATTGTGGAGAAGAGATCCAGGGCGATCCCGAGGTGTGCCCGAGCTGCGGTTTCAACGCCGGTACGGCCCAGACGATAACCGACCTGACCAAGGCGAAGATCCGGCGCAGGGCGAAAAAGAAGGACCTCAGCGTACCGAAGAAGGCCCGTGGCGAGGTCTGCGTCAACTGCCGCACCGAGATCCCCGGCAATACGAACCTCTGCCCGAAGTGCGGCCTGGGCGCGGCTACGACCCAGACCATAACTGACATAGGGCCGTGGAAGAAAGGTTCCAAGAAGGGAGACTAGATGGACTCCTGTCAAAACTGCGGAGCGGTGCTCCGCGAGGTTGCCGGTTTTTGTCCGTCCTGTGGCACCCAGGTGACCGCAGCCAGTGGTATGCCACCGGCCGGGCCCACGCCTCCACCGGGCATCCAGCCGCCGACCGCTCCGGGCGCTCCGCGTCCGACCGCGCCTCCAATGCCGCCGGGCGCACCGATGCCGGCTGGCACACCGCCACAGGCTTTCATGCCGCCGCCCCCGGTGAAGAAGGGCATGGGCAAGGGCTGCATGATTGCCATAGTCGTATCACTGGTGATGATAGTTCTGATAGTAGCCGCAGTTATCATCATCGGCTCGGTTGTTTTCAAGGCCATAACGGCTCCGGCGGATGTCGCCAACAACTACGTGCGCTCCATCAACGAGGGGAACCTGACCGCCGCCTTCGCTGACCTCACGGCTCAGACGCAGAAGAATGAGACTAAGGCAGGCTTCGAGAAGAACATGAGCACCTTCAAGGGCAATATCTCGAAGTGGTTCACGTCGAGCATCAACGTGAACAACGGCCGGGCGACGATCGTGATGGACATCACGTTCACCGACGGGTCCAAGGCCACCTGGGACATGACCCTCATCAAAGAGGACGGCAAGTACAAGATACTGAACGTCACGCCGCGCTGAGCCGCCCCGTCAGGACCCCGCGATGAAGAAGCGGCGCGGGGAGAGCACTTTCGGGGCGCCCCGCAGGAAGAGCTCTGAGACCATCGAACGGGCCCGAGCGAGGTTTCGCCTGGGAAGCGGCTCACCCAATGCCTCCGCAACCAGCTCGTTCAGGTGCCAGACGCCTATGATGAACGGCGTGACCTGGGTGCCCACAGAGAAGAGCAGGTCGCAGGAGTTGCAGTAGACCACCAGCCGGTCGGCCCCGGTTCCCCTTGCCTCGCGGAGGCGCCGGATGGTCCCGGTAGCCATGTCCAGCGGGTTGAAGCGGGCTGCTCCATGCCCGAGCCCGCAGCAGAGGGACGACTCGCCGGTATGCGCCATCTCCACGACCTCGCAACCCATGTGCTCGAGGAGCGCCCGCTGCCTGCCGCGGATATCCTCGCCCAGGAGCTTGGTGTGGCAGGGGTCCTGCACGGTCACCTTGAGCCCTTTGAGCTTGCCCTTCACGTCCAGCTCGCCCGAGAAGACCTTCTCGGCGAGGATGTCACCGAAGTAGGAGACGACGAAATCGAACCTGGCGCCGAAGTAGCGCGGCAGGATGTTCGCGAGGACGTTGTAGCAGGCCTGGCAGTAGGCGACGACCTCCCTGGTGCCCATCTCCGCGTAGATGGCGGTCAGGTTCTCGGCGACGGAGGCGACCTTGTCGAAGACGCCCATCCGGTAGTAGACCTCGCCGCAGCACATGTCCCTGGTGCCGAAGACCGGAAGGTCGCCGAGCAGGAGCGGGCTCGCCATGTAAGGCATTATCTGCAGGTTGCACCCCGCGAAGAGCGCCTTCCCCTTGAGTTCCGGCCTCCCCAGGTCGGACCAGGTCTGAAGCAGCGCTCGCTCGTCCGGCGGCAGATTGTCCATTACCCGGTGCCATGCATTGCCGCGCTCGAGCGGCATCACGAGTGCCGCCCTCATGGGAAGGCCCTTCTCCCTCGACCGCTCGAACCACCGGTAGAGGATGAGTCCGTACGGGTCGGCGTCAGCGTGGCAAACCGCGCTGCAGGTCATACAGGTGCTGCACCCGGTGAGCACGGCGTTCGCCCGCGAGGTCAATTTTCCCTCGATCAGGTCGGAGACAGTTGCCGGGTAGTCGTCGATCTTTTCGGTCAGTTCGGAGCAGAGGCGCAGGCAGTCACCGCAAAGGTCACACGCCTGGCGTCGAAAAAATCGCTGAGTGCAAAATCTTTCAAGGTCGGACCTCCAAAGGCAGTCTAGCCTTCCGATGGGAGATTAGCCAGTTGGGCCGCGGTGGGCGCGACCTGCGGCTTCAACCAGTACAGGCACGCGAGGACCCCGAAGACGGCGAGCGAGATCGAGCACATCTTGACCACGAGCCCGGCAAACTGGTTGACCAGGCCCACCGCGTAGGGGAGGCAAGCGCCGCCGAGGGCACCCGCGGCGATGAAGATAGAGAACACGGCAGAGGAGACGGACGTCGGAAACAGGGCGACGTAGCCGACCAGGAGCGGGTATATGCCGGAGTAGAAAAGCCCCACGAACGGGTAGATTATCATCGCGGCGACCTTCGAGCCGACAAGTGGCGCCACCAGCAGCACGATGCCCGAGGCGGCAGTGAGGAATACCAGTATCTTGAAAGGCTCTATCCATTTCGCCAGGAAGCCGCATATCAACCTGCCCACGGTGATGCCTGCCCAGAGGCCGGTGAGGACCCAGTGAGCCGCGCTGAGGCTCACCCCGTGTTCTTCCCTGAGGAAGGTGATCAGCCACATGGAGACAGCGCTCTCCGCGGCGATGTAGAGGAGGAGCGCAATCAGAAGGACCAGAAAGAGCCTCCGGTTGAACGAGAATATCTCTGACATCGTGCTGCGTGACAGCACGCTGACACCCTCGAGTGGCTCGAAGGCGGCGAACAGCAGCGGGATGGAAAGCGGCAGCACGAGGAGGGCCGGGGCCCTGAAAGCCCACAGCTCGTACTTGGTCGTCTGTATCTTGCGCTCCACGTGGGCGTTCTCTTTCGGGCAGTGGGGGTGCGAGAAGTAATGCGTGATGAGCTCCTCCTCGGTCGCCTTATCGAAGTGCTTCAGGAACTCTGAACCGTTGTCGGTCTGCAGCGC
>DAIUEJ010000004.1:87889-98237 GCA_036845225.1 Candidatus Anoxymicrobiaceae bacterium | reverse complement strand
CCTTTATAGCCTACGTCTACGTCGTGGAGGCGGAGCGAAAAAACTGGGACATCTTCCTGGCCGGCTTCGCTTTCATGGGCGTGGAGCTCGCGTGGGAGATGTTCAACGCCCTCATCCTGCACTGGTCTGGCACTTCGGCGCTCTGGACCGCACCTTCTGATACGGCATACCTGGTGTTTGTGGGGCTCACCATAGAGATCGCCATGATGTTCGCGGTCGCGGGCATCATCTTCACCAAAGCGCTTCCAGAGGACAAGAAGAAGAAGATCGCCGGCATCCCCAACCGGGTATTGATGGCAGTGGCGTTCGCGGTCGGATGTGTGTTCGTCGAGGTCATCCTGAACGGGTGGGGGGCGCTGGTCTGGCACTACGCCTGGTGGAGATGGCCGAACATCTGGCTCATCATCGTGGCCTATTTCGTAGGCTTCTACGGCATCGCGCTCTTTTTCGACCTGCCCTCCAGAAAGTTGAAGCTCTCGATAACGCTGGGGGCGTATGCGCTCGACCTGGTGCTCGTGATCGTGTTCGTCTGGTCGCTCAAGTGGATCTGACTAAACTTTTCGGGGTCAGACCCTTTTTTGTTTAGTCCGCTTACTTGAGCCTCGCGGTCACGAACTCCGCGACTTCCGGGGGCGCCTTCGGCTCGGGCCTGCGCACCAGCGCCATGGTCTCGGTCGCGCACCACGGCGTGCAGACGCCGCACCCTATGCACAGCGACTCATCGACCACCGCGATGTCGTCATCTGAGACCACGACCGCTCCCGCGGGACACCTGTCCTCGCACGAGCAGCAGCCGACGCAATCCTCCGCGCTGACCGTCGCAAGATAACTGGAGCGGGCCAGGCTGTCAAAGCCGAGCTTCATGGTGGTCAGGAAAGCGCAGCAGCACGGGCAGCAGTTGCATATCGTGGTGAGGACCCCGTTCAGGTTGTCGCAGGTGTGGACCATGCCTTCCTTCGTGGCGTCCTCGAGGATGCGGAGCACGTCGTCCTTTGTGATCTGCCGCGCCATGCCCTGCTCGACCATGTACCTCGCCATCGAGCCGAAGTGAAGGCAGTTCTCGAGGGTGTGCTCGCAGCCCTCGCCGTTGCAGCGCCTCATCAGTCGGCAAGGGCAGTGGGCGACTGCCATGAAGGACAGGCCCTCCAGCTTCTCCTCGATCGCGTCGTAGGGTAGCACCTCGCTTGCGTCGACCAGCGACTCGGATATGGGAATCACCCTTACGAGCGGGACTCCCCTCTCCAGCTCCTCGCCGAACGCCTCCTTGAAATACTCGATCCAGAGGGGCGAGAGGCGCTCGGTCATCCGGGTCGACCTCCCGGACCAGAATGGGGTCTCGGAGAACCCGACGATGCTGGGCAGCAGCCGGTAGATGCGCTCCTGTCCGGGCTTCTGCTCGGTGAAGACTGTGCCGCGGCGCGCCATCGAGTTGAGCAGCTCGGTCAGGTTCTCGACCTCGGGCATTACCTCCTGCCACAGCTCCGCCGTCTTCGCCTCGAAAGTCATCTTCAGTCCTACCACGGCTTCGTCGCCGGGAAAGAGGACTTCGAGGATCTTCAGGCTCACAGGCGTCGCCGGGAATCCGACAATGTGTTCGTCGAGGTGCCGCGCAAGCTGTTCGTATGTGTCGTCCGCCATGCTGACCTCCCCGCTTCGACATGCCTGACCTTCACGACACGAGGTCATCATATCAGACGGCGGGCGAGCAGACGCCTTGAAGAGAAAAGCGCCCGCTCGAGCGGGCGCTTTTGCTTATCGAAGTTGCTTGTTTACATCATGCCTGGGGGCATCCCGCCGCCCATGCCGCCCATCCCCATGCCGCCGCCCTCTTCGGGCTTGTCGGCGATGAGCGCCTCGGTGGTGAGGAGCAGGGCCGCGATGCTCGCCGCGTTCTGCAGCGCCGAGCGCGTGACCTTGGCCGGGTCGATGATGCCGGCCTCCAGCATGTCCACGTATTCGCCGTTCAGCGCGTTCAGGCCCATGCCGTCCTTGAGGTCCTTGACCTTCTCGACCACGACCGAGCCCTCGAGGCCCGCGTTCGTCGCGATCTGCTTGAGGGGCTCCACCAGCGCCTTCTTGACTATCTCGTATCCCGTCTTCTCGTCGTCGCCCATCTTCTGAGGAGGCTTGATAGCCGCCGCGATGTTGATGAGGATAACGCCTCCGCCCGAGACGATGCCTTCCTCCACGGCGGCCTTGGTCGCCGAGAGCGCGTCCTCGATGCGGTGCTTCTTCTCTTTCAGCTCGACCTCGGTCGCCGCGCCGACCTTGATGACCGCCACGCCGCCGGAGAGCTTCGCCAGCCGCTCCTGCAGCTTCTCGCGGTCGAAGTCGGAGTCGCTCTTCTCTATCTCAGCGCGGATCTGCGCGATGCGTCCCTCTACGTCCTTGGAGTTGCCCTTGCCCTCCACAACGATGGTGTCTTCCTTGGAGACCTTCACCTGGCGAGCCTTGCCCAGCATGTCGAGCGTGATGTTCTCGAGCTTCATGCCGAGCTCCTCGGAGACCATCTGGCCGCCGGTCACGATCGCTATGTCCTGCAGCATCGCCTTGCGGCGGTCGCCGAACCCCGGCGCCTTGACCGCTACGCTCACGAAGGTGCCGCGGATCTTGTTCACTATCAGGGTTGCCAGCGCCTCGCCCTCCACGTCCTCGGCGATGATGAGGAGCGGGCGGCCCGCCTGCATGACCTTCTCGAGTATCGGGAGCAGGTCGGCCACCGCGGAGACCTTCTGGTTCGCGATGAGGATGTACGGGTTGTCGAGGACCGCTTCCATGCGCTCGGTGTCGGTCACCATATACATGGAGAGGTAGCCCTTGTCGAACTGGAGGCCCTCGACCACGTCGAACTCCATGCCGAAAGTCTGGGACTCCTCGACTGTGATGACGCCGTCCTTGCCGACCTTGTCCATCGCGTCGGCGATGATGTTGCCGACCTCGTCGTCGTCCGCGGAGATGGCCGCCACGCGCGCGATCTCGTCCTTGCTCTCTATCTCCTTGGAGCGCTTCTTGATGTCGGTGACCGCCATGTCGACCGCTTTGTCGATACCGCGGCGGATCTGCATCGGGTTCGCGCCGGCCGCGACGTTGCGCAGGCCTTCCTTGACCATGGCGTGCGCGAGCACTGTCGCCGTGGTGGTGCCGTCACCGGCCACGTCGTTGGTCTTTGTCGCGACTTCTTTGGCGAGCTGGGCGCCCATGTTCTCGTAGGGGTCCTCCAGCTCTATCTCACGAGCGATGGTGACGCCGTCGTTCGTGATGGTCGGGGCGCCGAACTTCTTCTCGAGCACCACGTTGCGTCCCTTGGGCCCGAGTGTCACCCTGACCGCGTCGGCGAGCTTGGTGACTCCAGCCTCGAGGGCCCGCCGGGCTTCCTCGTCGTATTCAAGTATCTTAGCCATCTTCCAAACTCCCCTTTCGTTACTTCTTCGCCTTGGACGGCTTCTTCTTTGCAAGTATGTCCCGCTCGCTGAGGATCAGGACCTCTTTGCCGCCGACCTTTACCTCGGTGCCGCCGTACTTCGAGTAGATGACGGTGTCGCCTACCTTGACGTCCAGCGGGATCAGTTTGCCTTCCTCATACCGACCCGGTCCAACGGCCAGTACCTTGCCCTCCTGGGGCTTCTCCTTGGCGGTATCGGGAATCACGATACCGCTGGGTGTCTTGTCTTCGCCCTCACTGGGCGCCACGATTACCCGGTCTCCCAACGGTTCCAGGTCCATGTCCATCCCTCCTCGGTCCGTTTGCTGAATTAGCACTCTAGAGTAGAGAGTGCTAACGCGTTATTATACGGGATTGATTTCGAGAGTCAACCATTGGGTCCTGTGCAGGGGGGTGTTATTAGGCGGAGTGGAAAAAACGGGGCGAAAGCTGATCCAGTCATCACGGGGTTGCTGGTTCATGTGCGATGGTTTCACGCGCGGTCAGTCTTGACGAGCTGAGTTGAACAGAATGGTCTGGCACCGGTTTTACACCTTGGCCATGTCCTCGAAGAGGAAGTCCGCGCGCTGCGACCACTCGGCGAACTCCGTGGGCTCGTAGGCGCGCGGGTAGTCCAGGTAGTGGTCGAGGACCTTCTGCGAGAGCTTGAGCGTGTTATCGTAACGCGCCAGGAGCGGGACGCTCTTCAACCCTCTCCAGAGCGCCTTCAGCTTCATCTGGGCCCTGGGCACCTCGAAGACGCCGGTCAGGGCCGCGCTGACGTCCTGCTCACTGATCACGCCCTTTGCCATGCTCCAGGAGTAATCCCTTTCGCTGAGGCGCTGCATGAGGAGCCTGAGGCAGTCCAGCGCCGCCATGTGCGCGCCGCGCGCCTGCATGTAGTCGTAGTTGTAAGGCCAGAGGGCCGCCTGGCCAACATCGCCTCCTGACAGGGCCGCGATCGCGGCTGCGGCAGCGAGTGGCGCCCCTACCAGCGCGCCCGCCACGCCCCTCGCGATGACGGGGGACGCCTGGCACGCCGCGTCGCCGATCGTCATCAGGCCGCTTGCGACCATGGTGTTGAGCGGCCTGCGGGTAGGGATCCTTCCGCCCTCGCGGGCGAGCACCCGCTCGCCCACAGCAGGGTGCGACCTGACGTATCCCAGGACTATCTCGCGCGGGTCGGGAGAGCCGGCGATGTCCTGAACGCCGGTCCCGATGTCTATCGTCCCGTCACCTGCCAAGTAAGTCCAACTGTAACCCCCGAACCTCCCGATATGGTATTCGAACAGCCCGGTCGTCGGTTCGGCGGCGCCGGGGTCGTGGCTGAGATCGCGTGTCTCCCTGTAGATGGATACGTAGTCGCTGGAGCGGAGGCGCCTCGGGATACCCATGCCCCCGGGGAGGTCGCGGCACAGCACCCGGTCGAGGCCGCTTGCTCCGATGGCCATCGTACAGGGGAACGACCCGCGGTCCGTGGAGACCCCGGTCAGGCGCCCCCGGTCTACCTCGGCGCTCCCCACGATGCACTGCGTGCGGAGCTCTACGCCGGCTTCAAGAGCGCCGTCGAGGAGCGCGTGGCCGAGCCGCCCGCGGTTGACGATGAGGAATGGCTCTGGAGAAGTCTCGATCGCCGTGGCGGAGTCCGGACTCACGACGCGGAGACCTGTGATCTCAGACGAGCTGTCGCGCGCGACAGCCTGCTCTATACCGGATGCCTCGAACGCGTGGGCCTCCACGAGCTCGCGCGCCTCGCTGAAGAGCTCCTCCTGGCGCCTGCGGTCAAGCAGCAGGACCGTGTGCCCCGCCCGCGCGATCCTCGCGCTCGCAAGAGCGCCGGCGAAGCCCGCCCCGACGACGACCACGTCGAAATGCCCGTTCACTTCAACCCTGCCTCCCGCCTCTACGCCCGGGCTTCCCAGGGCCCCGGCTAGTGCTCTTCCCAGTCCCTTGCGCGCTCGACCGCCCTCTTCCAGCCCGCATACTTCGCTTCGACCCCCGTCCTGTCTGCCGCCGGCTCAAAGGTCTTCTCGGCCTTCCATATCCGTTCGATCTCCTCGAGGCTCTCCCAGTATCCCGTCGCCAGGCCCGCGAGGTACGCGGCGCCCAGCGCGGTGGTCTCGGAGACGACGGGGCGCTGCACCTGGATGCCCAGCAGGTCCGACTGGAACTGCAGCAACACGTCCATCACCGATGCGCCGCCGTCGACGCGCAGTGTCGCCGGGTCGATCCCCGAGTCCCCTCGCATCGCCTCGAGCACGTCGCGCGTCTGATAAGCCATCGCCTCGACGGTCGCCCGCACCAGTTGCTCCTTCGAGGTGCCTCGCGTGATCCCGAGCACGGCGCCGCGGGCATACGGGTCCCAGTAAGGCGCGCCGAGCCCGACCAGCGCCGGGACGAAGTACACCCCGCCTGTGTCCGGCACCGCGGAGGCGAGCGGCCCCGTCTCGGCGGCATTCTCGATGAGGTGGAGGCCGTCGCGCAACCACTGGATGGCAGCGCCCGTGATGAAGATTGACCCCTCCAGCGCGTAAGTGACCTCGCCCCCAAGGCCCCAGGCGATGGTGGTCAGCATCCCCGAGCCGGACGCGACCGCCTCCGCCCCGGTGTTGACCAGCACGAAACTCCCCGTGCCGTAAGTGTTCTTGGTCATGCCCTTGCGGTAGCAGGCCTGCCCGAAGAGCGCCGCCTGCTGGTCGCCGGCGATGCCGCTCACCGGCACGGACACTCCGAAGAAGCTGTCGGGGTCGGTGTGCCCGAAGACTCCGCTGGACGGCTTCACCTCGGGGAGCATCGACCGGGGGACCCCCAGCAGGGCGAGCAGCCCTTCGTCCCAGTCGAGCGCGTGGATGTTAAACATCAGGGTGCGCGATGCGTTCGAGTAGTCGGTCGCGTGGACGGCGCCGCCGGTGAGGCGGGCCAGCAGCCACGAGTCGACGGTGCCGAAGTTGATCTCCCCGGAGCGCGCGAGCTTCGCGAACTCCGGGTCGTTCTCGAGGCGCCAGGTTATCTTGGTCCCGCTGAAGTACGGGTCGAGCACCAGGCCGGTGGAGCTCCGGAACCTCTCCTCGTGCCCCTCGGCGCGCATCCTCTCGCAGATGCCCGCCGAGCGCCTGCACTGCCAGACTATGGCCCGGCCGACCGCCTCGACACCGCCCTTCCGCCAGAAGACGGACGTCTCGCGCTGGTTGGTGATGCCGATAGCGGCGACGTCGTCCGCCGTTATGCCGGCGGCGCCGAAGGCTTTCTCAACAGTCGCCAGCGTGGACTGCCAGATCTCCTCCGGGTCGTGCTCGACCCATCCCCCCTGTGGGAAGTACTGGGTAAGCTCCTGGTTGATCTTGGAGAGGACCGCGCCCGCGCGGTCGAACACCATCGAGGTCGTGCCGGTGGTGCCTTGGTCAATCGCGAGAATGTACTGCTTCATGCTCACCCCTCATCCCGTCCGCGCACCCGGACGGCAGAGCCTATCCCGCGCCGGGCATCGGCTCGCCGAGCCTCAGGTTCGGATAAACGTCGGCGTCCAGGCCCGAGGTGTGCCCGGCCTCGTACTTCATCGTCCCGATCGCGGCGACCATCGCGGCGTTGTCAGTGCACAGAGCAGGCGAGGTGTACGCGAGCGTTATGCCCTTTCTGTCGCACTCCCGGGCAAGCTGGTCGCGCAGCGCCGTGTTACATGCGACGCCTCCGCCCGCAACAACGTTCGAGAGCCTCCGGTCGAGCGCGGCCGCTACGGTCTTCTTCACCAGAACGTCGAGGGCGGCAGCCTGGAACGACGCCGCTATGTCGCGCGCCGGCAGCGGCTCGGCGCCCTCCGCCTCGAGCTTCGCCACGTATCTTATCACCGCGGTCTTGAGGCCGGAGAGAGAGAAGTTGTAGTCGCCGCTCGCGAGCATCGCCCTGGGGAACGCGACCGCCCGCGGGTTCCCCTGGCGCGACAGGCTGTCGATGACCGGCCCGCCCGGATAGCCGAGCCCGAGGAACTTCGCCACCTTGTCGTAGGCCTCGCCGACCGCGTCGTCAAGTGTCTGCCCGATGATCTCTATGTCGTCGGGGCCGCGGACTTCCGCGAGCAGCGTGTGCCCGCCGGAGACCACCAGGGCCAGGAAAGGATGTTCGGGGAGCAGGCCCTCCAGGACCGGCGCATAGACGTGCGCCTCCAGGTGGTTGACCGCCACCAGCGGCACACCCCACGACCAGGCGAGCGCCTTGGCCGCCGATACGCCGACGATCAGGGAACCGACCAGCCCCGGGCCGGCGGTGACCGCGACCACACCCGGGCGTTCGTCCGAGACGGCGAGCGCCTCTGAGATCACCGGGGCGATCGCCTCCACGTGCGCTCGCGCCGCGATCTCCGGCACCACCCCGCCGTATGCGCTGTGCAGGTCTATCTGCGAGGCGACGACACTGGAGAGGGTTGTGGTCCCGTCGGCCACCAGGGAGGCCGCGGACTCGTCGCAGGACGTCTCGATGCCCAGGACTAGCATTCGCGCTCGTCCCCCTTGACGGCGAGCCCGCCCTCGATTTCTTCGATGAGACTTGTGTAATCCTCGGAGCGTATGTCCCCGGTCGCCATGATGACGGCGTCCTCTCCCGAGTCCGTGTAGTAGTTGCGCCTCACCCCCAGCTCCTCCAGGCCGAACTTGTGGTAGAAGTCGCGGGCCTCGTCGTTGCCGAGCCTCACCTCGAGCGTGACCCAGCGCGCTCCCCGCCCGATCCCACGGCGGATGCACTCGAGCATCAACTCGGAGCCGAGCCCGCGGCGCCTCACCCGCGGCTCGACCGCCATGTTCGTGATGTGGACCTCCTTGTCGAGGACCTGGGCGCCGACGTAGCCGAGCAGTTCGCCCTCCGACTCCGCCACCAGGTACACGGTACGTTCGTCGTGGTTCAGTTCATACAGGAAGAGGTCCACGGTCCAGGGGCTCGAGAAGACCGCCTTCTCGAGCACCACCACGCGGTCCAGGTCGTCGAAACTCATCGCCCTTATCTTCCAGATGCCGCGTGGCGGCACGACTGCCCCGCTCACGGTCACACCGGCTTTTTCAGGTAGATCGGGACGACGGAGAACGCGTCTCCGGCGAGCCCCGCAGCGAACATCGCGCGAGCCGTGGCCAGCAGGACGCTGCCGGATGGAAAGCCGGGTGGTGTCGGCTCGACGGTCGTCATGCGGAGGCCCGACTCGCGAGCCGCGCGCTCGAGCTCCTCACCGACGAAACCGATCGCGGCGAACGCCTTCACCCCGGACCGTGCCACTGCAGCGGCCGCGTCTTCCGGCGTCACGCACAGGAACTCCGTCGACCTTCGCGGACGCCCGCCGTCGACCTCGTACAGCGCCGCGTACACGAGCCCTTGCCTGGCGTCCATGCAGGCGAGCAGGGTGCCGTCTACGGCTGGCGCGTGCGCCGCGAGGAGGTCCAGCGTCGGCACCCCGGCCAGAGGCAGGTCCAGCGCGAGCGCCATCGCCTTGGCGGTGGCGACCCCCACTTTGACCCCCGTGTAGCCGCCCGGCCCGATGCCGACCGCCAGCGCGCCCAGGTCGGCGGGGGACGCCCCCGGGCCCGCGAGCGTCGAATCGACCATGGGCATCAACCAGCTCGCGTGTCCCTTGACGGTCCGGAACCGCGTTTCCGCGATCGCGGAGGCGCCCTCTCCCAGCGCTATGACCCCTTCGCCGGTGCAGGTGTCCCACGCCAGGAGCAGTGAATCGGCGTCTGCTTCACGCATATTGGCTCAACCCCGCCTCGATCCTCGACCGCCGGCCGTCCCAGTCGCCCGCGGTCGCGATGTCCATAACGCGGTCGTCGTCGCCCTCCCCGAAGGCGAGACGCACCTCGAGCGCCCGGGGAGGCAGCGCGCGCCTCACCCGCTCCGCCCACTCCACCGCGCACACCCAGTCGCCGTCGAGATACTCCTCGATGCCCGCATCCAGCAGTTCGTCGGCATCGGACAGCCGGAAGGCGTCGACGTGGCAGAGGCCGATCTCGGGGTAGGGGTTGATGATGGTGAACGTCGGGCTCGGCACCGGGCCGCTGTATCCCCTGCCGCGCGCGAGCCCTCTCACGAGGACGGTCTTGCCGGTGCCCAGTGGGCCTTCGAGGCACAGGACGTCCCCGGGCTCGAGGACCCCTCCCATGAAGGCGCCTATCTCAAGGCTCTTCTCCTGGGAGCCGCTCTTGAGGACACAGGCCATCGGCGCGCCTCGCCAGCGCCTCAAAAAAGGCCCAGTTGTTCGGGCTCCGGCTCGGGCTCGGGGGGGGGCGGTTCCTGCTCTTCGAGGTACGACTTGAGGTTTTTAAAATCCTCGCGCAGCAGCTGCATCGTCGCCGGGGCCCGGAGCGCGGCGGCCGGGTGGAAGACGGGGACGTTGAAGTAGCCCGGCCCCAGGAACTTCTGGCCGTGGATCCGGGTGATCTGTATCTGCCGCTCCATCATGACGCCCGCCGCGATGCGGCCGAGCTCGCAGATGACCTTCGGCTTGATGAGCTTGATCTGCCCTTGAAGGAACGGTATGCAGGTCTCCACCTCGAGCGGGAGGGGGTCGCGGTTGCCCGGCGGCCGGCACTTGACCACGTTGGCAATATATACGTCCGCACGAGCCAGACCGATGCTCGTGAGCATTTCGTCCAGGAGCTTCCCGGCCGGCCCGACGAACGGCAGTCCCTGGGCGTCCTCAGCCCGCCCGGGGCCTTCACCGACGAACATGAGCTGCGCGTCCGGGTTGCCTGCTCCGTACACCAGCTTGTTGCGGCTCTCGTGCAGGGGACACCGCGTGCAATCGCCCAGTATCTCGCGCAGCTCCTCCAGCGACTCAGCCTCGTACATCCGCCACCATCCTCACTTGTCGACCACCTGCCGGCGGGACGCCGGCGCTACCTCTCATTCCTGCCGGCGGGACGCCGGCGCTACCTCTCATTCCTGCCGGCG
>DAIUEJ010000004.1:33457-87789 GCA_036845225.1 Candidatus Anoxymicrobiaceae bacterium | reverse complement strand
CTACCTCTCATTCCTGCCGGCGGGACGCCGGCGCTACCTCTCATTCCTGCCGGCGCTACGAGTTGCAGCCTTCGCACGAAGAGGCGCTGCAACTAGTGCAGCCGCTCCCACCGCTGGGAGTGAACTTGTCGCCGGACTTCACCCCGAATACGCTGAACAGCTTGTCGAGGGAACCCTTGCCGCATTTGGGACAGCATACTTTCTCCTGCCCGCGGACGAGCTTCTCGAACTTGGTCCCGCACCCTTTGCACCGGTACTCGTATATAGGCATGCCTACCTCACATGTACTTCGTGAACTTCTCATACGGCTCGCGGCCCGCCTTCCGGCCCTGCCGGCCCGGGTGGCCGACCGGGACCATGGCGAGCGGCCTGATCCCCGCGGGCAGCCCCAGCACGCCCCTGGCGGCGACCTCGTCGAACGCCCCTACCCAGCAGGCCCCCAACCCCTCGGCGACGGCGGACAGCAGGATATTCTCCACGGCCGCGGCGGTATCCTGTATGCAGTAGAGGTTCTCGCCGCGAGAACCGTAACCGTGCGCGCTCACGTCGAGGTCGGCGCACACCACGAGCACCACCGGCGCGGCCGCTACGTACGGCTGGCCGTATGCCGCTTCGGACAGCCTCCTGCGGACACCAGGGTCTCTCACCACGTAGAAGCGCCACGGCTGCAGGTTCCCCGCGGTGGGCGCCTTGCACGCAGAGGCCAGCAGCCGCCCTACCGTCTCGGGCGGAACGTCCTCTCTTGTGAAATCCCTGGTGCTCGACCTGCGCTCGATGACCTCATAAAAGTCCATAGAACCGCTCACCGGCTCAGCCGCCCGCGATGTCGGCCGCGCTCGGTATCCCGCCTCCCTCCGTAGCCCTCAACACTCCCGACCTCAACGCCTCAGCCGTCCCCATCGCCGCCAGCACCTCGACCGCGTCGACCGGTGCCTGGACCTCGCCGGTGGCGAGCACGAAGACGGTGTCTCCGTCATACCTGGTATGGGACGGCCTCACCGCTCTCGCGATCCCGTTATGCCCCTGGAGGGCCACCCGCGTGCCCTCGGTGCAGGTGAGCTCAGCGTTGGTCGCGATGACCACCAGCGAGGTGTTCTGGAGGCAGCCCGGCGCGAGGCCGGTTGCGTTGCATACCGCCTTTTCGGCCCCCACGAAGCGTCCTTTCTCGTCGCGCACGCCGCCGAGGACCTTGCCGCCGTCGTCCACCACGTCGCCATAGGCGTTGACCACTCCCGCGACCTCGAGCTTGAACCCGTCGGCGTGAAAGCGGTAGATGCCGAAGCCCCCGCGCGTTGAGCGCGCCCTCCCGTAGACGTTGCCAACCGTCGCGCCCAGACCGACGCCGACGCTGCCCTCGCTCTCTTCATCGAGGCTTGCCGACTGGCACGCCCGGTAACCCATCGCCTCATCGGGCCTCACCGACCCATCGCCGATGTCGAGGTCGAAGATCACCGCTCCGCTCACGATCGGCACGATTCCTCCTGGCGTTGGGAAGCCGATGCCGTTCTCCTCCAGGTACCTCATCACCCCGGTCGCCGCCGCCAGCCCGTATGCGCTTCCGCCGGTCAGTAGAACCGCGTTGGGCCCTTCAACCGTGAAGCCCGGACGGAGCATCTCGGTCTCGCGGGTGCCGGGCGCGCCGCCCCTTACTTCGCATGCGCCGACTGTCCCGGCCGGAGGCAGGAACACGGTGCACCCGGTGAGCGCCTGCTCGTCGCCCGCGTGCCCCACAAGAATCGTCCCCAGCATCTGAGAAGCCTCCTTAACGGCTGCCGAAAGCCCTGGCAGCGAGCTCGACCAGCGCGTCGTTGAACTTGCGGTACTCTTCCATGTAGCTGGGATGCCCTGTGTCGGGCACGAGGTGGAACTCAGCGTCCGGCAGGCATTCCTTCATCCTTATCGAGACCTCAGGGCGCGTGAGCTTGTCCTTCTCCCCGACCCATATCATCACCGGTATCCCCGAGCGCCTCAACGGCTCGAGGCTGATCTCGCCGTCCTCGCACAGGAGCCCGAGCCCCACCTGGCAGGCCCCCTTCATCGACGTCTTCTGCGCCATCTCCTGTATGTATTCCATCTGTGTCAGTGACGCCCCGCTTCCGTACCCGAGGTACCTCGTCGCGAGCAGGAACGGCGCCGTGTGGACCAGCGCTTCCTTCACGCCGTCCGCGAGCCTGGGGTGCTCTGTCATGAACCTGAACAGAGGCTCCACCAGGGGCTTCTGCAGCGGCCCCAGCGCGGCTCCCCCGACGAGGGTCGCGCGCATCGGGACGTTGGTCGTGTCGACGAGTGCCACCCCCTTGACCCTGGTCCCCATCTCTTCGCCGAAAAGCTGCAGGAACTTCAGGATGGACATGCCGCCCATGCTGTGCCCGACCAGCACTACCGGCTCGTCAGGCGCGTACTCGTCGAGGACCGCCTTGAGGTCGCGGGCGAGCGATTCCAGCGTGAACGGCTCGCCGTCGGGGCAGTCGCTGCGCCGGTGGCCCCGCTGGTCGAAGCAGACCATCCTGAACCTGTCGGCGAGGAGTTTCTTCTGGTAGTGCCACATGTCGGTGTTGCAGAACCAGCCGTGGACCAGGACGAGCGTGTGGCCGCTCCCCAGCTCCTCAGTGTATATCCGCGCCCCGTCGAAGCTGGAGACGTAGTGGCCTTTCTCCCCCAGCGGCTCGGAGAGCACCTCGCCCGCCTCGGGGTCTTCCATCCGGCGCAGCCATTCGGCCGCGACTCTGGATACGAGCGGCACCATGGACGCCAGCCCGAGCGCTAAAAGTAAGTTGCGGCGCCGGTGGGACCTGGTGGGGTCGTTGGACGGCGGTCCGTCGGTGTTGTCTTTCATCGCTCTCTTCGACTTTCTCCCAGGAGTCGCCGCGGGGTGATAGCTGCCCCGGATGCGGGGCGGCGTTACCCGGATAAAGCCTCTCAGGAGGCTGTCGGCCCCTCGCCCCGCACGTCCATTTTACCCTTAAAGTCGGGTGCCAGGAATTCCAGGGCCTGCCGCCTGTCGGCGATGGTCGACTCTCTCTGGGCGACCCTGGCGGCGAACAGCGCGCGGCCGACGTCGGGCCCCGCCTCGATGCCGGTGTGCACCATTATGTCGCGGCCGTCCACCAGCGGGGGGAAGTCCTTGAGCCAGAACCAGTCGGCCATGACGCGCGTCGAGACACGCTTGAAACGCTCGAGGCCTTCATCGGTCGCCGCCTCGCCCCGCGTGGCCAGGCGGTCGGCGAGCGAGAGCATCACGACTTCCACGCAGTGGTCGGAGAGCTCGAGGGCGGCGCGGAGGCGGCTCGCGGTGCTCTCCCCTTCTTTCAGCAGGAACCCCAGCCTCATGTGGTCGCGCACCACCGCGACGAGCTGCTCGCGCGCTTTTCTTCCAAGGCCGAGCCTGATGGCGATGCCGTCGGCCAGCCTCCCGCCCTCGACCTGGTGCCCCTGGAACCTTATCCGGCCCGTCGGTTCCACCGACATTGTCGCGGCCTTGCCGACGTCGTGTATCAGCCCGGCGAACGCGAGAAGCGCGCGGCGGCGGACTCCGCCCTCGACCGGCCTGGTGAGGTAGGAGGCGATGCGAGCCCCGTGTGCCTTGAACCGCACCCGCGGGTCGGCGAGCATCTCCTCGAGCCTGTCGAGGGTCTCGAGGGTGTGCTCCCAGACCCCTAGGTGGTGGTAGTAGTTCTGGGGCACCCCGCAGATCGCGGCCACCTCGGGGAGCAGTGCTTCCAGCGCGCCCGTATCATTGAGGAACGCCGCGCTGTCGGAGAGCCCGCTCGCCATCATCAGCCTCGAGATACCGTGCCAGGCTCGCCGCGCCGGGACGCCGGCCAGGCCAGCGGCCCCTGACCGCAGCCCGAGCATCGTCTCCTCGTCCGGCTCGAGGCCGAAGCGCCGCCGCAGGTCGGCAGCGAGCAGCTCCCTGGAGGGATCATCGATGATGGAAGTCGGTGCCGCGAGGCGGAGCGCCCCTCTTTCGAGGTCCGCAAGCCCGCCTAAGGGATCGATGATGCCGCGCGGCGCGCGTCCGATGAGGTCCACCGCGAGGGCGAGGACCGTGAAGCCGGAATCCGCAAGGTGCGACTCGATGCCGCCGAGGCGGGGGACCAGCATGATGCCCCGGCTTCCGTCCCCACAGAGTTCCACGGCGGCGCTCCCGCCGCCCGGCCGCGCGGCGAGCCCGGTAGCAGCGGCGACCTCTCTTGCGACCTCGGACACCGACGGCTCACAGGCGACGAGCAGGCCGCCGGTCTCGGCGTGGGTGAGCGACTCGAGGACGTAAGCTCCGCAGGCGTGGAACCTGCCCGGCCCGTAGCGCTCGAGGGCGTCGGCCAGTCGGCCGAACAGCGGGTCCGAGCCCACGGACTCGTTCAGGTCAGCCTGGTAGTCGCGCATCTCGAGGCGCCCGCGCCGGCCGCTGGGTCAGTCGCGCTGCCAGATGACCCTCGCGAAGGTGTCTTTCTTCTGCCACTTTATCTCGAGCGCCCCCTTGAACGCTTTCTCGACCTCCTTGCCCATCCGCTCCGCGAGGTGTTCGTCCGTGGTCTCGATGACAAGGCTCCCGTTCTCCTCGATGGTCTCGAGTATGCGGGCGGCGACGTTGCGCCGCCTGCCTTCGCGGGCGACCCTGCCGATGAGGTTGTTGATCTCGTCTTTGTGGGTGACGAGGAACTTCCCCTTGAGCGTGAACACCCCCTCGACCTGGCGCTTCTCGATCCGCAGGTCGCCGGGACACAGTTCGGTCGCGTGCTGTTTCTTCGCGAACGCGGCGCGCAGGGCGTCATCGGGCTCGGGGACCCACCGGTCGCCGTCCCAGATCGCTCCGCATTTCGGGCAAACCTTCATCCCTCGATCTCCCTTCAGGCCTCGTCTATGAAAACTCTGGGAACCCGCGAGCTTATCATGCAGGTAACCTCGTAATTGATAGTTCCCAGTTTGTGCGCCACTTCCTCCGCGGATATTCGATCAGAGCCGTCGGCCCCGATCAGCACGAACTTCGTTCCGGGGTCCACCGGCTCGCCGCCGAGGTCCGCCATGCAGACGTCCATGCAGATCGTCCCTACCACCGGCCTCCTCCGCCCCCCGATGAGGGCTTCCGCTTTCCCCGAGAGGATCCGCGAGAAACCGTCGGCATACCCGATGGGGAGGGTGGCGATGTAAGTGTCGGCGCTCGGGGCGAAGGTGAGGCCGTAGCTTATGCCTTCGCCCGCGGCGACCTTCTTGACGAAAGCGACCTCTCCCGCAAGCGTCAGCGCCGGTTTCAGCTCCGTCTCACCAAGGAACGCATCCGACGGCATCAGGCCGAGCATGGCGATCCCGACCCTTACCATGTCGTAGTGGCTCTCGGGAAACGCGAGCAGGGCGCCGCTGTTCGCGGCATGCTTCACCAGTTTCCGCCCGAGAGCGTTTTCGGTCTGGCTCGCGGCGTCGCCGAAAGCGTCCAGCTGCCGCATCGTGAACGGGTCGTCCGGCTCGGTCGCGACGGCGAAATGCGTGTAGATGCCGGTCACCTCGACCGACGGCAGAGCATCGACCGTCTTCGCGAAGCCCGCCGCGTCTGAAGGGTTTATGCCCACGCGGTGCATCCCGGAGTCCACCTTGACGTGCACTTGAGCGGTCTTCCCCTGCGCCCGCGCCGCCTTCGAGAGCGCGCGGGCGAACTCGTCGGTGTAAACGGAACAGGTGACGTCCAGCTCCACGGCGCGGGAAGCCCCCGCCGGAGGCGGCTCGAAGAGTAGATACACCGGGCAGTCGAACCCCGAGCTCCTGAGGCGCGCCGCCTCTTCCACGATGGCGACCCCCAGGCAGTCCGCCCCTGCCTCCAGTGCTGCCTCCGCCACCTGCGCGTCGCCGTGGCCGTAGGCGTTCGCCTTGACCACGGCCATGAACAGGCAGCCCTTCGGGGTACGGCTCTTCAGGAACCGCACGTTGTGCCGGATATCGGCGAGGTTCACCGTCGCCGCGAGCGGCCTGATCATCTCCGGGGGTTCCGCTCGCCGGCCCACTTCACTCCTCCGTTCCCTCGACCGGGATGTCCCGGCTTATGAGCTTCACGATGTCCGCCATGGTGATGATGCCGATGAGCCGGCCTTCTTTGATGACCGGGAACCGCTTCATCTTCTTGTGGGCCATCATCGTGGCGACGTGCTCCGCGCTGTCAGAGGCGTCCACGGTGATCACGTCCTCGGTCATGACCTCTGAGGCGGTCGTTGCGACAGCCTTGCGGAACTTCTCCTCGAACCTGTGGACGCTCCCCGGCACGAACACGTACCCGGAGAGGAAACTGACGAACGACGGGAACTTCACGTCGGTGTCCTGGACAATGAGGTCACTCTCAGTGACGATGCCCACCAGCTCGCCCGTCTCGTCGACTACCGGCAGGCCGCCGACGTTCTTCTCCACCATCAACTTGGCGATGTCGGTCACGCTCATCTCCGGCGCCACGGTCAGCGGGTCCGGCGTCATCGCCTGCTCGACCAGGATCTCTTTCATTCAGAACCACCTTTCTTCATACAGTCTGTGGAGCGCCAGAGGCAGGTGCCGTATGACGTCGCGCGCGGTAAGGCCCGTCATCCCGCCCATCTGCGCCGCGAGGTCGCCCGCGTGCCCGTGGTAGTAGACGGCCGCCACCGCGGCGCCGAAAGGCCCAAGCCCCTGCGCGAGGAATGCCGACACGCATCCCGTGAGCACGTCGCCCATCCCGGCGGTAGCCATGCCCGGGTTTCCGGTCTGGTTTACGAAGATGTCACCGCCCGGCTCCGCGATCACCGTGCCTGCGCCCTTGAGGACGACGACCGCGCCCCACTCCCCGGCGGCGCGCTTCGCAGTGCCCAGCCTGTCGGCCTGCACTGTGCCGACGTCCGTCTCGAGTAGCCGTGCCATCTCCCCGGGGTGGGGCGTCATGACCAAGGGCCGCTCCCGCTCCCCGATGATGCCCGTGAAGCCGACCATGGCGTTCAAGCCGTCAGCGTCCAGGACCAGGGGAACCTCGATGCCTTCCATGAGGGCCCTGACGACCGCTACGGTCTCCGGCGTCGTCGACATGCCGGGCCCGAGGGCGACGGAGTCGAAAGATCCCGAGCGTCCAATGAGCTCCTCGGCCGCGTCCTCGGCGAACGTCCTTGACGGCGTCTCGGGCATCCCGAGCGTCATGACCTCCGTCAGCTTGACCTCGAGTATGTCGTTCAGGGATTCCGGAACGGCGAGGGTCACCATCCCCGCGCCGGACCGCAGGGCGGCCTGGGCGCACATGGCGGGCGCCCCGGTCATCCCCTCCGAACCGCCGATGACCAGCACCCGGCCGCAGTTCGTCTTGTAAGCGTCGGGCGCGCGGACCGGCAGCAGCGCCTCGGCGTCTTCTTCGCCGGTCAGGTAGATGCGCGAGCGCGGCACCGTCTCGAGCAGCCCGTCCGGTATGCCGATGTCCGCCACCTCCAACTCGCCCGTGTGGCCCGCCCCCGGGAACTGTACCAAGCCGACCTTGGGAGCCGCGAAAGTGACGGTGCGCTCGGCGAAGACCGCCGGCCCCTCCACGGCGCCGGTGTCACCCGAGACCCCGCTCGGCATGTCGACCGCGAGGACCGGCCGCCCGGAATCGTTCATGGCTTCGATCGCCGCCGCATGGACGCCGCCCGCGACCCCTTTGAAGCCGGTCCCGAACAAGGCGTCCACAACCAGGTCGAAAGTTGGAGCGGCGCGGTCGAGAAGTGAGGCGTCGTCCTTATCCGAAAGCCATGAGACTTCAACCGCGGTACCGTCGAGCCTGTCCATGTTCGCGCGCGAGTCGGGCGAGAGGTCTTCAGCGGAGCCCGCCCCGATGATGAAAACAGTGCTGTCAAAGGCCCCGGAGAGCCGCCTGGCGGCCACCAGCCCGTCGCCGCCGTTGTTCCCTTTTCCGCAGAGTATCCCCACGCGGTGACCGCCGGTGCTCGACAGCATGTCCCTGGCGGCGCGGGCGACGGCCTCCCCCGCCCGCTCCATCAGGTCGAGCCCCGCTATGCCCTCCTGAACGATCGCCGCCCTGTCGATCTCGGCCATCTCCGACGGCAGGATCACTCTCAATCTTCTGCACCGCCTCCGCGCTCAACGCCGAATGAACTCGCCGTCGCGTCGCCTGGTTTCGGGGCCCCCGGCGTCCCGGGAAGCCTGGCGTCAGGGGCGGGCCGCCCGGCCCCCCCCACCTTTTCGCCCGCCCGGAGCTTGAAGCTCTCGCGCTGGGCGCTCAACCGTGAAGCCATCAGGAACCCGGCGCCCATCAGGGCCGCACCGGTCACCAGCAGTATAGGCACCGCCGCCCACAGAGGCGGCAGCATGGTTCTCAGAGCGTAAGCCGGCGAGCCGAGGGGCAGGATGAGCAGTACGCAGGTGCAGAAGTAGACGACGCTGACCCCACCCATGACGAGCCCGGTGGCGCGGACCGACCGGTCCCACGCTTCCCGCCGGGCCGCCCTGCCGATCAGGACCCCTCCGGCCAGCAACGCGAAGCCGGTCAGGGTCCTGGCGGAGTTGGAGTAGAGGACGATGCCCGCATAATAGCCGAAACGCCTCAGGCCCTCGGACACTGTCACGAACGGGCCTATCGCCGGGAAGTGGGTGGCGATGTTGATCGTCTCGATGACGATGATCGTAAGCAGTCCTATCCCCAGGAGCAGGAACACGTGGGCAAGCCAGTTGACCGGGCCGGCCTCGGCCTGGTCCCGTGGGCCTACCACCAGTGCCCCGCCCGTGGCGCCTCCTCGCTCCACGCGCGCCGGACGCCCCGCCCGTGGCGCCGGAGGCAGCGCCGTGTTCTGCGGCGCCTCGAGGAGTGTCACGCCGCAGGAATGGCATTCAGTGCAGCCGCAACGCTGCTCTCGCCCACATTGAGGACAGTAAGACATATGGCATCAGGTCCTGCACCGCGTGTCACTCGACGGTGACGGTCTTCGCAAGGTTCCTCGGCTGGTCGACATTGCAGCCCCGCATCTTCGCCACGTGATAAGCAAAGAGCTGAAGCGGCAGCACGGTGAGCAGTGGTGAGAGCATATCCGAGGTCTCCGGCACCCACAACACGTCGTCGCAGAGCTCTTCGATGTCCGGGTCTCCCCTGGTTGCGACCGCCAGGACCGGCGCCCCGCGGGACTTGACCTGCTCTATGTTGCTGACCATCTTCTCATAGACAGAGTCCCTTGGCGCCAGCGCCACCACCGGCACCCTGTCGTCGAGCAGGGCGATGGGCCCGTGCTTCATCTCGCCCGCGGGATAACCCTCCGCGTGGATGTAAGAAATCTCCTTGAGCTTGAGTGCGCCTTCCATCGCGATGGGATAGCTCACGCTGCGGCCCAGGAAGAGAAAGTCTTCGCGATCGCAGTACTTGGCAGCGACCTCCACGACCGCATCAGCCTGCGCCAGGACCTCCTGCATCTTGTCGGGCATCGCCTTCAGCCCGTCCACGATGCGGCTGTATCTCGAGTTGCGAAGCGCCCCGCGCAGCCTGCCCAGGTACATGGCGAGCAGGTACACCGCCGCCATCTGCGCGGTGAAGGTCTTGGTCGCCGCTACGCCTATCTCCGGCCCCGCGTGTGTCAGGATCACGCCGGCGGCCTCGCGGGTCATCTGGCTGCCGACGGTGTTGACTATCGCTATCACGCGGGCTCCGCGCCTGGTCGCCTCCCTGACTCCCGCCAGGGTGTCCATCGTCTCCCCGGACTGGCTGATGGCGACCACCAGGTCCTCGGAGGTGACGACCAGGTTGCGGTACCTGAACTCCGAGGCTATCTCTATCTCGACGGGGAGCGCCGCCCACCTCTCGAAGAGGTACTTTGCCAGCAGCCCGGCGTGGAACGCCGTCCCGCAGGCGACGACCACTATCCTGCGCAGCTCGCTCGCCGACCTCGGCGAGAGCGCGAGCTCCTCCACCGTGATCTCGCCCGTCTCGCCGAACTTGTCGTTGATGGTGTCGGCGACCGCCTTCGGCTGCTCGTGGATCTCCTTGAGCATGAAGTCCTCGAAGCCGCCTTTCTCCGCCGCGTCGAGGTCCCACTCGATCTCGACGGGCTCGCGCGCGACCTCGAGCCCCTCGAGCGTCGTCACCCCGTAGCCGTGCTTGTCGACCGAGAGGATCTCGTCATCCTCGAGATAGAGGACCCGGCGGGTGCTCGCCAGGAACGCCGGGACCGCGGAGGCGATGAAATATTCGTTCTTGCCTATGCCCATGCAGAGCGGGCTGTCCCGCCTGGCGGCGACTATCGCCCCGGGCTGGTTTCTGTGGACCGCTACTACCGCGAACGACCCCTCCACCTGTTCCAGGCTGCGACGCAGAGCATCGCAGAGGTCGTCGACGTAATATTCCTCGATGAGGTGGGCGAGGGTCTCGGTGTCCGTCTGCGACTTGAACACGTGCCCGGACGCCTCCAGCCTGGCTCGCAGTGCCACGTAGTTCTCGATGATGCCGTTGTGGACGACCGCGATGTCGCCCTTACAGTCCAGGTGGGGGTGGGCGTTGACCTCGGTAGGGGCGCCGTGGGTCGCCCAGCGCGTGTGCCCGATGCCTACCGTGCCCGGTATCTCGAGGTCGGCGAGCGCGGCCTCGAGGTGATCAAGGTTGCCGACCACCTTGATGCACGAGAGCTGCTTGTCGGGCGAGATCACGGCCATGCCCGCCGAGTCGTAACCCCGGTACTCGAGCCTCCGCAGCCCCTCGAAGAGTATTTCTTTGGCCTGCCTGTTACCCAGGTATCCGACTATGCCGCACATCGTTATTCTTCCCGTGTCCTGTCAATGCTCGAGCTCTTCGAGCATGGCATCCGCGATCGCCCGCGCTATCTCGTTGGCCTTGCGCTCGCTCGTGGCCTCCACCATAACCCGCTCCACCGGCTCGGTGCCCGACGAGCGGATGACGATCCTTCCCCGCACCCCGAGCTCATGCTCGTATCTTTCGACCACGGTCCATACCGTCATCCCCTGCTTGAGGCGCCGGCCCGACCTGGGCCTCACGTTCAAGAGGACCTGCGGATACTTCTTCATCACTCCCGACAGCGACGAGAGGGTCTCGCCCGTGTCTTTGATGATGCCGGCCACCATCAGCGCGGTCAGCGTCCCGTCGCCCGTGGAAGCATGCTCGCCGAAGATGATGTGCCCCGACTGCTCGCCGCCCAGGAGCGCGCCGGTCTCTATCATACGTTCAAGGACATACCTGTCGCCCACCCGCGTCTGGTCCGACTCTATCCCGCTCTCCTCGAGCGACTTGTAGAAGCCGAGGTTGCTCATCACCGTCGAGACGACAACCGGAGGGTGGAGGAGCCCGCGCTCCTTGAGGTACCTGCCCACGATAGACATCACGAAGTCGCCGTCGCGCACCTCCCCTGTCTCGTCGACGCAGATGCACCGGTCGGCGTCGCCGTCCAGCGCGAAGCCCATCTGCGCTCCCCAACCGGTGACCAGACCGGCCACGAGTTCGGGGTGCGTCGAGCCGCAGTCGAGGTTGATGTTGCGCCCGTCGGGCTCGATGCCGACCTCCTGCGTGGTAGCGCCGAGGCTCGCGAAAGCACGGGGGCACACCCTGTAGGCGGCGCCGTTCGAGCAATCGAGCGCCACGCGATAACCCTCCAGGTCGAAGTTGACGCACTCGAGCAGGTGCTCGACGTAGACGTCCTCGGCGTCCCCGAGCACGCGGACCTCGCCAACCGGACCTCCCGGCGCGGCGTCGTCCGCCTCGAGGTGCTCCTCGATGGATTTCTCGGTGTCGTCGGGCAGCTTGACCCCGCCGGGCCCGAAGAACTTGATGCCGTTGTCCTGGAAGGGATTGTGCGATGCGGAAATCACGACGCCCGCACTGGCGTCCAGTTCTTCGGTCAGGAATGCGACCGCGGGGGTCGGGATGACGCCGGCCAGCATCACGGTGGCGCCCTGTGAGAGCAGTCCGGCAACCAGTGCGTCCTCGAGCATCGGGCCGGATTGACGGGTATCGCGTCCGACGACCACGCTGCACTCGGGCCCGCCGAGCGCCGGCACGGCCGCCCGGCCGAGCTTCATTGCCAGCTCAGAAGTCAGGTCCTTGTTAGCTTCTCCCCGGACGCCGTCTGTCCCGAAGTATTTCTTCAAAAAACCTCCGTACGCTCACCCGGTAGAAATATACCACACACACTTCTATGAACCTGCCCGCGCCGATTCAGGAGAAAACGGCATGCAGGAACAAGGTCTGATTTGCCGGAGGTTTGCCCGCCCTAGCGCTTGGAGAACTGCGGCTTCTTGCGCGCGCCCTTGAGCCCGTACTTCTTGCGCTCTTTCATGCGCGAGTCCCTGGTCAGAAAGCCGCCCTTCTTGAGGTCGGCCCTGAGAGAGTCGTCTGACACGACCAGCGCCCGTGCTATGCCGAGGCGCATGGCGCCGGCCTGGCCGGAGATGCCCCCGCCCTCCAGCTTCGCAACCACGTCGTAGTTGCCCTTCAGGTCGAGGTGGACCAGCGGCGCGAGGACTTCGATGCGGTGCCGCCTGTTCGGGAAGTAGGCGTCGAGCGCCTTGCCGTTCACCTTCAGCTCGCCGGTGCCCGGATAGATGCGCACCCTGGCGACTGATTCCTTGCGGCGGCCCGTGCCCATGAAGTATTCGTCTGCCAAGCTTACCTACCCCTTGATCTCCAGCGGTTCCGGCCCCTGGGCCCCGTGCGGGTGCTCGGGTCCCGCGTACACATGCAACTTCTTGATCATCGCGCGGCCAAGCCTGTTGTGTGGGAGCATGCCGCGCACGGCGTTCATGATCACCCGGTCGGGATGCATCTCGTGCATCCTCTCGTACGGGGTCTCTTTGAGCCCCCCGGGGTAGCCGCTGTGATGGTAATAGACCTTCTGCTGCCCTTTGTTCCCTGTGACGACTATCTTCTCGGCATTGACCACGATGACGAAGTCGCCTGTGTCCATGCTCGGCGTGTAGATAGCCTTGTTCTTGCCCTTCAGGACGGAGGCGACGTTTGTCGCGAGCCTGCCGAGCACCTGGCCTTCGGCATCCACCAGATACCACTTGCGCTGGATGTCCGACGGCTTCGCGGAATATGTGTTTTTGGTCAGCTTCAGATGAGCCATGCTAATCCTCGTAAAAATGACGCCCGCCCGGGCGTCAAACGTATTGTTGATGATAGGTTACTCACCGGCGGGTGTCAACAAAACCGGGGGGCCGGGCGGTGGCACGCGGCCGCTCAGTGCGACTGGAAGTAACTGTTGACGCCCGCCACGATCTGGGCGGCGACCGAATCCTGCCCCGACGGGTTGTTCTGTGTGAGGGACACCTTGTTCTCGATGCACACGACCGGGACCTTTGAGAGCACGCTTCCTATCAGGCAGGTCGGATGGCCTGCGGGCGTAGAGTTCCCCTGCGAGGTGCCGCCCGTGTCGTCCTTCACCGCGAGCCCCAGGGCCGGCGCGAGCGCCCGGGCCAGGGCGTCGCTGGCGCTCGCAACTCCGGCGTCCACCACCGTTATCCGGGAAGGGTCCGACTGCGGGCAGCGCGCCGCGTTGGCCGGAGGCCGCATGACCCCGGTGTACCCGGTGTCGTCGTAGTGCAGGCGGACGACAATGGTGCACTCGTTGCCGATGTCCGCGCGCTGGCGGAGTGAGGCGTACGCTCCGGCGCCGTCCTTGGTGAGCCTCACGGTATAGCCCGCCGCCTCGAGCCCGGCCTTCGCCTTTTGTGCGAGGTCCCACATGTTCTGCGGCTCTCCGGAGGCGCCACCGTTGTCGCCCACGTTCAGGCCCGTCGCCTGGTCGATCTCACTGCCCGAACGGCCGGAGTGCCCGGGGTCGAGACAGACGACGCGCCCGCTTGCGCTCGGCTGTTGCGCGGGCGCCGGGGCGGGGTTCTGCGATTCCGTCCCCTGCCCCGAGGGTACGGTTCCGGGGGTCTTGTTGATGTCTTTTGTGAACTCAGCGGACTCGTGCAGCCCCTTCAGGCGCACTGTCACGGTCTCGTCGGTCTCGGCGCCGGTGCCTGCCTTGGGGTCCTGCGACTCGACCTTGAGCTTGCCGCAGTTGCCGCTCGAGTCCTGCATCGGGTCGATCTCCACAAAAAGGCCGGCCGACTCGATCTTCTTCTTAGCCTCCGAGTAGGCCATGCCCGTGACCTTGGGCACCTTGAGGCCGCCGCTCCCCAGTGTGAGCAGCACGATGACGCCGGCCGCGACCGCGCCCATAGCGAGGACGCCGGCAACCAGCAGCACGCTGTTGCGGGTGTGGCGGCGCTTCTCCAGGCGCGCCAGGCGCACCGAAGCCCTGGAGAGCTCCGCTCCGTTCCTTGTATCTTGTTCTTCCGTAATATGTACCACCGCCTGTCGGGCGCTCTAAAAAAGAATTATAAGTGCGCAGCGAGTATTCCTTCAAAACGCGCCCTCGACCGGATTGACGTGCGCGTGCAACCGGGGGTTCCCGGCTGCCCCCTTTGTGATGAGCGTTATAATCCGCATGGTGGAACAGGAAGCGATGGACCGTATGAACGATCGGGCGCCGCTCGAGTGAGTAAAGCACCCGTGTTACCATCAGGCCCAGGCGCGGCCCCCGCGGGGCCGGCCGGGCGATGATGGACCACCCTTAGGAGATTAATTGATGGAAGGTCAAGCTGCAGCGGGAGCGGCCGTGCGCCCGTACGGGGTCGCGACGCGCGCTGGCGCAGGCGGCCGCGCCGAAGGGACCGCCGCCCTGAGCGACTACAGCTCGCGCGCCGCAAAGGGCTTCAACTGCTTCATGGCCGTCGCCGACGGCTTCGGGGGCCCGGGCCTGGGAGACCTCGCGAGCCGCCTCGCGCTCGATACCATCGGCGGCTTGCTCGACCCGCGCGCTTTCGAGAACGAGGGTGATTTCAGGCGGGCCGCGGAGCGCCTTCTGGCCGATGCGGTGAGTGCCGCGAACGAGGTGCTCGGCAAGGCCGCCGCGTCCGGCGACAAGGCCGGCATGGGAGCGACCATCACCTGCGCGGCCGTCGAGAGCGAGAACGCCTTTGTCGCTCACATCGGCAACGCGCGGGCTTACCTGCTGACTGCCAGGGGCGTGCGGCAGATCACGAGCGACCACCTGGAGCAGGTCGACGGCTCCCGGACGCGCCTTACCAGGGCACTGGGCATCGGGGACCACGTTGAGGCCGATATTCTGAGGGTGCCTCTACGGCCGGGCGAGGTCCTGTTCGTCTGCAGCCACGGCCTGTACGCCGCCCTCAGCACCGAACAGATCGTTGGCACCCTCGCTTCGGTCCCCGACCTGCAGGCGGCATGCGAGATGCTGGTGGAGGCCGCCGCAGCCCGGGGGCCTCTTGCCGACGTGTCCATTGCCGCATGGCGGGTGCCGGGCGCGGAGCCTGTTCAGCCGGCGCAACCGGCCTCTGAGCAGAAGGTCTCCAGGCCCCGCAAGCGCAGGCGCTGGCTCGTCGCGCTCATCGCCCTGCTGGTCGTCGCCGGCGGCATCGCGGGTTGGGGTCTGGCTTCCGGATGGTTCAAGGCAAAGGCCCCCGTGAAGAATACGGGCACCCAGCAGCAGAGCGGCACTCGCTTCGGGGTGGGCGACGTCCTGCAGATCGATACTACCGGCGCGCCGGACGCCTGTTACCTGATGGACTACCCCGGAGGGGCTCAGCAGACCAGGCTCTATGACGGATGGAAAGTCCGGGTGCTTACCTCGAGGTCTTTCAAAGGCGAGCAGTGGTACCGCGTGGAGGTCGTCGAAGGCGGCCTGGACAACGCCGGGAAACGGGGTTACGTCGCCGAGGAATTTCTGGTCGAGGCCCCGTGACGCCTACTGGGTGTTGCCTGCGGGGGCGGCCGGCGCCTTAGCCGCGGCCGACATCGCGCGGCTCACCTGTTCGTCCAGGGTCAGCAGGTAACCTCTGATGACGTCGACCGACTCGGCAACCAGGTTCACGAACACGTGGTCCATGGTGTCGCCGGAGGTGTGCATTGTGGTATCGCTCTGGCCGCCCGGCATCATGCGCTCGAACCACACCGCCGGGATGGCCGTCTCGCCGAACGGTTCGTGGTCGCTCTTGTTTCCCTCCAAGCGCGTGCCGTTCAACCCTTTGCCTTTGGAGTAGGCCACCAGCGCGTCCGCGAGCGGCGGGCTCTTCGGGCCCCAGTTCCTGAAGGTGAGCTCCGGCCCCACCGCTATCGTGTCCATCGAGATCACCCCGAGGATCTTGGCCCTTTCCGCCTGAGGCTGGGTGCTCAGGTAATAGCGCGAGCCCAGGCGCGAGGTGCCGTAACCGTTCTCTTCTTCCGCGCCGAAGATGAGGAACCGGAACTCGGGAAAATGCTTGGTCCCCTTCAATGTGCGCGCGAGCTCGAGGACCGCGGCGGACCCCGAGGCGTTGTCGTTGGCGCCCGGCGAGCCGGCCCTGGTGTCCACGTGGGCGACGACCAGGACGGTGAAATCGCTTGAGGTGCCCGGGTCGGACGTGACGACGTCTTGAGAGGTGAGGCCGCTCGGCAGCGGGAACTGTTCCATCCCCATCTTGTAGCCCAGCTTACCGAACTCGGTGACCAGGTAGCTCGTAGCCTGCTTCTCCCCGGACTTGCCTTCTGGGCGCGGGCCGATGTTCGTCGAGAGGAAGTTCATCGTCTGCCGTATCTTCTCGACGTCGGCCGGCAGGGGCTGGGAGTAGCCCTTCGCTGCCTTCGTCGGGGTGGTGTTCTGCGCCGCCTTCGAAGTCTGGGCGGTCGCCTTCTTGGGCGCCTTGAGTTTCGCTTGCGCGTAGTAGCCCGCCGCGGCCCCGACCGCGAGGCCGAGTATGAGCGTCAGAGCCAGCCAGAGTTTCTTTCTGCGAACCATGATATGAGACTCTACCTTGTAGGTTACTGATTTGTATACAGTTTTCGACCTTGTCTCGCGCGTTGCCTTCCCACCCCCCAGGGGGCGATAATCATACGGTCGGATCAACCCCTGAGGACTGGAGGAGGGGAAGTGAGGCAGGAGGGATGCCCGTTCTGTGGCAAAGACGCGGGCGGCAACAGGTTCTGCCCCCACTGCGGCGGAGAGATGCCCTCGCGGCCCGCTCCCGGCGCGCCCGGGCCGGCGACACCCGTGCAACCCACGGTGATGAGCCCCGTCCCGGTGCTGCCCGAGCCCGTGCTCAGCGGGCCGGCGTCTCCACCGACAGGCGGCATCGGCGCCACCAAGAGAAACAGAAACCTCGCTCTGCCAATCGCGCTCGGCGTGCTGGCGCTCCTGGTGATCGCGGGAGTCGTTATCGCGGTCGTGCTCGTGAGCGGCGGCGGGGTCACCATCTCCATCAAGAGCCCGGCGGACGGATCGACCACGGCCGGAAACGCCGTCACAGTCGAGCTCGATGTGAAGGGCCGGTCCAGGGTCGCGAAGGTGGACGTCTTCCTCGATTCAAAGAAGCGCGCGTCTATTGAGTCCGCCCCCTTCTCCACAGACCTCCTCAGCCTCGAGAAAGGCGAACACACCCTGAAGGCGACCGCCTACGACAGCGGCGGGGCGGTTCTGGGGGAGGCAACTTCCAGTTTCCAGTCAGAGGGCGCCGCCGAAGGGAACGACCAGACGAACGGCGATAAAGGCTCCTCGGCCTACAAGTCGTCGCTGGCCGCCAAAATAAACGAGGCGAGCCTGCTCGACGCCCGGATCACCACAATGGCAAACCGCATCAACTCGGAGGTCAACTTCAACACGCGGTCGGTCCCGGCCGGGCTGCTCGCGGATACCCGGGCGCTCGTGGGGAGCGCCAACACGCTCGTGGATTCGGCGGCCGCGCTGGATCCGCCCGCCGACATGAAGGGCATCCAGGCCGAGTTCCTGGTCCTGCTCGGATACCTGCAGGCGCGCGCCGACGCCTTGCTGGGCGGGCTGCAGGCGGTGAGCTCGGGAGGCGACTACAAGGCCTCCTTCGACAAGGGCGGCGCTGCCAAGTCGAGCTTCGACAAGGCATGGCCGGGGTTCAAGGCCGAGTGCAAGAGCTTCGGCGTCCCCATCTGAAATGCAAAAAGGGGCCAGGCACCTTTTTGCATTTTCGCAGGTGCGTCGATCATTTCCTGAGATAGATCTCTCCGAGATATGAGACCTGCCAGAGGAAGAGGCCCCTGGCGGGAAGCGGGTCGGCACACGGCTTCTCGCCCCCAAGCAGGTGTCGCTCCAGCTCACCTGGCTCCATGCGGCCGCAGCCCACGGCCTTGATGGCGCCGGCCATGATCCTGACCATCCGGTAGAGAAAAGCGGTGGCTCGCACGCGGAAGCAGAGAAGATCGGGATAAGGCTCCGTGAGCTCGCACTCCAGGACCCTGCGGACGTTCGCCTCGTCCGGCCCGCCTTTCACCCTGAACGCTGAGAAGTCGTGGTCGCCGGTGAAGAGCGCGCATGCCTCCCCCATCAGAGAGCGGTCCAGCCTCTTCGGCACGTGGTGGGCATAAGCCTCCAGGATCGGCGACGGGGCGGGGCGGTTCAGGATGAAGTAGCGGTACTCGCGCCAGGCCGCCTCCCTCCTGGGGTCGAAGCCCTCACGCACCAGGTCCATCGCGGTCGCGGCCACTCCTTTTGGGAGCAGGGCATTCAGGCTCGCGCGGTACTGCCCCGCATCGACCTCGACGGGGAGGTCGAACGCCGCGGCCTGTCCGACCGCGTGGACCCCCGCGTCCGTGCGGCCCGCACCCTGGACGTGGACCTCCCTTCCGGTGAACGCGGTGATCGCCTGCTCGAGGGCGCCCTGGACGGTCGCCAGTCCGGCCTGCCTCTGGAACCCGTGGTAATCGGTCCCGACGTATTCGACGGTCAGCAGGTATCTGGGCAATCTCGCCTTCCTGTCGTCAGCCGCGGAGCCGCTGAATCACAAAGCGGGGACACCATGCTCGATGATCGACTCGAGCGAGGAGTACCCCACCACGCCCCGGTCGACCGCATCCATGGCCTTGTGAAGGTTCGCGGTAAGCACGGGGTCGGGCGAGACCTCGACCAGCTGGCGCATCAAGTCGATTATCTGCTTCATGGTCCTGACCATGTCGCCGATGGACCTGTCAGGGAACCTCGACAGCATCTCCTCCAGCTCCGCTCCGCCCGCCCACATGTATGCAGCCTCGCCAAATCCGGTGTCGGGCGAACCGAGCAGGTCCAGCCCCCCCTCGGCTTCCGCGGTCTTCATCGAATCAAGCGTGGTGTTCAGCCAGTCGAGGACCTCGCCGAGCATCCCCTGGAGGTGCTCCTCCTCCGCCCTGGCGATGAGCTTCTCCTCGTCGGTCTCGGCTTCTCGCGACTCGTAGATGAACCATGAAGCGAACGCGACGAGCTCGCGTGGCTCGAGCCGCGAGATCATGCCCGCGTCGAGCGCCTCGACCAGCAGCAGGTCACACTCGTTATAGACCCGCCTGAGGAGCTCGCCCTTGTTCTCGAGCTCCTCGCCGCGCATGAAGCCGAACTTGTTCAGCACCTCCACCACGTCGGCGAGCCTTCGCGACACCACGTCGTAGCCCGAGTCCCGCTCCTTGGACGCGCTCTCGATCTGCCTCGATATCTTCTCGACCCGGCGCGCGGACTGCATGCAGCGCTGCCGGTGGGCGCAATTGTTGCACCGGTTGTTGTCGATCTCTTCCTTGACCCTCGCAACGGCCTCAGACAGCTCGGTCTCCTCACTCGGCCTGCCGGTCTGGGCTGCCGCGTCCTCTGCCTTCTTGCCCAGGGAATCCATCCTGGCGCCGACCTGCCTGCGGACCTTCCGGGTGGGCGAGGTTATCTTTGCGACCTCGACGGCCCCGACAACCCGCGGCGCCTGCTTGAGCGTCGACAGGGCGATCCGCCGGTAGCGGCCCACCGGGTCGACGACCAGGATCCCCTCCGGCTCCTTCTTGCCCTGGTGTTTGCGCACCACGGCGAGGACTCTTTCGGAGCCCCGGTTGCCCGTGATGAAGACGTCCCCGGGCTGGAGGCGGACCATCGCCTCTCTGATCTCGTTGCCCCTGCGCTCCTTGGTCATGGTCGAAAGCCGGCGCTGCAGCTGCGCGCACCGCCTCTCGAGCTCCCTGAACCTCATGGCGTCCGCGTCTGGGCAGCGGCTCGCCTCCAGCTCGCGCGCCAGGTCCTCGTCGAGGGTCTCCAGCCGCGCCTGGAGCGTGACGACGCGCTTGTCGGCGCAGTATTGCGCGAACGACAGGTTCAGCAGCCGCTGGGTCTCGTCGAGGTCGTGCTCCGCCAGGATGTTGGTCGCCATGTTGTAAGAGACCTCGAACCTCGAGATCACCGGGTGCGGCTCGCGGTTCACCAGGGCCTTTATCGCCTCCAGGTTGAAGAACTTCTGGTACAGCACGATCGAGTAACCGATCTCGTCGATGCCGCGCCTGCCGGCGCGCCCGGTGAGCTGCTTATACTCGCCGGAGTTGACGGGCCTGTGAGCCTCCCCGGTCCACTTGCTGAGGGACTCGATGATGACGCTGCGCGCCGGCATGTTGATCCCGAGCGACAGCGTCTCCGTCGCGAAGACCACCTTGATGAACCCGCCGGCAAAGAGCTCTTCGACGGCCTCCTTGAACAGGGGCAGGGCCCCCGCATGGTGCGCCGCGAACCCGGCCTTCAGGGCGGCCCGGAAGCTGGCGTAGTCGAGGCACTCGAGATCGCCCGCGTCCAGGACGCGCATCTTCTCTTCGAGGTACGACTCGATGGCCTCGGCCTCGCGCTTGCTGTTGAGCGAGAGCCGCTCCCTCAAGCAGTAAGTGACCGAGTCCTCGCAGGCGGCACGCGAGAACAGGAAGTAGATGGCCGGAAGCATCTCCTCGCGGTCCAGCTCGCGAACGACGTCGGTGCGGCGAGGCCGCAAGTCCGGCCCCCGCCCGCGGCCGCGGCCGTGGGAGGGCGGCCGCCGCTTGAGCGCCTCGAGCTGCTCTTCGATGATCCGTGGGAGGTTCTTAGCGAACAGCGGGACGAGCGCCCTGCCCACGAAGTAGTGGTTGCGCAGCTTCACCGGCCGCTCCGTGGAGAGCACCAGGCTCACCGACCCCCTGAGGCTGTCCATCCACTCCGCGAGGTCGGCTGCGTTGGAGACGGTGGCGCTCAGCGCGACCAGCTTCACCCGATGGGGCAGCAGGATGACTATCTCCTCCCAGACCGCCCCCCTTGCCGGGTCCTGCATGTAGTGGACTTCGTCCAGGACGACGACCCCGAGGTCATCCAGAAGAGGGCTCGACTCGTAGATCATGTTGCGGAGCACCTCGGTGGTCATGACCACCAGCGGCGCTTCGCCGTTGATGCTGTTGTCCCCGGTGAGCAACCCCACGTCGCCCGCGGGATAAGCGCGGGACAGGTCCCTGAACTTCTGGTTGGACAGGGCTTTCAAGGGAGTGGTGTAGAAGAACTTCTTGCCCTCGGCGCGGGCTTTCTCGAGGGCGTACTCGGCGACAACCGTCTTGCCCGAGCCCGTCGGGGCGGCGACCAGCACCGACATGCCCCGCGACATCTTTTCGATCGCCTCACGCTGGAAGTCGTCCAGCGGGAACCGGTAGTTATTCTCGAACTCTCGAGTATCCATGCCTCCATTGTAGCAGTCTGCCCCTCGCGTTCAGGCGCAATGGCGGCGCGACCCCAACCCACCTATAATGTTTAGAACCGAACAGGGGGGCACGGGCAGTGCGGATCTATCTCGAGAAAAACGACGGCTCGATAACCAAGCCGGAATCCCTGGACGGTGTGTCGGTCTCCGACGCCGGACTCCTCTGGATAGACCTGGACGGTGTGGACGAGACCGAACTGGAACAGGTCGGGCAGCTGATCGGGGCGCACCCCATCGCGTTGAACTACTGCAAGGAGCCCGCCGGGCAGCCGAAGATCCAGGAGTTCCCGGACCACCTCTTCGTGGCGTGGAGCTTCCTGCGTGACCCGGGCGACGACGAGAAGCTGGAAGCGCTCACACTCTGTCTGTTCCTCGGCGGCAACTTCCTGGTGACGATCCACAAGGACCACCTCGCCGGGTTGAACGCGATCTGGGACAAGCTCCAGATGGACGCCGACCTCTACAAGCACCACCCGGCACCGATCCTATACGCGATACTCGACAACTCGGTGGACGAGTACTTCCCCATCGTCGAGGACATCGCCAACAAGGTGGACGCCTACCAGGACGAGGTCATGTCCGGCGTGGAGGGGAACCTTCCCACCATCATGGCACTCAAGCACCGCAACATGGCGATGAGGCGGACGGTGGCGGCGCATCGCGACGTCATACTCAAGCTCCAGCGCAGGGACATGCCTTTCATACCAGACGACCTGTCGATCTACATCATGGACGTGTACGACCTGCTGGTGAGGATCGCCGCGGACGTCGACTCCAACTCGGACCTCATCACCGCGTCGCTGGACATCAACCTCAACATGGTGTCCAACCGGCTCAACGAGGTGATGAAGAAGCTGACCATCGTCGCTACGATCTTCCTGCCGCTGACCTTCCTGGTCGGCGTCTACGGCATGAACTTCAAGAACATGCCCGAGCTGGGCTGGAGATACGGGTACCTCGCCTCGTGGATCGCCCTCGCGGCCATAGCGGTCGCCACCTACTTCATCGCCAGGCGCTACATCGAGAGGGTCCCCAGGAGAAAGCGGCGCAAAGCCGGTGGTAAGAGTTGAGCGAAGCCGCCCAGGCCGATGTCGCCATCGCGATGCCGCCCGCGCTGAAAGAAGTGCGCGCGTCGCGCGTATGGGTCGTCAAGACAAGCCGGCGCGACAGGTTGATGCACGAGCTGCCGCTCTTCCTTCTCGCGGCGGGCGTGGTCGCCCTCGCTTTCCTGTTGCCGACGCTCAAGTCCCACCACGCGTGGCTCGACGTCCCATGCCTCTTCAAGAAGGCGACCGGGCTCCCGTGCCTGGCGTGCGGGCTCACCAGGAGCTTCGTGTTCACCGCGCACGGGAACCTCTACAAGGCTTTCGACATGCACCTGCTTGGCCCGGGGCTGTTCGTCCTGACGTGCGCCATCGCCGCGTACCTCGGCACGGCGCTCGCTTTCGGCTTCAGGGTCAAGTACCAGCTCGCCACGCGAACGCGCCGGATAGCGTTCTGGTCGGTGCTTGGAATATTCTTGGTATGCTGGGGGATCAAGCTGGCCTTCATGAGAGGCGGCTGGTAGTACGACGGGGCCCCGCCGTGAAGCGGAGGGCAAAGGAGCAGATCATGGAGATGCAACAGAGCAGCCTGGTTCAGAACCTCTACTACTTCATCCAGGAGCGCGTCAACAGCGACTGGACCACAGACGCCGGCATGGCGGTGTTGCTGACGCTCGTCACCTGCGGCATTTACGGGCTCTATGTCTTCTACAAGCTGATGATGCGGCGGGACATGCACCTCGCCAGGGTCGCCAACATGGTCAACACGTCCGTGGCCCTGCTGAAAGACAAGGCGGATGCGAGCGGCAAGACCGAGCTCATCGCGCCGGAGCTCTCTCAACTGGAGATGGTGCAGAGGCAGATGTTCGACCAGAGCCGGGAGCGCGGTGCGGTCCTGTGGCTCGTCCTGGGGATCGTCACCGGAATAGCGATATGGATCGGTTTCTACTTCATCATGGACGACTTCGCGAAGCACGACCAGTTGGAGGCGCAGTACTTCACCCTGATGTCCGGCGCCCTGGCGAAGATGGGCCTGTCGTCGCAGGCGTCACAGGCCGCCCCGAACATACCGGACCGCAGCTTCGCCCTCTACCTGGTACTGTCGCTCATCACCTGCGGCATCTTCTATTTCTACTGGGAGTACGTGCTGGTCGTCGACGGGAACACGCACGTCGAAGCGCAAGTGCAATGGGAAGACTTCATCTATTCGTCCCTGGCGGCGGCATGATGAGTGGAGCATTCAGCCACGAACGAGAACCGGAGGTTAGAAATGGATTTCTGTAGCCAGTGCGGTCAGGGCAACGCCGAGGACGCGTCGTTCTGCGTGCAGTGCGGAGCGCCGATGCCGGGCGGACAGCAGGCGCAATCTGGCCCCTCGAGAGAGGGTGCGCCTCCGCCGCAACAGAATGCAACTGGAAATACAACTCCTGGAACGCAGAATCAATGGCCTGGTCCACCATTGCAGGCAAACATGCCGCCGACTTCATTTTCACCACCTTTTGGCTATCCGCCATATGTTGCCGCTCCGGCACCCAGATACGTCGGCATGTCCATTGCTTCCATGGTCCTCGGTATCATATCGATCGTCATGTACCCGATTGGTCTGATTCTCGGCGCCCTCGGAATTATATTTTGGAAGACCGCTCGTGATGAGCTCAATATTGACCGAACGGCAAGTGGCGCAGGGTTCGCCACAGCCGGCCTAGTATGTGGAATAGTGGGTGCTTCTATCTCTGCGATATTCTGGATCGTCGTGTTAATTGCCGTCGCAAGTCACTAGGCGTTACTGGTAAGGAAGCCATAGACCGTAACAATTAGTATTATGTTTACCGCAAGCGCAATGATTCCCAATATAAGCCCAGCGATACCCATCCCCCTCCCCGCCTGAGCTCTCTTTGCCGAAGCAGGGATACCGACCGCTCCGAAAATCGTGGCCAATACTCCTAACACAATTCCGAAGAATGGTGCCCAGAAGAACACCACCGCGATAATCCCAAGGACCATAGCGGCAACGCACAGACCGTTGTTGGTCGCCCGCGCCATCATGGGCTGAACTACAGTCATGCCCGGCTGCTGGTACGGCGGATTCGTAGTGTGATAAAGCGGTTGCATTGGGGGAGGCGGTGGCGGAGGTGGTAGCAGTGTATCCGCTGACGGTGATGGTGGAGTAGTGAGAAGAGATTCCGGGGAGTCGGTCACCGTTGCTTGCGCGTCATTCTGACCTTCGCTGCCTGGAGCGTCTTTGAGTGAGGTCCCGCAAGAACTACAGAAGGACATCTCAGGTCGGGCATCAGAACCACAATTCGGACACTTGTTGCCAGATTCGCTGGTGCCTGAGATCACACTGCTCATAGCTTCCTCTCCCCTTATGCCGGCAAACCGATTAGCCGCAACTGGTTCGTCCCATTCTATCAAAGAAATGCGACAGAACTACCAGAATTCACGGTAAGGAACTCTGAGGCACCAGCAAGGCTTAGCCCCCGTCTATCATTCATTTACACTCTCGCTTCCACATATGCTTACTTCAAGGTATCCTATTTGCGGGCGCTAATGTTTTTACTCGCTATCGTTAGTTGCTGGAGGTGTGGCAATGGAATTCTGCGAGCAGTGCGGACAAGGCAACGTCGATGATGCATCGTTCTGTGTGCAGTGCGGCGCTCCACTGAAGAGTGCAAATCAAGCTACATCAGGAGATGCACAGCAGACAAGGACAACCCCTTCGAGCGCACCCATGCCAATTGCCGCGCAATCTGGAGAGAGTAGCCCTAATCCACCCGCTGGGCCCCCTGGGCGATTGCCTCCAGTAACAGGCACACCCTCTGCTCCAAGTCCCCCAATGGCCGTTTCGCCTCCGGCGTACCCTCAGTATCATGCACCGTTGCCAACTGACGGAATGGCTGTTGCTGCTCTAGTTCTCGGAGTTGCGTCATTCTTCATTTGCCCTCTTGTAGGTGCGGTCCTAGCTGTGATATTCGGTTACATGGCACGCAGTAACATCCACAGCAGCAACGGTACACTGGGCGGCGAAGGTCTTGCGACAGCTGGTATCATCCTGGGCTTCATACACCTGGGTCTGCTCCTCCTCGTGGTAGCGATAATCCTGATAGTAGTCCTTGTCGCTGGGACATCAACTAACGGTGGCATAGTGATACCTGCTCTACTGGCGACGTTAGGATTGATTTAGAAGATTTTGATCTGCGGACGTCAGGAAGTCGCACCCCGTACAGCAGAAGAGATAGCAGGAGACTCGGGGCTCATTGATAGACCGGCAGCAAGGCCCGTCATGAAACTTATTCTTGCTCCGCATCCTCTTCGAGCGCCGCTGCCTCGATCTCACCTTCGAGCGAATCGACCAGCAGTTCCACTTTGGCCTGCGCTCCGTCGAGCTTGTCCTGGCAGTACTTGATGAGCTCGACGCCGCGCTCGAAGAGGGCGATGCTCTTCTCGAGCTCCAGCTCGCCGCTCTCGAGGGACTCGGTTATCTTCTCGAGCTCTTCTATCGCTTCTTTGAAAGTGGGCTCTTTCTCCACGCCCTCACTCCTTCCCGGTGACCTCGGCGTCGAGGCTGCCGCTCGCCAACTTTATCTTCAAGGCCGCGCCCTCGTCCACCTCCGCCGACGAGCGCACCACCTTGCCCGTTGCTCTGTCGAACGTTATCGAGTAGCCGCGCTCCAGGACCGCGAGCGGGCTGAGCGCCATCGCCGTGGCTTTTACGCGCTCCAGGGCGCTCTTCCTCTTCTCCATGTCCCTGGCGGCGGCACGGGATACTCTCGTCGCGGCGCTCTCCAGCTCGCGGGAGCGCCTCGCGAGAAGCTCCGCGGCCCTGGTAAAGACGGGCCGCGAGTTGATGCCTGACAGCCGGTTCCTGCTACGCTCCAGCCCGCGCCGGGGGCTCTCGGGAAGCGAAGTGGCGGCGCGCTCCCAGCGCTGCATGAACCCACCGAGCAGAAAATCGGTCCCGCGATAGAGCGGCAGCCGCCTTATCCCCGCCAGTTGCCGCCCGTTGTCGTGCACTCGCGCGGCGAGGTGGCGCCGCATCGCACCGGCGGACTTGCCGAGCAAGGCATGGACCTGCCCCCTGTCGGGGACCGCCGCCTCCGCCGCAGCGGTCGGGGTGCTCGCCCTCCTGTCCGCCACCAGGTCCGCGATGCTCACGTCGGGCTCGTGCCCGATGCCGGTGATGACCGGCACCCGCATCCGCGCCACGGCGCGGGCGACTTCCTCGGTGCTGAACGCCTCAAGGTCCTCGATCGAGCCGCCGCCCCGGGCCAGTATCACGACGTCGACTGGAAAATCGTGGTCGAAGAAATGAAGGGCGCCGCAGATCTGGTCGACCGCTCCGGCCCCCTGGACGCGCACTCCGCGCACGAACACCTCAGCCGGCGGGAAGCGCCTGGCGATGGTCACCGTGACGTCGCGTACCGCCGCCCCGCGGGGCGAGGTCACCACGCCGATCCGCTCCGGGTAGGAGGGCAGGTCTCTCTTGCGAGACTCGTCGAACAAGCCCTCCGCGAGCAGCTTCCTCTTGAGCATCTCTATGCGGCGCTGGATGGCGCCCTCGCCGAACGGGCGTATCGAGGCGACCCTCACCTGGTAGCGCCCCTGCTTCTCGAACAAGGTGAGCATGCCTTCGACGACTACCGCGGCGCCGTCCTCCAGCGGGAAGTCGAGGCTGTCGAATACGCGCTTGGGAAGTATCGCGGGAAGCGTTGCCTCGCTGTCGCGCAGGCTGAAGTAGATGTAGTAGGGATAACGCGCGTTGAGGCCCGAGACCTCACCCTGCACGGAGACGTAGACCTGCTCGAGCGCGTGCCTGGCAAGGCGGTTGACCTCGCTCACCGTCAGCACGGACTCGGAGGCGGCCTGCTCCGGCTCGTCGGCCTCACCCGGCTGCGTCTCCTCCCAGGGAAGTGTCAGATCGTCGTCGTCCATCGGCCCCCTTTCGCACTAATAGTTTCAACGCGGGCACCGAGAGATTCCTGCACGCCGGAGGTCAGTTGTTTGCGCTATCATTCAATGGACGGTCGCGCAGTTCTTTCCGGGGAGTTGATGGTTTGCGATTTCTGGTGATGGGCGCGGGCTCGATAGGCTCCGTTGTCGGAGCGCTTCTGCATGTCGCCGGCAATGAGGTGTACCTGCTCGGAAAGGGCCCCCACATCGAGGCGGTCATGGAGACCGGCGACCTGGACATCAGCGGGATCTGGGGCGACTACCACGCCTCAGGCGTCCGCGCCGGTGACTCTGTGGGCGCGATGCTGTCCAATGGTTTCAAGCCCGATTGGACGATCCTCTCCGTGAAGTCCTACGATACGCGGGAGGCTATGGAAGACCTTCGCGAAGCCCTGCCTGCTCAGCGCGGCGTCGCTTCGTTCCAGAACGGGCTCGGCAACATCGAGCAGATCGAAGCCGTGGCGCCCGGCCTGGCCGTCGGAGGCCGCGTTATCTTCGGTGCGACCACGCTCGCGCCGGGGAAGGTCGAGGTGACGGTGTGCGCGGACGACGTCCTCCTCGGGCCGGCCCCCGGAGGACCCGGCGGAGTCGATGAACTGGTAGAGGCCCTCGCCGCGGCGGGCATACCGTGCCGCTACGAGGAGCGCATCCTGTCGTTCATCTGGGACAAGGTGCTCTACAACGTCTGCCTGAACGCGCTCGCGACCCTGCTGCGGACCGACTACGGGAAGCTCGCCGACGACTCGGACACCTTCGCGGTGATGGAGATGCTGGTCCGCGAGTTCTACTCCGTAGCACAGGCCCGCGGCGTGGACCTTGTCTCCCCGGGCCCGGACGCCTACCTCGCGCGGTTCACCAGCGAGCTCATCCCGCCGACCCGCGAACACCGTTCGAGCATGCAGGAAGACATCGAGCAGGGACGGGGGACCGAGATCGAGTCCCTCAACGGAGCCATCGCGGCGATGGGTGAAGAGAGCGGGATCGAGACGCCCGCGAACGCGGTCCTCACCAGGATGATCAGGTTCCTCAGCAAGCTTTGACCCGGCCGTCCGAACCCGCCGGTTCTGACCCGATCCCGGGCACACTCACCAGCCTACTTGCGGTCGCCGTACATCGACCTCTCCGCGATTATCGGCCGGTCGCCCACTACCTTTGTCGACACCTGCCACTCCCACGGGACGGTGTCGGCGACGTTGTAGGTCTTCCGGCTGTGCGGAGGCAGAGTCTCCGAAGGGCCTGCGACCGGTCCCGCCGGAGTCATGTAGGTCAGGGTCACGCGCGTGTTCTGGTCGTTGGGGTTCTGGACAAGCACCCAGCTCTCGAAGCCGGTGTTGGTGCACCCTTCGGCGAGGTACCAGACGTTGTTGGCTTCGGTGACACCTATCGAGTCAGTGCCCCAGCTTCGGTTGTTGCCGTACATCGACCGCTCGGCAATCACCGGGATGTCCGAGGTGACCTTGGTCGACACCGACCAGTCGGACGGCACCGTGTCCGCGGCGTAGAGAGTCTGCCTGGAGTTCGCGGGTATGTTCACCGTCGGGCCGTTAACCTGCCCGTTCTCTGTCATGTAGGTGAGCGTGACTCGCGCGGCGGCCGGATTGGGGTTCTGCACCAGCACCCACGTCTCGAAGCCGCCGCCGGTGCAGCCCTCGGCGAGATACCAGACCGCCGACGGGCTGGAGGCGCCTATCGAGTCGGTGCCCCACGCCCTGTTGTTCCCGTACATCGAACGTTCGGCGACCACGGGTTTGCTCGATGAGACCACCGTGGAGACGGACCACTCGTTCGGCACGTAGTCGCCAACGTTGAACGTCATGCGCGAGTTCGGAAGCACGCTGACGGACGGGCCCTGGACCGGCCCGTGAGAGGTCTGGAAGTTCAAGGTCACGTGGGCGAGGTCGGAGGACGGGTTCTGGACCAGCACCCACGTCTCCATCCCGCCCCCTGTGCTGCCTTCCGCGAGGTACCACTTGTCGAGTGCGCTGCGCACACCGACGGAGTCTGTCCCCACCGTCCTGTTGTAGGCGTACACCGCCCTCTCCGCGACCACGGGGTAGTTCGAGGTCACCGTGGTCGACACGTTGTACTCGTTGGGGACCCAGTCGGCCACGTTGAAGGTCATCCGGGAGCTGGGCGGTATCGAGACCGCCGGTCCGGCCCTCTTGCCGGCAGGCGTCTGGAAAGTCAACTGGACGTCCGCCGCGTGGGAGGCATCCGGGTTCTGGACCAGCACCCAGGTCTCGAAGCCGCCGTCGGTGCAACCCTCAGCGAGATACCAGGTAGCCGACGGGCTGGCGACGCCGACTGAATCGTGTCCCCAGGCCCGTGAGGTGGGACCCGGGGGCGGCGCGGCCGAGCCGACCCCCCCGATGAGGTCGTTGTATGAAGTGTAATCGCGCGTGCTCCCTGATACGTGCCCCTCAGCGGTGACCTGGATGTCATCGGTCCTACGCGTCTGGAGTGCCTTGACGGTCCAGCTCGCCGTTCCCGTGCTGCCCGTGGAGCCGACGCCTGTCACGGGCGTGCTGGCCGGGCCGGACATGATCTGGTAGCCCGAAGAGGAAGCCTCAAGTATCGCCGTGGCGTCATGGGTGCCGTACTGCCCGGAAAGAGGCGACGGGCCGACGTACGACACGTCGGCGCTCACCGAGAACGTCTGGCCCGCGGTCACGCTGTAAGGCTTGCGCACGCTCACCATCCATGGCGTCGCGACCATGCCCCACCTGCCCGAGTAAGGCCACAGCGTATCGACGAACTGCGTCTGGTTGAAGTTTACGTCGGGCCCGGAAGGCGCGCCGCTGTACCACGGGTCGTGGACAATGAACACGCCGAGGTTGTCGTTGTAGCCCTTCACAACCCTGAAGTGACCCGATGACGGCGGGTTCCAGTAATAAGTCAGCACCAGCACCGGTATGTTCTGGGAGACCAGCGACTTGAGGTCGCTGTACCTGCGGTCGAAGTACGCCGAGTTGTTCTCCCAGTACTGGTAAGCCATCCCGTACCCGAGCCCGCGGCCGGAGTAACCGTGCATCGAGGGGTCCTGGATGGAAGAGCTCTCGCCGGAGAACTGCACGGCCCTGGCGAGCTCGTCGTTGTACACGCCGTAGCTCGCTCCCGAGTTCGCGACGCTCGCGATCTCGGCCTGGGCTACGTCGGGGCCGAAGTAGTCCATCACCATCTCGAGCGAAGCGGGGCCGCACCAGTAGTCGGTCAACTGCTTGTGATAAGGGACGCCGCCGATGTCATACGCGGCCGGCGCGCCGCCAGCCGACGGTGCGCGGACAGGGGCTTCCGGTCCGCCGCCCTGCGCCGGCGCCGCCTCCAGCGCCTTCAAGGCTGCGGGCTCGGGCTGAGCGGGCGCCGCCTTCTCCCACGGCTTGCCCTCGAGGTTGCTCGATGGGCCGCCGCTCGTGAACACCGGGGTGTACAGCTCGCTGGCCTGCGACCCCTCGGGCTCGAACACCCAGTAGATGGTCTTGTCAGGAGCGATCTTCGCGACGGGAGCCGGCAGCGCGGAGGCGCTGTATCGCTTCTCGCTCAGGAGCCCCCTCGCCTTGACCGACGCCTCGCCGGCCGACACCAGGGGAAACTTGTCGAGGTAGTAGTTGCCGTACCAGTGCCAGTCCCCGCGCTGCGCGCCTACAGCGATGGTGGAGATGGTCTTGCCACGGGCGTCCTGCACCGGGACGAGGTACTCCGACGGGGTGCCGTCGAGCTGCTCGACGAGAAGGGGGGCACCGACTGCGGCACCCCTCCAGGAGAGCATGCCGCCGGGCTGCCCGGCGGCCGCGGCGACCCTGCTCACAAGCTTTGCCGCCGCCTCCCTCGCCTGGGGCGCGCCTATCGCTCCCGTTGCGCCGGCAAAGGAAAGCGGCGCAAGCGCGAGGATGATGATGATCGCGAGGACTATGGCGAGCGCCCCCGCTGCGTTCGGGCTGAACCGTTTCATCGACTACAAACCCTTCTTCTCAGGCCGGCGCGGCGCCCCACAGGAACATGCACCAAACCCAACCCTTTACCCTGCCGGCGGCAGCCGCCCGGGCGAACGCCCTGGCTGCATCCATCATTCGGTCTTCGTCCATCGCGGTCTTCAAGACATGTGAAGCGGCGAGCTCGCCCGGTAGGTCCCGGAGAAAATCACCAAGGATGTCTTCCTCACCTCTGCCACTCATGTTAACCGGAAAACGCATTGGAAGCGACATGAAATCCGTCAATCCGGCGTCCTCGAAGGCGCCTCTGAGCATCGCCCTGTCCAGAGAATAGGACGCCCTCGCCTCACGCAGGGTTCGTTGCATCGCTTCGAACTCAGGCTCGTGCTCACCGAGGCTCCCGCCGGTCTGGAATCCGGTCTCGGCCAGCAACGGCTCAAACACCGAAAAGCGTCCGCCTGCGGCAAGCACCCGCGAGATCTCGCCAACCGCCTTTGACAGTCCGGTCGAGTAGGCGAGCGCCGAGCGGCAGACGACCGCGTCGCAAGTCGATGGATCGATGGGAAGCGCCTCCAGGAGAGCGGCAAGCGTGACGATGTTCTCGAGGCCGGCCCGGCTCGCCGACTCGCGCAGGGCCTTCAGGCATGACTCACTCGCGTCGACCGCGAATACCCTTCCTGACCGCCCGACGACCCTGGCCGCCGCGAGCGTCAGCAGCCCGGTGCCGGCACCCAGGTCGGCGACGGCCTCGCCCGGCCGCAGGCGGGCGCGGTCGATCACTCCGGCGGCTATGCGGCCCAGCCAGGCCGCGGAACCCGCCCCGAGTGACTTCTCGACCTCGGACAGCCAGCCGGCCCAGCCACCCCGGTCCTCACAGGCATCCATCTTGCGCCTTCAGCTGATCAGGCTCGCGACGAGCATCCCGGAGGCGGTCCCCTGCTCGGTGCCCACGCCGCGCGCCCCCGCGTCACACCCCACGGCCCAGAGGCCCTCCACGGGCATCTTCGGGTGAGGCTTGGAGGCGCCGACCTGCCCCGGTATCTGAGCGAGCCCGATGCACTCCCCGGTGCCCTTGCGGGTGATGCGGTTGGTGTCCTTGTTGGTGATCCTGCTCCTGGCGGTTATGTGCCGCTCCGCGTCGGGGAAGAAGCTGAAATACTTCTGCTCCGCGATGTCCAGCATCTTCTGGCTGCGCTCCTCCTGGTCCACGTTGTTGGAGGTGGCGACTCCGATCATGATCAACTGGTGCCCTGGTGGCGCGAGCGTCTCGTCCCACTCGGTCGGGATGGGGCCGAAGATGAACGGGTCATCGGGCAGGCCCTCCGGCTCGTCGCAGTAAGAGAAGATCGTGTCGGGGTCTATCTCAGGGATGGGGAAGAACGACGGGGCCTTCAGGTCCACCACCCTGCTGTCGCAGAAAAGCTTGCTCGCGATCCAGGAGTACGAGAGCTCGAGGGAGTCTACGTAGTCGGTATATTCGTCGGGGAAGTTGGCTTCGCCTGCGAGCCTCACCGTCTGCTTGAGGCCGGCGTTCGAGACCACCACGTCGGCGGGATAGTGCTCGCCGTCGGAACCGAGCACGCCGGTGACTTTATCGTCCTCCACCGTGATCTCTCTGGCGGCCACGCCGAGAATGAGCCGGCCGCCGTCGCGCTTGAACGCGCGCATGAAAGAGCGTGGCACCCCGATGGCGCCTCCCTTCGGGACCCCGAGCGTGCCGCATCGGAAGATCCCCGAGACCACATAGATGAACTCGCCGGCCGACGCCTTGTCGTAAGGGTCCACCAGCAGGAGCATGGACAGGCAGTTCATCGCCCGGTGTATGCCCTCGTCGTCGGTGAACAAGTGGAGAAAATCTCGGACCGTGACGTCGTCGTATTTCGACACTATGCCGGGCAGCGCTCTCGCGACGCCGGACAGCTCGCGGAGCACCCCGGGGAAGCCGAAGCTCTTGAACGAGCGTCGCAGCGTGTTCAACACGTCGACTTTCTGCTTGCCGGTCACCTGCGCCATCGCGAGCTCTTTGAGGGCGGCAGGGCTCGCGACTTTCTGATGGAGGTAGAAGAAGCCCTTGTCGTTCATGACCATCGTCTCGCTCGGGTCGCGCATCATCCACGGCTGCGCGATGCCCAGCTCGCGCGCGGCCTGCCCGTGCGGTCCCGACGGCCCAGTGGCGAACATGTGGATGCCGGTGTCGACTTTGAAGCCGTTCTCCTCGTAGGTGGAGCACTTGCCGCCGATGAAGTCGTTCTGCTCGAGAAGTGTGACGTCAAAACCCCGGCTCGCCAGGAGCGCGGCGCTGCTGCTGCCACCTGGGCCGCTGCCGATTACCACAACCTTCTTCATCCATCCTCCTTAGATATCGGGGGCCAGGCCCCGTTAGACTTTTTAGGGTCAGACCCCAGAAAGTTTAGTCTCGGGTGATGTTCTTCCAGCCCGGCATCGCGCCCTTGACGACCTCGGCCGCGAACGGGAAATCGAACGCGTGCCGGAAAGCGAAAGGCAGCGCTCTCTTCTGCAGCGCGTGTGGCGCGAGGTTGGTCATCTTCTTGGCGATGTACGCCGAGGAGAACGACGAAGTCGCGAGCTTGAACTCCTCAAGGGCGCGGGCTTTGTCGGTGAGAGCCATGGCCGCGATCTTCCCCGACACCAGGGCCCCCAGCATCCCGAAGAACATGTATGACTCCATGCATCCGGACAGCGTGCCCGCCAGGATCTTGTCGCCCGCGAACAGGCGCGGGTTGTGGACCGACGCCGCGGGCACCGGGAAGGTGAAATGGTCCCAGCTCTTGAACTCGATCCCTTCCGAGGCGTAGACCTGCTCTTTGAAAGCCTCCAGCGTGTCCTTCCCTATCGGCCGCCGCTGGAACACGTGCGCGAGCTGGATGCCGTTGACCGATGCGGTGTAGGAATAGTCGCGCGTGAACTCGCCGTGGTAAACGGTCACGTGGTTGCTCTCGGTGTCATCTATCATCTGCCGCGCCACGAAGTGGAAAGAGGTCAGGTACGGGACCCGGAGCGCGTCGAACGCCTCAAAGTAAAGCCCCGTCGAGAAGATGGTATCGGGGGGAAGCTGGGCCACGTCGTCGTTCGACATGATGGCGTGGTTGAACTCGAAGGAGACCCCGGCGTCCACCGCAATGTTATACAGATAGGTGTCGAGAGAGGTGGACCGCGGCCCCCGCTCGATCATGAAAGACGAGATGGCGTCCATGTCCACCGGGATCAACTCACCGTAAGCCACCGTCTGGCCCACCTGGAACGGAACGACGGCCGGCGCGGCGACGTCGGGGCTGAGGTCGATGCCCGTGTACCTCTTGAGGCCCTCCAGATGAATGGGTGTGCCCTCGGGCGAAGGATGGAAGTGGGGAGAGCCGCCGACCCTGGTCTCTTTATCCAGGACCAGCACGTCGCGGCCTTCGCGGGCCAGGTTGATCGCGGCGACCAGGCCTCCGAGCCCGGCGCCCACAACGATGTTCTCAGCCATTCCGCCACCTCTCCTCGTGCTCGTCCGGTGCGCCCGCGTCCGCGGCGGGGTTAGTGAACACTACCCTGCGGACCCGCTTCCAGATTAACTGATAGTATAACTGCACTGTATAGTCAATTGACAGTTCCACTCTGGTGAACTAATAATAATGGACGCTGAATGGGTCGCCTTAGCTGCGCCGAGCTGAATGCGCTCCAATTTTACTTTGGTACCGGCCGCAAGGTTGTAACGAAAGGAGACGCAGGAATGCCGTACTTCAGTGACATCCAGCCGTTCTACGATTCCCTCGGCGAGCTTTTTGAGAGACTGGCCGAAGACCCGTCCATCAAAGAAAAGGCCCTTGCGTCCAAGCTGGTGGTCCACTTCGTCTACAGCGACCCGCAGGGTGAGGTCTGGGTGGACTGCTCCGGCGACGAGATGCTTCTGCTTCCCGGCGTGCAGGAGGGGCGCAACGCCGACGCCACCCTCACCATGTCGACCGATACCGCCCACAAGTTCTGGCTGGGCAAGCTCAACCTCATCAAGGCGCTTACGAGCGGCGAGATCGAGTCCGAGGGCTCGGTCCCCAAGATGCTCAAGCTGCTCCCCGTCATCAAGCCCGCGTTCAAGATATATCCCGAGATCCTCAAGGAAAAAGGCCTCGAATCGATAATCGACGTCAGTTGAGCCACCCCCGGCGGGAGGCTTGACCACTACGACCTGGAGGAGCTTATGAACGGCAACGGAAGCGCCGCAAAAGAGCTGAAGAGATTGCTCGGAGAGAAGAACGTCCGTACCGGTTCGGGCGTGCTCTCCTCATACTTCCCTGAGCCGCTTGACGGCGCGGACCTCACTGTTGTGATGCCGCAGTCCGTGGACCACCTGTCCGACGTGGCCGCGTTCTCGTACGAGAACGAGGTGCCCCTTTTCTCGGTCAAGAGGAAGACCGACGGGGGCAACCTCTCGGGAAAGAAAGGAATCCTGGTCGACCTTTCGGGGATGGACCAGATAAAGAAGGTCGACGTCCGCAACCTGACTGCCAACGTGTACGCGGGCGTCACATTTGAGAAGCTCGCCGCCGAGCTCGCGAAGACCAACCAGCGGGTGCTCTACCCCATCGCAGGCACCTCCCCTTCGATCCTCCGGTCGTATATGGACCGCGACGTGCTCTCGGGGGAAGGCGGCTACCGCCACCCCCACATCTCCGTCTTCCACGCCATGATGGCCGACGGACAATTGTGGGTGTCGGGTTCGCAGCAGCTCACGGACGAGGGCCACGCGGACTTCCGTGAGGACCAGGGGCCGCAGTTCTCCCCGTTCTTCGGGGCGAGCGAGGACATCTTCGGCATCCCCTACTACGGACTGGTCTATACCTATCCGAACCGCGAGGAGCGCAGGCTCGTCGCCTTCGGCTTCGACGAGATCGGCCCGGCGAAAGACCTCCTCTACAAGGTGAGCCGCGCTGAGTGGTGCTTCGAGTCGCTGGCCGCGAACGAGCGTTACCTGTCGGTCATACTGGCGGACGGGGACGCCGGCGCCGTCGCCGGCATCAAGAAGAAGCTCAACCCGTGGACCGTGGTGTTCACCATGGAGCACTACAAGGACCTGGTAGACCTCTGGGAGCGCTACATCAAGGAGGCGGCCAAGGACCTCGGGGGCAAGGCGCTCAAGGGCCAGGTCCCCGAGATGTGCGAGAAAGCTCTCTCCGCGCCGTGGAACATCTACGACCGCGATTACTTCAAGGGCCGCACGCGCGACATCAACTGCTACAACTATTTCAAGAACGTGCCCGATACTTTTGCCGCGATCGACGAGGCGGCCTCCGGCGCGGGCCTCAAAACCGAGGACGTCGGCAAAGTCGTGGTCCCGATCTACTTCGGCGCGTCTGCCTACTGCGAGGCCGACCTCTACTTCGATCCGAAGGACGAGAAGACGGCTCTCGCCGTCGAGAGCGCATACCTCAAAGCGTACCGGTCGCTCATCGAGGCCAAGGCCTTCATCGACAGGCCGCGGGGCAAGGTCGCCGAGATGCTCTACTCGGAGATGGACCCCTCCTACGTCAACATGATCAAGCTGTTCAAGAGGACGGTCGACCCGAAGGGCCTCCTCAACCCGGACCAGCTACTGGAAGGAGTCTAGACGATGAAGCGCAGAATCACGGCCCCGCGCGAAACCCTTGCTGAGCTCCGGGAAGACTTCTCGCTGTGCGGCAAGTGCAAGCTCTGCCAGGGCGTCATGGCGCAGCAATGCGACGACCCGCGTTTCTGGAGGAACTGCCCCTCGGGCACGCGCTTCCGCTACGAGGCCTACTACGCGCCCGGCAAGCTCGAGATGGCGCGGTGCCTCGACCTGGTCGAGATCGAGCCCGACGAGATGATGCAGCACGCGGTGTACACCTGCATGCTGTGCGGCTCCTGCGACGACCGCTGCTATCCCGTAAAGCAACTGCACCCACTGTGGGTGCTCCAGTTGCTCCGCGAGCAGGCGGTGGCCGACGAGTGGGCGCCCCTGGACTATTTCTCGGAGATGCTCTCCAACCTCGAGAAGACTGACAACCCGTACGGCGTCCCGGCAGGCAAGCGCGTCGCCTGGGAAAAGGGCATGGATATCAAGAACGCCCTGGAAGAGAAGGTCGAGTGGCTCCTCTTCGTCGGCGACGACTATTCGAGCTTCACGTCGCTCACCCCGAGGATAAAGGCGGTCGCGAAAGTGTTGCAGGCCGCAGGCGTCGACTTCGGCACCCTGGGCAGCGCTGAGGTCTCGAGCGGCAGCGCGGCGCTTCTCATCGGCGACCGCGATTTCTTCGAGAACTTCGCCGACGCCAACATCTCGCTCTTCGAGCAGGCCGGCGTGACGAAGATCGTGACCGCCGACTGCCACGCCTACGCCGCCATCAAAGACGAATACACCAAGGCGGCCGACCTCGAGGTGAAGAGCTTCGCGGAAGTGGCCGCTCAGCTCATCAAGGACGGCGCGCTCAAGCCTTCAAAAGAGGTCAAGGTCAAGGCCGTCTATCACGACCCGTGCAGGCTGGGTAGGCGCGAGGGGATCTTCGACGAGCCGCGAGCGGTACTGGAGGCGATACCGGGCCTCGAGCTCCTCGAGTTCGAGCGCGCCCGCAAGAACGCGCTCTGCTGCGGCGGCGGCGGCTCGGTGTTCTTCTGGGAGCCCGAGTTCGCGCTGTGGGTCACCAAGGAGAGGCTGTTCGAGGCCGAGCACGTCGGCGCGGAAGCGATAGTGACCGCGTGCCCGATATGCGTCCGGCTGTTCGAGGACGGCATCAAGGAGACCAAATCGAAACTGAAAGTCTACGACCTGGCCGAGATACTCGACAAGGCGCTTTAGGAGGTAGGACTTAACATGGCTAAAAGTAGGATAAGAGAGGAACTACGTGCCAGGCGCGTCGTCCACAGGCCGCTGGTCATGGAGAAAGACCCCGACCACAACCGCGTCGAGAACCTCGGCAAGGCGCTGGACGCGCTCAAGGAGGCGCTCGGTGAGGAGTGGGCGAGCGACGCGCCGTCAGTGCTCTGCGGCTACGCGCGCGACCAGAGCTTTACGCCAGCGTCTTATCCGCACATCGTGTGCCTGCCCGCGAGCACCGAGGACGTGCAGGCTGTCTACCGCATCGCGAACGAGCATCTCATCGACGTGATGCCTTTCGGGACCGGCCTCACCACCGCGGGCCTGGCGCTGCCTCCCTACGGGGGCATCATATGCGACCTGCGCAGGATGGAGCAGATACTCGAGATCGACGGCGAGAACATGTGGGCTACCATCCAGCCGGGCGTCAATTACCTGTTCTTCCAGGCGGCGGCGCAGCAGGTCGGCTGCCGGGTGTTGAACCCGTCCACCTCAGCCACCGCCGGCGTGATCAGCAACCACCTCTTCTGCAACATCAACACGATGTCGTCCAAGTACGGCTTCGGCATGGACAACATACTCGATGTCGAGGCGGTCCTCCCGACCGGTGAGATACTCAAGACCGGGGCGATGTCGTACGGCGCGGCAAAGGGCGCTGTCGCGGGGCCGGGGCCCGACATTTCGTGCCTCTTCCGGTACGCGTTCGGCACCTACGGGATAGTCACGAAGATGACGGTGCGCCTCTACCCCGAGGCGCCGTTCCACCAGCAGATATTCCCGGCCTTGGAGGAAGACAGGCTCGATCTGTTCGCCGAAGCCCTCTACGAAGTCGCCCAGGACAACCTCTCGCTCGAGCTCGCCCACCTGATGAACTCGTTCTACGGCATCTTCATGGGGGACAACAACAAAGAGGCGAGCAAGGTCGCGGAGCTCATGCCCCGCCACAACATGGTCACCATCTTCGGCGGGGAGACAGAGGAGGAGGCGGACCTCAAGGCGGACCTCACCCAGCGAATGATCGAGGAGAAGTTCCCGATGTTCGACTTCCTGCCCAAGGAAGCGCTCCTCGACATGACCGAGGACTACGACTTCATCGACATGGACAAGTGGGTCAAGTTCTTCAACGTGACCGTGCGCGTGCAGAGGGTGCGGGGCTCGTTCATGATCGGCGCCCTCATCGACAAGCTGGACAACATGGTCGGCATCGAGAAGACCATGCGCACCGCCTGCACCAACCAGGTCGGGACCACCGACGACGCGCTGCCTCCGGATGACGCCTCGACTTACCTGCAGCCGTACCACATGGGGCGAAGCGCCTACATGGAATACGACATGTATACCAACCAGGCGGACAAGGACGACCTGCTGCGCATCCTGATGGGTTACGGGCGTGCCACTGCGACGGCTATGAGCCAGGGAATGATCATCGCGGCGGGCGGAGGGGCGCTCATCAAGGGCGTCGTCCCGATGATGGACCTCGCCATGCAGGCGGCGCAGCCCAACATGGTCCAGTTCATGGACGCGTTGACCAAGATGAAGATGGCGCTCGACCCCAACAACATATCCAACCGCCGCTGGGAGTACGACACCGGCTGCATGAAGAAAGTGTTCTTATAGGCTGTCCTTCCTCTCCCCCTGGGGGAGAAGGCCGGGGTGAGGGGCATGATCAGACTTCTCAAGTTCGCCACGCGCCACGCGGGAGGCTCATCCCTCCTCGTTCTCGGCGCCGCTCTTGCGCTTGCGGCTTTCGCTTACGCTTTAAACCTCGACGAAGGCTCCAAGTCGCACCTCTCCAAACAGCTCGCCGAGGCGAGGGAGATGCCGCTGCGCCTTCTCACCTAGCACACATTGCGTGACCGACAAGACTCCAGGGGGTCCGAACATGGAAGAAGGGTCCAGCGAAGTCATCGTGGTCGGGGCCGGGCTGGCCGGAATGACCGCGGCGCTCAACCTCGCCCGTGACGGCAAAGAAGTCCTGGTCCTCGAGAAATACGACCAGGTCGGGGGCATGCCCAACGTGCGCCCCGCGGTGGACGTGACCCCGTTCGACGTGGGCCCCGTCGGCAAGTTCATCGGGGTCGAGCTCGGGGCGCCACAGATCGTCCCGTGCGAGTCATGGAACTTCTACGCATTCGGCCAGAAGGTCGAGATGAAGGTGAAGGAGGTCAACCTTCACTGCGTTGAGCGCGGGCCCAGGAACAGCGCGCTCGACAAGCAACTGGAGGACCTCTGCCTCGAGGCGGGCGTGAAGTTCGAGTTCGGAAAGAACTTCGCTTCCCAGCACGACTTCGCCCAACTGCCGCCCGACACCATCATCGCGACCGGGCTCTACCCTGCCGGCGCTTTCGAGTCCTTCAACATCCCGTACCAGAAAGTCTTCGGTTATATGGGACGGGGCAAGACGGACGACTTCCCGACCTGCGGCGTCTGGATGGACGACTACATCCTCGACTACGCTTACTACGGGGCGAGCAACGGTGTCGTCTTCTGCCTGTACTTCGCGAGAGAGCCCGTCAAAGAGAGCGAGTTCGAGCGGTTCAGGGATACCCAGCTCGAAGGCAAGGAAGGGATGCACTGCTCGTCCTGGGTATATCACGAGGGGCTGGTGCCCACCGCCTGCTACGATACCCCTCGCCTGTTCGAAGGAGACAAGATCCTGGCGGGCACCCTGGCGGGCGGGATGGACCCGTTCGCCCTGTTCGGGGTCCACGGCTCGCTGGTGACGGGCAAGATCGCCGCCATCGCCCACAAGGACAAGGCCGAAGCGTACGCCCTGTTCAAGAAGTACACCAGGTTTTACAACCGCAACCTCTTCCTGCGCAAGGTGTTCGACGGGACGCCCGTCGCCATCAAGAAGAGGATCATGGGGCCGCAGCTTCAGTTCAGCCAGACACACGTGGACAAGCTGGGCTTCGCGATGAACAACTTCTTCAAGGCGCTCCCCGGATACCAGGAGCTGCCGAGGTAAAGCGCGGGGGGCGCTTGCCGGTATGTGCATGCGAGTCAAGACCAAGGCGCCGATGGAGGTGTGCTGATGTCTGAAGTGACAATCGTGGGTGCGGGGCTCTCCGGGCTGGTGGCGGCGGTCAACCTTGCAAAGGGAGGGCACGATGTCCGGATACTGGAGCGAGAGAACCGCATAGGCGGCATGCCGGAGTTCAGGCCCGACCCGGCCGGAAGCCCGTTCGACCTGGATGCGATCAAGCGCTATACGGGGGTCGATATCACCCCGGGAGTCAGGGTCATCGACCAGTCGCACATCTGGGCTTACGGGAAGATGTTCGACCTTCCGATGCGCGGCCGCATCCCCCTCTACATGGTCGAACGCGGCTCGCGCTCTACCTCGCTCGACACGCTCCTTGCGAAAGAGGCCGAGGCGGCCGGCGCAAAGATAGAGTTTTCAAAGCCGGTCCTGACCCAGGGCGACTACGCGATGCTGCCGCCGGATACCATCATCGCGACGGGCCTGCAGATCGAGAACTACCAGGCGTTGAACATCCCCTACTCGCAATTGTTCGGGTGGTTCGCGAAAGGCACCGTGGACCATGACCGCACCACCGTCGCGTGGTTCATGGACGACTACTCAAAAGATTACGCGTTCACCAGCACGATCAACGGGATCTCGTTTGCGCTGCTGTTCCAGCGCGACGTCCCCCTCTCGAAGGCGGGCAAGGAGAAGTTCACCCAGATGGTCGCCGAGGGAGAGGGGCTCGAGTTCAACCAGTGGAACGAACTCGTCGGCGGGGCTTGCCCGGTGGGGTCCCTGCGGAACCCCAGGCTGTTCCACGGCAACAAGATACTGGCGGGCACGCTCGCCGGCGTGATAGACCCGCTGCTGTTCTTCGGCATGCTGGGCGCGCTCGTCTCCGGCAGGATCGCCGCGAAGGCGATAGAGGACAAGGCGGAGGCCTACGACGATTTCCGCCGGGTGACCATGCTCTTCTATCCCGAGTACGTCCTCAAGAAGATCCAGAACCTGGTGCCGCACTTCCTGAAGCGGCCGCTGCTGCGTGCCGGGCTCGCGATGCTCCCAGCCGTGGAAGGTCGCGTAATGGACAGGTTCGCACCCAACATCCCCGGCTGGCGCGTGGCCGCCGGGGGCTAGGAAGCCTCCCATGTACGACGTCGTCGTCATCGGCTCGGGCATCGGTGGGCTCACCACCGCAGACCTCCTGGCGAAGCGCGGCAAGAGCGTGCTGGTGCTGGAGCAGAGCAGCAGGCTGGGCGGGTGCTGCGCGACCTACGAGCTGAACGGCCACAAGTTCGACGTCGGGGCCATCTTCATCCTCTACAAGGAGCTCTACGACCGCTTCTTCGAGATGATGGGGCTCAGGCTGGAGGACTACCTCGACCTGCGGCTCCTGGACCCCGTATACGACATGCGCTTCCGGGACGGCTCGAGCATCCTGCTTCCCATGGACCCGCTCGAATGCGCTGACCTCATAGAGGGGTTCGCGCCGGGTGACCGGGAGGGCTGGCTCGCGTTCTGCCGGGACATGCAGTCGATATGGGACGCGTCCAAGATCCTGGTCGAGAGGCCGTTCCCGCCGCTGGAGCGCTTCGGTACGCCGTCACACCTGGCTCGCACCGCCGCCAGCATGAACCTGCTGCGCGCCCTGCCGGCGCTGCTCAAGGTCATCTTCACCAACCAGGACGCGGTCAACCGGCGTTACATGAAGCACCCCAAGTCGCTGACCATCGTCTCTTTTGAGAACCTCTTCGCGGGCATCCCCGCCGACCGCATCAGCGGGATCTTCGCTATCATGAGCTACCTCTCCCACGAGGGGTACTGGTACCCGCGCGGCGGCATGGGCGCGGTGCCGGCGGCGCTGGCGAGGATCGCTACCGAGAACGGCGCCGAGATACGGATGGAGACCCTGGTCACCCGCATCGTGGTCGAGAACGGCCGGGCGGTCGGGGTCGAGCTGGCGAACGGAGAAGTCGTGCGTGCCGGCGTCGTGGTGTCGAACGCGAGCGCGATCCCGACCTACCTGGACCTGGTCGGCCGCCACAACCTGCCCCGGGCTTTCGCGCGGGCCATCGAGGGGTACACCCTCTCCATCCCCGCGCCCATGTCCTACTTCGGGCTCTCGAAGAAGCCCGAGCAGATAAGGTGCCACTTCACCGTGATGGTGCCGCCGCCGGAGCAGTTGAACGCCTACTGGGACGAGTTCTACGGGATGGGGCTGATGCCGCAGATCGAAGACCTCCCCCACGGCTTGATCTGCCCCAGCATGACCGACCCGGGCCTCGCCCCCGAGGGGAAGTTCAGCCTGGGCCTGCTCTCGGCAGGGCCCTATCATCTGAAGTACGGGACCTGGGACGACCTGAAGCCAGCTTACCTCGAGGAGGCGGTCACGCACCTCGAAAGGACCATGCTGCCCGGTGTCCGCGGGCTCATCGAGGACACCGACATGCGGACGCCGCTCGACTTCGAGCGCGAACTGCTGCTGCCCGAAGGCGCCATATACGGGCTCGAGATGAGCCTCCCCAACCTGGGGCCCTTCCGGCCGTCGTGGCGCTCGCCCGTCATCTCAGACCTCTACCTGACCGGCGCCAGCACCAACCCCGGCGGCGGCGTGCCCCTGGTGATGATTTCTGGTATAAACGCATCGGCCTGTATCGTCCGCGACAAGAACTGGTAGCAGGGGTCAGGCACCGTCCACCTTTTTGTCCACCGCAGTTTGCGGTCTGATGCGAATGGAGAGAGCATGCCCGGACGCGTAGACATGATGAAAGAGATCGAGACCATGGCGGCGATCCCCATGCGCGGGCCCACCAAGCCCGGGGAGCGGGAGGCGGCGGAGTACCTCTCCAGACGGATGAAGGAGATCGGGCTCGAGACGTCGGTCGATTCCTACAGGGTCAGCCCCCACTACTACTGGGTCTATTTCACCCACACCGCGCTCGCCATTCTCGCGGGCGTCGCTACGATATGGACCAGGCCCGCCTGGATACCGTGGCTGATGGCCGCGGTCCTTGCGTTCATCACCGTTTCGTTCTGGGGGGACCTCACCACCAGGTTCCACCTCATCCGCAACGTCATCCCGCGCTACCCGTCGCAGAACGTCATCGGCGTCATTCCGAACGAGAAAGCGACGCGGCGCATCATCGTCAGCGCGCACATCGATGCCGCCAAGGTCGGCGAGCTGGTGTTCAACCCCGACCTCGACGAGGCGGTAGCCAAATTCTACAAAGAGAAGTTCGACTCGACGCCCAACGTGATGATGCCCATCCTGGCGACGATGGTCGGGCTCGTGGTGGCGGCGGTGGTCCGAGCGATCGCGGGAACCGGCACTGCGATGTGGATAGTCACCTGGATCATCCAGGGCATCTGCACGCTCGGGCTGCTGGTCGCCGCAGTGAGCTTCTTCGACATCGGCATCGGGAAATACGTCCCCGGCGCCTGCGACAACCTCTCCGGCATCGCCGGGTGCATGTCCATCTGCGAGGAGGTGCTGTCCGCGCCCCTCGAGAACAGCGAGCTGACATTCGCGGCCTTCGGCTGCGAGGAGGCGATAATGATGGGCGCTGTCCAGTACATGAAGATGCACGGCCACGAGCTGGACAAGGAGAACACTTACTTCATCAACCTGGAGTCCATCGGGTACGGGACGGTGCGCTACGGCACGAGCGAGGGTTTCGTGAGGGTGCGGCCTTACGCCGAAGAGCTGGTGTCGATCGCGCGCGGGCTCAAGGAGTCCGGCGAGTTTGGCGAGATCGGGACCTACGATGTGAGGCTCGGCACCGACGCCATGGTCCCCCTCGTCCGGGGCTTCAAGGCAATATCGATACTTGGGTTCAACGAAAACAACTTCGTCCCGAACTACCACACCCCGCAGGACACCCCCGAGAACATGGACATCCGCGTGACCGAGCGGGCGCGCGACCTCGCGCTCAGGATGATCCGGGAGCTGGACTCTGCATAGGGGTCAGGCACCGTCCACCTTTTTATCCACTTTGTCCTTCGCCAACCGCTATGCGGGTGGACAAAAAGGTGGACGGTGCCTGACCCCTCGGGGATTCAGCGGGCTTCGCGGCGCAGAAACTCGGCGGCAAGCTCCCGGTAGGCATTCGCAACGGGATGGCTACTCGCGTACTGCACGATAGACTTCTGGTGGATGGGCCCTTCCGCGACCTTGACGCTCTTCTTGATGATCGTGTCGTAGACCTTGCCGCCGTACCGGTCGTGGAGCTCGCGGAGGACGTCCGCGGCCAGCCTGGTGTTCGTCTCGTAGGCGGTCGGCACGATGCCGGCGATCTCCAGGTCGAAGTTGTAGGCATAGCGTATGTCGTCGATGATCTCGAGCAGGGTGTTGAGGCCGGCCAGCGAGTACGGGTAGCACTGTATCGGGATGATGGTACCGTCCGACGTCGAGAGCGCGTTCACCGTCAGGAGGTTGAACGCGGGCGGGCAGTCGACGAAGACGTACTCGTAGTTGTCCTTCACCTCGAAGAGCTTGTCGTGGAGTATCTTGTGGCGCTCCGGGCGCTTGTCGATATTGATGTCCACCTTCGAGAGGTCGAGGGTCGCGGGCGCGATGTCCACGTTCGGGATGGACGAGGTGTGGATGATCTCACGGAACGACACCTCCGGGTACAGCAGGAGGTCGCCGGTCCCCTTCTCACCGTTGCCGACACTGAGGCCGACCCCGAGGGTGAGGTTGCTCTGGTAATCCATGTCGACCAGCAGGATGGATACGCCGGCCTCCGAGAGAGCCCCGGCGAGGTTTATGCAGGTGGTTGTCTTGCCGACGCCGCCCTTCTGGTTGGCGAACGAGATCACGTGGTGCTTCAAATCCATCCCTCTCATCGGTGAGTTTTAGGGAGGCTATTATACAACAGCAGGAAATACGCGGCAGTCCTTGCCGCCGGAGCTCGACGCCGTCGATGCCGTCGCCTTTCTCAGTAGTCCGCGAGCAGGACCTCGAAAGAGCCCGAGGGGTACCTGGAGCGGTCCCTGGTCACAAGTACCGATGCCAGTTGTTCGCAAGTAGCAGCAACAAGACAATCACAGAGGTCAAACTTATCTCGACGGCCATCAGAGAGGAAAAGTCCGGCACGTGAGGCCACCTCCTTGTCTACGGGCACGATGTTGAACGACTCGAGCAGCTTCGTCGCGGTGTCCCTGTTCTTCATGGACGCCCTCGCCATGACCTGCGCCGCGGTGACCGCGCTGAGGCGGATCACCCCTTCATCGGCGGCTCTTTCGAGGACTGCGCGCGCGCCTTGGATTCCTTTGAGGAAATCGATGAGTATCTCGCTCTCGACCAGGATGTCTCTCGTCTCAATCTCCTCCGCGCCGCAGCTAAGCCTTCCCCGCAGCCGGCTTCCATGCCCCGAAGTAATCAGAGAGCGCCTGCTGCGCCTTTATCCTCGCGAGCTCCCGCTCGAGGGCGGTCGCAACCACCTGGCTGCGCATCTTCGACGGCACCAGGCTTCGCAGCTCCGCGAGGAGCGGCTCCGGCAGCAGGAAGTTCGCCTGCCTCTTCGGTTCTCGCTTGGCGTAGGCTTCGTTCTCTTTCATTACTATATAATTAATATAGTCATAATGCTCTATTTGTCAATATATATTATATATAGTTGTTACTATTCCAAATTGCCATGCCCCGGGCACTTGAGTATCATTGCTTTGTTATTGCTCTGCGGACTCGCGCTCAACGTTTCCGCTCCGCCTGGTAATAAGAGCCGCCAACCTCAGGACATTGCTTGGTAGCACCAGAGCCAATTCTGAAAGACAGATACGAGGTAATCGTCATCGGAGCGGGGATCGGTGGGCTCGCGGCCGCGTCGGTGCTAGCTCACGAGGGGCTGGACGTGCTCGTGCTCGACCGTGCGAACCTGCCCGGCGGCTGCTGCACGTCTTTCCGCGAGGGCGACTTCACATTCGACGCCGCGGCTTCCATCCTGCAGGGATTCGGCGAAGTCGGGTTCCACATCCAGCGGACGCTGTTCGATTTCCTCGGCCAGCAGGTGGACCTCATCCCGCGCGACAGCGCGTACGCGATGTACTTCGGCGATTCCCGCATCGAGTTCCACCGCGACCGTCACGCGTTCACGGCGGAGCTGGGCGCCCTGTTCCCCCAGCAGGTCGGCAGCCTGCTGTCGTTCATGCGCGAGCTGGAGCAGGTCTACCAGGCGCTCCTGGACTGCTCCGGGTCGCCGCGGCCCTCCAGCGACGAATCGTCCCTGCAGAAAGCGGGGCTGTACCTCAGGCACCCGATGAGCGTCGTCAGGCTGTCGAAGTACGTCCGCACCAGCGCCGAGCGCATCTTCACCCGTTACACCGACGACCCGCTCGCCCGGAACTTCTTCGACGCGGACCTCACCTACAACACCGGGTACTCGATGGCGGACCTCTCGGCGCCGAACGCCGCGCTGGCGGTCCTCGACCGTCACATCGGCGGCACCCATCACGCCATCGGGTCCGCCCAGCAGATCCCCAACAGGCTCGAGAAGAGCATCATAGAGAGGGGCGGCCGTGTGGAGTATCGGGTCGCGGTCGAGCGGGTGCTCGTGGAGGGAGGCCGCGCGGTCGGGGTCGAGACGGCGGGCGGGCGGCGCATCTCGGCGGACGCGGTGGTCTCTAACACATCGGCGCGCGACCTCTACGAGAACCTGGTGCTTTCCCAGCACCTGCGGCCCCAGACGCTCGAGTGGCTTGATTCTCTCATCCCGGGGCCGTCCGTCTTCGCCATCTACCTGGGGGTCCCGGAGGACGCGGTCCCCGAAGGCTTCAACCCCAATACTGTGCTCATCGACGACCCGGAACGCGAGCCCGGACAGTTCATCTCGGTCAGCATACCTTCGATGTTCGACCCTTACCTCTCCCCCGAGGGCTACCACTCCATGACCGTCTACGCGGTGACCGACCCCGCCGCCTGGCCCTTCCCGGGCGACCCGGTGTACGGCACCGAGGAATACGAGGAGATCAAACAGCAGGAGGCGGCACGCGTCCTCGAGCGTCTCCTGCCCATCCTGCCTGAAATAGCGGCCCGGCCGGTGGTGTGGAGGATCTCCAGCCCGGCCGCCTTCGAGCGGTTTCTCTCGAGAGACCACGGGGCTCTCTCCGCGGCCCATCCGTCAGGCGTCCTCGCCCCGGCCAGCCTGCCGGGAGCAGTCACCGAACTGCGGGGCCTTTTCCTCGCCGGAGAGGCTACGTTCTACGGGCGCGGGGTCGCGCAGGCGGCCGCCTCGGGCGTCCACGCGGCAACGACGGCTATGAAATACCTGTCCCTGCGAGCGCCACGGTTCCTCCAGAAAAGAGAGAGCTACGTGCTCGAGACCGTACCGGTCCGGCCTCAGATCTCGAGCCAGGGAGTAGTGGACTCAATATCGGCCGTGCTCGAGTCGCACCGCTGCCTGAGGTGCCTGGACGCTCCCTGCGTGGAAGCCTGCCCGGCTTCCATCGACCTCCCGAACGTGATACGCCGCATCTCCTCGACGGACATGACCGGCGCCGCGAGCTTGATTCGGGAGATGAACCCCATGGGAGAGGTCTGCGGACTGGTGTGCCCGTCGGGGAGCCTCTGCGAAGCCGCGTGCCTGAGGGCTCGCCTCGATGAGCCGGTGAAGATCGCCCAGCTCGAGGAGTTCGTATGTGGAGTCGCCCAGGCCACCGAGGGCTGGCCGGAGCCGTTCCGCGAGACCAGGCGCGAGAGGGTCGCCGTCATCGGCTCGGGCCCGGCGGGCATCTCGTGCGCGTACTACCTCTCGCTCCTCGGGTTCAACGTGGAGGTGTTCGAGCAGGGGATCGAGGCGGGCGGCCTGCCGGCACACTACATGACGGACTCGAGGCTCAACCGCCAGGTCCTCGAGCGCGAGATCGAAGGCTCCCTCATGGCGGGGGTCGAGTTCCGGGGGAACACCGTCTTCGGGGAGGACATCAACTTCGAGTCCCTGCTCCGCGAGGGCTTCAGGTCGGTGTTCCTGGGCATGGGCCTGCAGTCGCTGGCGATGCCCTCCGTGCGGGGCGCGGACCTCCCGGGAGTCATCGACGCGCTCTCGTTCCTGGGCGCGGCCCGGAGAAAGGTCAAGCGGGAGCTGACCCCGAGGGTCGCGGTCGTCGGTGAGAGCAACCTCGCGGTCGACACCGCGATGCTCGCGCTCGAGATGGGCGCCGAGAAGGTCTTCCTGGTCACCACCTGCAAGCCCGACGACCTGGACTGCGTCCCCGAGCGCCTGACCTACGCCACCGCGGCGGGGGTCGAGGTCGCCTGGGACAGGAAGATCATCGAGGTGCTGGGCGAAGGCAGGGTCGACGCCCTGCGGACTCACCCCAACATCGGTTCGCCCGACGAGCTGGACAAAGAGTCAGTCCCCAGCGTCCTGGCGGTCGGCACCGTCATCATGGCTCCCGCACGGGAGGTGGACCCGGCCCTCGCCGGTTACCTGGCCAGCCACCTCAAGATGAGCGAAAAGGGCCTGGTCCTGGTCGATGAGAACATGATGACCTCCAGGCCGGGTGTCTTCGCGGGAGGGGACATCGTCAGTGGCGGGCGGCTGGTCGTCAAGGCGTGCGCCGAAGGGCGGCAGGCAGCCCTCGGGATCGCGCGGTACCTCGACTCCCGCGCCGGGCGCGATCATGCGGTGTCGCCGGGCGTGTCAGTCCCCCCGCCGGCTCCGACCGACGACTCGGGTCCGGGGTTCTTCGACCAGCACGAGGCGTCCTGATCGAGCTCCTTCAATATCGCGAGCGTTGCCTCCCCGGCCCTTCGCAGGCCTTCCCTGTTGACCTTCTCCAGTGAATCGCGAGAGCTGTGGATGTTTGCCGACGCGGAGATCAGCCCGGTCGCCTCGAAGCCGTGCTTGACCCAGGGCATGTGGTCGGCGCCGGCGCCCACCGGCAGGTAGCCCCCGCTCACCTTCACCCCCATGGCCTTGCCGACCTTGCGTGTGATCTCGTTCAGCTTCCTGCTCGTCCGCACCGGCGGGAACTCGAAGCCGGTGTTCAGCATGAGGTTGCCCGAGCTCGAGAACGGCATGTCGAAGTTGATCATGAAGAACGGGCGGCGCCGGAGCTCTTCCTGGTGAGCGAGGAGGTAGCTGATGGACCCGCAGAGCCCGACTTCCTCGCAGCCGAACGCGGCGATGACGACGTCGTAGTTCCGGGGCGGCATGTCCGCGAGCACCCGCGCCACCTCCAGTATCACGGCAACCCCCGAAGCGTCGTCGAGCGCGCCGGGCGACCTGTTCCCGGTCACGTTCAAGACGAGCCCCAGCATGAGCGCCGGCGGGACGAGGGAGACATAGAACCCGGCGTGGCTGCCCAGGTAATCGTGGCCGGCGGCGGCCAGGATGCCCACGACCACGAGCGTGATGCCGAACATGATCGCGACGGCGAAGCCCAGTATGAAGAACGAGGCGCGGAGTATGACCGGCATCAGCTGGCTCTTGGAGTCGTAATGCGCCGACAGCAGGACCTCGCCACGGGCCTCGGCCCCCGGGATGCGCCCGATGAGGTTGCAGGAGTGCTTGCTCCCTTTCGAGGCGAACTTCTCGAAGGTGCTCGACCACTTGAAGCCGAGGTAGACCACCGCGAGGAGCGCCACTCCGGGGATGATGACCAGCGACGTCCCCCAGAAGTAGGCGAGGGACCCCATGACGCTTATCGCGCCGATGATGAGGCACATGGCGGGCAGCGCTAACTTCAGCGGGAGCTCGTTGTACGCGAACTCCTCGCTCTCGATCTCCAAGCCGATGTCGCGGCCGATGCCACGGATGTAATCCTGAGCGCCTGCTTCACCTTGCGTGCCGGCGAGGCGCCGCATGTCTGACAGCTCCGCTATGTGGCCAAAGGCCCTCTGTGCGTCAAAGTGCTCGTGCATCGTCCCATTGTATAATCCACGCATGAGAAAGGCAGTACTGTTCCCCCTGGCGGTCCTGGTTGCGGTCGCGCTCACGGGGTGCGGCTCCGGTGGTGGCGGCAACACCCGTACCAGCACTAACTTCGCGGTGCGCGAAGCGATAACCGACGCGCTCGCGGCGGACAGGTCCCTGGACCAGGAGGCGCGTGGCGTCATCGCCTCGATGAAGTCGGGCGCACTTCCCGTGCAGCAGGGCCTTGACACCCTGGTAGGCCAGACATCGAAGGTCCTGGACCTGATCAGTCAGGTGACCTCGCAGCGCAAGCCGGATAACCCCACCCTCACGGCGGCACAGGCCTCTATGGAAGACTACCTGCGACAGCGCGAGTTCCAGCTGGAATCGACGATCCAGGCGAAGTCCGGTGCCGAGGCGGAGGCGGCATATGCGAACAACCAGCAGGCCGTCGACGCGGCGCGACAGAAGGTGCGGCTGCTGCTCGTGAAGTACGACCCCGGCCTCGAGAAATCCCTCCCCTGAGCGGGCCGCGCCCGGAAGGCCACCCTGTTTGCAGAGCAAGCAGCCAGCGGAATTGGACCAGCGGTTTTGACTGCTTGTTTTTGATATACTAAGGCGTCTTTGCCCTGAGACCGCGCTTCCCGCGCGGCTTACGGACTCAATTTTTCGACCCCTATCGGCGCACGAGGAGAGAAAGGAAGGAAGGGAGGATATGGAGATTCTCGACAAGAAACGCAGGGTATTCGTCCTCGGTGGCGGCATCTCCAAATTTGCCGCGGAACGGGAAGACGGAAGCATGCGCGACTGGATCAACGAAGCGGTACTGGAGGCACTCGAAGACTCGGGCACCAAGGTCCAGGACATCGAGCACAGCACCACCAGCTATTTCAGCGACCACTTCGACAAGCAACTGAAGGCCGGGGCAATATTTCACGACAACATAGGGATGTGCCCCAAGCCTAATGTCCGCGTGGAAGGCGGCGGAGGCACCGGAGGCCTCGCTATCCGAAACGCCTACGCGTACATAATGTCAGGCCTCTGTGACTCAATGGTCGTCTTCGGCTCGGAGAACATGGGCCGCCAGGTCCCCTCGGACGTGGCGCAGCAGTTCATCGCGCTCGCGTCGGACACCGACTGGGAAGTGCAGGTCGCCGGATTCTACATCGCTTACTACGCGATCATGATGGTCACCCACATGGAACAGTACGGCACCAAGGAAGAGCAGTTCGCGATGGTAAGCGTCAAGAACCACCGCAACGCCATGTACAACCCGAAGTCGCACTACCCGATGGACATCACGATAGATGACGTCCTGAAATCAAAGATGATCACCTATCCGTACAAGAAACTGGACTGCAGCCTCCTCTCTGACGGCGCGGCATCCCTCATCTTCGCAACCGAGGATTGGGCAAAGAAGAATTGCTCGACGTGGGAGAAGAAGCCGACGATCGAGCTGACCGGCACCGGATGCGGGACGGACTTCATGAGGATGGCGGACCGGCCTCACCCCTACCCGGGGGTCACGCACTTCCGCGGTAAGCGTACGGCGGCTGAGCAGGCTTATCCCATGGCCGGAATCAAGAACCCGCTCGAGGACTTCGACTGCTTCGAGGTCCACGACGCGTACTCCGGAGCGGAGCTCGTATCCTACGAGGACCTCGGGTTCTGCAAGGAAGGCGAGAGCGGGAAGCTCATGGAGAAGGGCGTCTTCAACGTGGGCGGCGAGCTTCCGACGAACACCTCCGGAGGCCTGATGGGCTTCGGGCATCCGGTAGGCGCGACGGGCGTTGCCCAGGGCGTCGAGGTGCTTCGCCAGTTGCGGCAGGAGGCCGACCCCGGGCGCCAGGTGGAGCTCAACTCGAAGCGCGGGGGCATGGACTCCCACGGCGGGACCGGCACCTTCTGCGCGCTCAACATATTCGAGAGGAGGGACTGATCATGGGACTGGAACTCATCAGCAACCTGATGAACGTCTTCACGGCCGAGGACCCGATGCCGTTCGAGCATCCTGATGGCGACCCGTGGGCAGACTTCCGTGAGGGAATGCGCATCGAGTGGAAGATGGACTTCACGTACAAGCACGTGCTGGGCAAGTATTCGAAGTTCTTCATAGAGCTCACGAATCACAAGTTCCTCGCGACGGAGTGCCCCGGCTGCGGCAAGGTGTGGGCCGTGCCCAGGCCGCTGTGCGCCGACTGCCTCACCATAACGAAATGGAAAGAACTCCCTGGCACCGGGACGCTTCACAGCTTCTCGGTCTCGGAGTTCGTCCCCTCGTTCATGAAGGTCGAGGTTCCCTACGTGCTGGCACTGGTGAAGATGGACGGCGCGGACACGCTGTTCACGCATCAACTGCGCAACTACGGTGACTCTACTGACGCGGTCAAGACCGGCATGTCGGTCAAGGTCGCTTATGCGACCGAGCCGGTCGCCCACCCCATGTTGCTCATGCACTTCGAGCCGGTATAGCGTCAACACTTACGAACAAAAGGGCGGGCTTTCGAGCCCGCCCTTTTTCTTGTAGCGCCGGCGTCTCGCCGGCATTTTCTCCTATCGTAGCGCCGGCGTCTCGCCGGCATTTTCTCCTATCGTAGCGCCGGCGTCTCGCCGGCATACATATCTCCTACTCCAGACCATTCCCACTCATCAGAGTTCTCACACAACCCAGCTTTGACCGGATTGTTTATCGTGTATTCGATATCGCGATGAAGTTCTTCGTCGTTTCGTACGATGTGGTCATAGTACTCACGCTGCCAGAAATCACCGGTTCTGCTCAGCATTCGATTTGCCTCGTGAGCAATGTACGACTTCCAGGAATGCAAAACCTCTGCCAGCGACCGTTTTGGACCGAGAACAACGTGCACGTGATTAGGCATGACACACCATGCGTGCAGCAAATAGCGGCTTCCACTCCAATGTTTGATCGTGTTGACGGTCAAGGCTGCGATTCTCTCGTCATTCAACCAGCATTCGCCGTGGCCGCTGTCCAGGAACTCATCAATGGCGTCTTCATTCCGCTTTGCTGCCTTGATGTTCAGAAGGACGTGCTTCGGCAGGCTGCCTGCCAACCTGAAAGTGATGAAGTATATGGCGTCTTGTCGCTCAAGATGCGGGAGGCGGCCACGCGAGCGCCACGTAGTTTCATCTTCGTAAGAGGGGCCGGAGTTGCTGCTAAGCATTACAAGCTGATAGTAATACAAGCATATAGGGATCAGCAAGTCCTGCCGGCGGGACGCCGGCGCTACGTCTTCTGCCGGCGGGACGCCGGCGCTACGT
>DAIUEJ010000004.1:0-33357 GCA_036845225.1 Candidatus Anoxymicrobiaceae bacterium | reverse complement strand
TGCCGGCGGGACGCCGGCGCTACGTCTTCTGCCGGCGGGACGCCGGCGCTACGTCAATAACCGATCGAGCTGGTGCCTCCGCCCTTGTTGTTCCAGTAGACCGAGCGCTCGGCGCATATCGGCTGAGTCGACACCACCCTGATGGAGAGGTTCCCCTGGTAATAGTCGTTGAGCTTCAAGGTCTTGCGGCTGCGGCCCGCGACATCAACACCCGCTATCCGCTGCTCGCCTCCCTCGGTCATCGCCCAAACGCTCACGGAAGAGCTGGCGGCGCCGGGGTTCTCGAGCAGCAGCCACGTGTCGAACCCATAGGCCGTGCATCCCTCCGGCATGAAGATCTCAGTTGCCGGCGAGGTCATGCCCACTGTTGCGTGGCCCGCCCTGCCTCCAGGCACAGGCCAGAGCATGGACCGCTCGGCAACGAGCGGCACGTCCGAGTGGACGTACGTCGAGACGTCCAGCCCGGGCACAATATCATTCAGCTTGACCGTACGGCGGGTCCCGGCGGGCACCGGGACGTCCCGCTTGACCGTCCCCTTCGCCGTCAGGAACTCAAGGTTGGCGGTCGCGTTCGTCGTTCCGGGGTTGAGGAGCAGGACGTAAGTCTCGAAACCCGAGTGGGTCGCTCCCTCGGCCAGGTACCAGTCCTGTGCGGGAACCTTCACCGCGTTCGAGCCCGACCCACCGCGCCTGCCGTTCCAGTACATGGACCTCTCCACCACCACGGGGCGGTCGGAGGTGATGTGCGTGGAGACGTCTGAGTTGTTCACCGTGTCTGCCACGAATACTGTCCTGCGGGCGTAGCCGGGCACCAGCACCTTCGGTCCGCCCACGATGCCGCCCGGCGTCATGTAGGTGAGGCTCGCCGTGCAGTCGGTGGGCGAAGGGTTGAGTATCTCGATCCAGGTCTCGAAGCCGTCGGCGGTATGCCCGTCGGCGACGTACCAGTCGGTCGAGCCCGTTGCGGTGCCTATGGAGTCGTGCCCCTCCGTGCGGTCGTTCCAGTACATCGCGCGCTCGATGTAAACCGGCTGGTCCGAACCCACCCGGACCCCGGCGTTCATCGCCCAGATGTCCGAACTGGCGTTGACGGTCAGCCGCGAGTGCGGAGGCACCGTCACCGGGTCTTTGTTCACCGGCCCGTTGTCGGTGAAGTAAGAGATATCGACTTTCGCCGGCACGCCGTTCGGATTGGCGACCAGCACCCAGGTCTCGAAGCCGTATGCCGTGCACCCTTCGGCGAGGAAGTACTCGTACTTGGTCACCGGCGGCTTGTCCGGGGCCCACACCTTGTACACGTTCATGTTGCCCTCGTCCATGGTCACCTGCTTGCCGCCGGCGGCCAGGACGTCTCGGGTAGTAGAAAGCATCTGATGCCATTGGTTCGAGCCGTTCGGGTCCTGCGCGGCGTTCCCGCTCACCGGCATAAGCACGTACTTGGAACAGTAATAGTCGAGAGCTATGGGGTCCTGGCTCGCCACAAGCCTGTCCAGTCTGACCGCCTTGTCGTACGGCCCGTTTGGCCCGTTGGCGGGAGTGACCCAGATGCAGTCCGAGATGTTCAGCTCCGGGAAGTGGCTCTTGAGCATCACCTTACCGAAGATGCCCTGCGTGATCATTGGCGTGTGCGGGGCGTTCTGGGTCCGCTGCCACAGGTCCTGCACGCCCATCCAGTGCTTGACGGCGTTGGTGACCACGTTGCCGTGGTCCTTCAGCACCGGGACGTTCAGCATCTTGACCCGCGAAGAGTCGTACCCCGCGCCCGTCCACTGGCCGTTGCGCAGCGATATCTTTGTCCCATACACGGTCGTGAACTTCGGGTACCCTTCCTCTATCTCAGGGACGTACACGTACCCGTCGCGCATGTCGCCTTTGTCGTAATCGTTCACGTCGTTGGTCTGAACCGCGGTCCAGTCATACACGGAGACCCTGCTGCCGCCGGCGGCGTACATCTTCGCAACATCGTTGAAAGACTGCGCGTGGTCTTCGGCGTTGCAGTTGGACGGGTTCTGATTGTCCGGACGGTTATCCATGAAGGAGGCCCACTGCCCGTTCTCCACGATGACGATCTCGCCGGTGAACCCGTCGGGGTGATGGACGATCGCGTTTATGAGGCCCTTGACCACGTCGGTGTTGGTGCCGCCGCGATACTGCCACTCCCCGTTCACCTTGATGAGGACTATGTCGTTCTTGCCGATCATCCCGTCCGGGGCCGCGGCCGCGGCGCCGGCGTTGTTGGATTTGAAGAAATGCAGCCCGTTACCCGCCATCACCTGGATGAGGTAGTCCACGCCATGCTCTGAGGCAGTCGGGATATTCTCCGCGACATAGATGTTAGACGCCGTAGGCGAGGTCGAGCGGAGCTCCGGCAGCACCAGCCCCGCCGCAGCCGATCTCATCTCGTTCATCGAGCGCAGCGCGGCGCCCCCGGTTCCGGTGATGGTGAGGACTATCGCGACCACTACCGCCACGACCGCGACCATCTCAGTGGCCCCCAGCAGCTTATCGACCCACGGCCTGCGCTCGACGCGCTCTCGCGCCACGAACCTCGGCAGGTGGGCGGCGATGGGCACCGCTGCTCCGGTCAGCAGCACTGCCGCGTTGGCGAGGGCCGCCCTCTGGCACGGGTACGTCAGGCGCGACGGCTTGCGGCCGGACCGCACCAGCAGCCAGACCAGCGACAGTATCCCGAGGACCGTCATGTTGCCGTATAGCAGCTTCCTCGCACGTGACCTCACGCCTTTTCCGGCGCCGCTATCCGGTGGATGCTCCGCGTCGCACGGATGACCCGGGTGTTTGTGGTGATCGTGTTCCATGATGCTTCCTTAATGCCTGGGGACGGACCGGCACGTACTCGAAACCTCTGTTCCGGCGTGGCGGCGCCTGCAACTGAATAGAATCACAGCGGAGGGCTCGTGTCACATGCTTTTCATCAAGTCGGCAGAATGCGCGCCGGACTGAAGCGCCGGAGCGGCCCGCGCCCGGGCATCATCCGGAGGTGGCCACCTTTTTCATGAGCTTCCCTCTGATCTTCAGGAGCTTCTCCTTGGGGTAGTCCTCGACCACGGGTCCGTGGCCGCAGCACACCATCCGGATGCCTTCGTCCTCGACTGTGTCCACCAGGCTGCAGACCGACCTCGCGGCTTCGCCGAAGTCACAGGAGAAGCCGATAGTCGGCCGGGTCAGGACGTGGTAGGTGTTGATGATGGCGTCGCCGGTGAAGAGGATGCCCTTCTCCTCCCAGTAATAGGCGCAGGAACCGGGTGTGTGCCCCGGAGCGTGGATGACCCTGATGCCTCCCAGGACCCCCACCACCTGGCCGTCGACGCACGGGACGCTCACTTCGACCGGCGGGACGCGGGTGAGAGCGGCCATCGCGACAGGCACCAGCGACGCCGCCCGCCCCAGCACGCCCTTCGGGTAGATGCTCGAGATGGAATCGTCGCCCTGGATGAACGGCACGTCGGCCTCGTGGGCGTATACGCTGCAGTGCGAGAGGCGCCTGAAGGCCGCCGCCGAGCCTGCGTGGTCGACGTGGAAATGGGTCAGGAATATGTGGGCCACCTCCACGGGCGACCGCCCCAGGCTCTTGATCCGGTCCACGAGCAGCATGTAGTCCTGGGGGACCCCCGTGTCGATGAGGACGAGCTCGTCTTCGTCTTCGATTATGTAGACGTTGCCGGTCCCGTAACCGGTTACCTTGTTGACGGGCGGGATGCTCTTCATATGACCTCCAGCTTCTGCCCGGTCTTACCAGGGAAAAAGTCCACCCAACTCTAACACTATTCTTCGGGGCTCAGCAGCTTGCAGACGTACGCGGGCTCGTCGACCGAGATGACGTAAGGACGCTTCGCCCCTTCGAAGGTCAGCTTGACGCCGGGCCCGCTGCGGGTGCGGTACGCGATGGTGTTGTCGAGCCCCGGGATGATGAAGTAACCGACGTAATTGCTGGTCTTTATCTGGTAGAGCTCGCAGGAGACCAGGCTGCTCCTGGGGAAGCTCTTGCTCAGCAGCCCGAACCCGAACGACACCTCGCTCTCCGTGATCTCGAAGAAGAGCCTCCAGAAGTTCGCCAGCAGCGCGATGATCACCAGGGCGAGGATCCCCAGCCAGAGGGCGATTCCCCACATTTGCTTCACGACCGCCCCGACCGTCACCACGAGGTAGAGCGTCAGGATGGCCAGCAGGAATATCCCGAAGGCCGGCCCCACCGAGTGGGTCTCCCGGTAGATGCTCTTGCCGGGTCCTCTTGCGGAGGTCTCGTCCATGGCCCTCTCCTTCGTTACGCCGGCGCCATCTCCTCGATGAACGAGAGCGCGAAGCCGAAAGCCCTCGGGTCCAGCGGCATGGCGTGCCCCAGGAAGCCCCTGAGGAGGACGTTGCGCGCCCCGGCGAGGCGGCCGCTCTCAGCGGGCAGGATGAGGAGGTCGTGGTCGGAGTACAGCGACAGGGACCGGTTGGTCAGGATCCGGCCGATGCCGCCGTCATCGAGCTCGGACATGAACCTCGAGCCCGGCCGCATCTGCCGGCATGCCTGCGTGAAGAGTCCCGGCCAGGCCGCCAGCGTCCCCTGGTGAGGGGTGCCCAGAAAGGTCACACTCGATACCGCCGCCCCCCTGCTCATCTTCTGGAGGTAATAACGCGCGATGAGCCCGCCGGCGCTGTGGCAGACCAGGTTGACGCGGAAGAACTCCCCCGCCAGTGCCTCGACCTGGGTCTTGAGCACCTCCGCGAGGGCGACCATGTCCCCGGTCGCCAGGCGCGGAAAAGCGAGCTGGTGGAACGCATAGCCCTGCTTCTTGAACGCCCGCTCGAAGTACCAGGCGTAAGTGAACGGAGACAGGAAACCCGGGACGTAGACGACGGGAAGCTTCACGCGCTCAACCGGCGCCTCGGGCAGATGAGCGTCGAGCTCGCTCTCAAGCATCAGACCGCCTCCCGTTCTCGCTCCGCCGTTCAACAGACCCCCGCGCCGTTGCCCGCTCCCCTCAGGAAACGCTCCACGGCCGCGTTGAACGCCTCCGGCTGGTCGAGTTGCGGCACGTGCGCGGCCTTCGCGAGCGCGACCAGGAACGAGCCCTTGATGAGCCTGTTGAGCCTCTGGCCCACCTTGAGGGGGACACCGATGTCCTTCTGCCCCCAGACGATCAGCACCGGTTTTGTTATCTCGCCGAGCCGGTCGTCGAACCTGGTCTCGAGCGCCGTGATGCTGGTCCGGTAGTAGACCTCCAGGTACCGCTCGAGGTCCGGGCGCCTCGCGGTCTCGATCGCTTCGTCCAGCAGCACCCGCGTGTACTCGTTCATGTTGTAGAAGCCCGCCAGGCGGTAGGCGAACCTGTACCGGACTATGTAGGAGACGCCGAAGAGCATGAAGCGCTTGACCCATCGCGAAGGGAACCTGCGCAAGCCGGCTCTCAACAGCTCGGGGAAAGCGTGGGTGCCCGCGGTATCGACCAGGACCACGTTCTCCACCAGGTCCGGGTGGTAGAGGGTCAGGTAGATGGTGAGCAGGCCCCCGAGCGAGTTTCCGGCGATCGACGCTTTGTCTACGCCGAGGTGCGCCAGCAGGCCCCGTATCACCCCGGCGAACCCCTCCACCGAGCAATCGCAGGCGCTGTCCACGGATTTCCCGAAGCCGGGAAGGTCCAGGGCGATCACCCGCCGGGAGCGCTTGAAATGCTCGATGGTCGGCGCCCAGTTGCTCATGGAACCGCCCAGGCCGTGCACCATGAGGAGGACCGGGCCCTGGCCCTCATCGACATAACAGATGCGATTGCCGTCTATGTCCGCGTATTTCTCCGGCTGCAGATACCGGGTCACCGTCGTCCTCCGTTCATCTCCGGCGCGGGCACTCTTTCAATCAAACGTGCCCAGGCGCTTGTGCTTGTTGACCTCACGTCCCACTTCATCGACCGGCTTGTCGACGTCGTGGAAGCACGAGCCGGGCTTCTCCGCCTCTTTGACCTTGGGGTAGATGACCTTCCTGACGAATTCGTATGCCGCCTGAGGGTCCTCATCCATGATCACACGCTCGAGCTCCATGCGCTCGTTCTCTCCGAATGAGACCGCCCACGTACGTGCCATGATGCCTCCAACAGATACTGCACTGTATCGAAAGAATATTTATCAACAGGCCCTTTGCGGCGACATGCCCTTTCCCAACCGCTCAGCGCAGCCCGATGAAGCCGACCACGCGCATGCCCGAGGCGAGCCCCACCAGCTTGCCGATATCGGTCTCGTCGATCCCGTCCGTTACGACCGAAGGCATGTATCCCATGGAGGCGGCCATGAGCGAGACGTGCGACATGGCTATCGGTACGTCTATCGCCCAGAACGGCTTCTCCATCAGGCTCTCGATCCTCCGGCTCAGGCCGGCTGCGACGATCGCGACCCGGTACTCGGAGCCGCCGGACGCGCCAGACAGGCCGGCCAGCTCGGCGAGCCTGTCCTTGTCGCGCACCACCACGAACTGCCACGGCTGGGAGTTGTTGGCGCTGGGGGCGATGCGGCCCGCTTCCAGGCAGGCGTCTATGGTCAGGTCGAGCCCGGGCTGCGCCCCGGCCGCGCCGGCTTTGCCATCGCGTAGTGACTCCAGGAGGCCCTCGACGTCTCCCTGGACCGCTGAGAACCCTTCCCCTGAGAGATCGGGCTCTTCATACGGAACCGACGTCTTCTCGCGGCAGGCTATCCTCGAGAGCGGCTTCCTCCGGCGCGACATCATGTGATACGAGACCCCGCCGTAGCTGACCGTCTTCGGCACGGAAAGGGCAGGCTTGCCGACCGAGATTATCGCGGGGATCGCCTGCTCTTCCGCCAGCCGGAGCCCGGCCTTGATCTCTCGCTCGCTCACCCCCGCCAGCCAGCAGGTCCCGAGCCCCTTCTCGGTGAGCCAGAGGACCGCGTCCTCGACCGCCATGACGGTCTTGAGAAGGTCGACGGGCCTTTCCGCGTGCACATCCGACGCCGGCAGGTTTATCACCAGCTCGGCTGCAAGCGGCGCCCTGATCAGCCAGATGTTGATCTTGCCGCTCAAGCCCTTGTAAGCCCTCTTCCTGACCTCGGTGACTTCCGCCGGCGCGGTGACCGGGATGATGCTCTCCGGCGCGGCCCCCCTGGCCGCGCACGCAAGCTCCACTACCTGGCGCAGGCCCGGGAAGAGTTCGTCGTCAGGCTCGAGCGGGAGGTACTTCCGGTGCGACCTCCTGGCGTACATGGTCTCCCACAACTGCCACGGTGCCTCGGAAAGAGCCTGGTAATCCCTTGTCGCTTGCTTGGTGGCCCTGCCCTGCTCCATGCCGCTCCCTTTCTACAGAATGCTGCGTTCAGGCCCGCAGGCGCCGCCTGGCGGCCGCCCTCTCGTAGTCCCACACGCGGTAGGCCGTCGCGCCTGCCGCGATCACCACATAGATTATCATGAGGGTCTTCATCACGTATGAGGTCGCGTCGTGGGTCACGATGTCGGAACCGATCACCATGGCCTTGATGAATATGGCCACGAATATCAGGTAGTTGATCTGGTGTATGCGGCGCCAGACGCGCCGCAGCCTCTTCTTGTCCAGGGCGACAAAGATTGTCACCGCCAGGGCCCCCAACGCTATGGGTCCTATCAACCAGATCGCGTTGCGCCCCGCGTAATGTCTGGTCACCACGACGATCGCGCCGTGGGCCACGGCGAGCGAGAAGCCGAGCGCTCCCGTGGTGAGGTGGAAGATGTACGCGCGCCTGGGATTGAAGAGCATGTAGACCGGGAGCCGCGCTGCCCCGGTGACGATGTTCATGAATATCAGGGTGAAGGAGTAGAGGGCACAGAGGCGCAACGCGCTGAACGACGCGTTCGAGAATCCACCGGGCGAGAGTCCCACCACGAGCAGCGGGGCGGCCAGGGCCCCGGCGGCCAGCAAGAGAACGACTGTCTTTACGGGCCTCTTGTGCGCGAGCAGGAAACGCCGCCTGGGTGCGGTTTTGTCCACCTTCCCCTCCTTCACCGAGAGGTGCGCGGCAAGACCGCCGCGCGCCATTTCGTTTCTTCTGCCAAGCCGGCTTGATTCCTTTGCCTTCGAAACGAGCGCCGGTTGAAGGAAGCGCGTGTCAGCCGGCGTATATAGCGCCCAGGAGTGACGCTCGGAGGAGAAGGAAGGCGGACGATGGGCGACCTCGACGGCAATAAGGCCCTGATGCTCCTCGGCCCCCAGTACCAGGACGAGGAAGGAAAGGGGCCGCTGGAGTTCCTGCTGGCGGAAGGCGCGTCGGTAGACGTCGTCGGCCTGGAGAAAGGGCCGCTCAAGGGGCTCCACGGCCGTGCCGAGATCACGGTCGACAAGCTCATAGGCGAAGCGGACATCGCGGACTATGATGTGCTCGTGATCCCGGGCGGGCGCGGCCCTCGCAACCTGCGCACCCACCCGGAGGCCGTGCAACTGGTGAAGGATTTCTTCGAGACGGGCAAGACGGTCGCGGCCATATGCCACGGTCCCCAGATGCTCGCGGAAGCGGGGCTGCTCGAGGGCAGGAACATAACAGGATACCCGAAGATCAAGGAAGAGATGCTGGCGGCGGGCGCGAACTTCCAGGACAGGCCGGTGATGATCGACGCGAACCTGATCACTTCGCGGGACCCGGAGGATATCGAGGTTTTCGACGCCGCTATCGAGCGGGCTCTGATACAACAGAGAATGAGTGAATAGAGCGGGGCAGGGTCGTGCTTCGTGCATTCGTGCGAGTCTACCCCAGTGACCTGCGCCATGTGCACGATGCACGTCCCGGCTCCGCTCATCTTCAGTCTTCTGATAAAATCGTGCGAAAGTTCTGACCCTTACCGCGCGCCGGCCGCGTCAGGCCGCACGAGCTCCCGAGGTAGTTCAAGACGTGAAGTTCAGAAGACAGACCGACCTGGTGCTGCTGCACCCGCCCAGCGTTTATGACTTCAGGAAGATGCTGCACGTCCCGAGCCCGATCGCGGACCTCGTTCCTTCCGGCACGTTCTTCGAGATGTACCCCATCGGCTTCTCATTCCTGGGAGAGTACCTCGAGAGGCACGGCATGACCGTGCGTGTCATGAACCTGGGCGCCAGGATGCTCTCGGAGCCGTCCCTCGACGTCGAGCGGTGCGTGCGAAGGCTCAAACCGCGCGCCTTCGGCATCGGGTTCCACTGGCTCCCGCACGCCCACGGCGCCGTCGAGCTCGCGCGGATCTGCAAGCGCGCCCACCCCGATATCCCGGTCATCATGGGCGGCTACTCGGCGAGCATATTCCACGAGGAGCTCATGTCTTACCCTGAGGTCGACTACGTTGTGCGAGGGGACTCCGGCGAGGAGCCGCTCCGCAGGCTCATGATGGCGCTGCGTGACGGCGGTGACCTGTCCGGCATACCTAACATCACCTACCGTGGCAACTCGCCTGCAGAGATCTTCTCCGCCGAGCTCTCGTTCGTGCCCGGCGACCTTTCCCACCTCGGGAACAACTACCTGTTCATGATGCGCTCGGCCCTGCGCAGCCTCGACCCCCGCGGGGTGGTCGCGTTCAAGGGATGGTGGTCTTACCCGATGGGCGGCGTGCTGACCGTCAAGGGGTGCCTCAAAAACTGCGCGTTCTGCGGCGGCTCGGCCTGGTCCATGAACAGGTGCTTCTGTCGTAAGGGGATCGCGCTGCGAAGCCCGGCCGAGGTCGCTGGAGACCTGCAGTCGATCGCCTCTTTCACCGGGGCGCCCGTGTTCGTTATTGGAGACCTGCGTCAGGGGGGCGACGCTTACGCCTCCGAGGTGCTGGAGCGAGTGAAGGCGCTGAGGGTTCGGAACCACGTGGTCCTCGAGCTCTTCGAGCCCGCCCCGCGAGAGTACTTCGAGAGCGTCGCGGGCGCGCTTCCGAATTTCGACTTCGAGTTCTCTCCCGAGACCCACGACGATGAGATCAGGCTGAGCTCGGGCAAGCCCTACTCCGCCGCCCAGGTCGAGGACACCATCTCACGGGCTCTCGACTGCGGCTGCAATAAGTTCGACCTCTTCTTCATGATAGGCCTGGAGGGGCAGACGCCGGCCTCCGTGATGGACACCGTAGCCTGGTGCGACGAGCTGCTGGGGCGGTTCGGCACCCGCCTCAACCCGCTGATCGGGCCGCTCGCCCCGTTCCTGGACCCCGGGTCGATCGCGCGCGAGCGGGCTGAGAAACACGGCTACCACGTCCTGCTGCACACGCTGGAAGACCACCGGCGCGCGCTGACCGAGCCGCACTGGAGGGACCTGCTCGGCTACGAGACGGACTGGATGAGCAGGCAGGAGATAGTGGATACTACCTACGCGGCGCTGCGTGAGCTCAACAGGGTCAAGGCGCGGCACGGCGTCATCACCGCCAGATATGCGGAGGCCATGGAACGGTTTCTGACTGAGAACGTCAAACTGCTCGAAAGGCTTGACGCCGCCGGGCTCCTGCCGGAGGCGGACCGCGCGCGCGAGCTCGCGGCAATCAAGCGCGAGGCGGACGGGCTGCGGGCCCGGAGCGCGATGGTTAAAGAAGAACTGGAGTGGCCGGTGGTAGGCGGCAGGTTCCATTATGGAGCGATCGCGAAGATGTTGATCAAGGGGAGACGCGCCGCATGAGCGACGACGACTTCAAGACCCCGGACGGGTCCGGCCGCCTCCTCGATCGCGCGCTCGGCGCGGCCCGCGGCTGGCTCGATGGTATCCGCAAGGCCAGGCCCGCGTCTTACGGTCGGTTGCTCGCCATCTGCCTCCTCGCCGTCGCGGCACTCTCCTTCACCCTGGCTGTGACCAACCTCATCTACGCGCAGGCCGCCCACTCCCCGGGCAAGCCGTACAAGGTGCAGGTCTCCAAGGACGCCGACGCGGACATGAAGCCGATCATCGAGAGCTTCATCAAGACCCGCGGCAAGGGGCACCTCGTCCTGGCGAACGACGGCAGGGCGGACGTCTTCATCGCGGCCAAGCCGTCGGTGGGTTACGAGGCGGTGAAGCTCACGGGCATGCCGGCCGTTGCGCTCACCGCGGGAACCCTCCACAAGACCCTCGAACCGTCGCGCGACTACTGGTTCTCTTACAAGCGCACCGGCATCGTCCTCAAAGGCGCCGACCCTCTGGTCGAAGACCTGGTGAGCTATATCCGCGACTACTACGGCCCGGACAGCTCGATCAAGTTCACCGCCGTGGGGGACATCATCCCGGGGAGGCACGTGGCCGAGGCGATGGCGAAGCACGGGATTGACTTCCCGTTCAAGACCGCCGTGCCCCTTGTGGCCGGAAGCGACGTGACGGTCGGCGACCTGGAGTGCCCCCTCACCGACAGGATCAAGCCGCCCTACTCCGGCATGACATTCTCGGCGCCGGCGAAGACGGTGCAGGGCCTGGAGCTGCTCGGGCTGAGCGCGGTGACGCTCGCGAACAACCACAGCACCAACTTCGGGCGGCCTGCCTTCACGGACACCCTCAAGGTCCTCAAGAACAACAACATCGCCTACACCGGTGGAGGCTACAACTATACCGAGGCCCACAAGCCCGCCGTGGTGGATTCGCACGGGACGAAGATCGCGTTCCTCTCTTATAACAGCATCGACGGCAGCCTCGACGCCACCTCGAGCGACGCGGGCGTCACCTGGATAAGGATGCCGCCGTTCCATGAGGACAACACTGAGGATGTGAGGATGGTCCAGGAAGACATCGCCAGAGCGAAGCAGCAGGCGGACGTCGTCATCCCCTTCTTTCACTGGAGCAAGGAATACCAGTACCACCCCAACGCGTCGATGGTCGTCCTCGCGCACGCCGCGCTCGACGCGGGCGCGGACATGGTCATCGGCCAGCACCCGCACAGCGTCCAGTCCATCGAGTGGTACAAGGGCAAGTTCATCGCCTACAGCCTGGGCAACTTCGTCTTCGACCAGCGGAAGGTGGAGATCGACGGGCAGCAGGTGGGCGAGCAGGCGCGCGTGGGAATGGTGCTCCACTGCGATTTCCGCCAGAAGCACCTCGTGTCCCTCGAGCTGCTGGGGTCCAGGACCAACGACGCCTGCCAGACGACTCCGCTCACCGGGGCCGCGGGCCAGCGCCTCTACGACAAGGTCTTCGACATCTCCGGCTGGAAGAAACGGGGGGACAGCATCCAGTAGTCGCGATCGGCGACCGCGGGGTCGCGTAGCGGCCGGCGTGGCTACTCGAGCATTACTGGCAGGTCAAATCTGAAGAGGTGTGCCCGTTGGCTCGTAAGTTGACTCCAATCGTTTTGTGTGCCCTGCTGGCCGCGGTCGTCGCGTGCGGCGCGGGGTGCGTCGGGCTGAGGCAAAGCCGGCAGAGCGGTTCCGGCGCGGAAGTACTCCACATCACCTCGGGCGGCATCGACCGGACTTATACGCTGCACGTGCCGCCATCCTACAAAGTCTCCAGCCCGGTCCCACTGCTCCTCGCTTACCATGGGCACGGCGGGGACGGCGCGGGGCAGGCGAGGCTCTCCGGAATGGACTCGACCTCTGACGCGAACGGGTTCATCGTTGCTTACCCGGACGGCGTCAACCACGCATGGAACGACGGCAGGACCGGCCAGGCCGGCGCCGACATAGACGACGTGGGGTTCACCTCCGACCTCATCACGCGGCTGGAAAAGGACTACCGGATCGACAAGTCGCGTGTGTACGCGACCGGCATGTCCAACGGCGGGATGCTCTGCTACCGGCTGGCGGTGGAGATCCCAGACAAGATCGCAGCGATCGCGCCGGTGGCGGCGCTCATGAGCCAGGACCTGGCCGGCCGAGGCGTCCCCTCGACCCCGGTCGCGGTCATGATCACCGCGGGCACCGACGACCCGCTGATGCCGTACGTCGGCGGCTCAGTGGGGCTCTTCCTCAAGATGAGAGGCGATGTGCTGTCCGCCGCCGACACCACCTCACTGTGGGTCAAGGCCGACGGGTGCTCGGCGACGCCCGTCACCACGCAACTGCCCTACGCGGTCCCCTCGGACGGCACGCGGGTTACCGTCAACACTTACGGAGGAGGGAAGCGCGGCACGGACGTCCTCCTCTACACGGTGGACGGCGGGGGCCACGCCTGGCCGGGCGGCCAGCAGTACCTCTCCTCCAGGATCATCGGCCGGACGTCACGCGACTACAGCGCTAGCAAGGCGATCTGGGATTTCTTCAGGGGCCACAGCCTCACGCCCTGACGCCGGGTCCGTCAGTCCTCGGCGGGTGGCAGCCCCGCGGCTCTCTGTCGCCTCTCCTGGATGACCTTAAGCACCTCGAACCATGCCACGCTGAACGCGCCGGCGACCACGGCGATACCGAGGTCGAGGGGGCCAAGCCTGCTGAACTGGAAAAGATTCTGTAGAGCCGGAACATAGAGCACCAGCCCCAGGAAGACGATCGCGCCCCCGAATACGTACCACAAGGCACGGTTGGGCGTTCTCAGAGTGCTCCTGATCGTCCGCGTCCACGAGCGGTTTATCAGGATCAAGCCCAGGTTGGCGATGACGAGGGCGGCGAACGTCATTGCACGGGCCTCGTTTTCGCGGACCACGTCGGGGGAGCCTGCGCCATGCCACCAGCCCACCAGGAACACTAGCAGGACGACGACCATGACGAACAGTCCCTGCAGGAGACTGAGCCCTACTGTGCGCTTGCTGAAAAGCGGATCGGAGAGGTCGCGGGGCGGGCGCTCCATTACGCCTGCTTCTTCCGGCTCTCCCTCGAAGACTACTGAACATGCGGGGTCGATCACGAGCTCGAGAAATGCGATGTGCACCGGGAGCAGGATGAGCGGCAGCTTGAACAACACAGGGATCAGTGACACGCCGGCGATCGGCACGTGCACCGCCAGGATGTACGCCATCGCTTTCTTGAGGTTGTCGAAGATGCGCCGGCCCAGCCTCACGGCCTCGACTATCGACGAGAAGTCGTCGTTGAGGAGGACCAGTGCGGCCGCTTCCCTGGCTACGTCAGTCCCGCGGCCTCCCATAGCTATCCCGATGTTCGCGGATTTGAGGGCGGGAGCGTCGTTCACCCCGTCGCCGGTCATGGCGACGATCTCGCCGTTGTCCTTGAGCGCCTGCACGATCCGGAGCTTCTGCTCGGGCACCACGCGGGCGAATATATGAACGTCCTCTATCCGCGCCCGCAGCTCGTCGTCGGACATCGCGTCGAGCTCGGTGCCGGTGATGTACTCGTCGGAGTGTTGGAGGCCGATCTGTTTGGCGACGTTCTGCGCGGTGCCGGGGTAGTCGCCAGTGATCATCACGACGTCGATGCCGGCGGTCGAGCACTGGCTGATAGCGTCGGCGACGTTCGGTCTCACGGGGTCGGCGAGGCCCAGGAGCCCCAGGAACTTGAACATGAACTCGTGCTGGTCGGCGGGCATCTCACTGGGGACGAAAAGGGCCCGGGCGACGCCGATCACTCGCAGGCCGTCGGCGGCCATGGCGGCCACACTCTTCATGATCTTCTCGTGGTGTTCGGGGGTGACGTGGCAGAGGTCGGCCACCGCCTCCGGGGCCCCCTTCGCGGCAATCAGGAACTCCATGCCGTCGGGCGACCTCCAGACGTGGGACAGCGCCAGCAGCTCCTGCGAGAGCGGGTACTCCCGCAACAGTTCCCAGTCCTCGTGCAGGTGTTCCGTCGCGAACAGCTTGCGCTCTCCCAGCCTCTTGATCGCTTTTTCTATGGGGTCGAACGGGTCGCGCTGGCTCGCCAGTATCGAGAACTCGACGAGCTGATGGAACTCCTCGGGGAGCGGCTCGCGCTTGTGGTCGGCTAAGTCGTATGTCCCTCCGTCTGCGTCAAGCCTGCTGACCGAAATGCGGTTGTAGGTCAGCGTTCCGGTCTTGTCGACGCAGAGGACCGTGGCGGAGCCGAGGGTCTCCACGGCGGGAACCTGCCTGGTGAGCACGTCCTTCTTGGAAATACGCCAGGCGCCGGTCGTCAGGAATATGGTGAGCACCACCGGAAACTCCTCGGGGAGCATTGCCATGGCCAGGGTGAGCCCCGCCAGAAAACCCCCGAGCCAGTGGTGCCTTGTCGAGCCATAGACGATGATGACTATCGCGCAGAGAGCGGCCCCCAGGAAAGCGATGTTGCGAACGACCTTGCGCGTTTCCCGCTGGAGAGGCGTCGCCTCCGGCTCGATCTCCTGCAGCGCTTTCCCGATCTTCCCCATCTCGGTCTCCGCGCCCGTAGCGCGGATCTCGGCGACCCCGCGCCCCTGGACAACCAGAGTGCCCGACCACACGAAGGGCAGGCCGTCCCCTCCGGGCCTCCCCATCACGGCCGGCGTGTCCGCAGCGCGCGCCGACTTGGTCACCGGGACGGATTCTCCGGTCAGGAGCGACTCGTCCACCGAGAGGTTGGTGCAGGACAACAGGACGGCGTCGGCCGGGACGCGGTCACCCTCGGCGAGCAGCAGCGCGTCCCCATTCACGACGTCGCGCCCCGCTATGCGCTTCTGCTCGCCCGACCTGATGACGTTGGCGCGGGGGCTGGAAAGGTCGCGCAGGGCCTCCAGGGCCCGCTCGGTCTTGCGCTCCTGGTAAAAGGTGATGCCGATCACGACCACCACGAAAGTGAGCAGCACCGCGGCCTGCTTGCGGTCCCCCAGGCTCAAGTAGATGACGCCGATCGCCACGAGCAGCAGGAACATCGGCTCGCGGATGACGTCCAGGCCGATCTTGAGGATGTTGCGCTTCCTCGCGGAAGGGACCTCGTTGTAGCCCTCCTCTTCGAGCTTCCGCGCAGCCTCCTCGTCGGTGAGGCCTTTTATCTCCCGTATGTCAAATTCTTTATCCATGCGATCACCCGTGCGTCTCCCGCGGCGAGGCCGCCGGCCAGGTGCCGGTTGCGGCGCTCAGCGCGGCGTCGCGCCGCGCGCCTGCCTGAGAGAAGAATGCAGAACCGGTACCCGGTCCCGGTTCTGCAAGGTTGGTCATCTATTTATGTAAAGTTTAAGGCCTCGCCGACTTACGCGCCACCTCCCAGCCGGCGTCTGGGTCAGCCAGGCTCACCGCAGTTCGCGCGGAACACCCGCATGAAGTTGCCTCCGAGGACCTTCTCCACTTCTTCGTGCGCATATCCCCTGTCCAGGAAGAGCTGCGTGAGGGCGGGAAGGTGGCGCCTGGAAAGGTCCCGGCCAGCATCCGGGCGACGATGAGGCTGTCGGTGTGAAGGTCTATCACGAACGCGCGCTCGTGAAGCTCGAGGGCTTCTGGCGTAACCACGACCCGGCGCTCAGCGCTCATTGCGGCCCTCCGATCTCGCTCTCTCACGCAGGGAGCCTGCTCCGGCTATCGTATAATACAGGAGGCGGTTGCGTGTGTGCGGAAAGGAGTGGTCAGCATGATAGAGATGGAGTGCCTCCAGAAGGTCGATGGCTCGAAGGATGAGCATGACATCGTATTGTTTGCTCTCAGCACATGTCCCCACTGCCGTCACGCCCGCGATTTCCTTGACGAGAACGAGCTCACCTATCGCTACGTGTACGTGGACCAGCTCGAGGGCCCGGAGCAGAAGACGGTCCTGGTCGAGACCGAGAAATACAATCCCAACCACACTTTCCCGACCCTGGTCGTCGACGACGGCGACGTCGTCATCGGTTTCCGTGAGGCCGAGTACAAGGACAAGCTACTCTGAGGCCGGGCACCTGATGGACCCCAAGCAGCTCCTGGAAACCCTGGACCGCGACGCTGAGGCGGGCGGCTATCACATCAACCCAGACCCTGACTTCGCCATGGAACTCGCGGAAGGGCTGGCTGCCAACATGGAGAGGTACGGCTATCCGCTCTGTCCCTGCCGCCTCAGCGGCGGCAGCAAGGAAGCCGACCTTGACATCATCTGCCCCTGCGATTACCGCGACCCGGACCTCGAGGAGTACGACACCTGCTACTGAGGGCTCTACGTCTCCAGGCGTGTCCTGGACGGTGAGGCGAAAGTGGAGTCGATACCCGAGCGACGCCCGGAGGTGAGGCCGGACATGACGGACACCCTCAAGCCCGAGAGCGCAACCGGCGGCGAGGTCAGAGTGTGGCGCTGCAAGGTCTGCGGCTACCTGTGTGCGCGCGCCGCGCCACCGGAGGTCTGCCCCATCTGCAAGGTGGGCGCCGAGAGGTTCGAGCTGTTCGAGCTAGAAAGGGGCCCGTAGACAGTTTCCCGCAGAAGGTGATCCCAGCCGCGGAGGTGGCCGCATGGAGAGGCTCGTCGTGATAGGTGGGGTGGCGGCCGGGACGACGGCGGCGACCCGTGCCCGCCGGTGCTGCAAAGACTCCGAGATCACGGTCTACGAGCAGAGCCCATACGCCGCTTACTCCGCGTGAGGCATGCCGTACTTCATCAGCGGCGTGACCGCTGACCACAACGACCTTGTCGCCCGCCAGCCCGAAGAGTTCGCCTCGATGAACCAGGTCGACGTACGTACCGGGCACAGGGTCGTCTCCATCGAACCCGACCGGCGCCTCGTGCGCGTGCTCGACCTGGATGCCGGGCGCGAGTTCGACGCCCCTTACACGAAGCTCCTCCTGGCGACCGGCGCTCGCGCGTTCGTGCCGCCCCTCGAGGGGGTCGGGCTGTCCGGCGTGTTCACGCTCAGAAGGCTCGCCGACTCGATCGCGGTCAAGGAGTTCGTCAAGGCAAGATCGCCGCGAAGGGCGCTCATTGTCGGAGCCGGCCCCATCGGCCTCGAGATGTGCGAGTCTTTCAGGACGCTCGGCCTCGAGGTCACCCTTGTCGAGCTCACGAAGCAGGTCGCGCCGTTCATGGACGCCGACATGGCTTCCAAGGTCCAGGCGCGCCTCGAGGAAGAAGGTGTCAACTGCATCCTGGGTGAGGGCCTGTCCGGGCTCGAAGGGGACCGCCAGGGATCTGTCAGGCAGGCTGCTGTGGGTTCGGGCAAGGTCTCCGCGGACCTCGTGCTCCTCGCGATAGGCGTCAGGCCGGAAAACGAGCTGGCCGCGGCCGCCGGCGTTGAGCTGGGCGCCGGGCAGGCGATCAGGGTCGACGGGGGGATGCGCACGAACCTGCCCGACATCTTCGCGGCCGGCGACTGTGCCACGACCACCAATACGCTCACTGGAAAAGAGGTCTGGATCCCACTGGGCTCCACTTCGCGAAAGCAGGGCAGGATCGTCGCGGACGCCATGTTCGGCTCAGATACTGAGTTCCCCGGCGTACAGGGCACTTCCGTGGTCAAGTGTTTCGACCTCACGATAGGGCGCACCGGCTTGAACGAGCGGGAAGCCACCGAGGCGGGATTCAAGCCCGTGACGGTCGAGCTCGAAGCGGAATCCCTGCACCCCTATTACCCGGGCAGGGGGAGCATGGACCTGAAGCTCGTGGCCGACAGCGAAAGCGGACGGGTTCTGGGGGCGCAGGTCGTGGGAGAGATGAACTCCGTGGCGGAGAAGCGCCTCGATATTCTCTCGGTCGCGATTGGGGCCGGGATGACCGCGCACGAGATCCAGTACCTGGACCTCGCTTACGCTCCGCCATACTCCACCGCCATCGACGTCCCGGTGATCGCCGGCAACCTGATGGCGTCAAAGATCGAGGGGAAAGGCTGCTCGTGCTCCGGCGAAGGGCTCGAGTGAGCGGTTCGTAGCGCCCGCGGGTGCCCGGCGTCAGTCCCTGCACAACCAATGACCAGGGTGTAGAATTGGCGTGCATTGGATAACTTGCTCGCGGCTCAAATCGCAGGTAGTGGGGGACTTCGCGCGCTATGAACGCTTACGCAGTCATGTCTCTGGTTGCTCTCATCGTGAACGTCACGGTGGGTGTCTACGTCCTGAGCCGCGCGCCGCGCAGCACCCTCAACCGGCTCTTCTTCGGCGTGATGATGTGCCTCGCGGCCTGGAGCGCGGGCGAGTTGATCCAGCGGCTATCTCATTCGGCGGCGGCGGCCATGCGGGGCGAGCGCGTAGCGGCGCTGGGCTGGTGCCTGGTCGGTGCCTTCTTCGTCCTCATGGTGCTCGAGCTCACCGACCACCAGGCCTCTGTCAGGAAGCCGCTGGTGCTGGCCGCCTGTTTCGTCCCGGGGCTCTTCTTCATCGCGATGATAGAGTCCAGCCGCCTCGTCTTCAAAGGGTTCACGAAGATCTACTGGGGCTGGGAGGAGATCCAGGGCGCCTGGCGGTCCCCCAGCAAGATCTACGTGGTCGCCATGTTCCTGGTCGGCCTCGTGATATTGTTCTCGTACTGGCGGACTGCCACTCCCCGGCACAAGAAGGCCGGTGCCGCTTATTTGCTGCTTGCCGCCCTGGTACCGGTGACCGCGGGCGTGGTCACAGACATGTTCCTCCCTTTAGCAGGCATACACTTCGTTCCCCTCCCGATGCTGACCAGCACCATAATCGCCCCGGTGATCGGCTACGCGGTACTGACCGTCGGGCTGATGACCACGACAGCGGGCACGCTCGGCAGCACCATCATCACCAAGATGAACGACGCTGTGCTGGTCTCCGACGCTGAAGGGATGGTCGAGACCATCAACCCGGCCGCGTCTCGCCTGACCGGTTACCCTGAACACGAGCTGGTCGGCACTCCTCTGGGTGACCTCTTCATCGAGAGCGCGCACCACGACGGGCACCCCGGCGAGCCACGGCTCCCGGAGGAGTCTGAGACCATGAGCTGGAGCCTCTGCGCCACCAGGGACGGGGAGATCATCCCGGTGACCAGGAGCACCGGGGAGGTGCGGCGCAAAAGCGGCAGGCTGCTGGGCTCGGTCACCGTGGTCCACGACATGAGAGAGACCCTGCGGTTGATGCGGGCCGAGCACGAGGTCAAGGTGGTGACGGCGGAGGTCGAAGCAGAGCGGGACCATTCCGAGTTGCTCAAGCACTCCGAGGAAGAGATGAGGAAGCTCTCGCGGTTCCTGGAGAGCGTCATCGAGAACGTCGGGGAGTCTCTGTTCATCCAGGACGTCAAGGGCGATACGTCTACGTGAACGAAGCGCACAGGCGCCTGACCGGATACGACAAAGACGAGATCCTGGGCAAGACCGATTACGAGCTCTACTGGCACGAGTACGCGGATACCATCCGCGATGGTATTTCGCAGGTTTTCGAAGGCGGCGTGGGAGGCGAGTCGCCCGAACTGACGGTCATCGACCGGGACGGCGCGCAGCACGTCACCCGCACTACGACCACGCCGATGAAGAACGAGGAAGGCGAGGTCGAATACCTGGTCGGCGTCATCAACGACATAACCGCGGAGAGGCAGTTGGAGCAGGCCCGCCTCGACTTCATAAGGATAGCGGCCCACGAGCTGCGCACGCCCCTGACCTCGCTCAAGCTCGGCTTCGAGATGCTGGCTCGCGAGACCAGGGGGGCCCTCAACGGGGAGCAGCAGCGCTCGCTCGACGTGCTCTCCCTTTCCATCGAGCGCCTGAGCAGGCTCTCCAAAAACCTCCTCGACCTGGCGAGCCTAGACGCCGGCCTGTTGACGCTGCACATGCAGGAAGTGGAGATAGGCACCCTGTTCGCCGAGGCCAAGGCGATGTTCCTGAGCGCGGTCCGCGAGAAGGGGCTCGAGATGACCTACGAGGTGCCCGCGGGGACGCGCCCGGCGCTGGCCGACCCGAGCCGTCTGTCGCAGGTCCTCTACAACCTGGTGTCCAACGCGGTCAAGTACACGGACTCCGGAAGCATCACCATGAGGGCCTCCGACCCCGGTGACGGCATGATCGAGATAACCGTGACGGACACCGGCGCGGGCATACCCTCCTCGCAGCGGGAAGCGATATTCGCGAGGTTCGTGAAGGCCCAGAGCGCGGAGACCTCCCGTGAGGGCACCGGGCTCGGGCTGTCCATAACCAAGGCGATAGTCGAGGCGCACGGGGGCACGATCTCCGTTGAGAGCAAGGTGGGGTCGGGCTCCACCTTCAGGTTCAGGGTGCCGGCGGCGAGTCGGATGAGAGGCGTGACCGTGTCATCACCAGCGGACTGAGGGGCGCCAGTTGCAACAGTTCTACCAGTACATACCTCTGATCGCGGCGGTCTTCGATGTTGCCGTCGGAGTCTTCATCCTCACCCGCGACCCGCGCCTGCGCGCCAACCGCCTGTTCTTCTTCATCGGCGTAGCGCTCGCCTTCTGGGGGGTCGGAGAGTACATACAGCGTTCCACCACCAGCGTCGCCGTCGGCCTTTTCGCCGGGAGGGTTGGGGCTGTCGGGTGGTGCCTGGTGGGTGTGCTCTTCCTTCACCTGGCGCTCGAGCTCACGCACTGGAACCGCACCCGAAAAGGCATCGCGGTGCTCATGTCCTTGTACTGCCTGGCGGTCGCGCTCCTGCTGGTGACCTGGTTCAGCCCGCTCATCTTCAAGGGCTTCGCCACAGGTGCTTTCCATGGCGTGCGCGAGGTCGGCGGGCTCCTGCGGATGCCCTCCAAGATCTTCGTGGTCGCGCTCTTCCTCGCTGGCATCGGCGTGCTGCTGAGGTTCCGCCAGACGACGAAGTCGCGGGAGGACAAGGCGCGCAGCACCTACGTGATCGTGGCCGCCCTGATACCGCTCGCGGTGGGCCTGGTGACCGACGTGGTCGTCCCCCTGTTCGGCAAGGCAGCCCCTTTCAGCTCCCAGGCCGCCGGCCCCATCATGGCCGCGATAATCGCGTTCGGCGTCACGAGGCAGGGCTTCCTTACGACCGTTGCCGGCAAGCTGGGGTCGACCATCATCTCGAACATGCAGGACGCGGTGCTGGTCACGGGCTCGGACGGCGTCATCGAGACGGTGAACGCCGCCGCGTCGGACCTCACCGGCTATTCCGAGAAAGAGCTCCTGGGCAGGAACATCAACAGCGTCGTCATCTACGGGAAGCTCGAATTCCCGGGGGAGATGCGGGCAGGGCCCGAGTCGGCCAGGCAGAAAGCTCCTCGCCAGGGGATAGTCCTCAGCCGTGAGGGCGAGACGATACCGGTGAGCTGGACCACGGGGAGCATAAACAAGAAGAGCGGCAAGCCGATGGGGTCGGTCGTGGTCATCCAGGACATGCGCGACGCGCTGAAGCTGCTGGAGGCGGAGCACCGCGTCAAGCTGGTGAGCGAGCAGGTACGGCTCGAGCGAGGCAGGCGGGAGGTGCTCCAGAAATCCTCCGAAGAGCTGCGCAGCCTCTCGACGTTCCTTGAGAGCGTCCTCGAGAACATCGCGGAGCCCCTCTGGATCAAGGACCGCGACCTGAACTACCTCTACATCAACGAGACGTTCTCCGAGCTGACCGGCTATACACGCGACGACATCGTCGGGCGTGCCGACGAGGATCTCTACTGGCGCGACACCGCCTCGCTCTTCAAGGCAAAAGAGATCGAGACCCTCGAGACCGGGCACTTGATGGTGGTGGACAACCTGCCCATGAGGGACCAGGCCGGGAAGCTCCACACGGCACGACTCGTCAGCGCTCCCGTCAAGAACGAGGAAGGCGAGGTCGAATACCTGGTCGGCGTCATCAACGACATAACCGCGGAGAGGCAGTTGGAGCAGGCCCGCCTCGACTTCATAAGGATAGCGGCCCACGAGCTGCGCACGCCCCTGACCTCGCTCAAGCTCGGCTTCGAGATGCTGGCTCGCGAGACCAGGGGGGCCCTCAACGGGGAGCAGCAGCGCTCGCTCGACGTGCTCTCCCTTTCCATCGAGCGCCTGAGCAGGCTCTCCAAAAACCTCCTCGACCTGGCGAGCCTAGACGCCGGCCTGTTGACGCTGCACATGCAGGAAGTGGAGATAGGCACCCTGTTCGCCGAGGCCAAGGCGATGTTCCTGAGCGCGGTCCGCGAGAAGGGGCTCGAGATGACCTACGAGGTGCCCGCGGGGACGCGCCCGGCGCTGGCCGACCCGAGCCGTCTGTCGCAGGTCCTCTACAACCTGGTGTCCAACGCGGTCAAGTACACGGACTCCGGAAGCATCACCATGAGGGCCTCCGACCCCGGTGACGGCATGATCGAGATAACCGTGACGGACACCGGCGCGGGCATACCCTCCTCGCAGCGGGAAGCGATATTCGCGAGGTTCGTGAAGGCCCAGAGCGCGGAGACCTCCCGTGAGGGCACCGGGCTCGGGCTGTCCATAACCAAGGCGATAGTCGAGGCGCACGGGGGCACGATCTCCGTTGAGAGCAAGGTGGGGTCGGGCTCCACCTTCAGGTTCAGGGTGCCGGCGGCGAGCTCCAAGACCCCGGCCGTCTAGCCGAGCGTCACGGTGTTCCTGCCGTTCTCTTTGCTCTTATACATCAGCCTGTCGGCGCGCTCCACGAGGGACCTGGTGGTATCGCCCGGCGCGACCATGGTGCCTCCGATGGAGACGGTAACGCCGATGATGTGCCGGTCGTAGGTGACATTGGACTGCTCCACAAGGCGCCGCAGCTTGTCGGCGATGCGGCCGAGATCGGCCAGGTCCACGTTTTCGATTATGGCCGTGAACTCCTCCCCGCCCCAGCGGCTCACGATGTCCAGCGACCGCACGGAGTTCCGGGTCGTGGCCGCGAGCATCTTGAGCACCCTGTCGCCCGCCGCGTGCCCGTAGGTGTCGTTGACAACCTTGAAGTGGTCGATGTCGAAGTACAGCAGCCCGAACGGCCAGCCGTAGCGCTCGAACTCGGCCATCCTCGCCGACAGGTGCACCTCACCGTGGCGCCTGTTGCCCAGGCCTGTCAGCTCGTCGAGCAGCGAGAGCCTCTCGAGTTCCTCTATCTGCTCGCGCGCCTCGGCTTCGGTCGTATTGTCGCTGAACACCTCTATTCCCCCGACCACCCGGCCGCTCAAGTCCCTGAGGGGCGAGACCTGGACGTGGATGGGCACCCTGTGGCCGTCGTGGTGGTGGAGGTACACGTCCGCCTCACACACGCGGTCGTTGTCCATGGCCTCCACCGCGGGGCACGCGTCGAAACACAGGGGCCTCGCTGCCTCGTCGACGTGTATCAGGATGTTGTCGGAGCAGTGCTTGCCCAGGACCTCGTCGGCGGGGTAGCCGGAGATGCGCTCGGCGGCACTGTTCCAGTAGATGATGCGCCTGGAGCGGTCGAGGACGTAGACGCCGTCGTTTATCTGCTCGATTATCCCTCTGAAGAGTTCGGGAGCGTCGAGCGCCTTGAGCGCTTCCTCCTGCCCGATGGCGTCCGCCAGCCTGCCCACCGCCTCTCGCATCGCCTGCTATCCGGGAGCGTGCCCGGTCTGCAGGTATTCTACCATCGGCCCTGTGACCAGAGGCACCACGTCCGAGATCATGTGCGGCATCAGGTTGTCCATCACCTGGGGCATGAGCTCGCCCATCTGCTCGCGCATGTAATCGGGCATCGGGATGAGCTCGCCCACCCGCTCGAGCATGACCGGCATCACCTTCGGCATCATCATCGGAAGCAGCCTCGGGAAGAGGACCGGGAACATCGGTTTCATAAGATCGAGCGCGCCCGGCACCTTTCCCATCAGGCGCATCATCGGCCCCATCTTGAACGGCATGGCGTCGATGAGCTCCGGCCACATGGTGCCCATCAGGTCGGCGAAGCCCTGCGGGGTCATGAGCGCGATCATGGCTTCGAACACCGCCCACTGCGCCTGTACTTCAGGCTCCGGGTCGGGGAAGTCATAGCCGAGTGAAGATGCCGCGAAACGCGCGAGGTCCTGGATCTCTATCTGCGACCCCTTCTTCTCGGCGGTCACCCTGAGCTGGAACTCGCAGCACGGGCAGAGCGCCACCACCTTGTCGGCGCCGGTGGCGACCGCCTCGTCGAGCCGCACCTGCCCTATGTCCGCGGCGATGGGCGGCTCCTTGATGAGCGTCAGGACCGAGCCGCAGCAGAGAGAGTCTTCGCGCGAATGCTCCATCTCGACCAGCTTCGCGCCCGGGACCGCCTCGATCAGTTGGCGGGGAGCCTCGAACACGCCTGAAGCGCGGCCGATGTGGCACGAGTCGTGGAACGTCACCGTCGAGGGCTCGCCCTCGCCGGCAAAGGCGAAGCTTCCGTCCTTTATCCTGTCGGTCACGACCTCGCTGTAGTGCCGCGCGGTTATACCGTAGTCGATCCCCAGCCTCTCGGCCCACTCGGGGTATGCCTGCCGCCACATGAGGTCGCAGGCCGGGCAAGACGATATCACCGTGTCCGCGCCGGACTCCTTCACCGCCTTGATGTTCTTTCTCATCGTCTCCTCGAAGAGGTCCCACTTACCGGCGACGAGCATCGGTGTCGCGCAGCAGCTCTCTTTGGTCCCGAGGAAGGTAAAATCGACGCCCGCCGCGTCCAGCAGCCTCACCGACGCGAGGGCGATGTCATTCTCGACGTAGCTCGCGGTGCAGCCGGCGAAGTATACGTTCGGCGCGCTCGTCCCCGGGCCGTGCCTGTCGAGGAGGTCCTCGGGGAACCAGGCCGCCCTGTCCTTGCGGTAACCCGCCCAGATGTCTCCCTGGGACGCCAGGGCGGCGCCCATCATCTCGAACGGCGGGAACGTCATCATCTTCCTGCGCTGGATGAGCTCGCCCCGCAGCTTCATCCATGATGGCTCGATCGGCAGCCCTTCCGAGCAACGCAGGTTGCAGGTCTCGCAGGTGGTGCAGACAAGAAAATCGTCGACCATCTTCTGGTCCCAGGAAGCGCGCCCCTCCATGAGCTGCCGCAGCCAGTACCACTTACCCCGTGGGCTGTTGCTCTCCCACCCGCGCCCGTAGAACTCGGGGCAGGAGTCCACGCAGTAGCCGCACTGCGAGCATGTGTAGGCGTACCACGCCACGTCGCCCGGTATGCCGCGGACGGGCCCGGCGATGCGCTCACCGACCCGTGAGGCGACGGCGTTTGCCATCCTTCGCACGACCGGCTCGAACAGGCTTCCCATCTTGACCAGCAGCGGGAGGACCCCGATGCCGACGACCTTGTCCGGGTTCATGATCCCCGTCGGGTCCACCTTGTCTTTGAAACTTCGAAGCTTCTTCACACGCCCGGCGCCCAGCACTTCATCCGCCTTGCCTGAGAAGTACAGCCCGGTGGCGTAGGCGCGGCCGCCGTGTTTCTCCGCGATCTTCATTATCGATAAAGACAGCCCGAACATGAGGTTGTAGGCGAGCGAGCGCTCGTCGGCTGGGATGAACCCGAGCAGCACGGCCTCCGCCGCGCCAGACGGCCCTCTGCCCACGATGATGCCTTCCTTCAGGACCGGGTGGGTGACCTTGCGCTCGATCTCGCTCATGGCGTCTCCCAGCCGGCTGACGGGAACGATCACCTCTGCGGGCACCAGCGACGGCCCGAGCCTCTTCACGAGCATAATCTTGAAGCGGTTCTCCCACTCGTGGGCGGCGATCTCGTCCGAAAGGACGACCGCACCGGAGCCGGAGGCGAGCCCCTCCAACTTCTCGAGCACAGCCGGCGCGTCCCGCTCGGAGAACGTCAGCACGACGACGTACGACTCCGGCAGCACTACTTTGTCTTCACGCTCGCCCGCTTGGGCCTCGGTCGCCGGCGCGCGGTTCTTCATCTCGGCCATGCGGGGGTTGATGAACATGACCGACCAGACAGGCGCCTCGGACGCTGCCACCGATTCGATGAAGCGCTGAAGGACCGCGGGCGTCGCGCAGGAGAGGGCCGCGACGCGGACCGCCTCGAGCGCCTTCACCTTGAGCGTGACCTCGGAGATCAGGCCGGTGATGCCCTCCGCCTCCGAGACCATGTCCAGGTCCGCCCCGCCGACCTCGCGGACCTCGCCGCCGGGCAGGACTACGCGAGCCGAGACGACGTTGTCACGGAAGTAGCCGAACTGGTAGCTGCCGAACCCGGCTCCGCCCTGCGCGAGCCATCCGCCGACGGTGGAGGAAGGATAACTGCTGGGGTACAGCCGAAGCGTCAGGCCTTCAGCCTCCAGCGCCCTGTCGAGGCTCTCCCAGGTCATCCCCGGCTGGACGCTCACCTCGGCCTTCTCCTTGTCCACCGACACGACGCGGCCCATCCTGTAGAAGTCGACCACCACGCCGCCCCTGGTCGGTACGGCCCCGCCGTACCCGGAGGTCGCCTTGCCTCGGGGGACCAGCGCCACGCCGCTCGACACCGCCCAGCGAGCGAGCGACGCAAGTTCCTCCTCGGTCTCGGGCTGGACCACCGCATCGGGGGTGGTGCGCCCGGTAAAGGGCTTGATCAGGCTCGGGATAGACCCGATATCGTGCCCGTAGAGCATCCGCTCGGTGGCATCGAACGTCACCCTGTCGCCGAAAGTCTCGCCCAGAAACTGACTGCCCGCCCGGTCTAGCTTGCCCACTTGGAACCTCCCGCTGTTCCCCTGATAAACCATTTATGCCTGCACGGGACTATTCAAGCGCATCAGGGTATCCTGCTGGTATGAGATGTATCAAGCGCCGCGGCCCGCTACGGCTGCATCTGCGCGAAATACTTCTTGAACTCCTCCGGCGTCGACATCAGTCTGAAAGTGGCCTGTGCCTGCGCCACGATCTTGCCGGAGGTGTCCAGCACCTTGAGGTCCAGGGATTTGTCAGCTTTCCCGTACAGCCTGAACTCCTCCAGCACCGACAGCACCTCGTCGCCGCTCACCCTGGCTGTGCAGCGCAGCTCACCCCTGGGCATTGCAGTGAACCTTATGTTCAGCACCGTGTTCAAGACCACGAAATCCATCGGGTCGAGGTAGTTGAATATCGCCATCCCGCCCGCGGTCTCGACAAGGCCGCAGATCGCCCCGGCGTGGACCAGGCCGAAGGCGTTGAGGTTGTCCGGGTGATCCTCCAGTATCATCGTGATGTAACCTACCTCGCCGACCCTGGTCACGCGCATGTGGCTGCGCTTCGCGAACGGGCACGCTCCCTCCACCATCTTCACCATCAACTCCGCTTCCATCGAGCGGCACCTCCTTTGTTCTTTCCCGGCCGGTCGGGGACAGCTCGCGGCGCCGCAAGGGATGCGACAGAGGCCCGGCGGCCCTCGCGCCTATCATACTATTTGCTGCTGCATGCAGGCTCAGCGCTCAGCCGCGCGGGCGGCTCCTCGCAACTGCGAAACGTCTCAAGTGACGTCCACGCGCGCGGAGAGCCGCTCGACGGCGCTCGCCACGAAATCGTCGGCGCCCTCGAAGCGGATCTCGATGGCCCCCTCGGGGCACAGGCCCACGCAGCGCCCGCAGCCGCGGCACTCATCGCTGATGGTCGCGCGCTCGCCGACACTCAGAGCACCGGCCAAGCACTCCGCGGCCAGGCACGTCCCGCAACCGACACATGCGTCGGTCACCCTTACTTCGAGGCCCGGCATCCTGGTCATCTGGGACGACACGCTCTCGGAGACCACGGGCAGTATCCTCCACAGGCAACAGCAGGTGCAGCAACTGCAGACCGTGAGCAGCCTGTCCGCCGGGCGGATATTGAGCCAGACGGCATCGACCTTGTTGCGTCCTACCAGGTGGAAGAGCCCGGCCTCACGGCACTGTCGGAGGTGCTCGAGCGCCTCTTCCTTACTTACCGGCCTCCCGAGCGCCGGGTTGATCCCCCTGGCGGCTTCGCCCATGAAGAGGCATCCCAGGTCGATGGGGTAGTCCTCGCAGCCCATCGACTCCCTGCAGATGCACGTGTTCATGACCCAGAGGAAGCCCGCCTTCTCGACGAACTGTTCCACGACCTGCCAGGGGACGACCTCGGACGGGCTCTCGGGGACTCCTTCCCCGACCGCTACGACGCGTGTCGCCGGCAGCAGCATGAGGTCGTCACCCTCGAAGAGCATGCGCTCGATGCCGCGTCCCAGCACCGGCACCCTCGTGAGCCTGGCTCCCAGAGACGAGTACGGGAAGCCCATTTTGATCAGTCTCACCAACCAGAGCGGTGTTGACATACGATCTCTCCTTACATTGAAATCATGACTTACAGATTCTAGAACGAACTCGCGCCTGCGTTCCATATAGTCTTCGGTTTCAAGCGCCGCATGCTATAATTCGGCAGTCCCTGTCCCATAGATGCAAAGGGGGGTTAGACCACCTTCTGCATTTTCCATTGTCTGAAGCCTCGAGAGGGTGCCGCGTTGAGTTACGATTTCGACGAGATAGACAGGATAGTGAACGCCAGGTCGCTGGCGGTCGTGGGAGCTTCGAACTCCCCGACCAAGTTCGGCTACATGTTCACGCGGTCCCAGGTCACCATGGGTTTCGACGGGCCCCTGTACCTTGTGAACCCCAAAGAAGACGAGATCATGGGCAGGCGTTCTTACCCCGATATCCGCTCGCTGCCCCAGGCTCCCGACCTCGTCTACCTCACTATCCCCGCCCACCGCTCGATGGAGGTCCTGAAGGACTGCGCGGACGTCGGAGTCAAGGCCGTCATCATCACGGCGTCCGGATTCAGGGAGATCGGTGAGAGGGGCAAAGAGCTGGAAGCAGAAGCCCTGGAGATCTCCCGGGCCGGAGGCTTCAGGATCATCGGGCCGAACTGCTTCGGCATCTACAACCCGCGCAACGGGCTCACCCTGCTGCCCGGCCACGACTTCTCGCCGCGGGCCGGGGACGTCGCATTCATCTCGCAGAGCGGAGGCTACAGCGCGCACGTTGCGCGGCAGGCGAAGAGCCTGGGCGTAGACTTCAGCGCGGTCATCAGCTACGGCAACGCGGCCGACCTCGACGAGTCGGATTTCCTGCGTTACTTCACCGACGACCCGGAGACCGCCATCATCACCGCTTACGTGGAGGGCGCCAGGGACGGGGCCCGTTTCGCCGAGGCGCTTAAAGCTGCGGCGGCGGCCAAGCCGGTCGTCATCTGGAAGGTCGGCAAAGAGGAGTCCTCACGCCGCGCCGTGATCTCCCATACCGGCTCCCTCGCGGGCTCCCCCGCTCTCTGGGACGCGCTCATCAAGCAATCGGGCGCGATCGAGGCTTCGGGCGTTGACGAGCTTCTGGACATCGTGCTGGCGCTCAAGTACATCGGAAGGGGAAAAGCAAAGCGGCTGCTCATCTCGGGCGGAGGCGGGGGGCTGGGCGCGTACGGCGCCGACCTCGCGGAGAGAGAGGGCCTCGAGGTGCCGGACCTCGACCCGGCAACGCTGTCCAGGATGCAGGACGTGCTCGACCGCGCCGGCGCGGTGGCGGGCAACCCGCTCGACATCGGGGCTCCCCTGATACCGGTGCCGTTCCTCGAGGGGGCGCTGCGCGAGGCGGCTCTGAACCCTACCACCGAAGTGCTGGTCTTCGACCTCGCGGTCAATTTCGGCTACGACGTCGCGGGCGACTTCGGTATCGAGAGAGCGGTGGAGATCCTCTGCGACGCGCGAAAAGTGAGCGGCAAGCCGGTCGTCGCCGTGCTCTACTCGCGGTCGTTCGACCCCGACGACATGCGTTTCGAGACGATGATCCGCAGGATGCGCAAGCGGCTCAACGCCGGTGGAGTGCTGGTGTTCCCGACGATGGCGAGGGCGGTGCGCGCGCTGGGGCGCCTGTCCTAGATAGACAGCCTGTCCTCAGACACCTGGTCGGCTGGTGATCATCAGGACGACTGCGACTTCCAGCCGGCGCTTACGAAGGCGGGTTCTCGTATGCGTGCACGCAGTGGACCTTGCTGTAGGCCCGGCACCACGGGCACAGTTTCTCCTCCAGCTTGACCACCGTATGCCAGAAGCCGGTGTCCTTCTCGCGGGACTTCTTGCAGGCTGTGCACTTCGACTCACAGAACTCGGCGCGCTTGAGGGTCTTCTCGTCGAACCGGGCGTCTGCCGTCGAAACCTCTTTGTATGTGCTGCGGTCCTACTCTATCCGCTCCTGCGGATTATTTCGAGGCGCGCGGCACAAGGGGCCGGCTACCGCCCGGGCGCGTTCGCGTCGTTGGAGTATCCCCGGCTCTCCCAGTAACCCTGGTAGTTGCCCTTTATCAGGTCGATCTCGACGATCCACTTGATCCACTTGTAACCGAGCCGGTGCGGCACCACGAGCCGGAGCGGGTAACCCTGTTCGTCGGGGAGCCGGACGCCGTTGACCCCGTAGGCGAGCATCGGGTCGGTCGCCAGGACATCCCCCACCGTGAGGGACGTGGTGTAGCCGCCGGGAGACTTGAACACGACTGTCGCCGCCTTATCTTTGACGCCCGCCTGCTTCAGGACCTGCGAGAGCCTGGGCCCTTTCCAGACGGCCTGGTCCGTCCACCCTTCCACGCAGGGGAGCTTGACGAAGCGCTCGACCGCGGGCATCGCCTTTATCTGGTCGAAAGACAGCGACAGGGTATGATAGACGAGCCCCGTGACCTTCAGCCGGTAAGTGGAGAGGTTGATGGTCGGTTGACCTTCGGCGGTGCGCACGCTCAGCTTCGCGGTCGGCGTGACCTGGTGGGTCGTTCCACCGACGGTGACCTTCTGCGTCGGCGCGTTGCCGTTCCTGAAACCGACGTAGATGAACAAGGCAGCCACCAGCAGTGCGGCGAACACCGCGGCTATTATGAATCTATATCTGCTCATGCCATGAATATACAACGCGGGGCGCCAGAACCCTCATGAGATTAATCATCATGAAAGGAGCGGGCGGGCTTTCTCCGCACGGCTGTGAGCCGTCAGATCTCCTCGTGCTCCGGGAGGATGAAGTACTTGACTTCCTTGGCGTAGTCCTTGAGCTCCGCGCGGAAATCGGGGTGGGCGACGCTTATGAGCGCCCGGGCGCGGTCGCGCAGGCTGAGGCCTTTCAGGTTGACGACGCCGTACTCGGTCGCTATATACATCACGTCCGTGCGCGCGAGCGTGACCGCCGCGCCCCTGCGAAGCGCGGGCACGATCTTCGACACGGTCTCCCCCGTCGCGTGGTCCTTGGCAGTGGAGTGCGTGGCTATGAACGCCTTGCCTCCCTTTGACATGTAGGCGCCACGGGTGAAGTCGACCTGGCCGCCCGTTGCGGTGTACTGGGTGGGCCCGAACGACTCCGAGCAACACTGCCCCGTGAGGTCGACCTCGAGCGTCGAGTTCACCGCGATCATGTTGTCGTTCTTCGCCACGTTGTATGGGTCGTTGTTGATGCTGACCGGGGCGCAGTAGACCATCGGGTTGTTGTCCAGCCATTTGTAGAGAGCGGCCGAGCCCGCGGCGAAGAAAGTGTTCATCTGGAACTTGTAGTAGTTCTTGCGCTCGTTGGTCAGCACGCCCGCCTCGAAGAGCTTCATCATCGCGTCGGGGATCATCTCCGTGTAGCAGCCCAGGTCGTGCTTGTCCATCAGGCACTCCCCTATCGCGTTGGGAAGCGCGCCGATGCCGAGCTGGATGGTCGCCCCGTCGTCGATGTGCTCGACGATCTGCTCGGCGATCGCCCTGTCCGCATCCGAGGTGGGCTCGGGCGGCAGGTCGATGATGGGCGTGTTGTTCTCGGTCACGTACCTGATCTTCGGGTTCGAGATGTGGTAGAAGTTCTGGCCGTGGATCCGGGGCTGGTTCTCGTTCACCTCGAGGATGAGCTCGTCGATGTAGTCGAGGACGTCGGTGAAGTTGCCCGATACGCCCCCGCTCATGTACCCGTCCTTGTCCATGGGGCTGACCTGGGTGAATATCTTGCGGTATCCCGCGAACTCGCCCGCGATCCTGGGCAGCTCCGAGAAGTGGAAAGGCGTGTGAGTGCTGATGCCGTCCGCCATCGATTTGCGGTCGAACGGCGTCGAGTAGTAGTTGTCGAACTGTATGTGCCTCATGTGCTCCTCGGTGAGGATCTTGTAGAGGGGCGCGAGCATGATGAGGCCGCCGAAATGCACGTTGTTGAGCTCCTGCCAGCGGTCGAAGAGGACGTCCAGCAGCCCCGCCGGCGAGCACGAGCCGCTGCCGCAGAATATCTTGTCGCCGTCGACGACCGTCTTCATCGCCTCGTCGGCCGTGGTGAGCTTGGACTTGTAGAGCTCCTGCCACTTGTTCATCCCGGGCCCTCCCTTTGGAAAGCAAACCTGACTGAGTGTATCAATTGCACTATCCGCGAAATCATACCGGTTCTCCCGGGGGGGCGCAAACGCCGCTCAGGCGCCGAACAACGCGTCGAAGAAGGCATCGAGCTCCGCGTTGAACTCCTCACTCCTCTCCAGCAGGGTGCAGTGCCCGGCATCGGGGAACACCTTCAGCCGGGCGTCGGGAAGCAGGCCGGCGGTCCTCTCGTTCGCCTGGCGGCTGGTCAGCTTGTCCCGCTCGCCCACCAGCAGGACCACCGGTACGTCGACGTTGGGGAGGTAGTAGTCGTAATGGAAATCAAACAGGCTTTTGGCGGCGAGCGCCATCGTGGTCATCGGCGTCGAGAGCACCATCTCGCGGACGTGTTCGACGTGCTGACCCCTCGGCCGTTTCCCGAACGCGCCCCATCGCACGAGCCCGTAGGCGAGGGAGGATTCCCTCGCGGCGCTCTTGAGGGCGTCTGATCCCGCATAAATCATATGAAAAAGGAAGCGTTCACCCCTTGCATTGCTTAAGCATGCATTAGAAAGCGATTTGTTGAGCATTTG
>DAIUEJ010000003.1:0-104513 GCA_036845225.1 Candidatus Anoxymicrobiaceae bacterium | reverse complement strand
ACAACGACGCCAACGCGGCGGCCGCGGGCGAGCACTTCGCCGGCAGATGTCAGGGCGTCGACGACTTCATCTACCTCACGCTGGGAACCGGCATCGGCGGCGGCATATTCGCGGGCGGCAGGCTGTACCGGGGGCACAGGGGCACGGCCGCCGAGCTCGGCCACATGACCGTCGACCCGAACGGGCCTGTTTGCGGATGCGGGCGCAAAGGATGCCTGGAAGCGCTGGCTTCGGGGACGGCACTCGAGCGCGAGGCCGCTGCACTGGCGCGCCTGAAAAAGGGCTCGCTGCTCCTCGAGATGACCGGCGGGGACCTCGAGCTGCTCACCGGCGAGATGGTGTCCGCCGCCGCCGAGAAAAAAGACCCCGCTGCGCTGGAAGCGTTCAAGCGCGTTGCGTATTACCTCGGCCTCGGTGTGGTCAACCTCATTCACGCGTTCGACCCGGAGACGGTCGTCCTGGGCGGCGGCGTGGCGCGCTCCGGGCACCTCCTGCTGGACGAGCTCAACGAGGTCGTGGCGGCCAACGGCATCCCCTCTCTCATCGCCGGCACCACCATAACCCTCTCGAACCTGGGCGGCGACGCCGGCCTCATCGGCGCCGGCGCCATCGCGTGGGAGGGTATTGGAGGCCCTTCATAGAACTATCGTGGAAGTTATCCGGTTTTCTAGATGTTCCTCAGGGGGGATAGCTTGTTTCTTAGGTCGTTGACCATCAAGGGTTTCAAGTCCTTCGCTAGAAAAACTGTCCTCGAATTCGAGCCGGGCGTGACCATCATCGTCGGCCCGAACGGGTCCGGAAAGAGCAACATCGCTGACGCCGTTATGTGGGTCCTGGGCGAGCAGAGCCCGACCTCGCTGCGTGGCAATCGCATGGAGGACGTCATCTTCGCGGGGTCGTCCAGCCTCAAGCCCGTGAACCTCGCGGAGGTCACCCTCACGCTCGACAACTCCAACCAGGATTTTCCGCTCGACTATTCTGAGGTCGTCGTCTCACGCAACGTGGTCCGCGGCGGGGACAGCGAGTACCGCCTCAACAACAGCGCCTGCCGGCTGCTGGATATACAGGAGCTGCTCTCGGACGCCGGCGTGGGCCGCACCCTCAACTCGGTCATAAGCCAGGGGCAGCTCGACGACGTGCTCTCGTGCCGGCCCGAGGAGCGGCGCGACTATATAGAAGAGGCGGGCGGCTTGCTCAAGTACCGCAGGCGCCGTGAGAAGGCGATGCGGCGGCTGGCGCGCATGGACGAGGAGATCGTCCGGACGAATGACGTGGCCCGCGAGGTGCGGCGCCAGTTGAGGCCGCTGCAGCGTCAGGCGGGACGGCTGGAGCAGTACACGACCCTGGTCCGCGAGATGAACGAGGCGAAGCTGCGGCTCGACGTCGCGCGCCTCCGGGCCATGCGCCGCGAGTGGCAGGAGCACCAGGAGAAACAGGAGGAGCGCTCCCGGCGACTCGAGGAGCTCGATTCGGGAGTTGCTGAGAGAGGGGCGCGTTCCTCGGCGCTCGAGAAGCTCCAGGGCGGGTGGCGCGTAAACGAAGCGAGCATGCGCAACGGGCTCTACCGGTTGGTCTCCCTGCACGAACAGCTCAAAGCGATGCTCCCGCTCTGGGACGAGAAGTCCAGGCGCTCTCACGAAGAGGACGCTTCGTTGGCCGCGGACCCGGCGGAGGTCGCGAGGCTGGCCTCGGAGATCCAGAGGCTCGAAGAGGCGCGAGCGGCGGCCGTTGAAATGCTGGCGGCCCTGCAGTCGCAGGACGTCGAGCTGAGCCTGCAGGCGGTCGAGCTGAACCGCAACCTCAACGATACCGCGAGGCACCGGGCGACCATAGAGGCCCGGCTCGAGGTCCTGAGCGCGAACAGGAGCCGGGAGCTTGGCGTGCCCGAGGACGTCATAGCGAACAAGAGAGCGCACCTCGAGAAGCTGACCGCCGAGCGTGCGGGTCTGGACATCGAGACAGTCCCCGCGGCGGAGGAGGCAGAGCGCGCGAGGGCCGGGCTTCAGGAGCTCGAGGAGCGCGTGGAGGCACTTCATGCCCAAAGAGACGCCGCTCTCTATCAGCTTCGAGAGCTGGAAGGAAGCCAGGCGGGGCTCGTCGCGACGCTCGAGGTCCTGACCCGGCTGGAGACCGAGACCTGGGGGCCGGCGAACACGTCTGCCGCCCTGATAGAGAACGACCCGACCGGCGGCGGCCTGGGGGGCATGCTGGTGTCGAGCCTCAAGATCGAAGAGGCCCACGAGACTGCGATAAACAGTTACCTGGGGCCGTGGCTCTTCGGCCTCATCGCGAGAGATACGGGCACCATAGTGACGGCGATCGAGCACCTCAAGAAGAATGGCCTCGGGCAGGGGCTGTTCTTCAAGCACGCGGGCGCCGAGCCGGCCCCGGCCGGTCCGTTGGCTATGGTTGAAGGGGCGAGGGCGGCGCGCGAAGCAGTCGAGGCTCCGAGCTGGTTCTCCGACGCCCTGGACGCACTTCTCGGTGGGGTCTATCTCGCGGCGGACCTGGACTCCGCGGTCGAGCTTGCGGGGAAGCACCCCGAGATGGTCTTCCTGTCTCCCGACGGGGACGTGATAACCGGTGGCACGATGGTCAAGGGTGGGAGCCCCTCGGTCAACCCCGCCGTTGTCGAGATGACCGCGGGGCGCAGGGCCTTGTTAGAAGAGTCGCTCGCGCAAGCCCGCGAGCGGATTGAAGCCATGGAGCTGGAGGCAGGTGGCCTTTCCTCCGACATCGCGGCCGCCCGCGCCGAGCTGCTCGATGCGCGCGCGTCTTACTCTACGCTCAGGGATTCCACGGAAGCGGCCCGCTCGCGCTCGGCCTCACTGGACGCCTGGATCGAGGCGTTGAGGGCCGACGTAGAGGGCTGGACCGGTGAGGTGCCCGCGACCTCAGAGCCGGAGGCCACCGCCGCCGACCCGGCAGAGCTCGCGGCCCGTTCGGAAGAGATGAGGGCCGAGGAGGGCCGCCTGGCCGCCGGACTCGCCGAGTGCGAAGCGAACCGGAGGACCGCGGCGGAGGAGCTGCGAGAAGCCGCCTCCGAGCTCGCTTCCCTCGAGAGGCAGCTCGAGATCTCTCGGATCAATGAACGCGACATGAGGGCGCGCAAGCCGGCCGCCATCGGGACGGCCCCTGCGATCGCGGAGGACGACCTGGCCCGCATGGTGACCCTGCACCAGAAGCTGGTCCGGAGCCTTGAAACGGGGAGAGAGCGGGCGCTCCGCGACCTCGACGAGGGCGTACTGAAAGAGAAAGAGGCTGCCGAGGGCCTGCGCGCGCTGCGCGAGGAGATGTCGGCCCTGCAGGAGGACCACCAGCGGTTGAGGGACCAGATCCACGACGAGGAGCTGGCCCGCACCGAACTCAAAGTCAGGGTCGAGCAGCTCGTGGAGCGCATCGTCGACGAGCACAAGGTCCCGCTCGACTTCGCGCTTAAGCACCACCCCGAAGAGGAGCCCACCCCCGATCTCGAGCAGCGGGTGGAGGAGTTGCAGCGCGAGCTGGAGCACGTCGGCCCGGTCAACCCGGAGGCGATCACCGAGCGTGAGGCGCTCGAGCAGCGCTACGACTTCCTCAAGACCCAGATGGACGACATCGAGCAGGCACGCGGCCAACTCAAGCGCGTGGTCAAGCAGGTCGACCGCGAGATAGAGGAGAAGTTCAGCGAGACAATGGGCGCCGTCAACTATCACTTCAAGAACATCTTCTCCACGCTCTTCAAGAACGGGAGCGCGGAGCTGCGACTGACCGACCCCGATGACCTCTTGAACTCCGGGGTCGAGATAATGGCCCAGCCCGAGGGCAAGAAGCTGCGGCGGATATCGCTGCTGTCGGGCGGGGAGACTTCCATGACGGCGCTCGCTTTCTTCTTCGCGCTGTTCAAGGTCAGGCCGAGTCCGTTCTATTTCCTGGATGAGGTCGAGGCCGCGCTCGACGACGTGAACCTGCACAGGTTCCTGGACCTCGTCAGAGAATTCAAGGGCGAGTCACAGCTCGTGCTTATCACGCACCAGAAGCGCTCGATGGAGATCGCCGACATCCTCTACGGCATCACCATGCACGACGACGGGATGTCGCGGGTCATCTCGCAGAAGGTGTCTGACGTGGCGGAGGAGAAGGCGGCCTCCTGATGGCCAAGGGAAAGAAAAGGCTGAAGGAACCGAGGAAGCGCAAGAGAGGCGAGCCCACCCACCCTGATGAAGAGGCAGCCGAAGGCGCCGAGCCCGAGGCGACCGGGACTCCCGAGCCTGAACCACGGCCCGAGCCCGCACCTGAACCCCAACCCGAGCCGCAACCCGAAGAGATCCCTCTCGAGATCACGGGAGACTTCGCGCTGGTCGACGACGAGGAGCTGGCGTCCGAGGAAGAAGCGGCCGGCGATGAGGTCGAGGAGAAACAGAAGGTCCGACGGGGCATGTTCCGCTCGAGGCGCGTGCTCTCCCGTCCTTTCGTGCGGGCCGCGACCCGCAAGGCCATCGACCCGGAGTTCTGGCAGGAGGCCGAAGAAGCGCTGATCGCAGCCGACGCCGGTGTCGCATGCGCGACCGCGATCGTCGAGGGGGCCCGTGACAGGATCCTCTCCGGGGGCATCAGGGACATGGACGGCTTGAAGGATGCGTTCGCGGAGGAAGTCGCTGACATGCTGCGCGGGTTCGGCGAGCGCCCGCCATTGCCCGAGGCAAGGCCGCACGTGATCTTCATGGTGGGAGTGAACGGCGTCGGCAAGACGACCACGGCCGCCAAGATCGGCAACCTCTACAAGGAGCACGGCTACAAAGTCCTCTTCGGTGCGGCGGACACGTTCAGGGCCGCCGGTGACGAGCAGATGGAGCTGTGGGCGCGCAGGGTCGGAGTGCCGGTGGTGCGGCACAAGTCGGGCGGGGATCCCGCGGCGGTGGTCTTCGACTCCCTCGAGTCGGCGAAGGCGCGTGGCATAGACGTGGTCATCATCGACACCGCAGGGCGGCTTCACACCAAGAAGAACCTGATGGACGAGCTCAACAAGATGTGGCGGGTCGCCGAGCGGCAGGTCGAAGGCGCGCCCGAGGCGATACTGGTCGTCGACGCCACGACGGGGCAGAACGCCGTCAACCAGGCACGCGTATTCGGAGAGGCGATGGATATTACTTCCATCGCGCTCACCAAGATGGACGGCAGCGCGAAGGGCGGAGTGGTCCTCGCGATCGGCAACGAGCTCAGCATCCCGGTCGCTTACATCGGGGTGGGCGAGGGGATGTCCGACTTGAGGCCCTTCGACCCGGACGAATACGCCCGCGCCCTGTTCTAAAAAACGCAAAATAGGGGTCAAACCACTTTCTTGCGTTTTTGTTGGAGAATAGGGGTCAAACCTTTTTCTTGCACGGAAGGACGACGATGCATTTCGATCTGAGGTTCTGGGAAGAGACGCTCGCTCCACCCGAGATAGTGAAGAAGGCGCTCCCACTGCTGCAGGAGTTCGCGGCGGGGGTAGCCATCGCGATGTACCCGGTGTCACTCACGCGCAAGAACGTGAACGCCCTCCGCAAGCTCAAGGAGGCCGGCCTCGAGATCACCTTCTGGCCGCTGATGGAAAAAGAGCACGGGTACTTCCCAGGCGAGCGAAACACCGGGGTGTATTCGTCCACCGTCAGGAACCTGCTCGAGTGGGCGGGCAAGAACGATGTGGTGCCCGACATGCTCGCCTTCGACCTCGAGATGCCCATCCAGCAGATGCACAAGGTCCTCTCTGCCTCGAACGCTTTCGAGAAGCTGCGCAACGTCGTCTCCTCGTCGCGCGAGAACCTCGACCGCGAGCGCTATTACAATGCGAAAGAGCGGCTCGCCGGGCTCAACGTCGAGGTGCAGGACCAGGGTATCCGGACGCTGACGGCAGTGCTCCCCTGGGTGAGCCTGGAGATGGAGGGCGATGCCGAACTGCTCCAGGACATGAGCGAGACGCCCGCCTCCGGGATCGGCTGGGACGTCATAAGCCCGATGCTCTACGTGTCCATGCTCGAAGGGATGAGTGGTGGTGCCATCACAATGCGGGACGCGAACTGGCTGGTCTACGACAACTGCAGGCGACTTCGCGAGAAATTCGGGGGCAGGGCCGGTGTCTCACTCGGGCTGACGGGCGGAGGAGTCCTCGAGGACGAGCCGGTGCTGGACTCGCCGGGTGACTTGAGGACCGGCCTGGAGGCAGCCCTCGCCGCCGGTGTCCGCGACGTAAGCATCTACAGCCTCGAGGGCATACTGACGCGCCCGGAGCCGAGAGCCTGGTTCGAAGCGATCCGGGCGGCGACACCCGCGGTGCCGGAGAGGTCGAGGAAGGTCGCCGACGCGCTGGTGGCGGCGCGCTACGTCTACCCGCGATTCGCGCGCCTCATAGACTGGTACCGCCGCGCCTGAAGTGTAAAACCGGTGCCAGGCACGTTTTTTCTACTTTTGGGGTAGACGGAAAGGTAGATGGTGCCTGACCCCCATTTTCAGAAGCCCAGGGAATCGGCCACCAGGAAGACCTTCAGGTCTGTCCACATCGGCTTGAGGCTCACGATGGTCGTCACGCGGCAGATGTTCATCGGAGTCCTGCAATCGACGCAGCGCCCCCGCGCCACGCACGGCACGTCCATCCCGAGCCTGCGGGCGTTGGCAGGGGCCGCGAGGTTCTTTATCCTGCTGAACGCCTCGTTGCGGTCTTCGACCAGCTTGTTGGCTCCGGCGAGGACTATCACGGTCTCGGGTCCGAACATCATCCCGGCCACCCGGTTGCCTATGCCGTCCGTGTTGACGAGCTCTCCGTCCATGGTGATCGCGTTGCTCGAGCAGAGGAAGTATTTGCACGTGATGGCTTCCTTGCGCACGGCCATGCTCTCCTCGAACTCCATGTCCGGCTGGTGGTAGACGAGCTGGTCGCCCCGGCCGTCCAGCGCCTCGAGCAGGCCGGTCTCGCGCAGGGTCACTGACCCGCCCGCCCCGACGCGAGAGCCCTTGGGGATCACTTCCATGACCGCCTTGACGGCCCGTTCGGTGTTCGAGAACCAGCGCGCGTCAAACCACCTCTTCTCGAGCGCCTTGACCGCTGTTTCGCACCTGGCTTCGAAATATTCGTGGCGGACGACGTCGAACGATTCGGCCATGTCGCATCCCCTTCTCTTGAGCTTCGGACAAGTATAGCACCGCCCGAGTGGCGCCCTCAGCTCGCGTACGCGGGCCCTCCGGCTCGAGCGCCGCCTCGACGCCCCCGGTTGACCGCCCGAAGAGGTCAAAGGTATATTTGCGCGAGCGTCCAAAGTTTGTACGTGTGGAGTTTGACTCGTGAATCCGGGGGGTTCCGAGCGAAAAGGAGGTCCAATGGCTGAGGCATATTGCGTGAAGTGCAAGGAGAAGGTGGAGATAAAGGATCCCGAAGAGATCATCATGAAGAACAAGATGAAGGCGCAGAAGGGTACCTGCACCAAGTGCGGGACCAAGGTCTTCAAGATCACCGGGAAAGCCTAGCTCTCATAGATTGCGAAATCTGAAGCGCCCGCCTGTGAGCGGGCGCTTTTCGCATCTGCTCATAACCCGGCGCCTGCCAGCCACCCCACCCCACTGACGTCCTTCAGTCGGAAGGCGCATAATGATACAATCCCTGATTCGACCGGATAACTGAGGAGCAACCATGTTCGACAGCCTGGGCGACAGGCTCCAGGAAGTATTCACCAGGCTTCGCGGCCGCGGGAAGCTGACAGAGAAAGACGTCGACGCGGCGATGCGCGAGATACGCCTCGTGCTGCTCGAGGCCGACGTCAACTTCAAGGTCGTGAAGCAGTTCATCGATCGGGTCAGAGAGCGCGCCATCGGCGAAGAGGTCGTAAAGAGCGTCACACCGGCACAGCAGGTCGTGAAGATCGTCTACGACGAGATGACCGAGATCCTTGGCGGCAAGGAGCAGGAGCTCAACTTCGCGCCCCACCCCCCGTCCGTCATCATGCTGGTCGGCCTGCAGGGGAGCGGCAAGACCACCGCCGCGGCGAAGCTCGCCGTCCTCCTGCGCCGACAGGGGCGCACCCCGATGCTGGTCGCCGCCGACGTCTACCGGCCGGCCGCGGTCGACCAGCTCCAGCAGCTCGGGCAGCAGGTCGACGTCCCGGTCGCTTACTACAAGCACAAGAGCGCGCAGGAGATAGCCGAGGAGGCTGTCAAGGAGGCGGCCCGCGCAGGCAACGACGTCGTGATCCTCGACACCGCCGGGCGCCTGCACATCGATGAAGAGATGATGCAGGAGCTGGTGGACATCAGCGCTTCGATCGAGCCGAGCGAGACGCTGCTGGTCGTCGACGCCATGACCGGGCAGGACGCGGTCAACGTGGCGCTCGCCTTCCTGGAGAAGATCGACTTCGAAGGCATCCTCATCACCAAGATGGACGGCGACGCGCGCGGCGGCGCGGCCCTCTCCATGAAGGCCGTCACCGGCAAGCCCATCAAGCTCGCTTCCATCGGCGAGAAGATGGACGACCTCGAGGTCTTCTATCCCGACCGCGTGTCGTCCCGCATCCTCGGCATGGGCGACATCGTCACCCTGGTGGAGAAGGCCGAAGAGACCATGACCGAGGAGAAAGCGCGCAAGCTGGAAGAGAAGCTGCGCAAGCAGAAGTTCGACTTCGACGACTTCCTCGAGCAGATGCAGCAGCTGCGCCAGATGGGGGGCCTTTCGAAGGTCCTCGAGATGGTCCCGGGCATGGGAGGCCTCGCTCGCCAGGAGGGGCTGGCCGTGGACGACCGCCAGCTCGGCAAGATAGAAGCCATCATCCACTCGATGACTCGCGAAGAGAGAAAGAACCCCCACGTGCTCAACGCGAGCCGGCGGCGGCGGATAGCGGCGGGCAGCGGCACCACCACCCAGGACGTGAACCAGCTGGTCAAGCAGTTCGGACAGATGCAGAAGATGTTAAAGGCTTTCACGGGCAAGGGCGGCGGCAGCATGGGCATGCTCAAGCGGTTGTTCCCCTTTTAGTGCTAGGCCCCACAGGTGCCTTGGCATTCGAGCGTCGCTGCATCCACGCCTGCAGCGTTCCGCTCCCTCGGAGTCTCACCGAGTACAACTCGGTCGCGCGCCTTGCGGGCACGGCGCCCCGACGCTCTCGGTACTCAAGCTACCTGTGGGACGGAGCACTAGGCCACGGGTTCTGTTAGAATGTGGGCAAATCAAAGGAGGGCGATTGGTCAGAATACGTTTGCGCAGAATGGGAAAGAAGAAGCAGCCGGTCTACCGAATCGTGGTCGCTGACTCACACATGCCCCGCGACGGGCGCTACATCGAGTCGCTTGGCTACTATGACCCGAAGACGGAACCATCGACGATAGAGCTCAACGGAGAGCGCTCGCTTTACTGGCTCGGGCAGGGGGCACAGCCCTCGCGCCAGGTCCAGAACCTCATGAAGATCAAAGGCGTATGGGAGCAGTTTCAGACTTCCAAGGAACAGTAGCGGCAACCTGTACCCCGTCGATGACTGGAGGCTCGGACATGAAGGACCTTCTTGAGTACCTTGCCAAAGCTCTGGTTGACAACCCCGAAGATGTGCACGTCGATGTCATCGAAGGTGAGAGGTCGGTCATCCTGCAGCTCAGAGTGCACGTCGATGACATAGGCAAAGTCATCGGCAAGCAGGGCAGGATCGCTCAGGCCCTGAGGACGCTCGTCAAGGCGGCGGCCACCAAGCAGGGAAAGAACGCGATAGTAGAGATCCTGGATTGAGCGACAGGGAATCGGAGCCGGGAGGTGAGGGTCTCCTGGCGGTAGGTAAGATATTGAGGCCCCACGGAATCCGTGGGGCCCTTGTCGTGGAGGCGCTCTCGGACTGGCCTGAGCGGTTCTCGGCCGGCAGCAGGATGCTCCTCGAGCACGGGCCGTCGGAGTACCGGGAGGTGACGCTCGCCAGCGGGGGCCCCCACAAAGGGCGATTGCTGGTGACGCTCGAGGGCGTCTGCGACATCGATGCCGCCGAGAGGCTGCGCGGGAAATACCTGATGATCCCCGCATGCGACGCCTCGCCGCTCGCCCAAGGCGAGTATTGGGCGCATGACCTCATCGGTATGAAGGTGAACGACGAGGCCGGCAATGAACTCGGCGTGGTGTCGGACGTGCTATGCCGCGAGGCGCAGGACCTGCTCGTCGCGGAGGCCGGCGACGGCGCGGAGTTCAGTGTGCCGCTGGTCGAGGAGTTCATCGTAGAAGTTGACCTGGAGAAAAGAGTGATAACTGTGAGCCTGCTCGAGGGGATGGCCCCATGACCCTGGAAGCCCACGTCTTCTGCACGCTGCCGGAGATGCTCGCCTCGCCGCTGGCCGCAGGCATCATGAAGAGGGCGCAGGACGCCGGCGCCATCGAAGTGCACGTGCACGACCTGCACGCGCTTTCCCCCGATCCGCACCACAAGGTGGACGACTGCCCTTACGGCGGCGGCCCGGGCATGGTGCTGCGCGTGGACGTTGTGGCGCAAGCGCTGGAGAGCATCTTCGACGCGGACGCCGCGAGCCTGCGCGACCGCTTTCCGGTCATCCTGCTGACGCCCCAGGGCAAGCGCTTCGATCAGGCCCGGGCGAGGGCGCTTTCACATGAGCAGACGCTCGTCTTCATCTGCGGACGGTACGAAGGAGTAGACGAGCGCATCAGGGAGCACATCGCCGGCCACGAGATCTCCCTCGGGGACTTCGTGCTCTCCGGAGGCGAGATAGCCGCGGCGGCAGTGCTCGAGGCGGTGGCGCGGCTCCTGCCCGGAGCCCTCGGCAACGAGGAGAGCCTTTCGGAGGAGTCCTTCGCCGCCGGGCGCCTCGAGTACCCGCACTACACCCGGCCCGCCGAGTTCCGCGGCTGGGGGGTGCCGGACGTCCTGGTGAGCGGCGACCACGCGCGAATCAAGGAGTGGCGCGAGCAGCAGGCTCTCGAGCGCACCCGAGAGCGGCGGCCCGACCTCCTGGAGGAAGAGCGGTGACGGCCCGGCAGCAGGGGGAACCGGTCTCGATCTGGCGCTCCATCCTCGAGCTGGTGGCCATCCTCTTCATCGCGGTCGTCATCGCCATAATGCTGCAGTCGTTTGTCATCAAGCCGGTGATGGTGATCTCCGGGTCGATGAGCCCGACCATCAAGGTGGGCGACAGGCTCTTCACCGACAGGGTGACGTACTACTTCCGCAAGCCCCGGCGGGGAGACATCGTGGTGTGGCGTTACCCTCCGGGCGACCCGAAGTCACTGAACACGAACAACCTGTTCTACTGGCCTTTCGAGCAGATAGGCGAGACACTTCACCTCACGCACCAGACGGGCTCGCCTCCCTTTGTGAAGAGGGTGATCGCCACGGAGGGGGAGACCATCGAGTTGAAGCGAGGCCTGCTCTACATAAACGGACAGCGGGTGAACGAGCCCTACATCGTCAGGGATTACAGTGATTACGGGCCTTACAAAGTGCCGAAGGGCAAGCTCTTCGTAATGGGAGACAACCGTCCGAACTCGCGGGACAGCCGCGCCTTCGGCCCGGTGCCTGTCCGCGCCGTCATCGGGCGGGCTTTCCTCAAGTGGTGGCCCGTGAGCAGCTTCGGCAGGCCCCGCGGGTAACTGCGCCGAACCGGATGCACTACGGCTTACGTCCAAGTTGGTGGATACCAGGTCTTCTGCTATAGTTATCGAGTCCTTGCGCTCGATTCCGGGAGAAAACCATGAAAGAGATTGAAACAATCGAGAGAAGCCAGTTGCGGGAGGATATCATCCCGTTCCAGCCCGGCGATACCATAAAGGTGACCATTGAGATCAAGGAAGCAAGCGGCACCGGCGAGAAGCGCACGGTCCGCACCCGCACCCAGGCTTTCCAGGGGCTCGTCATCAGGCGGCAGGGCTCAGGCGCCCGCGAGACCTTCACGGTTCGCAAGATCTCCTTCGGAGTAGGAGTGGAGCGCACTTTCCCGGTCCACTCACCTATCATCAAGGACATCGCTATGGTCCAGGAGGGTGACGTCAGGCGGGCAAAGCTCTACTACATCCGGGACAAGGTCGGCAAGGCCGCCCGCGTCAAGAAGAAGAAGTTCACAAGCTGATCGGAGCGATGACACGATAGATGGCCGAAGAAGACAACACCGGCTCCACGGAAGAGACCCCGCCACCCGCTGAAGCAAAACCCGGACCCGAAACACCACAGCCCTCTCCCGACGAGATATATCCCGACGAGAAAAGCACCACGCCCCAGGTGGGTGAAGAGGCGGAGGGCGAGTCTCCCAGGAAACCCCGCAAGGAGAAGCGCAAGGGCGAGAACATCACGTTCTGGCAGGGCGTTCGCGAAGTAATCGTGATACTTCTGATCGCGGCGTTCGTCGCGATCATCGTCCAGTCGTTCTTCTTTAAGGCGTTCATCATCCCGTCCTCGTCGATGAGCCCGACCCTGCAGGTCGGCGACCGGGTCATGGTGAACAAGATGACCTATTACTTCCGCAAGCCGCGCCGCGGGGACATCGTCGTCTGGCGCTACCCGCCCGACGACCCACGCTCGCTCAACACAACGAACCTGTTCTACTGGCCCATCCAGCAGATCCTGGAGACCCTGCACCTGGCGCACAGGGGCACCACTCCGTTCGTAAAGCGCGTCATCGCTACCGAGGGCGAGACCATGCAACTCAAGAAGGGCCAGTTGTACATCAACGGGAAGCGCATCAATGAGCCGTACATCGTCCCGGACTCGAGCGACTTCGGCCCGGTGAAAGTCCCCAGGGGCATGTTCTATGGCCTGGGCGACAACCGGCCCAACTCGCGCGACAGCCGTTTCTTCGGGCCCATTCCTTACCGAGCAGTAATAGGGAGGGTGTTCCTCAGATGGTGGCCCCCGAGCCGCTTCGGCAGACCCCGGTAACCGAGTGGTTCCACGCCACTCCGCCGCCCGCCGACACAATCGACACGGTCAACATGTCGGTCGAGGAACTGCGCGACCACATGTCCTCACTGGATAAGCCTGACATCCCGCTCCTCTGCCGCCTCACACGGGACCCCAGGGTCACGGTGCGGAACATGGCTTACACGACCCTGGGCCGGAAGCGGAGCCTCTCATCGAACGAAGACCTTTTCCGCGAGGACGGCGCAGTCTTCATCGGCGGTGCGGACGAGGCGGGTCGCGGCGCGCTCGCGGGCCCGCTGTACGCGGCCGCGGTCGTCTTCGACCCCGGGGTGGAGGTCGAGGGCGTGAACGACTCGAAACTGCTCAGCCCCGAGCGCCGCGAGGAGTTGTACCTCGAGATCATCGCCACGGCGAAGAACATCGCCGTCGTGTCCATCGACGCTTCTCTCATCGACCGCTGGGGCCTGCAGATGGTCAACTTGAAGGCCCTCGCCGATGCGCTCTTGGACATCTCCGCCGACTGCGACCGGGCGATACTGGACCACTTCACGCTCTCCGGATTCGCTTTCCCGACCTACGGGATCCCTCACGCCGACGAGATATTCCACTCGGTCGCCGCGGCGAGCATCGTCGCCAAGGTCGAAAGGGACCGCGTGATGCGCTCGCTGCACTCCCGCTTCCCTCGCTACAACTTCGAGGACAACAAAGGCTACGGGACCGAAGAGCACATGGAAGCCCTGGGCGAGTTGGGACCCTGCGAGGTGCACAGGCTCTCGTTCTCCAGCGTGTCGCCCGACGCCGAGGAAGTCCCACTGTGGGAGCCCGAAGATGAGCCCTGACCGGAGGGCGCTCGGCCGGGCGGGCGAGGACGCGGCGTGCGCCTTCCTCATGGACGACGGGTTCGAGATAGTCGAACGCAACTGGAGGGTGCGGGCGGGAGAGATCGACGTCGTGGCGCGCCGCGGAGCCCTCACAGTCTTTGCCGAGGTGAAGGCGCGCACGAGCACGGAGTTCGGCGAGCCCGAGGAATCGGTCACGCCACAGAAGGCCAGGAGAATTCGCGCTCTCGCGGCGCAGTACCTCTCCGGGGGCGGCCTGCATGGTGAAGTCCGGTTCGACGTGATAGCGGTGATGCTGGACAGGTCCGGGGCGGTTACCTCCATCAATCACTTCCCGGACGCATTCTGACGCGCTCTTTGACCCTTTGACGACGCGCAGAATATAATCCAGTAGCCAGTACTGCCCAAGGAGGTCGTTCTCGAGCGATTTCCAGCCGGCCCAGACGAAGGTCGCCTCGATGGCTTACTACAACGGCTGAGCGGGCCATGTACGGGAACAACAGGCAGTGGGCTCACGACTCGATCGGTGCAAGCGCGCCCGACACGAACTGGTGCCTTGCGGAGGGCTCGACCGGTCCCGGCTTCGAGACCTGGGTGCTCGTTCAGAACCCAAACGACACCGAAGCAAAAGTCACTCTCACGTACATGCTGGGCGACACGGAAAAGAACGGGCCCACCGTGACGCTGCCGGCACACTCGAGGCAGACCTTCAATGTCTCAGACACCGTGGGGCAGGTCTGGGACGTCTCCACGATGGTCACTTCCGACAAGCCGGTTATCGCCGAGAGGGCCATGTACGGCAGCGGTCGCGCGTGGGGGACCGACTCCATCGGGTGCCCCTGGTAGAAGGTCTGGGTTATTTCCGCGAAGAAAACCTCGTATAGCAGGGCCTATCCACAATGGGAGAGGCGGTCGCCAGCCGCCTCTCTTTTAGTGTTGTCGTTATGAACAAAGAACAGAAGACAAGAAAAGGCAGGGCCGTCGGCCTTGTCATCATAGTCCTGTTCATGGTCTTAGCCTGTGTGTTCACCAGGCCGATACTGACCAAGGGGAAGAACGCCGTCTACAAGGCGCCCTACGACCCGACCTTCCAGGCATGGACTCTGGCGTGGGACGTCCACGCCCTGTCCACCAACCCCCTTAACCTCTTCAATGCGAACATCTATTATCCGAACCCGGACACTCTTGCTTATTCGGACCATCAGTTGACGACCGCCCTGATGGCATGGCCACTCATTGCGGCCACCGGCAACCCCGTGCAGGCCCAGAACCTGATGCTCATATTCAACCTGTTCCTCTGCGCCGTCGGCGCATATCTCCTGGCGCACCACCTGACAAACAACCGGTCCGCCGCGTTCGTGGCGGGGATGGCCTTCGCCTTCGCCCCGCCGAGGCTCGCGCACATGTGGCACCTCCAGCTCTCGGCGGCGGGTTGGATACCCCTGTGCCTGTTGTTCCTGCACAAGTACTCCGAGGACGGCGGCTGGAAGAACGCCGCCCTGGCCGGCCTCTTCCTCGTCATCCAGACCCTGGCTACCTGGTATTACGGGTTGATGCTGGCGGTTGCGATACTCGTTTTCCTGGTGGTCAGGCTGGTGATGGACAGGAGGGCGTTCACGCTGCGATGGGTGCTCACGCTGTTGATAGTTTTTGTCGTAGCGGCCGGGTTGATCACTCCTTTCGCGGTGCCGTACCTGAAGATACACTCAAAGGACCCCAAGTTCGTGCGCAGCGTGGGCGAGGTCGACCTGTTCTCGGCGGACGTGCGCGACTTCGCCATTGCTCCCTCCACGAACCTCGTCTGGGGCGGGCTGACCGCGGGCCTTCGTAAGACGACCGTGAAGCGGGGCGGGCCTACCGAGAGGACTCTCTTCCCAGGCCTGCTGCCGCTGCTGCTGGGGATTGCGGGCGCCGTGGTCCTCTTCGTCCGTGGGAGCGGGAAGGAGCGCTTCTACGTGCGGTTCTACGTGGCGCTCGCCGCGGTCGCGGCCCTACTGTGCCTCGGCACCAGGCTGTACTTCTTCGGTCACTCGGTGAACATCCCCATGCCCTACGATATCTTCTATTACCTCTTCCCGGGCTCGAGGGTCATGAGGGTCCCGGCCCGTTTCATCATCCTGGTCCTGCTCGCTCTCGCGGTGCTGTCGGCTTTCGCGGTGAGGGCGCTGCTCTCCTGGATCGCCTCGAGGAAGAAGCCCGGCCTCGGCGCTCTGGTGCTGATCCTGGTCGCGGGCCTGCTCGTGCTGGACCTGATGTCGGTCAACCTTCATATGGTCGGAGTGCCGCTCAAAGACCAGTTCCCACCGGTCTACACCTGGATGAAGCAGCAGCCGGGGGAGGCCCCGACTGCCGAGCTGCCGCTGGCGCGCTACGACCCGAAGACATATAAAGAAGGCCTGCAGTACGAGATCACCTGGCAGGCGCGGGAGGCGCCGAGGACTTACTACTCCACCCTGCACTGGAAGAAGATACTGAACGGCTACAGCGGCTACATACCGCCGTCGTACTACGAAGCCGTCAAGGCGACTGCGGGGTTCCCTTCCGCCGAATCGATCGCCTGGCTGAAAGTCAACGGGATCAAGTACGTGGTCGTACACGCCAGCCTGATGGATCCCGCAACCCTCCAGAAGGTGTTCTCGTGGTCGCTCAAGCACAAAGACCTCCAGCCCTGGAAGGTCTTCGACGAGAACAAGAAGGATAAAGACTACGTGTACAGGCTGCCTTGAGTCGCCGCGGCCGCCCGCGCTTATCAGTGGAGGTCTCCCGGTCGATGTTAGTATTGCATCAGCCATACGACCGGAGGGGGTGCTGGATTGAGCCGCGGGGCCGCGCTTCCTGATATCCGCAAGAAACACCACCGGCTGCCACTCGCGCTCTGCTTCGTACTCATCCTGGTGCTCTTCGCCGCATGCGCCGGTTGCTCGCAAGGCGAGAAGCTGACGCCGCAGCAGGTGCTCCAGCCCTCCGTAGACAGCCCGCTCGCCCTGAAGAGCTACCTCTACGGTGGCACCTCCAGACTCACGGTGGCGGGCGACAAGCGGCTCGACAGCAAGGCCACCTTCACGACCGCCCTCCAGTTGAACGAGTCGGGGGGCCTCGACGGCCACATGGTCGTCAAGTCGCCCGGCTATTCATATGAGACCTTCGCCTACAGGGGGAGCGAATACACACGCGTCAAGGGCGGGGACTGGTACCGTGTCGACAGGAGCTCGTCAGACAAAGGCTACGGCATGGTCTCCGCGGAAGCGCGCAGGATAATCGCTCGGTTCGCGGACCTCGCCGAAGACGTCAGGTTCGCTGGCGAGACCGGCTCGGAGTACCAGGTCTCGCTCGTCATGGGTGACAGGTACCGCCAGGGGGCTGCCGCCATCGCCGGCTCGGCCGCGCAGTCGTCCGCTCCCGCCGCGAGCAACGGCGGCGGAGCGAAGATGACACTGGTGATCGACAAGAACAGCATGCGCATCAAACGCGTGGTGATGAACGACGCCAGGGCCGCGAGCTCCAAGACTCCCGCTGTCACATTCCTCACCGATGCCACCTACTCGGCGTACGACTCGCCGGTGGACATCGTGCCCCCGCAGGAGGCTCTCGACGCGCCGGCGGTCAGCTCAGAGAACGCCTATCCCGTTCAGCAACCGCAGTAACAGGGCCCCGCGCCACCTTTGCCGCATTGCGTATTTGCCTGAATTGCTTTATCATATTGCTTGGTCTGCTTAAGCCACGGAGGTCTCGTGCTCGCCAAGCTCTACGGCTCCACGCTCGTCGGAATGGAGTCCCATCGCATCCAGGTCGAGGTTGACGTGACGTCGGGCCTGCCCGGCTTCGAGATGGTCGGCCTGCCCGATGCGGCCCTCAAGGAATCGCGCATCAGGGTCAAGTCCGCGATCAAGAACTCCGGCTTCGAGTTCCCCAGGACCAAAGTCCACATCAACCTCGCTCCCGCCGACGTGAAAAAAGAAGGGCCTTCGTTCGACCTTCCAATCGCGCTGGGCATCCTGCAGGCGATGGGCCAGTTGCGTTCGGTCAGAGGCGTCGGGTTCATAGCCGCGGGTGAGCTGTCGCTGGACGGGCGGACGCGGGAGGTCACAGGGGCCCTTTCGATCGCCATGGGAGCGAGGGAGGTCGGCGCCGACTTCGTCATCGTCCCTGACGGCAATACGAGCGAGGCCGCGCTGGTGGAAGGCCTGGACGTTTTCGGCGCGTCCAGCCTGCGCCAGGCGGTCTCTTTCCTCGAGGGCGCGCACGCTGAGCCGGTGCGCGTGCGCCCCGAGGACATGCTCGTGGAAGACCTCGCCTCCGTGGCCGACCTCGCGGACGTCCGCGGCCAGGAGCCCGCCCGCCGCGCGCTCGAGGTCGCGGCAGCAGGCGGGCACAACCTTCTGATGGTCGGTCCGCCAGGCTCGGGCAAGACCATGCTGGCGAGACGGCTGCCCGGCATACTGCCTCCGCTCACTGTCGCCGAGGCCCTGGAGGTCACCAGGATCCACTCCGTTGCGGGGCTGGTGCCGCCGGGCGGCTCGCTGGTGGCAGACCGGCCTTTCCGGACGCCTCACAACTCCATCAGCGCCGTCGGCCTGACCGGCGGGGGAGTCCCGCTGCCCAGGCCCGGCGAGGTCTCGCTCGCCCACTGCGGCGTGCTGTACCTGGACGAGCTCACCCTCTATCCGCGCAACGCGCTCGAATCGCTGAGGATCCCGCTCGAAGACAGGCGGGTGACGATCGTCCGCTCCATGATCACCGTCACCTATCCCTCCCGCTTCAGCCTGATCGCCTCCATGAACCCGTGCCCGTGCGGGTACCTTGGCGACCCGCAGCACGAGTGCTACTGCTCGGTGAGCGACATCCTGCGGTACCGCTCGCGGATCTCGGGCCCGCTTCTGGACCGCATCGACATCCAGATCGAGGTGCCCAGGCTGCCCCGCCGGCAGCTCATGGAGCGCACTTGCGGCGAGGCTTCGGCGTCGGTGCGCGAGCGGGTGGTGGAGGCGCGGAAGGTCCAGCAGCGCCGCTTCGACGGCGCAGGAGTGTTCTCCAATTCCGCGATGACCAACGCGATGCTGGATGCGCACTGCCGCACCAGCCAGGACGGCGAACGCTTTCTCGGCCTCGCGGTCGAGAGGCTGGGCCTGTCCGCCCGCTCCTATCACCGTGTGCTCAAAGTCGCGCGAACGATCGCGGACCTCGCGCACAGCGAGCGCATCGAGCTTGAGCACCTGGCGGAAGCCGTGCAGTACAGGTGCCTGGAACGCAAGGCTCTGTCCGCCGGCGTCGCTCACGCCGGCATGGAGAAGGCGCAGTCATGAACCGTGCGTCGCATGAGACATGCCGCAGCCCCAACCCGAGTGTCGCCAGAGAGAAGGAAGAGCTGGTGACACTGCTTTCGCTCCCGGGCATGACCTCCGGCCGGCTTCGCGAGCTGCTGACCCTGTTCGGCTCTCCGCGCGGCGCGCTCGAGGCGATAGAGAAGGGAGCTGCCGAGGGGCCGGACCCCCCGGCCGCCGCCTGGCGTGAAGCCTTGTTGAGCCCGGGCCTGCGAGACACCGCGAGCCGGCTGAAGTCGCAGGGGATCGGAGTCGTCGTGGCGGGCGAGTCAGGCTACCCGGCGCTCCTTGCCAGGATATACGACCCGCCGGTAGCGCTCTTCTACAAAGGAGAGCTGCCTGGCGACAGCCCGTGTGCCGCAATCGTGGGCTCCCGGAAGGCCACCCCTTACGGGCTCGAGGCCGCCCGCTGGTTTGCGGAGGGCCTCGCGCGCGAAGGCGTCTGCGTGGTGAGTGGCGCCGCCTACGGGATAGACTCGGCGGCCCACTCCGGCGCCCTCGAGGCGGGAGGCATCACCTGCGGCGTCCTGGGCTGTGGAGTGGACGTCATCTATCCGCGCACGAACGCGGGCCTATTCCAGAGGATCACCGAACGAGGTTGCCTGCTCTCAGAGTATGTCCCGGGGACGCAGCCGCGGCCCCACTTCTTCCCGGAACGGAACCGCATCATCGCGGGGCTTGCCCTCGGAGTGGTGGTTGTTGAGGCCGCCGAGCGGAGCGGGGCCCTGATCACGGCCGAGTTCGCCCTGTCGGAGAACCGGGAGGTGTTTGCCGTTCCCGGCCAGGTGTTCTCGACCAACAGCGCGGGCACGCATGCGCTGGTGCGCGCCGGCGCCGCACTGGTGACCGATCCCGGTGAAGTCCTCGAAGAGCTCGGCCTCGGTGAGCAGGCCCGGCTGACGTCCGTCGAGCCAGCCGGAAACGGAGGAGCGACGGTCGATGAACGGGCTCTGCTCTCCGCTCTGGAGGGCGGCCCCTGCGACGTCGAAGGCCTGGCGCTCAGAGCGGGGCTGGCAACACACCACGCCATGGCCTCTCTGAGTGCGCTCGAGGTCCGCGGGCTGGTCCAGCGCGCCGCCGGCGGTTTCTACCAGCGGTGCGGGCCGCGCCGCTAGCGTTCAGTCCACCAGGAAGTAGAGCAGCTCCTGGCACAGGTGGATCATGTTGATGACCGGCACCGACTCGTCGGCCTGGTGCGCGCCGAGGTGCTCCGCGTCCATGACCCCGGTGCCCACAAAATCCCTCGTGCCCAGTACCTTACCCACGAAGCTCATGTCCGTCGATCCCGTCGTGCCGGGGAAGAGGAAGGGCGTGTCCGGCGGATAACCGAGCACCTTGCGGACTCCGTCGCACCAGCGCCTGACGTCCGCGGACTCGACGTCCACCTCGTGAGGAAGATAGATCGTCTGGAACTCGACCGCGATCTCCGCTTTGCTGCGGACCCTGGCGCGTTCAACCGCTTCAAGTATCTCTCTTCTTACGTCGTCCAGGTCCTCGTCGGGCAGGAAGCGCCGGTCCACCAGGATCTCGGCGTAGCCGGGCACTACGTTCAGCTTCTCGCCGGCGCGCATGACCGTCTGGTTGAAGGTGGCGGTGAGCTGCGGCGAGGGCATGCCCGGCAGGGGATAGGACCCATACCGGCTCTCGCGCTTCTCGACGACCTCCTTCAGCTTCATGAACTCTTCCATCACGGGGATGGATTCCTCGAGGGCGTTTATGCCGAAGTACCCCAGGCCCGCGTGGATCGCGCGCCCCGTGACCCCGACCGTCACTTTGAGCGAGCCGCCGTTTGCTGCCGCCATCATCGGCCCCTGGCCGCCGCCTTCCAGGTGTATGACGGGCGGCTTGAAATATCCCTGTTCCGCCAGGTACTGCGCTCCAGGGTCGATCCCTATCTCCTCGTCGGTGCACAGGAGCACGTGGATGTCGAACCGCGGCTCGAGCTCCAGGGACTTGATCGTCTCGAGCGCGACGATGACCGGTGGGATGGTCCCTTTCATGTCGATGGCGCCGCGCCCGATGACCTTGCCGTCGCGCTCGATGCCCGCGAAGGGGTCGACGGTCCAGCCGGTCCCGGCGGGGACCACGTCGATGTGCGCGTATATCGACACCGGCGGCTTTCCCGACTCGAGGCTCGCCACCAGGTTCACGCGGTCGCCTTCGAGGGGCAGCGGTATCCGGCGCCATCTTTCTTCGGGCACGACCACCCGGCGCGTGGACATCCCGGCGGCGGCGAGTAGCGGTTCGACGTGATCGACGAGCGCGCCGTAGTTCTGCCCCGGCGGGACCGAGGTGTCGAAACGGATGAGTTGTTTCAACAGCTCGGCCATCCGCCCTGCCTTGCGTTCGACTTCTTGGAAGACCGTTTCGACCTCCATAACCACCTCTCAAATCCCGGGAATCATCCCCCGAAACCCAAACCACAGTAATTGACAATAACTAACTTAAATCAACTATAATATAGTCATGCAACAGAACAAGCAGCCATACTCAGTCTGTCATTCATCATTCAAGGATAAAACCCCGGCGAATAGTATATTCCAAGTAAGGCAGATTACAGAGGTTTGATGGCTGGTACCGAACGTGAGCCCCTGCCCGGGGCGAGCAACAACATTGAAGCTTTCCTCGACCACCTGAAGACCGGAAGGAACCTTTCGGCAAACACGGTCGCTTCATACAGGTGCGACCTCTTCCAGTTCGCCGACTTCCTGGACCGCGCGGGGATCGATGACCTCGGCAAGGTCGACCACAAACTTCTGAGGTCTTTCCTCGCCAACCAGCAGGCGCGGGGTTACGCGCGCTCGACGGTGTCGAGGCGGTGCGCCTGCCTGCGCTCGTTCTTTCACTTCCTGGCGGAAACGGGCGCGCTCGCCAGCGACCCGGCAACCACCCTCTCTTTCCCCGTGAAAGGCAGGCGGCCGCCGCGCTACCTCACCGAGGCTGAGACGGAAGCCCTCGTCGACGAGCCGATCCCGGACGTGGAACTCGCCCGGCGCGACCGCGCTATAATAGAAGTGCTTTACGCGACCGGCATCAGGGTAGGTGAGCTCTGCGGGCTGAAGCTCTCGGACGTCGACGTCGATACTGGTATGATACGCGTCGTGGGTAAGGGCGATCGTGAGCGGGTGGCGCTCGCTGGCGGCCCGGCCGTTGCAGCTCTTCAGAGCTACATCTCGGAAGAGCGCCCGAGCCTGGCATCGAGGTCAGGTTACGGTGGCCAGGTCGTGTTCCTCGGGAAGCGCGGGTCCCCTTTGGACCAGCGCCAGGTCAGAAGGATCATCAAGCGGGAGGCCGCCGCGCTCGTGGCGGGTGACAGTGTCAGCCCCCACACGTTCAGGCACACGTTCGCGACGCACCTGCTCACGCACGGGGCCGACCTGCGTTCCGTGCAGGAGCTGCTGGGACACAGGAACGTCGCTACGACGCAGATATATACGCACTTGACGACTTCAGAGATCAGGAAAGCATATGAGCAGAGCCACCCACGCGCTTGAAGACCATGGCTAAAGTAGCGCGTTCCGAATCCACCGGCAAATCGAAGGTTGCGGCCACCAGCAAGTCCGCCCAGGAGGCGGTGGCGGCGGCGGACGAAGACTCGAAGCGGCTGTGGTCCGAGTACAAGGAGACCAGGTCGGCCGACGCCCGCGAACAGCTGATCCTTCATTACTCGCCGCTCGTGAAATACGTGGCCGGCCGCGTCTCGTCAGGCCTCCCTCCCTCGGTTGAGTTCGGAGACCTGGTCTCGTACGGCGTATTCGGCCTGCTGGACGCGATAGACAAGTACGACCCCGAACGCGGCATCAAGTTCGAGACCTACGCGATCGCGCGCATCAAGGGCGCCATCATCGACGAGCTCCGCGCCGACGACTGGGTGCCGCGCTCGGTGCGCTTCAAGGCGCGAGAGATCGAGCGCGCGTACGTCTCTATGGAGAGCGAGCTGCGGCGCATCCCCACTGACGAGGAGGTCGCCGAGAAGCTCGGCATCACCCTCGACGAGTACCTCAACCTGCTGGGCAAGTTATCGCTCATCTCCCTGGTGGCCCTCGACGAGCTCTGGACCGTCTCGGGCGACCACCCCGACAAGATAAGCCTGGCGGACACCGTGGAGGACGTGAAGGTCAAGGACCCGTCCAAGACCTTCGAGATCGAAGAGATGAAGGACATGATCGCCGACGCTATCAACAAGCTTCCCGAGAGGGAGCGCATCGTGGTCAGCCTCTACTACTTCGAAGGACTGACCATGAGAGAGATCGGCGAGGTCCTGTCCGTAACCGAGTCGCGAGTCTGCCAGATGCACACCAAGGCGATACTGCGCCTGCACGCGAAGCTCGGCACCTCTCTAGGCTTCGACTACGACTGACTAATTACGTCGTTCGTTTTCCACTTTTCGTTACACTCATCCAGCCGGCGAGCCGCCGCTCTTGGATCGTCGATTGTTGCTAAGGGGGGAGGCTCTCAACTATACTGATCAGGATTTGCCTGTGAGAGCGGGCAAAAATACACACCTCGCACGACTTCGCCGCGGGTGCCCCTCGGGTGGCGGTTGAAGGATGAAGGCGGGGGAGGCAAAAAACCAATCGGAGGTAGAGAATGACCCAGCCTGTAGTCACGATGAAGGAACTCCTGGAAGCAGGGGTCCACTTCGGACACCAGACCCGCCGGTGGAACCCAAAGATGAAGCCCTACATCTTCACCGAGCGGAACGACATTTACATCATCAACCTGCAGATGACGCTGGTGATGATCGGGACTGCATACAACGCCATGCGCAACTCGGTGGCGGAGGGAGGCAGCCTCCTCTTCGTCGGAACGAAGAAGCAGGGGCAGGAAGCGGTCGAAGAGCACGCGACCCGGTGCGGGATGCCCTTCGTCAACCAGCGCTGGCTGGGAGGCACGCTGACCAACTTTTCGACGATCCACTCGCGCATCATGTACATGGACGAGCTCGAGCGTCGTGACCGCGACGGCGAGCTCGAGCTGCTCCCCAAGAAGGAAGCGCTCGGCGTGCGCCGCCAGATCGACAAGCTGCGCCGCAACCTGGAGGGCATCCGCAACATGCACGCCCTTCCGTCGCTGATCTTCGTGCTCGACCCTAAGAAGGAGCGGATAGCGGTCGCCGAGGGGCGCAAGCTCGGCATACCCATCGTGGGCCTCGTCGACACCAACTGCGACCCCGAGGAAGTCGACTACGTCATCCCCGGCAACGACGACGCCATCCGCGCCGCGAACCTGCTCTGCAGGATCGTGGCCGACGCCGTCATCGACGGCCAGGGCATGAGGGACGCCCGCCTCGCCGACGAGATAGCGGAGCAGGCGGACCTGGCGCGCGAGAAGCTCGAGAACGCTCCGGTGCGGGTCGGAGGCGCGGTGCCCGCGTACAGCGCCTCGCCCGAGGACATCGGAGGCCCGGCGATAACGCCCGAGTTCTCCGGTGATGCGACCAAGGAGATGGCGGAAGAAGCCGTCGAGGAGGCCATCGAAGAGACGGCCGAACTCGAGCCGGAAGGGACGTCCCCCGCGGCGCAGCTCCCGGAGGGCGAATAACCGACAACTGATTCAGAAAGTGGAGATAGACAATGGCCGAATGTGAGATATCAGCCGGGCAGGTCAAGGACCTGCGGACCAAGACCGGCGCGGGCATGATGGACTGCAAGCGAGCGCTCGAGGAGAGCGCCGGTGACGTCGACGGGGCTGTGCGCCTGTTGCGAGAGAAAGGTCTCGCGAGCGCCAAGAAGCGCCAGGAGAAGACCGCCGACCAGGGGATCATAGAATCCTACATCCACCTGGGCCGGCAGATCGGCGCGCTTGTCGAGCTCAATTGCGAGACGGACTTCGTCGCGCGCAACGACGAGTTCCTCGAGCTCGCGCACCTCATCGCGCTGCAGATCGCCGCGGTCAACCCGACTTACCTCGACAGGGACTCGGTGCCGCCCGAGGTAGTGGAATCCGAGAAGGCGATCTACCGCGCCAGGTGCGAGAAGGAGGGCAAGCCGGAGAAAGTGTGGGACCGGATCATCGAAGGCATGCTCGACAAGTTCTTCCAGGACATCTGCCTGCTCGAACAGCCGTTCGTCAAAGACCCGTCGGTCTCTGTCGGAGAGCTGGTGACGCAGGCGGCGGCGAAGCTCGGCGAAAAGGTCGAGGTGAGCAGGTTCACGCGCTACCAGGTGGGTGGCAAAAAGGAGTAGGCCCAGTGACGGAGACGGGCGGAGTGCCTGGCGATAGAGCAAGTGAGGAGGCGGCGCCTCCGGCTTCCTGCAGGCCTGCCTTCGAGAGGGTGCTGGTCAAGCTGTCCGGTGAGGCGTTCATGGACTCGCGCCTCGGCTACGGCATCGACACCAGGACCATCCAGTCGGTCGCCGAGGAGCTCGCGGAGGTCCAGTCGATGGGCATCCAGCTCGCGCTGGTGGTCGGCGGCGGCAACATCTTCCGCGGCGGCTCGGAGAGCGCCAGGGGGATCGATCGCGCGACCGCCGACTTCATGGGGATGCTCGCGACGGTCATGAATGCGCTCGCCCTCTCTGACGCGCTCGAAAAAGCCGGGGTCTTGACGAGAGTACAGACGGCCATCACCATGCAGGAGGTGGCCGAGTCCCACATAAGGCGGCGCGCCCTGCGCCACCTCGAGAAGGGGCGCGTGGTGATCTTCGCCGGCGGGACCGGCAACCCCTATTTCTCGACTGACACCGCTGCCGCGCTCCGCGCCCTCGAGATCGGGGCGGATGCCATCTTGAAGGCGACGAAGGTGGACGGTGTGTACGACCGCGACCCGGTCAAGCACCCTGACGCCACCATGTTCAACAAGTTGAGCTACCTCGAGGTCCTCAACAGGGAGCTCGAGGTGATGGACGCGACAGCAGTAAGCCTCTGCATGGACAACAGCCTTCCGATCGTCGTGTTCAACCTGTTCCGGCGGGGGAACCTGCGGCGGCTGCTGCTCGGAGAGGACGTAGGGACGGTCGTCTGCGCGGACAAGTAGCGCAAGGCTTGCCGGGCCGCGCGCCCGGCGGTCAAGAAGCACCTGGGGGATTCACGATGGACACCATCATGGAAGAGGCCGAACGCAAGTTCAAGAAAGCGGTTGACGTGACGGGGGAGGAGTTCGGCTCCGTCCGCACGGGACGGGCCAGCCCGCACCTCCTGGAGAGGCTCAACGTGGACTACTACGGCACGATGACGCCGCTGAACCAGATCGCGACCGTGAGCGCACCCGAGGCGAGGCTGCTCATCATCCAGCCGTACGACAGGAACGCCATCGCCGAGATCGAGAAAGCCATCACCCAGTCCGACCTGGGCTTCGTGCCGTCCGACGACGGCCAGGTCATAAGGGTCCCGGTGCCGCAGTTGACCGAGGAGCGGCGCAAGGACCTCGCCAAGCTGGTGAAGGGCCGCGCGGAAGATGGCCACGTGGCGGTCCGCAACGTCCGGCGGGAGGCCGTCGAGGCGCTTCGTGAGGAAGAGAAGAAAGGGCAGGCGACCAAGGACGACCTGCACCGGGGCATGGAGGACATCCAGAAGCTCACCGACAAGTACATCAAAGAGATCGACGAGCTCACCGACAAGAAGATCAAAGAGCTCATGGAGATCTAGTGTTCCGTCCCACAGGTAGCTGTGGGACGGAGCACTAACAAAGGAGCGCTCGTGGAGAACCGCAGGGCATCGAGGGGAAGCCACAGGGTGGAGTCGATTTTCGAGCGAGTGTTCGGGGCGGTCCTGTTCGGCGTCATCCTGCTGGGGACGCTGATCCTGGGGTCGGTTCCGTTCGCGTTCGGCATCGCGCTCGCCGCGGTCGTCGGTTCGGTCGAGCTCTTCAGCCTGTTCGAGACCAAGGGCCAGGCGACTCCCGCCGCCGCGGTGATAGGCATCGGCGGCTCCATCGCTTTCGTGCTGCTCGCGCACTGGAAGCCCATCGAGAGCATCGGGTATGTGACGGTCGCCATCATCTTCGCGAGCTTCATGTGGTACATGCTCGTGCTCAGGCACGTGAAGCCGACCAAAGCCGTGGCCCTGACGGTGTTCGCGCCGCTGCTCACCGGGCTCTGCCTGAGCTACCTCGTTCTGCTTCGCGACTTTTCGAGCAAGGCCGCCGTACACCACAACAGCGGGCTCTACATCGTCCTCTTCCTGATCGTGCTCATCTGGGTGTACGACATATGCGCGTGGGTGGTGGGGCGCCAGATAGGCCGTCACAAGATGGCCCCTACCATCAGCCCCAACAAGAGCTGGGAAGGGACCATCGCCGGGACGCTCGGCGTCTTCGCGGCGGCCGCGCTGTTCAGGCTGATCATAGTAGCCATCGTAGGCACGAAGGAGTTCGTGGTGCCCGGCACCACCGGCACCTGGTTCACGTACGGCGTCGCCATGGTGATCGCTCTGCTGGTCGTCATCCTCGGGCCGCTGGGCGACCTCTCCGAGTCGCTCATGAAGCGCGACTACGGGGTCAAGGACATGGGCAAGCTGATCCCGGGCCACGGCGGCATCATGGACAGGTTCGACTCGACATTCTTCACCGCCCCCGCTGTGTTCTACTTCCTCTTCTATTTCGTACTCAGAAATTAGGGCGTCCTCGTGAGATCAATCGCGCTCCTCGGCTCCACGGGATCCATCGGCAGGCAGGCTGTAGAGGTCGCCGGGGCGCTCCCCGACATCAGGATCACCGCGCTTGCCGCAAACTCGAACGGTGAGTTGCTGGCAGAGCAGGCCAGGGCCCTTGGCGCGAAGCGCGCAGCGCTCAGCGACAGGGAGGCCGCAGCCAGGTTCGCTCCGGCGTTCAAGGAGATCGGGGTCAAGCTCCTCGCGGGGCCCGAAGGCGTGGTAGAGCTTGTCGAGGAAGGCGAGCACGACCTGGTCCTCAACTCGATAGTAGGTTCGGCTGGGCTCGAGCCTACGCTTGCCGCACTGAAAAAAGGGACCACGCTCGCGCTGGCTAACAAGGAGAGCCTGGTCGCCGGAGGCACGCTCGTCATGGAGACCGCGCGGGCATCTGGCGCGCAGGTGATCCCGGTGGACAGCGAGCATTCGGCGATATTCCAGTGCATGCTGGGTGAGGAGCCCTCCGGGGTCAACCGGATAATCCTCACCGCCTCCGGCGGGCCGTTCAGGGAGAGGCCGCTCGCGTCCCTGGATGCGGTAACCGTTCAAGAGGCCCTCGCGCACCCGACCTGGAATATGGGCCCGAAGGTGACCATCGATTCCGCGACGCTGATGAACAAGGGGCTCGAGGTGCTCGAGGCCCACCACCTCTTCTCGATGCCCCTGGAGCGGATCGACGTGGTCATCCACCCGCAGAGCGTCATACATTCGATGGTGGAGATGGTGGACGGCTCGGTGCTCGCGCACCTTGGGGTCCCGGACATGAGGATACCGGTCCAGTATTCGCTCACTTATCCGGAGAGGGCGCCCTCACCCGCGGGGTCCCTGTCACTCGTCGAGTACGGTAAGCTGACTTTCGAGGACGTGGACCCAGTCCGGTTTCCGGCGCTGCGACTCGCCTACGACGCCGGCGCGCGCGGCGGCACCTGCCCGGCCGCGATGAACGCCGCCAACGAAGAAGCGGTGCGCGCGTTTCTATCCGGCAGGATCGGCTATGCGGGAATCGCCACCGTTGTTGGCGAAGTAGTGGAGCATCACGAACCCCTGGCTGGCGTGACGCTGGACGAGATCAGGGACGCCGAGGCGATTGCCAGGCGCTACGCTGAAGAGGTAATGGCAGTTATGGAGAGCAAGAGTTGAGCGCGCTGATGCTCGGAATGACGACAGCACAATTCTTCAACGACGTGAAGATAGTCGTCATCGCGGTGATAGTCATCGCGTTCATGATCCTCACTCACGAGCTGGGCCACTACTTCGCGGCCAAGAAGGTCGGCATCAAGGTCGACCAGTTCTCCATAGGTTTCGGGCCCGAGATAACCGGATGGACCAGGGGCGAGACGAGGTGGTCGCTGAAGTGGATCCTGGCGGGCGGGTCGGTGCGCATCGCCGGGATGAACCCGGAAGAGGAGATCAAGCCCGAAGACCTGCCTCGCACCTACTACGAGGTGCCCTACTGGAAGCGTGCCGTGACCATCGTGGCCGGCTCCGGCGTCCACGTGGTCATAGCGTTTCTCATCTTCTACATGCTTTTCTGGCCGGTCGGACACCAGGAGGTGACCGGCACCAACAAGATAGGCACCGTGGAGCAGACCATCACGCTCACAAACAACAAGGTAGTGCCGGGGCCGGCGTACGTGGCAGACCTCGAGAAGGGCGACATCATCAAGTCGGTCGACGGCAACCCTACCAACAACTGGGCACAGCTCACGGCGCAGCTCAGCAAGCGGCCCAACCAGACGGTGGCGGTCGTCTACGTCCGCAACGGGAAGACCGCGACTGTCGATGTAAAGCTCATCAAAGTGGGCAGCCGCGGGATAATGGGCGTCGTCCAGAGTACCAAGTGGGTCAGGAGCAATCCCATCGCGGCGATCGGCCAGGCTTTCAAGACCATGGGGTTGGTGACCGCGGCGATTGCCCGGGGCTTCGTCTCACTCTTCTCCGTCTCGACCATCAAGCTGCTCATCGGGAAGGCGCCGAGGACGCCCGAGAGCCCGCGGAGCATCATCGGCGCGGGCCAGGTGGCCGTGCAGGCCGCCCGTCAGGGGACCGATCTGTTCCTGTTCATTATCGCCGAGTTTTTCCTGCTGCTCGCCATCTTCAACCTGCTGCCGCTGCCGCCGCTGGACGGCGGGCACCTGCTGGTCATAATCGTCGAGAGGTTATTCCACAAGAAGGTCAACATGCAGAAGTTTGCGGTGGTCGCCTGGGTGGTGATCATCGTCTTGAGCATGGTGGCGTTGCGCCTCGCGATCATCGACCTCACAAGCCATTAGCGGGAGCAGTCTGCCCGGTGCCCGGCCCCGCTCCGCACGCTCGAGACTTGAGCCCGCTATAATGCTTATGGCGTAAGTAATCCATAGACATGGGAATGTTCGCTGTGGAACGACGCAAGACAAAGCAGATAATGCTGGGAGACGTGCCCGTCGGCGGCGGCGCGCCGGTGACCGTGCAGTCCATGACCAACACGGACACTGGAGACGCAACCGCCACGCTCGCCCAGATACTGGAGCTCGAGCAGGCCGGCTGCCAGATCGTCAGGGTGGCCGTGCCGGACGCCCGAGCGGCGGAGGCGCTTGGAGCGATAATCGCGGGGACTGCGCTGCCGGTCGTGGCCGACCTTCACTTCGACTGGAAGCTCGCGTTCCTGGTCCTCGAGCAGGGGGTCCAGGGCATCCGCATCAACCCGGGGACTATTGGGAAGAAACAGAGGGTCAGGGAGATCGCGAGAGAGGCCGCCACCCGGGGCGTGGCAGTGCGGGTCGGTGTGAACGCCGGCTCGCTGGAGCGGAGCAAGCATGCCAGGGGCACCAGGGCTGAGGCGTCGGCCCTGGCCGAGAGCGCGCTGGAGGGCGCGGCATTGATGCAGGCCGCCGGAGTCGAGAACATCAAGATCTCCGTGAAGGCGTCAGACGTCACGCGGACTATCGAGGCCTACCGCCTCGTCTCGGAGCAGACGGACTGGCCCCTGCACGTGGGAGTGACCGAGGCCGGCACGCTGTGGTCCGGCACCGTGAAGAGCGCCGTCGGCATAGGGGCGCTCCTCGCCGAGGGCATCGGTGACACCATCAGGGTCTCGCTGACCGCCTCACCGGTCGAAGAGGTCCGGGTGGGGAGGAAGATACTCGGCTCGCTCGGCCTGGCGGTGACCGGCCCGGAAGTGGTTTCGTGCCCTACCTGCGCCCGCACCGAGATCGACGTGATAGGGTTGGCGATGAAAGTCGAGCAGGCGCTCGAGCACGTAAGGGTTCCTTTCACGGTGGCGGTGATGGGCTGCGTGGTGAACGGCCCTGGCGAGGCGCGCGAGGCCGACATCGGCCTGGCGGGCGGCAGGGAAGGCGGCATGCTTTTCGTGAAGGGCGAGATGGTGCGCAGGGTCGGCACCGACGAGATGCTGGACGCGCTGCTCGCGGAAGTCCTTAAGATGGCCGCTTCGGAGGAACAGAAGTAATCGCGCAACAGGGGGTCAGACCACTTGTTGCGTCACCTGTAGAAACAGAGAGGATGAAACCGCTTGAGGTTCTCACGGGTCACGGTCCCCACGCTCAAGGAGAAGCCGGCCGAAGCCGAGGTCGCGAGCCACGAGCTCCTGCTCCGCGCGGGCATGATGCGCTCGTTCGCCGCCGGCATCTACACTTTGCTTCCCCTGGGGAACCGAGCCCTCCGGAACATCGAGACGATCGTCCGTGAGGAGATGGACCGGGCCGGCGCCCTCGAGGTCGTCCTTCCGACCATCCACCCGTCCGAGCCGTGGGAGTGCAGCGGGCGCTGGCAGGCTTACGGCCCCGAGATGATGCGGCTCACCGACCGGCAGGGCCGGGAGTTCTGCCTCGGGCCGACGGCCGAGGAGCTGATGACCATCACCGTATCGCGGACCGCGCCGTCGTACCGCGACCTGCCCGTCAACGCCTACCAGATCCAGACGAAGTTCAGGGACGAGATCCGCCCGAGGTTCGGGCTGCTGCGCGCCCGCGAGTTCCGCATGATGGACGCCTACAGCTTCCATGCCGACGAGGGCGACCTGTCCCGCACGTACGAGGCGATGCACAACGCGTACCTCGAGATCTCGCGGCGGTGCTCGCTGGAGACCCGCGTGGTGGAGGCCTCGACGGGGCTCATCGGGGGTAAGGAGTCCCACGAGTTCATGGTCACCTCGGAGATAGGGGAGGACGTCCTGGTCTTCTGTCCCTCCTGCGACTACGGCGCCAACTGCGAGCTGGAGAAGCACCGGCCGGGGCGCGGGTTCGGCGGCGAGGGCCGGCCGCTCGAGGAAGTCAGTACGCCGGACATGGTCTCGATCGAGGACGTCGCGGGGTTCCTGGGGACCGCGCCTGAGTCGGTGCTGAAGTGTGTCTTGTATGTTGTCGCGGGCGAGGCCCTCGCCGTCTTCGTGGCCGGATACCGGGAGGTGACCGAGGCGAAGCTGGCGATGGCGCTGGGCACCGACGATTTTCACGTGATGAGGGACGACGAGCGCGAGATGTTCCCTGCCATTACCCCCGGGTTCACGGGTCCGGTCGGCCTGTCCGGCGTGCGGATGCTCTTCGACGAGGAAGTGAAGGGCGCTCGCGGGCTGGTGACTGGCGCGAACAAGGTCGACTATCACTACCGCGGGGCGGAAGAAGGGCGCGATTTCACGGCCGAGCCGGCCGCGGACGTGGCCGGGGCTATAGAAGGTGACCTCTGCCCGACTTGCGAGGGAGAGTTGAAGATGGCCCGAGGCATTGAGATCGGACACATCTTCAAGCTCGGCCTGAAATACAGCGAGCCTCTTGCCGCGATGTTCACGGACAGGGACGGGCAGCCGAAGCCAATGGTTATGGGCACCTACGGCATCGGCACCTCGCGGATGCTGCAGACGGTAGTGGAGCAGCACCACGACGATGGCGGCATACGCTGGCCGAAGGCGGTCGCGCCGCTCGGCGCCCAGATGATAATCATCGCGACGGAGGGCGGGGGGCAGCCCGAGGCGGCCGAGGTCGCCGAGCGGGAGCTTGCGGAGCGAGGCATCGAAGTCCTCGTGGACGACAGGGACGTCAGCCCCGGTATAAAGTTCAACGACGCCGACCTGGTCGGCCTTCCCGTCCAGTTGATAATCGGGAAGAAGCTGCCGGCATCGGGCAACGTCGAGCTCAAGATGAGATACACCGGCGAGAGAAGGGACGTGCCGGTTGGAGAAGCAGCAACCGCCATCGAGCGGGCGCTCGAAGAAGCGCCGTAAAGGCTACGCCACCCCGCGCGGCTGGGTCGAGGTGGCAAGCGCGCCCGACCAGATCTCGGCGGGCATGCTCGAGGGGGCGCTCAAGGAAGAGGGGATCCCCGTGATACTCAACAGGCCGCCGACTTTCGCTTACCTGGGGATCGGAGGCATCCACGGGGTGATGGTCCCCGAGGACTGCGTGGAGGCGGCCCGGGACATACTTCGGGAGATCTGGGATATCAAGGAGTAAGAGTTGGCGGACGGGGACGCGGCGGTTAAAACGGGCGACGAGCTCACGCGCGGGCAGCGCAGGGAAGAGGGCCTCCGGTGGTTCGCCGACTTCATCTTCCGACCTTTCCTGTGGGCCTTCGGCAGCACCGGACTGTCGCCTAACGTCATCACCATCCTGGGCATGGGCAGCGCGCTCGTCTGCGGTTATTTCCTAGCGGTGGGCAACGTCCCGCTGGCGGCGGTCTTCTTCGTCCTCTCCGGGGTGCTGGACATCGTCGACGGCTTTGTAGCCAAAAAGCTCGACATGGTGACGGAGTTCGGCTCGTTCCTGGATTCCCTCGCCGACCGCGTCAGCGACGCAGCCATCTACCTGGGCATCGCGGTCTACTACCTTCGCCTCGGCGAGGGCGTCTACGTGGGCCTGGCCCTGCTGGTCCTGGTGCTGTCGTTCCTCATCAGCTACACGCGCGCCAAGGGCGAAGCGCTACACGTGACTACCAAGGGGGGTCTGATGGCGCGGGCGCCCAGGTTCCTGGCGGTGGGCGTCGGCCTCTTCTTCAACGGGCTCTCACCATGGGTGCTGCAGATCGTCCTCTGGGTCGTCACGGTCCTCATGGCGGAGACTTTCATATCGCGGCTCTTCGAGGTCTGGAAAGGGATCGACAAGTGAAGATCGGTTACTACCTGTTCGTCCTCGCCGACAAAGTCGTCTCCAAGGTTCCCATCAGGATCACTCGGGCGCTTGCTCACGCCGGCGCCCTCGTCTATTACTATGCGCTTGGAAACAAGCGGCGCCTCATCCAGCGGAACATGCGGCGAGCGCTCGGCGCGGAAGCGTCCGAGGCGGAGGTGAGGCGCACCGCGAGGCGGGCGTGCCGCTACTACGCCGATTACTGGGTCGACATCTTCTGGCTGCCGACCATGACGAGGGAGTATGTCCTGGAGCGCTTCGCGAAGAACGGCGCCTCCCCGCTCGAGGCCGCGGCGGCCGCGGGCAAGGGAGTCATCATCGTGCTGCCCCACTACGGCTCGTGGGAGGCGGGCGCGGTCTACCTTTCGAGCCTGGGGCCGTTTGCGGCCGTCGCGGAGGTGCTCAAGCCGCCGGAGCTGTTCGACATGTTCTGCCGGCTGCGCGCCGGGGTGGGCATCGACATCTTTCCCTACAATCACAAGCCCGAGACCAGGGACAAGATGGTCGAGTCTCTGAAGGGGGGCATCATACTGGCGCTGCTGTGTGACCGCGACCTCAAGGGGACGGGAGTCCCGGTCGAGTTCTTCGGCGAGCCGACCACTCTTCCCCCCGGGCCCGCCGCGCTCGCGATGCGGAGCGGCTCCCCGATAATCTGCGTGACAGTGCGCAACCTCGACGACGGGGGATGGATGGGGCACGCCTTCGAGCCGATCTACGTGCCGGACTCGGAGGACAAAGAAGCCGTAGTCCAGGAGACGATGCAGCAGGTCGCCCGTAACCTGGAGGTGCTGATCCGCGAGGACCCGTCGCAGTGGCACATGTTCATGCCGGCCTGGCCGTCCGACCGTCACTAGTCGATAGTCCCCGCAAGGAATTCGAGAGTCCCCTCTTCGAGAGCCAGCGATGAATGCGACCCTGTGATCAGGACCGGCGGGAACGGGCTGTACTTCGACGCGTACTCGGTGATGGACACCGGCTCGTTGAGCCAGGGGGCGCGGGTCGCGATGGTGGTGGAGTGGCCGCGGTGCTCTGCTCTGGAAGCCTCAGGCATGGTGGCAAGAAGCCTGGAGAGGCTGAGGCGCCTGCCGCCGTCGGCCCTGGCGGCCGGCTTGAAGAAGGCCCTCATAATGGCGCCCGGCGCGAACTCCCGCAGAGAGTTTACGTCGTGGTGACCACTCTCGTCGCGTGCCGGAGGGTCGATGGCTATTGCGCGCTCGGCCAGCCCGGAGGTCGCAAGGCTCAGCGCCAGGGTCCCTCCCAGCCCCACGCCGACCGCGGCGAACGACTCGACTCCGGACTCGCTCGCGAGTGCCTCCGAGGCCGCTGCCAGGAGCTCTTCCATCGCCTGGTCGCCGATCAGACGGGGGCTCTCCCCGTGACCGTCCAGATCGGGCGCGAGCGTCGTGTGCCCGTGCTCCGCCAGGAACCCCGCGAGCGCGTACATGTCTTCCTGTGACCCACCATAGTCGTGAAGCAGCAGGATGGGGAGGCCTCGTTCGCTGTCGGCTGAGGCGTCGAGGAACGTTGCGGGGACTACATCCCGGCCGACCGCGAGCTTTCTTGGCTCGCCTTCAGGCGCCGGCTGCGCAGCGCTCCGGCGCGAGGACGACACTGCGCGCACCAGAGCGGCAACCTGTGCCGCGATGCCCTGCAGGAGTGTAGAACACGCAAGCGCGAACACCAGGACGATGAGAGTCTCTATGCCCTCCAGGTCAGGCGCCGCGAAGTGGTTCTTCGCGGAGAAATACCAGGCGCAGGCCGCGGCGATGACCGCCGCGCCGAGGCTGTAGCTGACCCACTTCCGGTCGGGGTGACCGGTCAGCGACATCCCGTTCAGCCGCTTCCGCGCGACCACGACCTGCCAGAGCCCGAGGAGCAGGGCGGTGAGGAAGATGAACATGCCGAGCACGTCGCCGCGAGCATGGATGATGCGTGTCACCTGTTGCCACCCCCCGCGTGCTCGGCGCGGGCGGGCCACTTCCAGGAAGCGAGCAGCCTGTCCAGGCCTGAGTTCAACCAGCGCGCCAGCGGGGCGTAGGCAGGTTCGGCAAGCCGGACCGCGACGGCGCTGCCGCCTCCTAGCAGAAGGCCGCCCACAACGTCCAGCGGATAATGGATGCCGACGAACACCCTGGCCAGGCTGATGTAGGCCGCCAGCACGAGCATCAGGATGCCCAGCTTACGCCAGTAGAGGAAGATGCCGACCGCCATCGCGAACGCCAGGGTCGCCGCGTTGGAAGGGAAAGCGGAGTCGGTGTTATGGTAGAAGAGCAGGTGGACGGCCTGGCTGGTGAAAGGCCGGGGCCTGAAGAAGGCGTTGTTGAGAGCAAAAAGGATGATCATGGACACCGCCGAGGCGGCCAGCGCGCAGATCACCGACAGCAAGGCTTTTTCCCTGCCCGCGTGTTTTCTGGCGATGAGGAGCGTTGCGAGCACCAGCAGGGCCAGCGCCACCGGCACTATATGATCGTCGGCGCCGACGCGCGCGACCCAGTCCAGGTAGGAGTTCCGTCCCGCGATGGAGTTGATGAAGTGAAAGACCGAATGGTCGAGACTTATGAGCCACTGAAAGATTACGGCCACCTCCCGCGCCTCCCAACGTCCTGCTGCCGGAGCGTGCGCCCCATGATAACCGATTTGAGCGGCTGCTGCATGGCGGTGGCGCCGTGAACATCGCCATCGTTTCGCCGTACTCCTGGGCGCATCCGGGCGGCGTGAACAACCACGTCGCGGGCCTCGCGAGGCAACTTCTGCGGCGCGGGCACGACGTCACAATCGTGGCGCCCGACGAGGGGGTAGTGGTCGAGGGCGCCCGGTTCGTGAGCGCCGGCCGGTCGCTGCCGGTCCCCGCAAACGGGTCAATAGCGAGGCTGGCTGTGGCGCCTCCAGCGCGCTCCCGGGTGCGGCGCATGATGCGAGAGGGGGCGTTCGACGTCGTGCACGTCCACGAGCCCCTGGTGCCAGCCGTCTCGACCTCGGCGGTGATGGGCGCGGAGTGCCGCGTCGTGGGCACATTCCACGCGGCGGGCGAAGGACGCTCTTTCGCCTACTGGCTCGGCAGCGCGCTGCTCGGTCGCGTGGCGAGGCGGCTGGACTGCCGCATCGCCGTATCCGAGCCGGCGAGGCTGATGGCTTCGAGATACCTGGCGGGTCGATACGAGATCGTGCCGAACGGGGTGGACATCGGCCGGTTCAGCCCCTCTCGAGCCCCGGGGGCCGATGCCGGCCGTGCGCCTGAGGTCCTTTTCGTAGGCCGCAACGAGCGGCGAAAAGGCCTGGAGGTCCTCCTCGAGTCTTTCCCGTCGGTATGCGATTCGGTCCCGGGATGCAGGCTTAAGGTCATCGGCTCCGGCTTCACCGCTCAGGGGGTGAGCGCCGCTCTGCCGCGCGGCCTCAGCGGGCAGGTCGAGGTCACCGGTTTCGTCAGCAACGAGGAGTTGCCGGAACATTATGCGGCGGCGGACGTCTTCTGCGCGCCCGCCCTCGGCGGCGAGAGCTTCGGGGTGGTGCTGATAGAGTCGATGGCATCGGGCACGCCGGTGGTCGCCTCGGACATACCCGGCTACCGCGCGGTGGTCGAACAGTCAGGGGGCGGGGTGACGTTCAAGAAAGGCGATCCGGAAGACCTTGCGCGTGCGTTGGTCGAGACGCTCAGAGACGACGCGCTCCGTGGGCGGCTCAGCGAGAGGGGGATCGTCGGGGTCCGGCAGTTCTCGTGGGAACTCCTCGCCCCGCGCCTCGAGAGCATCTACTCCGGAGAGGCGCCCTCGGCCTGAAGAGGTCACATCGGCGGCTTGATCTCGACAGGCGTACCGAAACCCGAGATCGCGACTTCGACGTGGCAACTGAAGTTGCCGAGCTTCTTGGTCTCGAGGTTCGTAGCGTCCAGGCGGATGTGGCGCACGTACTTCTGTTGAGGGTCGACCCATATCTCGGCAGACACCTGTGTCGCCTCTGTCACGTCCACACCAGGGAACAGGCTCATCACGTAGTCGGGCGAAGCCTCGAAGGCGACGTGGTCGCAGACGACCCCGTCGATCGGCTCCTGGTTGACCAGCCTCGCGCCGGTCGCGTCCTTGAAGAGCGCGCCCGACGTGAAAGCGGGGTTCACCTTGTCGTAGGAGAGCCCCCAGGCGCCCCCTCCCACTCGCTTGTACGTCTTGCCGGTGGAGGTCACGAACTCGAGGTCGCTCCGGTATGACGTGGCGCCGTAGACAGCGTGGAGGTCGCGGTCCCTGGAGATGTCCGCTGTCACCGCGGTGTTGATGGTCCCGGCTTTTTCGGTCTGCATCAGGATGTCGGCCTGGACGTGCTGGGAAGGCAGGCTCGCCATCGCCCTCTGCGCCGCTTCGAGGACGCCGCGCGCGTCGTTCGAAAAATAGTTGCCCCCCACCAGCAGGTAGATTACGGCGAACAGGACCAGCAGGCCCCCTACCGACGCTACGATGATCCGGGGCGTCATCGCGTCGCTGACCTTTCGCAGAACCGCAAGATTCGGCCTGGGTATTGACGGCGCGCTCCTCGGAGCTCGGGGCGCTCGCGGCATCCTCGCGGTCCTGGCCGGACCAACGGCTTCGGGCACCGGCCTGCGGACCCTGGCCGGGCCTCCTCCGAGCGGCTGCGCGTCGGGCCCTCCCAGCGGAGGCACCGTTGCGGGGACCCCTTGCATGCCCAGCGGTGGAGCCATGCCCATGGCGGAAGGGCCTCCCATCGCAGCGGGCGGGCCGGGAGCCGGGCCTCCCATCATCGGGGGTGGGCCCTGGGCGCCCTGGCTCATCTGCGGCCCGGGAGGCTGGTAAGCCTGCGGAGGCGCGGCCTGCGGAGGACGCCTCACCTGAGGCCTTGGCTGCTGTTGCCTCGCGCTTGGAGCCCCGCTCTCGAAGTGGGCTTCAGGCTCGGAGACGCCGCCTCGCATGGTGTCTTCCGGCATCCCGAACGGGTTCACAGAGAGGTCGGGCGGCAGGCCGTTGACCTCTCCGGGTATCTGTGGGGGAAGCTGCTCCTTGCGCCCCTTGGATTTCTTAGACTTCTTGCGCCCGCGCCCGACGTTGTCGGAGCCTGCCAAGGCGTTGCTGCTCGTCATGATCGCGTAAGCGTCGGAGACTGCCGGCCCGGAGGCGGGACTGTGTTCGGTCTCCCCTCCGACCTGGTAGCCTCCCACGTCCAGGCCCTTGCCGGCGAAGACGTCGTCCAGGTCAGGTGTTGGACCGACCAACTGGGGCTTGTGCGCCCAATCGGGTGGTTCGTCAAAGCCTCCCACGCCCAGCTTGCGTTCCTCGGGCGGGGCGCCGGGTTCCGGGCTTGCGGGTGACGGAGGCGGCGCGGCCTCGGTCTCCGCGCGTGCAGCCCTGGTCTCCTCGACCTGGAACGGGTCGCGCACCGGGCCCCTGCGGCCCGAAGGGGCGTTATCAGTTTTACCGACAGCCTCTTCGAAATTGAACCTGCACTTCATGCAGTGCTCGCCCCTGTCGGGGTTCAAGAAACCGCAGCGCGGACAAGACTTCAAGCTACACCTCCATGCGGAACTCGGTCATGAGTGCAATGAACCAACACAGGCGGACCTTCGCACGCAGCACCGGCAACTAGCATAGTATTCGACATCACAGCCCCTTAACAATAGGAGAGTGACCAACCGGCGATTAACCGGCATGAGTGGCTATTTGGTGGGCGCGCGCGGCGTTGGTATACTGACCGTTATTCCGCCGGAGTGAGGGGATCGATGGCGAATGGGAGATCTGTGGGAACAACATAGCGAGCTCGTGGCAACGGTGCGCGGGCTGTGCGACGAGGTCCGGCAGGCCGTTCGCCCGCACCTGGGGAGCTTCGCTGCGAAGGAGCTCGAGGGGCGTGGGGCGTCCGGAGACACCACCTTCGGCATCGACGAGGTCGCCGAGCTGAAGGTCTCGGCGTTTCTGGACGGCCGCGGCGACTTCGCCTACTACACCGAGGACCGCGGGCTCATCGTCACGCCGGAGGCGCGCTACCTGCTGATAATCGACCCCATTGACGGCACCAGGCCGGCCGCCGCGGGGCTCGAGTCCTGCTGTGTCTCCGCCGCCTGCGCACTGCTCGAAGGCCGCGAACCAGGCGAGCTGACGATGGGCGATGTGCTGGTGGGCGTCGTCACTGAGATCAAGTCCGACGCGACGTTCACCGCGCTGCGCGGCGCGGGCGCGATGATCGAGGTCGACGGGCTGCAGGTTCCCCCTAACCTGAGCGATACGACACGCCTCAACGAGATCTTCTGGACCGCCGGGTACAGGGGCAGGCCCGCCATGGCTCTCACCGAGGTCATCTCCGAGCTCATCGACCTCTCGTCGGTTGACGGCGGCTACTTCGACCTGGGGAGCGCGACCTACTCGATCACGCGCGTCGTCACCGGCCAGATGGACGCCTACGTGGACGTGGGGCAGCGCATGGTGGAAGAGGTCCCGGAGGTCCGCGAGATCTTCCTCGAGGTCGGGCACGGCTCAGTCCTGAACAACTACCCGTATGACCTTGCCGCGGCCGCCCTCATCGCTTCGGAGTGCGGAGCGCCCGTGACCGACGCGGCCGGGGGGTCGCTCGACGGCCGCCCACTCGTCCCTTCCGGGGGGCTCGGTCAGCTCTCCAGCCTGGTCACCTCCAACCCCACGCTCCACCAGGCCGTCCTCGAGCGCCTCGACGAAGGGATCGCGCGACTGGCCCGCCGCTTCGGCCGGGCTTGAGGGGCGGTCCTCGTGGGCGCGCTCTTAGGCATCTTCTTCTCATCGCTGGTCATCGGCCTCTCCGGCGCGCTCATGCCCGGCCCGATGTTCTCGGTCTGCGTCGCCGAGTCGTACAAGAAAGGCTTCTGGGCGGGCCCGGTGATCGTGGTCGGGCACGCCATCCCCGAGCTCGTCCTGGCGATCCTCTTCGCCGTCGGCCTGAACAAGGTCCTGGATGACAAGACGGTCGTCGGCATCATAGGCATCGTCGGGGGGCTCTTCCTGGTGTGGCTGGCTGTGAAGATCTTCGTCGAGGTGCGGCGGGGCGTCACCGTCGACCTGACGGCGAAGCGCGACGTCGGGTGGGGGCCGCTGGTGGCAGGCATCTGGTCGAGCGTTTCCAACCCCGGCTGGATCATCTGGTGGGCGACGATCGGCGCGCGCTACATCATGCTCTCGCTCAGCCACGGTGTGATCGGGCTCGCGTTCTTCTTCGTGGGCCACGAGATGGCCGACCTGATATGGTACTCGACGGTCAGCTTCATGGTCTCGAGGGGCCGGGGCCGCATCTCGGACCGCGTCTACCACGTGGTCCTGTACCTGTGCTCGGCCCTGGTCTTCGTCCTGGCCGTGCTCTTCATCGTGAACGGCATAATGTCGGTCCTCAAAGGCTGAACGCAAAAACGCAAGAAAGGGGTCAGACCACTTTATTGCGTTTCCTGACCGTTGTGGTCGCCTCCGGGATTTTCAAGTGGCACTCCACTGTTATAGAATGTGGCAACGCCGAACAGAAGGAGGCACTCTATGTGGTGGATAATCCTCATAATCGTGCTGGCGGTGTTGTTCATCGGGTACATAATCCTGTTGTTCAACCGGCTGGTGCGGTACCGCAACCGGGTCGAGAACGCCTGGCACCAGATCGACGTCCAGCTCAACCGGAGGGCTGACCTGATACCGAACCTCGTCGAGACGGTGAAGGGTTATGCCGCCCACGAGAAGAGCACCTTCGAGATGGTCACCCAGGCACGTGCCGCGTTGCAGCAGGCAGGGACCGTCGGCGAGAAGGCACAGGCCGATGGAGTGCTGGGGCAGGCCCTCAAGTCGCTCTTCGCGGTAGCGGAAGCCTACCCGGAGCTCAAGGCCAACCAGAACTTCCTGGCCCTGCAGGAAGAGCTCGCGGGTACCGAGAACAAGATCGCCTATGCGAGGCAGTTCTACAACGACTCGGTCATGGCATACGACATCGCACGGCAGAAGTTCCCCGCGAACATCATCGCGGGCGCGTTCCGCTTCAACGAGCAGCGCGAGTACTTCGAGCCGGAGACGCCGGCCGCGCGTGAAGTGCCGAAGGTCGGTTTTTCCGGAGAGTAGAATAACGGGGGTCAGGCACTTTCCACCCCATATTTTTCCCCGGTCGTTCCGCGCTGCCGCCTGAGCGGCGCGGGCCTCGACTCCTGGAGGTCAGCGGTTGTACGAAGCGATATCTGCGAACAAGTGGAAATCGTTTGCGATGCTCTTTATCTTCATCGTCTTCGTAGTCGCGCTCGGCTACGTCATCGGACTTGCCTGGGGAGGAACGACCCACCCGCAGTTCGCGTTCATCGGGCTCGGGATCGCCGGCGTGATCGCGATCGTGATGGGCCTGGTGTCTTACTACAAGAGCGACAAGATCGCGCTCTCGGTCTCGGGCGCCCGTCCCGTCGGCGACGACCCGCAGTTCATCAGGTACCGCAACGCGGTCGAGGGGCTTGCCATCGCGGCCGGCATCCCGACCCCGCAGGCATACGTCATCGACGACCCGTCCCCTAACGCGTTCGCGACAGGGCGCAACCCTCAGAACTCATCGATCGCCGCGACTACCGGACTGCTGGACATGATGAACGACCAGGAGCTGCAGGGAGTCATCGGCCACGAGATGTCGCACGTGAAGAACTACGACATCCTCCTGCTCACGATGACAATCGTGCTGGTGGGAACCGTGATCATGATGTCCGACATCTTCCTGAGGACGTTCTGGCTCGGCGACAGCGACAGCGACAGCGGGGAGGCCGGCATCATCCTCCTGGTGATCGGCATCGCATTCGCCATCATCGCCCCCATCGTGGCGCAGCTCATCAAACTCGCCATCGGCCGGAAGCGAGAGTACCTCGCCGACGCCAACGGCGCCTTGCTGACCAGGTACCCGCCCGGGCTCGCCAACGCCCTACGGAAGATAGAGGGCGACGAGCACCAGCTCCGGCGCGCCAACAAGGCAACGGCGCACCTCTACATCGCCCAGCCGCTCAAGACTAAAGAGGGCAAGGGAAGCCGCCTCAACCGGCTGTTCGACACGCACCCTCCGATAGAGGACAGGATCGCCAGGCTGGACACCATGGCCCACGAGTTCCACGAGATCGACCCCGGCCAGGTGCAGGCGGGCCAGGTGCCTCAGCAGCCGCCGGCGCCGCAGGCCGCCCAGCCTCCCCAGGCCGCGCAGGCCGTCCAGGCGCCACCACCCCCTCCGTCTTCGACCCCTCCGGGGGCCGCCGGCTGGAAGTGACGCAACGAGGGGTCAGACCACTTTTTGCATCCCACGCTGATACTCTGTTCTGCTTTCTCTTCTGAGCCACTCCTGTACAATGGGGTCAGGTAAGAATACTCAAGACGAGCGATGAGCAGGACATGACTTCCCACCGCAGGACAATCATCATACTGGCATTGCTGGCCGCGTTTGCATTCGCAACCGCTGCCGGTTGCTCATGGTTCGGCAATTCGTCGAAGAAGTCGAGCAAGCCCGTGGTCAAGGCGTCACCACTCAAGCCTGTGACCTGCCCGCTCTGCGGCCTGGCGCCCGCCGACCCGACGTTCATCCAGCGCCGCCCCGTCGCGGTCAAGATCGAGAACGATCCGGCCGCGAGGCCGCCGTCCGGCCTCGACCGTGCCGACGTGGTCTATGAGGAAGAGTGCGAGGGCGGGGTCACCAGGTTCATGGCGGTATTCCTCGACAGGGACGCCCCTGCGGTCGGCCCGGTACGCAGCGCCCGCCCCTCCGACATCGACCTCGCCTTCCCGTACAACGCGCTCTTCTGCCACTGCGGCGGGGGAGACCCGATACTGGCGATGGTTAGGCAATCGGGCATACCCGACCTCGACGAACAGCACTTCGGCGGCGCGTACTGGCGCTCCAACAACCGGCGCGCCCCTCACAACCTTTACAGCTCCACGGCGAGGCTCAGGCAGGCCGGGGACATCGCGTACCCGTACCAGGGTCAGGCGCCCGCCGCGTTCAAGTTCCTCTCCGACAAGGAGCAGGCAAAGATGGAGAAGGACCGGGCGGACGAGATCAAGCGCCAAACCGCGAACCAGGCGAGCCCGAAAGCCGACTTCAAGCCATCCATGACTGTGGTGCATAACGTCCACATACCCTACAAGCCGATCTGCGCCGTCGACTACTCGTACGACTCGTCAGCCGGAAGGTTCCTGCGCTTCGAGCAGGGCGCCCCCCACGGCGACAAGAACACCGGAGGCCAGTTGGCGGCTGACACCGTGATCGTTCAGTACGTCACAAGCACCCGTTCCGGGCTCGTTGACGTGAATGGAGCAGACACACCCAGTCTCGGGGTGATCGGCAGCGGCAGGGCGCAGGTGTTCGTCCGCGGGCGTCTGATCGACGCGAACTGGCAGAAGACCTCGCGCGACCGGTACACGGTCTATACCGACAACTCCGGCAACGAGATCCCCGTGAAGCCCGGCACGACCTGGGTCGAGCTGGTCCCGACAAGCTCCCAGGTCACCTTCAACTGAAGCAGCCGGGTCGTCGCGACTGCATCGCTCACGTTGCAGCCCCATACCCTTAGCGATATCATTGGTTAAGACCACAATTGAAAGGTTTTCAATGGAAAACAGCGTCGAGAAAGGCACGATCACAGTCAAGAGAGGCCTCGCCGAGATGCTCAAGGGCGGCGTCATCATGGACGTCACCACCGTCGAGCATGCGAAGATCGCCGAGGACGCCGGGGCGGTCGCGGTGATGGCGCTCGAGCGCGTGCCCGCCGACATCCGCGCGGCGGGCGGCGTCGCCCGCATGGCCGACACGACCGTGATCCAGGGGATCATGGAGACCGTTACCATTCCCGTCATGGCGAAATGCCGGATAGGCCACTTCGTGGAGGCGCAGGTCCTCGAGGCCATGGGGGTCGATTACGTCGACGAGAGCGAGGTGCTCACTCCCGCCGACGAGGCGAACCACGTCGACAAGTGGAAGTTCAAGGTGCCGTTCGTCTGCGGCGCGATCAACCTCGGTGAGGCGCTCCGCCGCATCGGTGAAGGCGCGGCGATGGTCCGCACCAAGGGAGAGGCCGGCACCGGCAACGTGGTGGAAGCGGTCCGCCACATGCGCACCATCACCAGCGAGCTCGCGCGTCTCACTACCCTTCCCTCCGAGGCGCTGATGAGCGCCGCCAAGGAGCTGCAGGCGCCCTACGAGCTGGTCGTCGAGGTCGCGCGCACCGGCAAGCTCCCCGTGGTGAACTTCTCCGCCGGCGGCATCGCGACACCGGCTGACGCTGCCCTCATGATGCAGCTCGGCGCCGACGGCGTGTTCGTGGGCTCCGGCATATTCAAGTCAGAGGACCCGGCGCCGCGGGCGAAAGCCATCGTGCAGGCGACCACTCACTACGAAGACCCCGAGCTGATCGCGGAGGTCTCCCGCGGCCTGGGCGAGGCCATGAAAGGCCTCGAGATAGGCGAGATCGGCAAGGAGAACCTGATTCAGTTCCGTGGCTGGTAACCAAGTAACCATCGGGGTTCTCGCTCTTCAGGGAGCCGTGCGCGAGCACCTCCGGATGATCGAGCGATGCGGGGCCCGGGGGGTCGGGATAAAGCGCCCTTCCGGGCTTACTCATGTCGACGGGCTCATCATCCCCGGAGGAGAAAGCACCACGATTGGAAAACTAATTGATGAGTACGGGTTCGCGGCTCCGATAAAGGAGCTCGCGGCCGCCGGTGTCCCGGTCTACGGGACGTGCGCCGGCCTCATCATCGTCTCCCGCCGTGTGAAGGGGAAGCACGGGACGATCCTCGGCCTCGCGGACGTGACGGTCGAGCGAAACGCCTTCGGGCGGCAGGTGGACTCGTTCGAGAGAGACATCATGGTGCGAGGCATCGCCGACGAAGAAAAGCCTTTCAGGGCGATCTTCATCAGGGCGCCGGTGATCGAGGAGATGGGGCCCGGCGTCACCGGGATGGCGAGCCTGGCCGAAGGCGTCGTGCTGGCGCGAGAGGGCGGCCTGCTCATGGGGGCGTTCCACCCGGAGCTCACGGGTGACACGAGGATACACGGCTACTTCCTGGACATGGTAAAAGCGTCGCGGGTCGCGAGCGACACGGAGGTTTGAGATGTCAGGACACTCCAAGTGGCATTCAATAAAGCATAAGAAAGGCAAGGAGGACGCGAAGCGGGGCCAGCTCTTCAGCAAGCTGTCCCACCGCATCACGATCGCGGCGCGAGAGGGCGGGGGCAACCCCGACGCCAACGCGATGCTTGCCAACGAGATCGAGGCGGCGCGCAAGGTCAGCATGCCCATGGACAACATCAAGCGGGCCATCGCCAAGGGGACCGGCGAGCTTGCCGGGGGCCACCTTGAGGAGATGACGTTCGAGGGTTACGGGGAGGGCGGAGTAGCGGTGATAGTGGACGTGCTCACCGACAACCGCAACAGGACCTCGGCGGACGTCCGCCGTGTTTTCACGCGCGCCAACGCCAGGCTCGGTGAGACCGGCTCGGTCGCGTGGATATTCGAGAAGAAGGGCGTGTTCCTCATCAAGCGGACCCCCGAGCACGACGAGGAAGAGCTGCTCACGATAGCCCTCGACGCCGGGGCCGACGACCTCAGGGACGAGGGCGATTACTGGGAGATCGTCTGTGATATCGAGGAGTTCGGCCAGGTGCGCGACGCTCTCAAGGAGGCCGCGATCGAGACCGAGAGCGCGGAGCTCACCATGGTGCCTAAGAACACCATCGCGGTGGGCCAGGACGGCGCGAGGAAGCTGCTGCGCCTTATCGATGCGCTCGAAGACCTGGACGACGTTACGGAGGTCTACGCCAACTTCGACATCCCCGACGAGGTGCTCGAGGAAGAAGTGAACGCAGAATAGGGTGAAAGCCCGACCTGCGGCAAAGGAAGTGCTTTGGCTAAAGCGTTCAGGGTGCTGGGAATAGACCCGGGGATAACCAACACCGGCTACGGCCTCGTCGTCGAGACGGGCAACCTGCTCAGCGCCGGCACTCACGGCGCGATAAAGACCTCCGCTAAGGCCGATATGTCCGACCGCCTCGCCGTGCTCTACAGCGAGTCAAAGAAGGTGGTCATCGAGCTGGAGCCGGACGTGGTGGTCATCGAGCAACTCTTCTTCAACACCAACCAGAAGACTGCTATCGCGGTCGGGCAGGCCCGCGGCGTCATCCTGCTCGCGTGCAACCACGCCGGGGCACAGTGGACGGAGTACACGCCGCTCCAGGTCAAGCAGGCGGTCGTCGGCAACGGGAACGCCTCAAAGGAGCAGGTCCAGTACATGGTGACCGCGTTGCTGCGGATGGCCGAGGCGCCGGCGTCACTCCACGCCTGCGACGCCCTCGCCATGGCGATCTGCCACCTGCAGTCCCGCAGGCTCCGAGAGCTGACGGGGACCTAGTGTTCCGTCCCATAGGTAACTTGACGCACCGAGAGTGTCGGGGCGCCGCGCCTGCAAGGCGCGCGAGCGAGTCGTACTCACTGAGTACTCCGAGGGAGCGGAACGTGGCAGGAGCGGATGCCGCGGCGGTCGAATGCCAAGGTATCTATGGGACGGAGCACTAAGATGATCGCTTACCTCAAAGGCAAGATATTAGAGAAAGAGCCGGACCGGCTCGTGGTGCTCGTGGGCGGCCTCGGGCTCGAGGTGCGGGCGCCGGCCGGAACGATAGACCGGGCCCCGGCGGCGGGAGGCGACGTCGCGCTTCACACTTACCTGCTGGTCCGGCAGGACGTCCTTCAGCTCTACGGCTTCGACACGCCGAGGGCGCGCGACCTCTTCGTGAAGCTGACCTCGGTGTCCGGGTTCGGGGCGCAGAAGGCGCTCTCGGTGCTGTCGATATTCCCGCCCGACCGGTTCGAGGCCGTGATCAGGAGCGGCGACGCCGACACCCTTACGATCATCCCCGGCGTCGGCAAGAAGAGCGCGGAGAGGCTCCTGCTCGAGATGAAGGACAAGGTCGAGCCCTCGGCCGAAGATATAGTGGGGCTGCCGGCCGACGGGAAGATGCTTTTCGAGGAGGCGGCCGAGGCGCTGGTCGCGCTCGGCTTCACCCGCCTGGAGGCGAGCGACATGCTCAAGAAGTATCCTTTCAAATCCGGTGAGGAGCCCGGCATAGAGGAGCTCCTCCAGTTCGCTTTGAAACAGAGAGGCCGCTGAAAACGCAAAAAGGGGCCAGGCACCTTTTTGCATGAGGAGTGAGATTGACGGCTGAAGAGCACAGCAGGGGACTGGCGGGGGAGGCGCTGTCCGCGGAGGACAAAGCCCTCGACCTCACCCTGCGCCCTCGCACCCTGGCCGAGTTCATAGGCCAGTCCGCCAACAAGGAGCAGCTCCGCATATTCATCGAGGCCGCGAAGAACAGGGGTGAGGTGCTCGACCACGTCCTGCTCTCCGGGCCGCCGGGGCTCGGCAAGACGACGCTTGCCGCGATAATATCCAACGAGCTCGGGGTCAACACGCGCTCGACCAGCGGGCCCGCGCTCGAGCGCCAGGGAGACCTCGCGGCGATCCTCACAAACCTCGAGCAGAACGAGGTGCTTTTCATCGACGAGATCCACCGCCTGCCCCGCACGGTGGAGGAGATACTCTACCCCGCCATGGAAGACTTCCAGATCGACATCATCATCGGGAAAGGCCCGGGCGCGAGGGACGTCAGACTGCCGCTGCCGAGGTTCACGCTCATCGGGGCGACCACGCGGGTGGGCCTGATGACCGCGCCGCTGCTGACGCGTTTCGGCGTCTCGTGCCGCCTCGACTACTACCCAGTGGACGAGATGGAACAGATCGTGAACCGCGCCGCGGCCATCCTGAAGATCAGCGTCGACGAGACGGGAGCCCACGAGATCGCACGGCGGTCGCGGGGCACCCCGCGCGTCGCGAACCGCCTGCTCAAGCGCGTGAGGGACTACGCCGAGGTGGAGGCGGACAACGTCGTCACCGGAGATGTCGCGGCCAGCGCCATGGAGATGCTGCAGATCGACGACATGGGGCTGGACGTGCTCGACCAGGCGGTGCTATCCGCGATAATCGACAAGTTCTCGGGGGGCCCCGTAGGGCTCAAGACGCTGGCGGCGGCGGTCGGCGAGGAGTCTGACACACTTGAGGAGGTCTACGAGCCCTACCTCATGCAGATCGGGTTCCTGAAGCGCACCCCGAGGGGACGCGTGGCGACGCCCCGCGCTTTCAAGCACCTGGGGCGCGAGCCAGGCACCAGCGGCGAGAGGGAGAGCCTGTTCTGAGGGCGATGCAAGATGGCCGTTAGCGACACGAGAGTACTCCTCCACACCTGCTGCGCCCCGTGCCTGATCCAGCCGCTCGTGCTGTTGCGGGAGCGCGGCCTGGAAGTTGTGCCCTTCTTCTACAACCCGAACATCCACCCGTTCCGCGAGTACCGGGAAAGGTACTTCGCCGTCGTCGACTTCTGCGGGAAGGAGGGGCTGTCGCTGCGCGCCGGCCCGTACGAGATGGAGCGCTTCCTGGCCGAGGTGGCTCCAGGGCAGGCCGGCGTCGCGGGAGAGCCTGATGCCGCGAGTCGGTGCTCCCGCTGTTTCGCGCTGCGCCTGGGCCGCGCCGCCTCTGAGGCTCGCAGGCTCGGCATCGCTACCTTCACCACCACGCTGCTGGTCAGCCCCTACCAGGACCAGGCCCTCATCCGCGAGGCGGGAGAGGCCGCGGCCTTCGAGCACGGGGTGCATTTCATCTTCGAGGACATGAGCGGCGGCTACCGTGAGTCGGTCGAGGAGTCCCACCGGCAAGGCATGTACCGGCAGTCCTATTGCGGCTGCGTGTACAGCGAGAAAGAGCGCTACCAGAAGAGCGACCCGCCCCGCCGATGAAGACATCCATCTTCGACTACGACCTTCCGCCAGGACTCATCGCCCAGGACCCGCTCCCGGAACGCGACTCCAGCAGGCTCATGGTGCTGGACCGCGCCACCCGGCGCGTCACTCACCACGTCTTCCGCGACCTGCCGGAACTGCTGCGCGAGGGTGACGCCCTGGTGGTCAACAGCACCAGGGTCCTGCCCGCGAGGCTCCACGGGAAGAAGGAGCCGTCCGGGGGCGCGGTCGAGCTCCTGCTCCTCGAAAATGCACCACTGGGGTCAGGCACCGGTGGTGCGTTTTCGGGCAACCGCTGGAAGGCCATGACCCGCGGAGCGGCGTTGAGGCCCGGCGTGAAGATATCTTTCGCCGATGGGGTCCTGGAAGCCGACGTCATCGGCGGGCCCGACGATGGCATCGTGATGGTAGAGCTGTCTGCGGCGGGCGGGGACGTGCAGGCCGCGATCGACGCCTGCGGCGAGGTACCGCTGCCTCCATACATCACTCACGAGCTGCCCGACTCCGAGCGCTACCAGACCGTCTACGCTGAAAGAGAGCTCTCGTCGGCAGCCCCGACCGCCGGCCTCCATTTCACGCCGGACGTGCTCGACCGCCTCGCCGCCAAAGGAGTCCTGACGGCCCGCCTGGAGCTGGCCGTCGGGATGGACACCTTCATCCCGGTGCGCGAAGAGGACGTGGAGGACCACCGGATGCACACCGAGTGGTTCTCCATGGACGAGCGCTGCGCGGCGACCGCCAACGAGGCGAGGCGGCGCGGCGGCAGGGTCGTCGCGGTCGGCACCACCTCGGTCCGGGTCCTGGAGACGTGCGCATCGGACGACGGCACGGTCGCGGCGGGCCACGGTCGCACGGACCTGTTCATCACTCCGGGCTACGCGTTCAAAGCCGTGGACGCGCTCATCACGAACTTCCACTTCCCGCGCTCGACCCTGCTCATGCTCGTGTGCGCGTTCGGCGGGACCGACTTTGTCCTTCGCGCGTACGAGGAGGCCGCGCGCGAGCGCTACCGCTTCTATTCCTTTGGTGATGCTATGCTGGTGCTATGAACGCACCCGACGGCCCCCCGGGGTTTTCATTCGAGATAACCGCTCGCGACGCGAGGACCGGCGCGCGGGCCGGGCTCATCACCACGCCCCACGGGCAGGTCCGCACGCCGTGTTTCATGCCCGTCGCCACCCAGGCGACCGTGAAGGCGATGACCCCGGACGAGGTCGCCGGGCTCTCCTTCGAGATGGTGCTCGCGAACGCGTACCACCTCTGGCTGCGGCCGGGGGTGGACGTCATCGCGGGCGCAGGCGGGCTCCACCGCTTCATGTCCTGGAGCGGGAGCATCCTCACAGACTCGGGCGGCTACCAGGTGATGAGCCTCGGCAAGGACGTGAAGATCACGCCGGAGGGCGCCAGTTTCCGCTCGCACCTCGACGGCACCGAGGTCTTTCTTAGCCCGGAGGACTCCATGCGCGCTCAATCGGCGCTCGGGGCCGACATCGCGATGGCCCTCGACGAGTGCCTCCCTTACCCTTCCGAGCGCGAGCGGGTGTGGCGCTCCGTCTCGCTCAACCTCGACTGGGCCGGCCGCTGCCTCGCCGCCCACGAAGACCCGCGCCAGGCGCTGTTCGGGATCGTGCAGGGCGGAGCGTTCGCCGACCTGCGGCGCCAGAGCGCCTCCGCAATGGCCGAACTGGGGTTTGAAGGATACGGCCTGGGCGGACTCTCCGTCGGCGAGCCGCGCGAGATGATGCTCGAGCTGATCGCGGTGACACTCGAGAACCTGCCCAGGGAGAAGCCGCGATACCTGATGGGCGTAGGCGACCCGCTGGGCCTCGCCGAGTCCGCGGCCCTGGGCATAGACATGTTCGATTCGGTATTGCCGACGCGCATTGCGCGCAACGCGTCGGCCCTGGTAGCCTCGAAGAGGATCAACTTGAGGAATGCGGCATTCCGCCAGGACTACGGCCCCCTGGATGAGACCTGCGGCTGCTACGCCTGCGCGAACTTCTCGAGGGCGTACCTGAGGCACCTCGTCATGGCAAAGGAGATCCTGGGGTTCCACCTCCTCACGGTCCACAACCTGTTCCAGCTCGCACGGCTTACGGAAGAACTCCGGTCGGCCATCGAGGCGGGAGGCGTGACTGAGTACCTGGCCGACCTGCGTGACGTTGCCCGGGCCGAATGACAAAGGGCAACTCATCTATTATGATAGTTGGGATTTGCATCTTACTGGACGAAACGTCCGAAAGGGATTGATGAAAATGATGTTCCTCTACGGGTTGATAGCAGCCCATCCGGGGATTGCGGTGGCGGCGACGGCCCCGACCAAGAGCACTACCTCGGGCTTCGGTGCCTGGGGCCTCTGGGTCATCCTGGGCCTCATGTTCGTAGTGATGTACTTCGTCCTCTACCGCCCTCAGAGGAAGAAGGCCCAGGAGGCGCAGAAGCTCTTGAGCGAACTCCAGAAGGGCGATGAGGTCGTCACCATCGGCGGCATCCACGGCGTCATCAAGAAGCTCACGGAGGACAAGGTGGTCATCGAGGTGGACAAAGGCGTCCGCATGACCTTCAGCAGGTCGGCCATAGCCCGCTCCCTGACCGTCCACGAGCCGGAGCCCGAGGAGGAAGAGGAGGAGCCCGAGGAGCTGGAGGAAGGCGAGGAAGAGGCCGAGGAGTACGAGGAGAACGAAGAGGCCTGGGAAGAGGTCGAGGAAGAGGAAGAGCCCGCCGAAGAGGTTGAGCCCGAAGAGGAGACCCCCGAAGGCGAGGGTGACAAGGGCAAAAAATAGGAACCGCCGGACACGCTGTCCCGTCCAACCTGGTAGCGCCGGCGTCTCGCCGGCGATCTTCCGTTGCGAAGCAAGTATTGAAAGGTTTACACACGGGCATCTGCCCGGCAGGGACTGGAGACCGAATTGAGCAAGAAGACCAAGAACCTGTTGTCGATCGGCATGGTGCTGCTGATACTCGCGGGCCTGTTAGCCGCGAAGTTCGCCTTCGACTTGAAGCCCAGGCTGGGCCTGGACCTGCAGGGGGGCATCAGCCTCGTCTACGAGGCCCATCCGGCCAAGGGGAAGGTCCTCGACCCGGGGGTGCTGGCGAAGACCGTCGATAAGATCAGGGAGAGGGTCGACAAGCTTGGCGTGTCCGAGCCCGACATCACCACGCAGGGCACCAAGAACGTGGTGGTCCAACTGCCCGGTCTCCACGACCCGAACAGGGCGAAGGACCTCGTCGGCCAGACCGCCCAGCTCCAGTTCAGGCTGGTCACGGAGTCCAAGTCCGAGGGCGACGCCCTCAAGGCGGGCTGGAAGGCGTCCACCGGCGACCAGCGCCAGCCGGACAAGGAGATAATCCTGCTGTTCCAGGGAGAGAAGGAGAAGGTCTACCTCAAGCTCGGCCCGACGCAGCTGACTGGTGACGGCATAAAGACCGCCGTCGTCTCGGTGCAGAACGGTTCCCCGCAGGTTGACTTCACCCTCACCGGTGACGCCACCAAGAAGTTCGCCGACCTCACTACGGCCAACGTCAATAAGCAGCTGGCGATCGTCCTCGACTACAAGGTCGAGTCGGCCCCCAACATCAAGGACGCTATAACCGAGGGCAAGGGCAACATCAGCGGCAACTTCACCGACCAGCAGGCCAAGGACCTTGCCATCGTCATCAACACCGGCGCCCTGCCGGTCGAGCTGAAGCTGCTGACCGAGAACGACGTGACCGCCACTCTGGGCCGCGACTCGCTGAACAAGGGGCTCCTCGCGGGCGTGATAGGCCTCGCGGTGGTCGCGCTGTTCATGCTCCTCTACTACCGTGTGCTGGGCATCGTAGCCTGCCTGGGCCTCATCGTGTTCGGCGGGCTGCTGTACGGCTTCATATGCGTCCTCAACAACTTCTGGGTCCTGACCCTCGCGGGGGTGGCTGGAATAATTGTGTCCATCGGTATCGCCGGGGACTCGAGCGTCGTCTTCTTCGAGCGCTTGAAAGAGGACGTCAAGGCGGGAAGGAGCATGCGCTCGTCGGTCGAGACGGCCTACAAGTCCGCGTTCCGCACCATAGTCGCGGCAGACACGGTGTCTTTCGCCGCCGCCGCAATCCTGTACCTGTTCGCCATCGGCTCGGTGAAAGGCTTCGCTCTGACGCTGGGGATAGCGACCATCTTCGACGTGTTCATCTCGTACTTCTTCGTGAGGCCTCTCACCTCGCTCCTCGCGGAGCGCAAGTTCTTCGAGAGACCCGCCGCGATCGGGGTAAGGCTCCCGGCGGCGTCGGAGGGCGGTGATGCCGGTTGAGGCTCATCCCCAGGCGCCCCGAGCACTTTGACTTCATCGGCCACAGGTACGTCTGGTTCACCATCTCGGGCATCGTCATGCTCGTGGCCATAATCGCCCTGATCGTACGCGGCCTGAATTTCGGCATCGACTTCACCGGGGGCACGGAGCTGGACGTCAAGGTGAAGCCGGGCACCAGCATCAGCGTGGTGCGGGATGCCACGAGCTCGGTGGGTTTCTCAACAGCCCAGATACAGGTGTCCGGGAACAACCAGTTCGTCATCAGAGTACCGAAGCTTGACGACGCCAAGAAGGCGCAACTCACCGACGCGCTCAAAACCAAAGCCAACCTCGTGGAGGTCCTCGGCATCAACAATGTGGGCCCGGGGTGGGGCGCCCAGGTGAGCAGGCAGGCAATCATCGCCCTGCTCATCTTCATCGCCGCGGTGCTGGTCTATGTCAGCGTGCGGTTCGAGTTCAAGATGGCGGTAACAGCAGTCATCGAGATAATCCATGACTCCGTGATAACAATAGGAGTCTATGCGCTGCTAGGCAGGCAGGTGACGCCTGCCACTGTGATCGCAGTGCTGACGATCCTTGGTTATTCGCTCTATGACACCATCGTGATATTCGACCGCATCAAGGAGAACGGCGACCTGCTGACCAGGCAGAGCCGCCAGACCTACTCGGACGTGGTGAACGACTCGGTCAACCAGGTGCTGGGCCGCTCGATCAACACCTCCCTGATAACCTTGATACCGATCCTCTCGATCCTGATCTTCGGCGGGCCGACGCTGACAGCGTTCGCGTTCCCGTTGTTCATCGGGGTGCTGGCCGGCACTTACTCGAGCATCATCCTGGCGCCTCCGATCCTCGCCATGTGGAAGGAGACGGAGCCCAAGTACAAGGCTTACCGCGAGCAGGCGCAGAGGCGCCAGACCCGCGATGCCAGGGTCACGGCAGGGGGCGTTATCGAAGCACCGATGCCGAAGGGCACAGTGCCCAAGGCGAAGCCGGCGCAGCCCGCGGGAAAGAAGCCGGCTGCGGCGAACGCGCAGGCGCAGAAGAAAGCGGCGGCTCCGCCCGCCAGGCCTCAGGCGAAGCCGATGCCGAAGCCTGCCGCGGTCGAGCCCGCAGACAAGGCCGCCTCCCCGAAACCGAAGCCGAAACCGAAGCCTCAGGGCGCGCCGACCTCCAAGAGCCAGGCCAAGTCACGGACCAAGGGTCCCGGGAGCGGGAAGAAGAAAAAGAAGAAGAGATGACGAGCGAGTCGCGGGGCGCGGAGAAGCTGTTCTCGATGACGAGGCGCTTCCTCTCCAAGAGCGGGCAGCGCCAGGTCGAGAAAGCGTACCGCTTCGCCCGCAAAGCCCACGGCGACCAGTTCCGCAAGTCCGGCGAACCCTACATCGAGCATCCCGTCGCCGTCGCCACCACACTGGCGGAGCTCGAGCTGGACCAGGACACCATCAGCGCAGCGCTGCTTCATGACGTCATCGAAGACACCGACTACTCGCTCGCGGATATCCGCGACGAGTTCGGCGAGCAGATAGCCGAGATCATCGACGGGGTGACGAAGCTCGACCGCTTCAAGTTCGGCTCGCGCGAGGAGCAGCAGGCCGAGAACATGCGCAAGATGCTCATCGCCATGGCCCACGACGTGCGGGTGATCCTCATCAAGCTCGCCGACCGCCTCCACAACATGGAGACCATCGATGCCCTTCCCGTGGCGCGGCGCCGCGAGATAGCGCAGGAGACGCTCGAGATATACGCTCCCCTCGCTCACCGCTTCGGCATCAGCCAGATCAAGTGGCGCCTCGAGGACCTTTCTTTCGAAGTGCTGCACCCGAAGCGCTACGAGCAGATCAGGCGCATGGTCACCGAACGCCGCGCGGAGCGCGAGAAGTACAGGCAGCAGGTGGCCGAGCAGATAGAGGGTGAGCTGAAGAAGAACAAGGTCAAGGCCGACGTGTCCGGTCGTGTGAAGCACTTCTACAGCATCTACGAGAAGATGGTGAACCGCGGTATCGAGTTCGATGAGATAATGGACCTCTCGGCGGTGCGGGTCATCGTCGACTCGGTGCGGGACTGCTACGCGGCCCTGGGGATCATCCACGCCATGTGGATACCCGTCCCCGGACGGTTCAAGGACTACATCGCGATGCCGAAGCTCAACATGTACCGCTCGCTCCACACGGTCGTGATCGCCCTCGAGGGCAGGCCGCTCGAGATACAGATACGCTCGGAGGAGATGCACCGGACCGCCGAGTACGGCATCGCGGCCCACTGGCTCTACAAAGAGCGCTCGCGCCGCGACCAGGGCGGCCGGGCCTGGCTCAAACAGGTCATGGAGTGGCAGCAGGAGTTCAAAGACCCGACCGAGTTCATGAAGAACCTCAAGGTGGACCTGTTCCAGGACGAGGTCTTCGTGTTCACGCCGAAGGGCAAGCTCATCTCGCTGCAGGCGGGCTCGACCCCCATCGACTTCGCCTACAGCATCCATACCGAAGTCGGCCACAAGTGCGTGGGGGCCAAGGTCAACGGTAAGATGGTCCCACTTTCTTACCGGCTGCAGAACGGCGACATAGTCGACATCATGACGTCCAAGAACGCAACCGGCCCCAGCCAGGACTGGCTCAACATCGTGGAGACCTCGCGAGCGCGCAACAAGATCCGCCAGTGGTTCTCCAGGGAGAGGCGCGAGGACGAGCGCAACGAGGGAAAAGAAGCCCTCGACCGCGCGATGCGCAAACGGGGGGTGCCGTTCCAGCGCAAGGAGGTCGCGAGGATACTCACGCAGATCGCCGAGCACCAGCACATCGGGGGGCTCGATGACCTGTACAGGCAGATAGGCGCGGGCCACTCATCGGCGAACGTCGTCGCCAACAAGGTCGCCCAGTACCTCGGCGAGGAGAAGAAGCCGGTCATTGTCCCCGAGCGGGAAGAGGTGCCCAGGCCGCGCCCTGAGGCGGAAGCCGACGACGCCCGCCTGAGCCAGAGGATAAAGGTCTTCGGCATAGACAACGCGCTCGTGCAGGTCGCACACTGCTGCTACCCCTCTCCCGGGGATCCCATCGTGGGTTTCGTCACCAGGGGGCGCGGGGTGTCGGTGCACCGGGAAGGCTGCGCCAACATCCAGGACCTGGCCAGGGAGTCCGGCAGGCTCATCAAGGTGGCGTGGGAGAAGAGCGTCCCCAAGGTCCGCGAGGTAGAGATCTGCGTGGAGGCGTGGGACAGGCCCAAGCTGGTAAGGGACATCACCACCGTCCTCGGCGACCAGGGGGTCAACATCCTGTCGGCGTCCTTCTCGGCCGACTCTGAGCACCTCTCGAAGAGCAACTTCGTCTTCGAGATAGGCTCGAACGTTCACCTCGAGGACATCTTCAAAGACCTCAAGAGGGTCGACTCGGTGATCGACGTGCTTGAGGCCGGCGAGGAAGAGGAGAGCGCGACGCCGTCGTAACGCCGGCGTCCCGCCGGCATATCACGCTGAAGCATCAGACAGGAGATGGTCGAGACGCGTGCAGTTGTCCAGCGCGTGAGCCGATGCGAGGTGACGGTCGCGGACCGGGTTCTCTCCCGGACCGGCATCGGGCTGCTGGTGCTCCTCGGAGTAGCGCAGGGCGACGGCGACAAAGAGCTCGAATACGTCGCCGACAAGACTTTGAACCTCCGCGTCTTCCCCGACGATGAAGGCAAGATGAACCTCTCGGTTCTCGACGTCGCCGGGGAGTTGACGGTAGTGAGCCAGTTCACCCTCCTGGCGGATACGCGCAAAGGCCGCCGCCCCTCGTTCGTGAGCGCGGCGGACCCCGCGGCAGCGGAGCCGATCTACGAGCGATTCGTGGAGAGGCTGCGCGCCTCCGGGCTCCTGGTCGGCACCGGGGGCTTCGGCGAGATGATGCTGGTCAGCCTCGACAACTGGGGCCCCGTAACCATCGTCATCGATTCGCCTTAAGTGCGGGGCTGCCTTCTCTGTTATTATTCTGTGGACGCTCTGGAAGGAACTCGCACATGGGAAAAACGCTCATCAAGAGGCTCGAGGTAGGGATGCTCGGCACGAACTGTTACATCGTCATGGACGATGATACTCGCGAAGGTTACATAATCGACCCCGGCGCGGAGGCGCGCAAGATAGTCGACGTTGCGAGCGGAGCGGGCTTGAAATGCAAAGCCGTCCTGTGCACCCACGGCCACATGGACCACGTCGGCGCCGTCGGCAAGGTCGCCGAAGCCGTAGAGGCGCCGGTCATGATCTCCGAGAGAGATTCCGGCATCCTCGCCGGCGCGGGCCAAGGCGTCGTGGGCAGGCTGAGCGCGCTGCGGGTCTCGAAGCCGAAGGAAGGCGTTCTCGATCGCTTCGAGCCGGGTCAGGACCTGGATTTCGGTGGTCACGAGGTCAGGGTGGTGCCCACGCCGGGCCACACGCCGGGCTCGGTCAGCTTCATAACCGGAGGTAATATCTTCTGCGGGGACCTGGTGTTCCAGGGCTCCATCGGCCGCACGGACCTGCGCGGCGGCTCGCTCACGGACCTGCTCGACTCGGTCCGGCGCTATGTGTGGCCGCTCGGCGATGACGCGCGCATCTTCCCGGGCCACGGGCCCGATACGACCGTCCGCGTGGAGCGGAGGAACAACCCGTACCTGCGCGACCTGGAGCCGGAGGTCTAGGATGGCTCTCAAATACCGCGCGCCCAAAGGCACTTTCGACCTCGTCTACCCCGATTCGGAGAAATTCGAGGCCGTCGTCGGCGTCGCTTGCGAGGTGATGGCCCTCTACGGCTACCAGCGCATAGTCACGCCCGTCATCGAGAACACCGAGCTCTTCCAGAGGAGCATCGGCGAGGGGACGGACATAGTCACCAAGGAGATGTACTCCTTCGAGGACAGGGGAGGGGAGTGGCTGACCCTGCGCCCGGAGGGGACGGCCCCGGTGGTGAGGGCGTTCCTCGAGAGGGGTCTCGCCTCGCGCGGCCTTCCTCAGAAGGTCTATTACGCCGGCCCCATGTTCAGGCGCGAGAGGCCGCAGGCGGGCAGGTTCAGGCAGTTCTACCAGATCGGCGCCGAGGCGATAGGAAGCGACGACCCGTTCCTCGACGCCGAGATAATCGCCATATCGGACCACCTTTTCAAGCGGCTCGGCCTGACGGGTTACAGCCTGCTGCTCAACAGCGTGGGGTGCGCCGAGTGCCGGCCCGACTACGTCAGCAAGCTGGGCGCGTTCCTGGCGGGGCTCGCGCCCCAGCTCTGCGAGGACTGCCAGCGGCGCGCGACCGAGAACCCGCTGCGGGTCTTCGACTGCAAGAAAGAACCGTGCAAGGCCGTGGTCGCAGGCGCTCCCACCATAGGCAGCATGCTGTGCCCCCGCTGCCGCGAGCAACTTGATGCGGTCATAGGGCACCTGGACCGCCTGGGCATCCCGTTCGAGATGGACGAGAGGATGGTGCGCGGCCTCGACTACTACACCAACACCGCCTTCGAGTTCCAGTTCGAGGGCCTCGGGGCCCAGAACACGGTGTCCGGCGGAGGCCGCTACGATTACCTTGCCGAGCAGCTCGGCGGGCCGCCGACACCCGGCGTCGGTTACAGCCTGGGCATAGAGCGCCTGGTGATGGTGCTCGAGGACCAGGGGCTCGACCCCTGCCCGCCCGCCCGGCTGGATGTCTTCATAGCGGGCGCGCCAGGCGTGGACCGGGAGCGAGTGCTCGAGATGCTCACGGACATGCGGCGCGAAGGCGTCAGCGCGGACGCCGACGTGATGGGTCGAGGGCTCAAGGCTCAGATGAAGCAGGCTGACCGTCTGGGCGCCAGGCTGGTCCTCATCATGGGCCCGGACGAGCTGGAGCGCGGCGAAGCGACCGTCCGTGACCTCGACGCCTCCACCCAGTGGGAAGTCCCGGCCCTGAGGGCGGTCCAGCGCGTGATGGAATACCTGGCCGAAAACCCTGCGCAGAAAGCCTGCGCGTTGCCGGAAAGTGAGAACCCGGATGGATGAGGCCGGCGGGCCCGACAGGATAGTCTCGTACACCCTCAAGAGGGACGCCTGGTGCGGTGAGTTCGACTCGTCGTGGGAGGGAAGAACCGTCAACATCAACGGCTGGGTCGCGCGGCGCCGCGACCACGGCGGGCTCATCTTCATCGACCTGCGCGACACCACCGGGATAGTGCAGGCTGTGTTCGACCCGCGAGAGTCGGAAGCCGCTCACGCGACCGCGGAGGAAGTCAGGCCCGAGTACGTGCTCGCTATCCGGGGCGCGGTCAGGCACCGGCCCGGGGGCACCGAGAACCCCGATCTTCCCACTGGTGAGGTCGAGGTGCTGGTGAGCGAAGTGGAGGTCCTCAACGAGTCCGCGACGCCTCCCTTCGAGATACGCGACGACATCAACGTGGACGAGCGCGTGAGGCTCGAGTACCGGTTCCTGGACCTGCGCCGCCCCGAGATCCAGGAGGGTTTCAAGCTGAGGCACCGCGTGGTCAAGGCGACCCACGCCTACCTCGACTCGCAGCGCTTCACCGAGGTGGAGACGCCGCAGCTCTGCAAGAGCACGCCGGAGGGCGCGCGCGACTACCTGGTGCCGAGCCGGGTTCAGCCGGGCCGCTTCTTCGCCCTGCCCCAGTCACCGCAGTTGTTCAAGCAGGTCCTGATGGTCTCGGGGTTCGACCGCTACTACCAGATCGCCCGCTGCTTCCGCGACGAAGACCTGCGCGCGGACCGGCAGCCGGAGTTCACCCAGGTAGACCTCGAGATGTCCTTCGTGGACGAGGGCGACATCATCGGCGTGATCGACGGCCTCCTGGCCTCGATCTTCTCGGCGGTCGGGCTATCGCTCGACGTTCCGGTGCGTCGCATGGCCTACGACGAGGCCATCGACCTCTACGGCACGGACCGCCCCGACCTGCGTTACGGCCTGCGCATGTCCACGCTCGACGACGTCTTCAAGACAACCGCTTTCAAAGTATTCGCCGGCGCCATCGAGTCCGGAGGCACCGTGCGCGGGATGCGCATCGAGTCCGGCGGAGGGATGTCGCGCTCCGAGCTGGACTCGTGGAACAAGCGGGCCCAGGAACTCGGCGCGGGCGGCCTGGTGTGGTTCATCGCCGAGGAGGGCGGCCTGCGCTCTCCAGTCTCCAAATTCCTCTCGGAGGAGGAGATACAGCGCCTCACTTCGGAGATGAAGCTCGAGCCCGGTGATGCCGCGTTCCTGCTGGCGGGCGACCGCCGCCAGTGTGATGACGTCATGCACCACCTGCGCGGCGCGGTGGCAACCTCGCTGAGCCTCTGCTCCGAGGGGTTCGCGCTCGTCTGGATAGTCGACTTCCCACTGCTCGAGTACGACTTCGAGGAGAAGCGCTACAAGTCTCTGCACCACCCGTTCACCAGTCCCACTGAGGACTCGATGGGGCTGCTCGAGACCGATCCGCTGTCGGCCAGAGCGCGCGCCTACGACATAGTCATGAACGGCGTGGAGATCGGCGGGGGCTCTATCCGAATCCACCGCCCCGAGGTGCAGGAGCACATGTTCCGGGTCCTCGGAATCGCGCCCGACGAGTACGAGAGCAAGTTCGGTTTTCTGCTCCGGGCCCTGGGCTACGGAGCGCCTCCCCACGGCGGCATCGCGCTCGGGCTCGACCGCCTGGTGATGCTCTTGACCGGGCGGGACTCGATACGGGACGTCATCGCATTCCCCAAGACGCAGTCCGCCTCTGACCTCTTCACCGGGGCGCCCGACGCCGTCTCTCCGGGGCAGCTTCGCGACCTGGGGCTGAAGCCGACGTTCGAATAATCGAATGGCTTTGAGTCTTCCCTTGTTATGGTATATTAGTCACCAATGTCCACAGGACCGTGAGCGGAATTGTGCTCGCCAGACGGCACAGCCGACTTCTGCCAGACGAAAGGAGCGCGCATGGGACACGTCGCCGGCCTGATCGCGGCAATCGCTTTTGCGGTGATGTCCGTCTTCACCGCGATTTTGCTATATCAGCTCGTGAAGACCATGGGCATCATCAACCTTTTCATCAACGACGTGCGCGTGGAGACCATACCCCTCATGACGCGGTTCCAGACCACGATGGACCACGTAAACAACGAGCTCGAAAGGGTCGACGGCATACTGAGCGCGGTCGAGTCCATGTCCGAGAAAGCCAACAGCGCCACCAAGGTCGTCCAGGAAGTCGTGACCTCTCCGATCGTCAAGGCGATAGGCATCGGCGCTGGCGCGGGCAAGGCTTACAGCAAGTGGAAGAGGAAGTAGGGCCGCACCTTGAGACGCAACACCTTCCACCTCCCGACGCGGAGGTGGAGTTCTTTTTGCTCCTTTTTACCCCGCCCCGTGGTGTCGGGCGTCGTTCATTATGCCAGCCACTTGGGTTAAAATGGTTCTTTGTGTTGCGTCCTCGAAAGGCGCGCTACCAGGGGGAAAGGGCATTTGAAGAGCAACGAGATACGAGAGGTCTTTCTGGAATTTTTCTCTTCGCGCGGGCACCGGGTGGTCCCGAGCTCTTCGCTGGTGCCCAATGATCCTTCGCTCCTGCTCACCAACGCTGGCATGGTCCAGTTCAAGCCGTACTTCCTCGCCGAGGAAGAGCCGCCCTACAGGCGAGCAACCTCGGTGCAGAAATGCGTCCGCACCACCGACATAGACTCAGTGGGGATAACGGCGCGGCACAACACTTTCTTCGAGATGCTGGGGAACTTCTCTTTCGGGGATTACTACAAGGCGGAAGTCATCCCCTGGGCGTGGGAGCTCATCACAGGAGTGCTCGGGATCGACGCCGCCGCTCTCTGGATGAGCGTGTTCGAGGAGGATGATGAAGCCGAGCAGATCTGGAAATCGACCACCGGCGTCGCGCCCGAGAGGGTGATACGGCTGGGAGCGGACGACAATTTCTGGGACATGGGCCCCACCGGGCCTTGCGGCCCCTGCTCCGAGATCCTGTACGACCGCGGAGAGCGGTTCGCGTGCGGCCCCGCCTGCGAGCCGGGCTGTGACTGCGACCGCTTCCTCGAGCTCTGGAACCTGGTCTTCATGCAGTACGACCGCCGGCAGGACGCCTCGCTGGCCCCGTTACCGAAGAAGAACATCGACACCGGCATGGGGCTCGAGAGGGTCGCGGCCCTGAAGCAAGGCGTCTCGACGATATTCGAGACCGACCTGATAATGCCCATCATCTCCTCGATCACCGACCTGTCCGGCGCGGCGCTCGGCGATTCCCCCGAGAGCGACATCTCGGTCAAAGTGGTGGCGGACCACGCCCGCGCGGCGACGTTCCTGATATCCGACGGTGTCATCCCATCCAATGAAGGTAAGGGCTACATACTGCGAAGGCTCCTGAGAAGGGCGGTCAGGCACGGCCGCCTGATAGGTATCGAAGGCGACTTCATCGACGGCCTCTCCGACGTCGTCGTCGAGCTGCTGGGCGACGCCTACCCCGGGCTCAAGGAACACCACAAGCTCATCACCGGCGTCATCTCTTCGGAAGAAGAGCGGTTCGGGCAGACCCTCGAGCAGGGCGTCGAGCTCCTGGGCGAGGTGATCTCGGACCACCGTTCCAAGGGCAAGGAGACCATCGAAGGGAAGACCGTCTTCTACCTGCACGATACGCTGGGGTTCCCGCTTGAGCTCACGGAGGAGATCGCTTCCGACCAGGGGATGGGAGTGGACCGCGAGGGTTTCGAGGCGCTCATGGAAGAGCAGCGCACCCGCGCCAGGCTGTCGCGGGATGGAGAAGCGCCCGAGGAGCAGAGCGCTTACAACGAGGTCTGCCAGGCGCTGGGGCCTTCGTGCTTCGAGGGCTATGACTGTGATCGCCTGGAGACCAGGGTCGTCGCGATCCTGGTCGGCGCGGAGCCTGTGGACACGGCCGACGGGGCATTGGAGGTAGAGGTCGTTCTCGAGACGACCCCGTTCTACGCGGAGTCGGGAGGCCAGATCGGCGACGCCGGCACCATAAAAGGGCCGTCCGGTCTCGTCGAGGTGGAGGAGACATTCTACGGCGCGCCGAACTTCGCCGTCCACAAGGGCCGGCTCAAGGGCGCGATGAGCGTCGGAGAGCCGGTAGAAGCCGTTGTCGACGGGGAGCGGCGCCGGGCCATCATGCGTAACCACAGCGCCACGCACGTGCTGCACTGGGCGCTCCGAAAGGTCCTTGGCACTCACGCGCGGCAGGCAGGCTCGCTCGTCACCCCGGAAAGGCTGCGGTTCGACTTCACGCATTTCAAGGCGGTGGAGCCACACGAGCTGGACGAGATCGAGTCGCTCGCCAACCGACGTGTCCTCGACGACGCGCCGGTGAGCACGACGGTGACCGCGCGTGATGAGGCGATGGCCGGCGGGGCGATGGCGCTCTTCGGCGAGAAGTACGGCGAGGAAGTCCGCGTGGTCGAGATGGGCGATTTCTCCAAGGAGCTCTGCGGCGGCACGCACGTCGAGAGGACCGGGCGGATTGGACCCATAAGGGTCATCAGCGAGTCGGGCATCGGCGCCGGCCTTCGGCGCATCGAGGCCTCGAGCGGGCTCGAGACGCTGCGTCACTACAAGTTCGTGGACGGAGTGCTCCACGAGGCCGAAGGCCTCTTGAAGGTAAAAGCCGATGACGTGCCGAGGCGCCTCACGGACGTTCTTACGCGCGTGAAGGAGCTTGAGCGCGGAGCCGCCAGGGACCAGTCCGCACAGGTGGAAAGCCTCGCGGAGGAAGTCGCCGGCAGTGCGCGGTCGGTCAGCGTCGACGGGACGCCGTTCCTGTTCGCTCAGCCTGAAGCAGCGGAGCCGAAGACCCTGAGGGACCTCGCCGACGTCATAATCTCTAAGAAGAAAGAACTCGGCGCTGTCGCCCTGGTCGCCGCGGCCGGCGCCAAAGCCCAGCTCGTCGTGAGAGTGGGCAAGCCGATGGCTGGCCGGCTTGACGCTCGAGAGCTGGCGGCGGCGGGCGGCCAGATGCTCGGCGGCGGCGGCGGCGGACGCGAAGATATGGCGATCGCCGGCGGGCCCCGCCTCGAGGGCGCGGCCGAGGCCCTCGTCGCGGTTGAAAAAGCAATAAAGGAAAAGCTTGAGGGGGGCTCTTGAGGTTAATCGGCCTCGATGTCGGAGAGAGCCGGATCGGAGTTGCGCTGAGCGATCCACTGGGCGCGACGGCCCAGCCCCTTCAGACCATCTCGAGGGATGAGGAGTCGCCGCAGCGGATCGCAAGGCTGGTCGTCGAGGAGGGAGCCGCCACCGTCGTGGTCGGCCTGCCCCTGCTGATGGACGGGACCGAGGGCGAGCAGGCGCGCCTGGTCCGGCGGTTTGTCGAAGACCTCCGCAAGGCCATCGCTGTCCCTGTCGAGCTGATAGACGAGCGCCTGACGACCAGGGAGGCGGAGGCGGTCCTGTCAAAAGGGCGCGTGAAGAGAGCCAGGAAACGCGAGGCGTCTGACATGCTTGCCGCGTCGCTCATCCTTCGAGCATACATGGACAGCCTTCCGGAGGAATGACTTGCCTGAATACCAGGAATATCACAGCAGGCTCGAACGCCGGAGAGAACGCGAGGCGATGCGCTCCCACCACAGGCGCAACGTGACTGTCGCTCTGTCCGTTTCCATGATCCTGGTAGTCGTGATGGCACTGGGCGGTTGGCTGGTGTACTCCAAAGTGCGTGCCGGGCACAAGCCGGTCTCAAAGGATTACACCGTGACGCTGCCCGAGGGGCTGACGAACAAAGAGACGGCCGCGAAGTTCGACGAGGCGACGGCCGGTTCCATCAGCGCGCTCGAGTTCGAGCGGGCACTCAAGGCCGGGACGTACGACTACGCGTTCCTCAAAGGGTCCGACGGCAACCTCGAGGGCTTCCTCTTTCCGAACACCTACGACTTGACCTCTCAGACGAGCGCGCACTACGCGGTCGACATGCTGCTCGGCGAATTCAAGAAGAAGACCGCTGACCTTGAGTGGAGCCGCGCCGCATCGCTGGGCGTCACGCCGTATCAGATCGTCATCATCGCTTCCATAATCGAGAAAGAGGTCAAGTATCCCGAGGAGCGGCCGCTCGTGTCATCGGTGATCTACAACCGCCTGAAGAACAACATGAGGCTCGGGATGTGCTCGACAGTGATCTACGCCCTCGGCAAATGGAAGCCCGAGCTCTCCAACAAGGACCTCGAGGTCAGTTCACCGTACAACACCTACAAGGTCGACGGCCTTCCGCCCGGCCCCATCTGCAACCCGAGCTTCGAGTCGATTCGCGCCGCACTGTATCCGTCAAGCACCAATTACATCTATTTCCTCGTCACCAGCAGTGACGGGCATCAGAGTTTCACCGCCGACTACAAGCAGTTCGAGGCCTGGAAAGCACAGCAGAACAAGAAGTAGGACCCTGGAGGCGCGAGTGCCCGAGATGGACTCATCGAGATCTGAGGCTGAGCTCAAGACCCTCATGCGCATCGCGTTCATCGTGGACGCGGCGGCTGAGAGCGTCCTGGGCAAGGGCGCGGCCGCCATGATGTACCAGTCCGGCCGCGACGCGGGCTGCTTGCAGGGGTGTCGTCTCGAGCGCGCGCAGGACGTCGACGAGGCGCTGCGTGCAGTGCTCGTCGAGGGCGATGACGTGTGGCAGTTCGAGCGCTGGAAGGACCCCGGCCAGGAGAGCCTCTGGACGGAGGCGGACGGACGGCGGTCGACCTGGGTCGTCTTCAGGCGCTGCCCACTGATGACCCTGACGCGCACCGTCGGGTCCAACCCCGGCGGCTTGCTGTGCCAGGCTCTCCACGGGTACATGGCGGGCTGCATGGAGAAGGTCCTGGGGCAGCGCGTCGACATGAAGATCAATCACTGCGGGCCGCGCTCCTGCAAGGTCCTCATGGAGTTGAGGAACTGATGTATATCGCAACGGCCGCTTTCAGCGCCTGCGGAGGGTGCGAGAACTCGCTCCTCTCCATCGGGGAGCCCCTCGTCGCGCTTCTGAGCGAGCACACCATCTCTTTTTCGAGCATCCTGGTAGACCGCCGTACGGTGTCTCCATCCGACGTAGTGCTCGCGAGCGGCTGCATCCGCAACTCTGAAGAGACTGAGGTCGCCTTTGAGATCGCCCGCACCAGCAGGAAGATCATCGCGGTGGGGACCTGCGCGGTCTATGGCGGGGTCTGCGGGCTGGCGAACGCCGGCGACAGCCTCGACGCCGCGCAGGGCAGCGTCCTTCCCGAACTGTTCGCGACGGCTGAGCCACTCGACAGCAGCATGGCCGTCGAGCTCTATGTGCCCGGTTGCCCGCCTCCGCCGAACCTCATCTTCGAGGCGCTCAAATCCGTGGTCGAAGGCTACTCGCCGCTCCACCTCAACAGCACGGTCTGCTCGGACTGCGAGCGCGCCGTGACCCGCAAGTCCGCGAAGACCATCCAGTCTCACCCCGGTCCAGGCGCGGACGATGCCGCCTGCCTGTTGAGCGCAGGCCTGCTCTGCATGGGTCCGGTCACCAGGGGCGGCTGCCGGGCAGCCTGCCCATCGGCGGGCGTGGCGTGCGCAGGTTGCCGGGGTCCGTCCGACGCGGTCCTCTCTTCGCAGCTTCATTCGGTCCATTCCGACCTGGTCGCCTACATCTCCCGCACCAGCGGCGCGCGTGAAGAGAAAGTGGCCAAGCAGCTTGAGCCGATGCTGAGACTCTTGTACATGTTCACGAGGAGAGATCCGGTCACCCGGTCCAGGGTCAAGGAGAGGGTGCCCGGTGACTGACGATATCGACGTCGCGGGGTCCGAGGAGTTCAGCGGGCAGAAAGTGCGGCTTTACCCGGTGACGCGCATACAGGGGCGCGCCGACATAGAGGTCCTCTTCACGCCTCAGCAGGGAGTCAGGGAAGCACGTTTCAGGGCGCTCGAATCGAGGGGCATCCAGAGTCTCGTCCGCGGGATGCCGGCTCTCAGGGCGCCACAGCTGCTCTCGCGGATATGCGGGACGTGCGGCCCGTTCCACCAGTTGGCCTCCTGCATGGCCATCGAGGCCGCGTGCGGGGCCGAGGTCCCGCCTGAAGCGGGCTCTCTTCGACAGTTGCTCTGCTGGCTGCTGCTCGCGGCCAGCCACGTGATGACGATCAATTTCATGGTCCTTCCCGACTTCGCGCTCCCCATGTCTGACGCGGGGGTCAAGAACATCACCGGAATCTACATGGTCGACCAGGAGTCTGTGGGGAGGCTCACCCACGCTCTGACCTCGCTCGAGGAGGCGATACGGCTGCTCGGCGGCGGGACGACGCGCCCGGGCGCGATAGTCCCGGGAGGCGTATCGCGCCTGCCGGACGAGGACGACATCAGACGGTGCCGAGCGCTCGTGGCGGGATGCGAAGACGATCTCCAGGAGACGATGAGGCTCGCGGAGATGCTGACGCGACGCGAGTCAAGGATGATGGAGACCGGCAGCCCCCTGACCGGCTACTACATGGCTTCCACAACTGATGGCAGGCCGGCGCTGATCGGTGAAGAGGTCACGGCGGCCCCGTTCGCCGGGGGAGACGAAGTCACCATGGACCCGGAGGGATTCCTGGCCTCGATAGAGGAGAGGCCGGTCCCCTGGTCGTACCTGGTCCCCCTCGCGGTGGAAGGGCTGGAGCCCGCCCTGGTGGGGCCTCTTGCCAGGGTCAACCTGGGCTTCGGCGAAGACACGCCCCAGGCTGCCCTCGAGTGCAGACGCACCGCCGAGCAATGGGAGCATCCACTGGACAGGGAGTACTTCTTCCTGGTCGCGATCGCCCTTGAGGCGATATGGGGGTGGGAGAAGGCCCGCAACCTGCTGGACGGCTGGGAAGACAGCGATGCGAAGCCGTCCGCGTCCGTTCAACTGTCCGAGACCGACGGCTTTGCCGTCATAGACTCGCCGAGGGGGCTGCTCGCGCACGTCGCCTCGATGACCGGAGGCGGCCTCATAAAGGACTATCGCGTGTTGAGCCCGCTCCAGTTCAACTATCTACTGATGAACAGCCATCTATCCAGCGTCGCGGAGGATACCGTGAGGGGCATAGACATCAGCGATGCCACGGCTGCCCGGCTGCAGCTGGCGGTCAGGTCGTTCATCCCCTGCGTGCCCTGCGGCACGCACTAGGAGGCAGGTCGGCAAAGTGCCAGAGATCAGGATAATAAGAGAACGGTGCGTGGCATGCGGGGACTGCGTGAGCCTCTGCCCCCAGAGCGGGCCGGGCGCGCACGCCCCTGTGCTGGTCGGCCGCGAAGGCGGCGAGGTCGGCGTTGAGAACTCAGAAGGATGTATCGCGTGCTTCTCGTGCGTCGAGTTCTGCAGGTCCGCCGCCATAACAATAACGAATGCGGAACTCGGGCCTGAGGGGCAGCCTGCCATCTATCCAACGCGCCCGACGAGCCGCATAATATAGTTGTCCCCGCTCGTCAATGCGGTTGGGCTATCCGATAGTAAGGGTACGAGTTCCCTTGGGAATAGGGGGGGATTGTGGCAGGTGCTCGTGAACAACAGATGATGGAGATGCTCAAGGAGCTGCGGTCGGACAGTAACGGCGTCCAGGCCGTAGTACTCATAAGCTCCGACGCGATGCCGCTGGCTTCCGACATGCCGGACGGCATGGAGGAGGAGCTGTTGAGCGCCACGGCGTCTTCGCTGATAGCGTCGGGCGAGAAGGTGGCACGCGAGCTGGCGAGAGGGAACATCGACCAGGTTTACCTTCGCGGCGAGGCGGGCGATCTGGTTGTCGTGAAGGTGAACGAAGACGCGCTCCTGGCGTGCACCGTCGACCACGCGGCGAAGATGGGCATGACCCTGCTCGAGGTGAACAGGTGCGCTCAGAAACTCGCCCAGATCATCTGAATGCGGGCTGCGAGGTCATTGAGGTCGTGTGATAGAATTAACTGGAAGAGACACGGTCACACAGGAAGAAAACCGTTCTCCCGAAGAACGAACCGGGGGAGATTCTGTCAGTCGTGATGATTCTCTTCGGTCTTCGCCTGCGAGCACGTGGGGCAGGGAGGTAGAAGGCTTGGACGGTGCCCAACAAAACGAACTTCAGGAGGCTCTCCGGGGGCTCCTGGAAAAGACCCAGGATATCGATGCAGCCGCCGTGGTAAGCATGGATGGGTTCGTGATGGCTTCGATCCTTCCCGACGGCTACGAGGAGGACCGCCTCGGCGCGATGTCGGCGGCTCTCCTGAGCCTGGGTGAGAGGACTGCGCACGAGCTCGGGAGGGGCGAGCTGGCTCAGGTGTTCGTGGAAGGCACCGACGGCTATGTGTTCTTGCTGGCGGCCGGCGAGGACGCGGTGCTGAATGCCATCGTCAAGCGAGGCAGCAAGCTCGGCCTTGTCCTCTACGACATACGAAACGCGGCGAAAGCGATTGCCGCGATCATCGAATCGCATCTCCAGGTGGAGTACGAATAGACTGGCAGGGACACTATGCCTCTGAAGGGAAGCCTTCGAGATTTCAGCCTTCCCGACTTGTTTCAACTGATCCATTTCGGGAAAAAGAACGGGACCTTGAACATCACCAACGGTGATACGAAAGGCTACGTCTGCTTCCGCAACGGCAACGTCTTCTTCGCCACTCACAACTGGAAGAGGCCTCCTCTCGGGCAGCGGCTGATCGAGTCGGGCATGGTCTCCGAGGAGCAGATCGACGAAGCCCTCGACCTCCAGAAGACGACCCGAAAAGGGCAGCGGCTCGGCAACATCCTGGTAGAGCTGGGTTACCTCAGCCGCGAGTCCCTCGAGGTCTTCGTGGAGGAGCAGATAAGGGACGCCGTCTTCCACATGCTGCGCTGGACGGAGGGCGACTTCGACTTCGACCCGAACCAGATATTCCCTGAGGAGGACATCGGTCTTTCCATGAGCACCGAGGACCTCATCATGGAGGGCAGCCGCAGGCTGGACGAATGGTTCCAGATCGAGAAGAAGGTCCCTTCGCTCGATGCCGTCTTCAAGATGACCAAGGTGCCCGGCAAGGACGCCTCGGACATCAACCTGACCAGCGAGGAGTGGCTGGTCCTCTACCACGTGGACGGCGAGAGCGCGGTGCGCGACATAATCGAGAAGTCGGGCCAGAGCGCGCTCGTGACCTGTAAAGCGCTCTACGGCCTGGTGACGGCCGGTCTCGTCGTTCTTACTGGGCAGGAGGCCGCGGCGGCACCGAGCCTACCGGGCGCGCTGGAAGAAGAGATCGAGAAACTCGAAGAGGGCGCTCCTCAGCCGGCCAGGGTGGCGGTGGCGGCTCCGGCGGTAGCTGAACCGTCAGTCGCTCCCGGGGATGAAGAAGCTGTCGTCGAAGCGCCCGCCGAAGGGGCGGTGGCAGAAGAGGCGCAGGCGTCGGGCGAGGAACGGCCGGGCCGCAAGGTGCGGCGCAAGTCCCCCGCGCCCAAGAAGAAACCTGTTGAGGAGATTACTGTTGGTGACAGCGCAGAAGACGAAGTGCTCGTGGAGGAAGTATCGGCCGAACAGGTCGAAATAGAGGACGCGAAACGAAGGAAGAAGCCGCGCCGCAAGGTGCGTAAGCCCGCCGAAGAGGCGATAGAAGCCGAGGAAGAGGAGGCCGTCGAAGAAGCTGTGGCGCCAGCCGCCGTGGCCGAAGCGGCTGTCGAGGCACCGGTCGCGGAGCCGGCCCCCGAGCCGGCTGCGGCTGCTGAGGAGCCGGCCCCACCGGCCGCGGCCCCCGAGCCGGTCGCAGAAGAGAAGAAAGAATCCCTGATAATCCATGACTCCGAGCTTGCCCCGCCCGAGGCCGCCAAAGAAGAGGAGCCGGCGCCGGGCCAGAGCCTTGTCGACTACTACAAGTCTCTAGCTCTCAAGGAAGCTTCTGACAACGACCGGTTGCTGCTCTTCCAGCAGACCGAGGAGAAGAAGAAGTTCGAGGCCAACGCCGTGGATGAGGCGGCCCTCGAGCAGGCCGCCGCCGAAGCCCAGGCGGTCGCGGATGAGATGGAGGAGTTTGAAGAGCCGGAGGATATCCCCCTGGAATGGGCGGGACACCTTACCAGGCTGCGGGGCGGGGGCACCAAGAAGGCTGCCTCCCAGGCGGCATCACTGGGGTATCTCGACGAAGAAGTGGCGGCTGAACCTGAAGTAGAAGAAGCCGAGGTTTCCCAGTCTGTTGAAACGGCGGCCGTCATCGAAGAGCCTGCGGCGGTCGTTGAGGAACCCATCACCGTCGAAGAAACGGCTGCGGTCGAACCGCCTTCCGCTCTGGAAGCGGAGCCGGCCGCTCTCGAGGAGGCGCCGACGGAGTCTGTTATCGAGGACTTCGAACTGGTGACTGCTGACGAAGAGGTTGCTGCCACTGCTGAAGAAGCCGTGTCGGAAGAACTGGACATAGTGTTCGACGAGGAGGAGGCCCAGGCAGCCGAGTTGGCGGTGGCGCAGCAAACGCCTCAAGCCGAAGTGCCGGCCGCAGAGGGCCTTGAGTTCTTCGAGGAAGAAGAGGTCGCGGCCTCGGGGGCAGCGGCCGAGATCGAGGAGGTCCCGCTGGTCGACGAGACCGCCGAAGCCCCGCCGTTGCCGACCGAAGAGGATATCGAGAAGTTGCTCCAGGTGACTCCGCAGGAGCGCGACTTGAGCCGTGAGGAGCTCCTGGCGTTCGACCGGCCTACCTACCCGATAGTGGAGTCTCGCGATCAGTCGGCCGAAGCCGAGGCGGGCGCGCAGCAGGAGGCTGCCGAGGAGGCCACAGAGCGGGCAGCAGAACCTCAGAAGGTTGATTCCGGGCCTAAGCGCAGCGCGCTCGGGCGCGTACTCCAGTTCACCAAGGGCTCCGGAGAGGCTTCGGCGGATGTGGTGCTCGAGGACGGCGCACCCGTGGTCGAGTCCGAAGAGACGGAAGAGATCATCAGCGCTGAGGACCTGGGACTCGTTGCCGAGCCGGCCCCCGCGGTCATGACGGAGGCGGTCGAGGAAGCGGAGACGGTGCTCGAGGAGCAGGAGGCCGACGTGCTGCAACTCGACGAGGCGTCGGCCCTTCGCGATGAGGGCGTGCCTCCACTCGCGCTGGAGGAAGAGCCCGGGATGGCGCTCGAGGTGGAGGGCACCGGCGAAGAGACGGCACAGGTGATATCGATCGACGCGCTCAGGCAGGCCCCGGCGGACGAGGAAGAGGCGGTCCGCCTCGAGGAGCCGACGGCCGCCTTGGACGAAGAGCTCGCGGCGCTTGAAGAACAACTGCTGGAGGGTTCCGCAGAAGCTCCGGAGGAGCTGGCGGCCGAGGACACGGCTCTGGAAGAACTCGAGGAGGAGCTGGTCTTCGGTGAGACCTCCGAGGCTGCTCCCGGCCTGGAAGAAGTCGTCGTAGATTCTGAAGCGATGGTCCTCGAGGCTGAGCCGGTCACTTTCGAGGATGAGCCGGCACAGGAGGCAATCACCGCGAGCTTCGAAGCCGAGCCGATGCTGGGCGATGCCGAACCGGTGACTTTCGAAGAGGTGGCGAGCGAGGGGTCGTTCGTGCTGGAGTCGGAGCCTGTCACTGCGCAATCCGCGGCTGAACCGGTGATGGCGTCCGCCGCGGATGCAAACGCCGAAGCGGCTGACGATTACTTCGACGAGATGGACGTTCTCCGTGAGATAACCGGCGGCGCCCAGAGCGGCAAATTGCGCCAGAGGAAGCAGCAGGTGGTCGAGCCCGAGCCTGAGCCCGTCATCGAGGAAGAGATAGCAGAGCCGGAAGCCGAAGTGGTGGAGCGTGTCTCTCCGGCGCCGGCCCTCGACGACGTGGACGACGAGGGACTCGGTATGAAGGTGCGCGGGAAGCGCGGGGCCGGGACCAGCCTTATTGACCTCGAGACTTTCGAGCTGGAACAGGAGCTCCTCGAGCTCGCCGGCACCACGCAGCAGAAGCGCAGACGGCTCACCCCGAGCGAGCTGGAGGCGACGTTGCCTGACAAGGGCAAGAAGGAGAAGAAAGGTCGCGGCAAGGCATCAAAAGAGGTGGACAAGGGGTCGGTTAAGAAGATTATTGACGACCTGAAAAAGATGTAGGCCGGCGGGGAGGGATCGTTTGGATCGAGTCTTCAAGATAGTGGTGACGGGACCGTTCAACTCCGGAAAGACCACCTTCATCAGCGCCATAAGCGAGATAGAGGTGGTTGCGACCGAAAGAAAGACGGGCAAGGGGGCAAAAAAGGTCAACACCACTGTCGCGATGGACTTCGGTCGGATCACTTTCCCTGACGGGTACGTTCTTCACCTCTACGGGACGCCCGGCCAGGAGCGGTTCGACTTCATGTGGGAGATACTCTCCGAAGGCATGCTGGGATACGTGGTGCTGGTGGACGGCAGCAAGCCGTCGTCGTTCGAAGAGGTGGAAGGCATAGTCAAGGCTTTCAGGGGCATGTCCGATAAGCCTTACGTGGTGTGCCTCACCCGGTCGGACCGCAAAGACTGCGTGCCGCCGGACACGGTGAGAAACGACATTGACCACATCGGTGATGTGGATATCGTTAAGTGTGACGCGAGAAAGCTGAAGGACGTCAAAGAAGTCCTTCTGGCGCTGCTCGAGAGGGTACTTGAAAGGGCGGAGGCGCTCGAGAAAGCCGGATGACCGGCGTACTCGAGTGCACCCACGGGAGAACACGATGCACATAGATGGAAGCACCCGGCTGGTAGGTATCATAGGAAACCCGCTCGAGCATTCGCTTTCGCCCACCATCCACAACGCCGCCTTCGACTACCTCGGCCTCAACTGGTGCTACGTGCCGCTGCCGGTGGAGGAAGGGACTCTCGAATCGGCGCTGGAGGGCATCAAGGTGCTCAGGCTCGCTGGCGTTAACGTGACGATGCCGTTCAAGACTGAGGTCCTTCCGCTGCTCGACGAGGTCGCGATGTTCGCGGATTCCGTGGGCGCGGTGAACACCATCCTCGTCGACAAAGGGAAGCTCATCGGCTACAACACCGACGGACGCGGGTTCTACACGGCCCTGGTGCGCGATCTCGCCTACGACGTGAAGGGCCGCAAGGTCCTGGTTCTGGGAGCCGGCGGAGCGTCGAGAAGCGTAACCGTCTCGCTTGCCCTGGCTGGCTGCTCTTCGATCGTGATAGTCAACAGGTCCCCCGAGCGCAGCAAGCAGCTATCGGAGATAATACTCAAGAGCGCGCCCGACATCGACGTCGAATGGCTGTCGCCCGACGACAACTATGACATCGTGGTGGCGGAGTCGGATGTGATCATCAATGCGACGCCGCTCACCACTTTCAACGGATCGCTGCGGGTGCCGGTGTCGCTGCTCAACAAGAACCAGCTGGTCTGTGACCTGAACTACTCGCTGTACCAGCCACCGCTGCTGCAGGAGGCCGAAGCCCGCGGGGCTCAGGTGATGGACGGCAAGGGCATGCTGCTCTACCAGGCGGCGGCGGCTTTCGAGATCTGGACCGGCCTCGAAGCGCCGGTGGAAGTGATGAGAGTCGCGCTGCTTCGCGCGCTGGAGGAAGCGTACATCTGAGGGGAAGGCTGGCATTAGATGGAGAAACCTAAACAGGACCGCCTCGGGCGCCTGTTGCTCCAGAACAACCTCATAGACGAAGACCAGTTGGACGATGCCCTCGAAGAGCACTCGAACACCGGGAAGTCCCTGGGCAGGGTGCTGATCGACAAGGGGGTCCTGACCGAAGGCCAGCTCACATCGGTGCTCGCGGAACAGATAGGCATCCGCTACGTCGACCTCAACAACTATGCCGTCGATCCTGCGGCGGCGACTCTCGTCGATGCCAGCCTCGCGCGCCGGTACATGGTGATACCCATAGACTATGAGGACAGCAAGCTGGTTGTGGCGATGGCCGACCCCACCAACGTCTTCGCCCTCGACGACCTGCGCATCATGACCGGGATGGAGATCATGCCGGTCGTGACGACCAAGGACGACATCGCGGGCGCCATCGGCAGGTACCTGCACTCCGCGGTGGACATGGAAGACGGGCTTGACGAGATGCCCGACCTGGAAGACATCGCGGAAGCTGAAGACGAAGAGGAGCTGAAGGAAGCCGGCGAGGAAGCCCCTATCGTCAAGTACGTCAACCTGATAATCAGCGAAGGCGTGCATGACGGCGCGAGCGACATCCATATCGAGCCTGGCGAGAAAGACATCCGCATCCGCTACCGCATCGACGGCGTGCTCCGCGAGACCCGGCGTTCCCCCAGGCGCATCCATCCCGGGATCGTCTCGAGGATCAAGATCCTCGGCAACATGAACATATCCGAGAGGCGCGTCCCCCAGGACGGACGTTTTGCGCTCGATACGGCGGGAAAACACATCGACATCCGCGTCGCATCCGTCCCGACGGTCCACGGCGAGAAGATCGTGCTGCGAATCCTCGACCGCGCCTCGATCCTGATGAGCCTTGCCGATCTCGGCATATCCCCCGTGCCCCTGAAGCAGTTCGAGGCTTCTTTCAAGAAGCCGTACGGCACCTGCATCGTCACCGGCCCTACCGGCTCCGGAAAGACGACCACCCTCTACGCGGCGCTCTCCGAGCTGAACGATCGCGCGGTCAACATCATCACCGTTGAGGACCCCGTAGAGTATCAGCTGAAGGGGACGAACCAGGTCCACGTGAATGTCAAGGTGGGCCTCACGTTCGCGGCGACCCTCAGGTCCATCCTTCGATGCGACCCCGACATCGTCATGATCGGTGAGATCCGTGACGCCGAATCTGCCAAGATGGCCATCGAATCCGCCCTCACCGGCCACATGGTCCTCTGTACTCTGCACACCAACGATGCCCCATCGGCCATGACCCGAATGACAGAGATGGGCGTCGAGCCGTTCCTGATCGCGTCCGCGGTCGACAGCGTGGTCAGCCAGAGGCTGGCGCGTAAGCTATGCAAACGCTGCCGCAAGGAAGCCGCCTACGACAAAGAATACCTGGAGAAGATCGGATTTCCGGCGGATGAAGACGGCGAGAAGATCAGCGTCTACAAGGCTGACCCCAAAGGATGTCCGTTCTGCAACAACACCGGGTTCCGCGGCAGGATCGGACTCTACGAGATAATGATGGTCGACGAGGACCTGGAGAAACTGGTCGTCAACATGTCGACGGCCCGCGAGATCGGGAAGTTCGCCCGCGAGCAGGGCATGGCCACGCTTCGCGATGACGGTTTCCTAAAGGTCAAACAAGGTATAACCTCTATCGAAGAGGTGCTGAGAGTCGTAATGTAAGAGTGCCGGTTTTCCTCGGAGGTGCGTTCGTGGCACAGCAAAGTTTGAGACTTGATATAAACGAGATGCTCGAAGAAGTGATCAAACGCGGTGCTTCCGACCTGCATATCACGGTCGGAGTCCCTCCCGTGCTCAGGATCAACGGCGTGCTCCAGAGGCTGGAGATGCCCAAGCTCACCAGCAACGACACGCGCGAGATGGTGTACAGCATCCTTACGGCCCGCCAACGCGAGACGCTCGAGACCAACCTGGAGTTCGACCTGTCCTACTCGGTGCCGGGAAGCGCCCGCTTCCGTGTCAACGCGTACTTCCAGAGGAACAGCGTCGGGGCGGCGTTCCGCATCATCCCCTACAGGATCAAGACCATCGAGGAGCTCATGCTGCCGCTGGTGGTAAAGGAGTTCGCGCGCCTTCCGCGTGGTTTCATCCTGGTGACAGGGCCGACCGGCCAGGGTAAGTCGACGACGCTGGCCGCCATCATGGACCTCATCAACTCGACCCGCGAGGAACACATCATCACGATCGAGGACCCCATCGAGTTCCTGCACCTGCACAAGAAGTGCATCGTCAACCAGCGCGAGGTAGGGTCCGACACGCACTCTTTCGCCAATGCCCTCAAGTACGCTCTGAGGCAGGACCCCGACGTAATCCTCGTCGGCGAGATGAGAGACCTCGAGACCATCTCAACAGCGCTGACCGCGGCCGAGACCGGCCACCTCGTTTTCGCAACGCTCCACACCCAGGACGCCCCCCAGAGCATCGACCGCATCATCGACGTGTTCCCGACCTTCCAGCAGTCGCAGGTGAGGCTCCAGCTGGCCTCGACCATCCAGGCGATTGTCACCCAGCAGCTCGTCCCCACCAAGGACAGGCGCTCTCGAGTTCCGGCCGTTGAGGTCATGATCGCGACATCGGCGATCCGCAACATGATCCGCGACGCCCGGGTCCACCAGATCTACTCCGCCATGCAGGCGGGTGGACAGCTGCGCATGCAGACCATGGACGCGTCACTCGCAGCCCTGTACCGCGCCGGCCAGATCACGTACGAGACCGGGCTGGCCCGGGCGCACAACAAGGACGATTTCCGGCGTCTGGTGGGAAGGTAAGGAAAATATCCTGCCAATAGTAACCAATTGCTTGTTAACCTCCGTTTAATCAGTAAAGGATTGGTGTTAACATCACGATTATCGAAGGGATAAGCGGACAGCGCTGCCGTTCCGGTCACGTCGGGAGGTTTTAAGGTGGCCACTCAATTTACTTACACAGTCAGGGATCGCACGGGTCGCGAGATCACGGGCTCCCTGGAGGCAGAGAACGCTGACGTCCTCGCCGGCAAGCTACGCCAGATGGGCTATTTCGTCGTCAGCGTCGACCAGGTCAAAGTCGGAGTGGGGAAGAAAGAGATCCACATCTTCGGCGTCAAGGTGAAGCAAGAGGACATAAACATCTTCACGCGCCAGTTCGCCACGATGATCAACGCGGGCCTTCCGTTGATCAAGTGCCTGAGCATCCTCTCCCAACAGACGGAATCCAGTTCGCTGGCGGACATCATCACCGACTGCCAGAGAGAGGTGGAAGCCGGGCGTTCCCTGTCCGAAGCTCTCTCCAAGCACCCTGAAGCGTTCAGCAACCTTTATGTCGCTATGGTCCGTGCCGGCGAGCTGGGTGGAATGCTCGACGACGTCCTGCTGCGCGTCGCCGACCAGCTCGAGCGCGAGTACGAGATCCGCCGCAAGGTCAAGTCGGCCATGACCTATCCTATCGCCATCATGGGTATCACACTCGTACTGCTGGCCGGAATGATGATATTCGTTATCCCGAAGTTCGCCGATATGTTCAAGCAGATGGGTGGCGAACTGCCTTCGTTAACCAAAGTGATGGTCGGCATCAGCCACTTCGTCGGTGGTTGGGGCGGTCTCGTCATAATAGCCTGCGTGATCGGGGGGGTTGTGGCTTGGCGTCGTTTCAAGGCCACTGATCGGGGCCGCTACGCGCTTGATAAGTTCAAGCTCAAGATGCCGTACGTCGGAGGCCTCTTCCACAAGACCGCGATGTCGAAGTTCTCGAGAAGCCTGGGCACCCTGATATCCTCCGGTGTCCCGATTCTCGGAGCGCTCGAGATCACCGGTGAGACCACGGGCAACATGGTCGTCACCAAGGCGCTGGATAGTGTGCGTGCGGGGGTCAAGGAAGGCGAGACGATCGCGCGCCCACTGGGCGAGGCCGATGTGTTCCCACCCATGGTCGTACAGATGATAGCTATCGGAGAGGAGACCGGCGCTCTCGACGTCATGCTCGCGAAAGTGAGCGAGTTCTACGATTCCGAGGTGAACGCCGGCGTGGACAGCCTTACATCGACTCTCGAGCCTATGCTCATGATGTTCCTCGGTGTTTCGGTCGGTATTATCGTTATCTCGCTCTACCTGCCGATATTCCGAGTCATCACGATGATCAAGTAGCCCGATTGGCTTATAAATTCATCCACCAAATGGTTAAAGTGTTCTGACCAAACAACCGATAATAATGAAAACACGGAAGGGGGTGAGCAGAGTGAGCAAGTTTTTTCACAGGCAGGAAGGCTTCACGCTGATCGAGCTCATGATCGTTATCCTGATCATTGCAATCCTGGTGGCCATCGCCGTACCGGTATTCCTTTCGGCGAGGTCGAGCGCTCAGCGGAGGACCTGCCAGGCCAACCTGAGGACGATCGATGGCGCGATGAACACATACAACGGACAGTATGATGCGTATCCGCCGGAGGGTGCAGTAGCCACGATGATGGTTCCGACTCTACTGAAGAAGACCCCGTCGTGCCCGACCACGAACACCGCGTACATGATGGCAGGCGGTAATTCGAGCGTTCCGCCGGTCGTCACGTGCCCGACGAACGTGACAGGCCATACGATTTAGAACCAGTGGGTTCGAGATCATTGAAGGCCGGTCCTGTGATGGGGCCGGCCTTCATGCTTAGCCGCGGGGGGTGGTATTTATGCGGTACCCACGCTGGCAGGAGGGTTTTACCCTCATCGAACTCATGATAGTCATTCTAATCATCGCAATACTGGTGGCCATAGCGATTCCTGTGATGTGGGGATCCAGGTCGACTGCGCAGAGGAGGACTTGTTAAGCTAACATGAGGACCATTGACGGGGCTATCAATACATATGACGCGCTGTATGAGGCATACTGCCCCAACGGCGACGTCGGTACCCTAATGGTCCCCGTGTTGATCAAGAAGATACCGTCCTGTCCCTCCTCGAACAGCGCTTACACGATGTTCGGGGGGACAGCCAGCGCTCCACCATACATCACATGTCCAACAGGAGTGAGCGGCCATACGATTTAGAGTCTCATGAGTTCGAACAAGGCGTAAAGCCGGCCTCTGAGGGCCGGCTTTCCGCTACTACAAGAATTGCAGGAGGCTTCGGCCCGGCCGCGGACCGCCGGCGTTGAACCGGTTGGCCTGCGCGAACCCGCGAGTGAAGCTGCTCCGGGGACCTTGATGATATACATTCTGGACACCGGGGCGGTGGTCTATAATCAACCAGACGCAAGGTGCTCTTCGAAGGGTGAACTGCATGGGCGATGACTCATTGCCTGCCTCGGCTGACTCTGAGCATGCTAAGACTGACAAAAGAATAATCTATTCCGCCCATCGAGCGCTGTACCGGCTGGGTGCATTGCCTCCTGAGATAGTTGTGTTCATCTTCTATCTCGGCGTGGTGATATTCATGACCTGGCCCCTGATCACGCGGTTCAACTCCTCGATCTATGGATACCCCGGTGACAACCTGGGGTCGGTCTGGTTGAACTGGTGGGCCAAGAGCGCGGCGTCTTTCGGCGGCAAAGCTTCTTTCACTCCCCTGGCCGGATTCCCATTCGGGACCAGCACAGGATTCCCGCTTGAGTTTCTGGGCTACCTCGAGATGCGCTTCCTGATGCTGTTCACCAGTGCGGTTGTCGCATGGAACATCGACATCTTCCTGAGCTTCCTGCTGTCCGGTGTGACCATGTACTACCTGGTCCGCTACCTGACCCGCGACAGGAGGGTGGCGTTCTTCGGCGGCTTCGTCTATATGATCGGGGTCTTTCACGCGTACAACTCGATGCTCATCGGAGGAGCCTTGAGCGCAACCCAGTGGATGCCTCTCTATATTCTCGTGCTCCTCAAGTTTATGAAGCGGCCCAGCGTCCGAAATGCCGTGTTTCTGGGGCTGAGCGCGCTTCTGGTCGTCGGCACGTCGATACACTACGGCCTGTTCATGGTCATCTTCACGGTGGCGTTCCTGATAGGGCGCTTCGTCTACACAAGGGTCGCAGCGGCGCGTCAGGGTGGCCGTCTGCTGTCCGGAGGCTTGTCAGTCAACAGGAGGACGGCTGTCTTGTCACTCGCCGTGGTCTTCCTGGTCATGATAGTCGCCGGCCCGCTCTTTTACGTCTACACCCGGACCTTCAACCCGCCGGGCAAGTGGCCTACCGCTGGCACGACCGTGGAACTACGCACATCGACATATGTCGAAAGCGGCGCGGCCAGGCCGTTGAACTACCTTGTTCCGAGCACGTTGAACCCTGTCTTCGGATCCGTGGCGAAGAAGTTCGTTGGCAACCTGTATCCGAACTTCGGGAACGCTATCTACCTGGGCTGGACTGTGATCCTGCTTGCGCTCGTCTGGTCGGTGGCACTTCTCAGGAAGTGGTGGAGACAGCGAAAGGCCGGTCGCCCCGAGGGGGATGCTCAGGAAGACCCGGCTGAACCTGACAAAAAAGCGATGGAGACAAACGGGACGCTGTGGGGGTTCGCCCTGGCAGGCGCAACCGCTTTCGTCTTCTCCCTGAAGCCGAGCGTCGCGATCGGCTCCGTGAAGATCCCGCTTCCTTCGCAGCTTCTGAGGGTCTTCACGCCCTGGTTCCGGTGGTATAACAGGCTATCCATCGTGGTAAGCCTGTGCCTCATCGTAATAGCGTGCTTCGGGTTGAAGTGGCTTATCTCGAAAATACGCGGGCGCGCTCCGAAGGCCGCTTTGATCACGGTCCTCATCATACTGGCCGCCCTGGAAATGACGCTGGTCCCTTCCTTCAAGAGCTTCAGCTTCGATAACACGCCCGCGGTCTTCAAGAGCGTCGCAAAGCTGAAGAAGGGTTCGTCGCTGGTCTTCTATCCCCTGACAGAGTCGGGGTACTTCCAGACCAGTCGACTCCTTTTCTACCAGACCGGCTTCCAGAAGCCCATGCTCAACGGCGGACTCGCGGTCTCAGACGGGGAGGCGATGCGAAGGACCGTGTACAATCCGTACAATCCCGATACCCCCGGGGTCCTCAAGCAGCTCGGCATCACAAACATGGTGTTCTTCGAGGGCAACGTGGAGGGGGTCGGCGGGCAACCGCAGGACGCCTCAATGCTGCCGGCGGGATTCACCCAGGTTGAACGGTTCTTCGGCTCGAAGGAGCCGTTTGAGAAAGCGAGGCTTTATCGCATCGATGCTGCACCGGCCGATTTTATTCCGCTTTACCTCGGGGATATTTCTCTGCCTTACATCGACGAGGGAGGGGTGACTGTCAGGCTCCTCGGCGTCGACAACCTGCTGAAGATACTCAACTACAGCGGGCGGGAAGCGAAAGCAACCCTGAGAGTGCCCCTCCAGAACCCGTCCAGCCGGCGTGAGGTTGCGGTGAGGAACTCGCAAGGGGAGACGTTGTGGCGCGGCGTGCTTGACCAGGGCCAGTCCACAGCGGCGGAAATACCCGATTTTGCTGTTCCGGCCGAGGGGCGCGACCTTCGTGTTGTGGTACTGGGACCGTCGTTTCCGGTGTCCGGCCTGTATACAGCTCTGTTCGGCGTCACGAGCGCCACTCTGGAGATGGGTGACGTAAAGATCATGGAAAGTCGGTGAGTTTCAGACGGGCGGCCCAACACGTTCAGACCTAAAGGTAAATCAGCATACTCGATCAGCCTCGGGGATATCGGTCGTCCTGCCCGCTTACAATGAAGAGCGCCTGATCTACCAGATGATCCAGGAGACGCGGGCGGCGGTCGCCGCCCTCGGCATGGAATATGAGATCGTTGTCGTCGATGACGGCAGCACCGACGGCACGCCGGCCGAGATCGAGCGCGCCGCGGGCGATTTCGACAACTTGAACGTCGTCCTGCTGTCCGAGAACCAGGGAAAGGGCAACGCCCTCATCAGGGGTTTTCAGGCGTCGCGCCTGGACCTGGTGTGCTTCATCGACGCCGACCTCGACCTCCATCCCAGGCAGGTCGAGAGCCTGTTGGAAGTGATGGAACGCACCGGCGCTGACGTCGTGATCGGCAGCAAGCGCCACCGGGATTCGAGCCTCGACTACCCGTGGTACAGGAAGCTGTTCAGCACAGTCTATTACCTGCTGATCCTTCTGCTCTTCCGCTTGCCGGTAAAGGACACTCAGACGGGCATCAAGCTGTTTCGCCGCGAGGTCCTTGCTCGCGCCTTTCCGAGGATCGTATGTAAGAGGTACACGCTGGACCTCGAGCTGCTCGTGGTCGTCAGACGGCTCGGGTACACGATCGCCGAGGCTCCGGTGACGCTCACCTTCCAGGGGAAATTCGGCCGGATCGGCTGGGAGGCGATCAGGAACATCATCACCGATACCATGGCGATCTTCTACAGGCTTCACCTGCTGCGCTACTACAAGGGTGACATGCTCCCCACCGTTGCAGACGAGCCGAGCGTCTCTATCGTCATGGCGGCGCCGAACCTCGACGAGCTCTTCAACCGCTTTGTCGCCAGGTGCCTCGACCTCAACTACGATAACTACGACATCGTGGTGGTCACTGACGAGCATGAACCGCCCGGGCTGCAGAACGACAGGCTCCAGTTCCTGCACTGTGATCCGTGCAACGCTGCGGCGAAGAAGAATCTCGCGGCCGGCATCAGCCGCTCGGAGGTGCTGGCGTTCATCGACCAGGACGCGATCCCGGACATCGACTGGCTGCGGAACGCCGTCCCGTACCTTTCCGACGAGTCGGTTGCCGCCGTCTGCGGGCCGGCCGTTCCCCCGGGCGAAGGTTCGCGCAAACAAGTCGCGGCCGGACTGGTCTTCTCGTCGTTTGTAGTATCGGGTGCCACGAATTACAGGTACACGCGGCACGCTATGAGAGAGGTCGATGACTACCCTTCGTTCAACTTCCTGGTGAAGCGAGCGGAATTCCTGGGTGCTGGAGGATATCCTGAGTCGTTTGTGCCGGGCGAGGACACCGTGCTGTGCTTGAAACTCACCAGGGAGCGAGGCAAGAAGATAATGTATGTGCCGAACGTCTTGCTGTTCCAGCACAGGGCGCCTCTCTATTTGCCCCACCTGCGTCAGACTTTCAGGTTTGCGCGCAGCCGCGGCAGTTTCGTGAGGAAGTTTCCTGAGACCTCGCGGCGTATCCACTACTTCGTACCATCGATGCTGCTGATCCTGCTGATCCTCGGGCTCGGCTTGAGCTTCGCGAGCAGGTACCTGTTGTACGCATACCTGGCAGGTCTTGGATCGTATCTTCTGATAGTTTTGTTTTCCAGTGTCAAGACGCTCGACATTCTCACGAACCTGCTCATCTTCCCCGGCATCGTCGCAACCAACCTTGTCTACGGGGCCGGCTTCTTGAGAGGCTTCACCGCACGGCACCTCGAGCGATACGACCTCGCGGAGCAGGAGTGATGAGTTGAGCGGCGCAGAGCGGATCGAGCCTCCACAGGATACCATGCGTCCGGAATCGGAGAGGGCCGAACTGAAAATCGAAAGACCACCCCGCGCGCGATGGACCATCTTTTCAAAGGTTGAGGCGCTCGTGTTCGCGGCCTATGCGGCCGTGGTCGCGTTCATGACCTGGCCTGCGGTCACGCTGGTATCGCGGGTGTACGCGGTGCGCGGCGATCCCCTGGGCGCCATCTGGGACCTCTGGTGGTACAGGTACTCTTTCGCGAGGCACCTGCCGGTCAACCTGGTCAGTATCGTCGGGGTGCCTTTCGGACTTCCACAGAGCATCTACTTCCGGGACCCCCTTACTTCGGTGAGCCTGCAGGCCCTGTCCATTACAACCACCGAGACGATCGCGTACAACGTGTTCCTTCTGCTGTGCTTCTTCTTCGCCGCGGTGACGATGTACTACCTGGCGCGCAGGTTGACCGGCAGCAGAGCGGCTGCGACCGTCGCGGGTTTCACATTCGCGTTCTCGCCTTACATGCTGGTGCAGGGCAAAGAGCACCTGGGGCTCTTGAGCGTGGCGTGGATCCCCGTCTTCTTCTACTTCCTGCTCAGGGCGTGGAAAGACCGAAGCGCAAAGATGTACGTCGCTTGCGCGGCCGTCTTCATGGTGATGGCTCTCTTCAATTTCCACTACGGACTCATCGGAGCTTCGATGGCGCTGGTCTTCGTCACATCTGTGTGGCTGCTGGGCAGGCCCTGGAGAAAGCCGAGAAAGATGAGCCGCTCGCGCACGTGGGCCATCGGCGTCTCGGTCGTCCTGGTCGTCGCGGGCGTGGTGGCGATCGCCCTGGCGCGCAGGCAATGGGAGGCCAGGAGCCTGTTCAGCCTGTACCTTTACTCCGGGCGCCCCTGGGATTATCTGATCCCGCATGCCGACGCCAGGATACTCGGGGGCGTGACCAGCAGCTTTATCCTGAGGCACCTTCATGGAGGCTTCATCTCGGAGAGCAGCCTCTTTCTCGGTTACGTCCCGATGGGGCTCGGTATCTACGGTCTGGTGGCGACGTGGCGCAGGCGCCGACGGCTCGACGCCTCGGACGCGCCTGCGCAAGAAGACGACGAACCCGTGGAGGCGACAGCTACCCGCGAGCGTAACGACGGCATCTTCGCGGACAGGCGCATTCCCTGCGCGCTCGCCATCACGGCCGCAGCGTGCTTCATCCTGTCGATGCCTCCCTCGACAAAACTGTTCGGTGTAACGATCTACTTCCCCAGCTACCTGATGCACATGCTGATCCCGCAGGTCAGGGCCTACGCGCGGTTCGGGATCGGGGTGATGTTCTGCGTTGCGCTTCTCGCCGCGTACGGAGTGGCCCGGCTGTTTGACCACAAGAGCCTTGCCAGATGGAAATGGTTGATGACCGCCGCAATCGTGCTGCTGATACTGCTGGAATTCGCGATCGTCCCGCCGTTCCGGTCCCTCGACACGGCCACGTTGGCTGACTACTCGCAGTGGCTCAAATCCAGGCCCGGGAGTCCGGTCGTGGCGATCTATCCTTACTTCTACGGAGACGATTTCCAGACCTACGGGTACTTCTTCGAGCAGCGTCACTACGAAAAACCCATGGTCAACGGTGGCCCGCCGGATTCCAAGTCGGAGAAACTGCGCCAGGTGGTTCTCTCGATAACGAACCCCGCCACACCGGGCGTCCTCAAACGGCTCGGGACGAGATATGTCCTCGTGATACCGAGCTTGTACACACAGGGCAATCACATGAACTATGTGGAGCCCGCGCAATTCAATCCACTGCTCGTGGCGCAGGGCCTCAGGAAGGTCGCCGAGTTCGAAGACGCCATCATATACGAGGACGTAGCGCCGCCGGCCGAATTCGTCACTTACTTCGACCTCGGCACCTATCAGGGGATCGTCTACCCTGACGGGAGCGCATGGCATCCCGGCGCGCACGAGATGGAGATCGATATCAAGGCGGACATCAAGAAGCCCACCATCTGCGACGTGGCTTTCCAGGCTGCCGCGACCAGGACACCCGGTTCGATACAGTTCACGCTGAACGGGGTTTCGTCGGGACGGTTACCGCTGCCGATATGGCCCTCCGATTACAGGATCAGGGATGTAGTGCTCAAGCCGGGAAGCAACATCTTGACGATCAGCTCTGACGCCGCTCTTTCTCCGGTCACGGAGACACCGCCGATAACGACCATTCAGGCGGCGGTGATGGTGAGCGACCTGCAGATAGCGAAGAAGCCTTAGGGGCTGGACGACTGAGACGTCGGGAACTTCAGCGTGTTCAACAGGTTCTGTGCCTGCTGCCCGTACTGGGTCTGGGGACCCTTCTCTACCGCGCTCCTGAACTCTTGCTGAGCGGCTTTCCTGTCGCCGGAGCGGTAGAGCGCTACTGCCAGGTCATATCGCGACTTGGGGTCGTTGGGGTCGATCTGCACAGCCTGCCTCAAAGCCGTAACGGCCTGGTCGAACTGCCCCTGCAGTATCAGCACCTCGCCCTTCTCGATATAGGCGGCGGCGGTACCCTGGTAAGTTGTCAGGTAGTTATCCAGTTCGTTGAGGGCGGCCACGTCGTTGCCTGTTTCGGTCAGGGCGTGCGCATATGCGAGCGACACAAAGTTCGGATTGATGACCAGGGCCCGCGGCATCTCTTTCACGGTCCTGTTGAAGTCGTTGAGCTGGTTGAGCACCTGGGCCCAGAGGTCGAACACGTTCGATATCGTCTCGCAGCCGTAGAGGGTGGGAACGTACAGGTCTACCTCCCCGTAGTCAGTTACGCTGGAGTAGAGCCTGTCGGCGGCCTTGAGGTCGATGGAGTTGATAGCGACGTACGCTTTGAGGATATTGGGCAGCGCTATCGCCTCCCGGGCATCGCTGTCCAGGTCGCCAAGAGGCTCCTTCCCCTTGTGGAGCAATATGGCTCGGGAACCCTGCAGGGGCGTCCCGGGCGGGGCCACTCGCACGACAAGCCCTTCCCACTGCTGGCTCCAGCCACGGAACACAAAGGTCAACCCGCTCGAGTAGACGGGAATGTCGGTGTAGTTCAGCTTGACCAGTCGCATGTATAACGGATCGGTGGGGCTCACATCGACACCCGGTGGAGCGATGGTCCGGTTGAGGTCCTCCCCGGGCCAGCCGGGCACGCCAAGTGAATGAGGGTTGATCACTCTGACGTTTGTGCCTACCCCCTCGATGGTCTGCATGTATTTGAGGGGGAAGACCACGTTGTCCGCATCCGTCAATATCAGACCGTCAGGCTCAGCCTTCTTGAGCATCTTCACGGCCATGTCCCGCGCGTAGAAATAATCGCTTTTGTCGACCTTGCCGTAGTGGACGGGGATCGCGACACAGACGAAGACGATCAGGATGAGGGCTACCGCGCCGATGGCCGTAGCGCGAAGCAGCGCGTCGCGGCGGTCTGCCCATCTCTTGACCACGCCGGCGAACCAGGCGGCGCCAAAACCTATCCAGAGCGACACCACGAGGTAGCTCGGATAGTAGAAATGGGCGCGCAGGACTGATTCGATCTGGTCGTAGGTCATCACGGTCAGAGCCGTCAGCAGGAAGAGGAGGACGATGAACAGCGCGTACTTCTTGCTCTTCTTGAGGAAGGAAGCCACCAGCCCGACCGCTGCCAGCCAGAAGAAGTACGGGAACTCCGTGGGGAGCGTCCCGAAATACCTGGCGAACCTGCCCGGGAAGAATTTCATCGGGTAGCCGAAAAGGCCCCCACGCTGGTAGTAAAGGGTGACGTGATGGAACCACCTGGTAAGGGTGGACGGGTCCCCGTAGTTGTACGCGGGCCCCCTGAAAGCGGCCACCGGCTCATAGATGTACGGTAAGAGCCCCAGAGCAAAGAACGCGGCGATGCGGAAAATGTTTCTTGGCGCGAACACCTCCCGCCAGTCCGTGTCCAGCGCGAAGAACAGAAACGCGGGGATCACGAAGATCTCGCTGTAGTGGTTGGTGACCGACAACCCGAAGACAAAAGCAAAAGCCGCGAGAGTATTGTCGGCCTTGTCTCGCTGCCCTTGCCTGAGGAGACGCTCCCATCGTAAGGCGAGCACGATCAACAGCGCTATGAAGAAAGCGCCGAGCCCGTAGCTCTCCGGGATGACAGTCTCGTACCAGAACGTGTACGAGAAGGCGAACGCGAGGCCCGCCGCCAGACCCCCGACACGGGAGCGCGTCATCTTGAAGACTGCCCAGTAGATGAGGCAGGTCGCAAGCGCGGCAAAGATGCCCGCGAGCGCGCTGACCCTGAACGCGAGGGAGCCGAAAGGAAAGATCCATGAGAAGAACTTAGCGGTCATCAGGTACAGCGGGTAGCCCGGACCGTGAGCGTTGCCCACGCTCGAGATCGCCATCAGGAAGTCACCGGAATCCGAGAAAGTCACAGTGCGCGCTGCGGTCACGAGGTGGATGCTCAGTGTTGAGAGGAAGAGCAGGATCAGGATCGTCGCGTCCGGACTTTGCCTGATGCGCGCCCAGGCGGTGCCTGTCCTTTCGGTCAACAATCCTTCGTTTTCGGCTGCTTTGTTCGACATGGGCTAATTATATTCCAGATGCGCTGAACCGTGGCCGGGTCAGCATCAGGTAGTCGCTGATGTCGCCCGCAGGCCCGAACGGGCGCCCGTCTATCTTTGTCGGCTTGCCTTCCCACTGGATCGACATGATGTGTTGCTTCGCGGGAATCTTCATGCCCGGTATCAGGAGCTCTCCCTGTCCGGGCCCGAGCCTGGTCTGTCCGATGGCCACTCCATCGAGGGCGATAGAGAAGGTCCCCTCTTCGCCGGGATTGTTGAACGTCACCGAGAAATTCTGGACGGTAGGCCCGTCCCTGTTATCGATGAGCATCTCCGCGTTGGGCCTCGTCATCACTGTCCAGGCTTTTCCGTCCTGAAGGATAGCCGGTGCTGTGAAATTAGTGTAGTAGAGGGGGAAGACCTGAGCCGCCGGACCGGTCACATCGTAGAGATACCCATCCCTGGTCTTCTTTACCAGTCTATAACCGGGGGGCATCATCGCCGGGTCGAACTTCAGGCCGACGGGGTACATGATCTCCCAGTAGCCGTCGATCACCATCACCTTGTCGATTCCGAGGCCTTTGAGCATCTCGGGCGTGTAGGGAGCGTAAAGGTCCTTGAGTACCGCCTGGTAGAGATCGCCGAGCGTCCCGGGCTTGCTGCCGTTCAGCATCGGATGCTGGTGGAACGTCTGGAAGTAGTCGTACTGCAGGGGGATGAAATACCTTCCCGGGCTCAAAGGATAGACTGCCACCGGTTGCTTCCTGGGGTACTTGCTGAGCTCAGCCACCACCGTCGGCACCTTCGTGATATCCCTGGACCGAAGCGGCGGGATGATAGTCACGTCCAGGGCGAAGAGGGCGATGAGCGCCAGGCAAACCGCACCAACCCTGAAACCGCTCCAGCGCCTCGACCGGGCGAGCATGAAAAGGCCGATGCCCGCCATCAAGGCGAGTGAGAAAGTGACCACGAGAGCCCAGCGCGAGTAGAACCGGAAGAACGGCGCGATCGCGCGCATGACGATGGACGGGGTCGGTATCTGCATGCTGCCTATCTTTACTACGGGAGGCATGGAGAGGATGAAGGCGATCACCGCGGTGATCGCCCCGAAGTAGACGGTGGTGCGTGCCGGGTCCATCCCGCCCCTGATCTTCGCGTCATGCTCGAGATCATCGCCAGGCGGAGCGGCAACCGCCTCATCCGGTGGCGCGTCATCGTCTCCGACGGCGCCCTCAGAGGCCGGGCGAGGCTTCTTCTTTCGCCTGAAAGTGAAATAGACTGCAAAGCAAGCCATCACAAAGGTGACGATGCCCGGATAGGCGGTCACCTCGTGCACGCCGCTCTTGCCCTCGTGTTTGGTCACGAAATCGTTCGTCCACCAGCGCCAGAGAAGCGCGTAGGCTGGCGGTACCACGTAGTTCCATGGGCGCGACGAATAGGAGACCGTGACATCGATGCTCCTCTCCTCCGTGGGCGTTATCACCAGAGGATCCTTGTAGAAGAGGTTCTGGAGCACAGGCGCCGCGATAGCGAGCGCCAGTACGACAGCGAGAGCGGCCATCACGATCGCCTTGACGGTCTCGCGTTTGACGAGTGGTCGCCTCAGGCGCAGGAACCTCTTGCTGTCGGCGCGCTCTCTGAGGAAGACGGCAACGCCCCAGGTGATGAGCAGCAGCCCGCAGAAAAGGCCGAGATGAAAGTCAGTCAGGATTGCGACCAGCAGAGCCCCGGAGACCGCCGCCGCGGAGATGACGCTCCTTCGCCGCCAGAAGTAGATCACCGCGATAAGGAACAGGGGCAGCACGTAGATCTGGGCCAGCCCGACCTGATCGAAAGTCCTCGCAGTGTGCCACGGGGAGAATGCGTAGATGAAGCCGCCTAAGATCGAAGCCGCGGGGCTGGAGGTGATGTAGTAGAGCAGGAGGAACATCAGCAGGCCTGCGAGCGGGAACGTGCTGAGCGTAAGAAGGTTGTAGGAGGCCTGCGCGCCGATCACCCTCGCCATAAGCACCAGTACGCCGTTGGTGAGCGGGTAGTAGATCGCTCGAGTGTTGTATCCGAAAGGATAGGCGACAAACGTGGTGACGTTCCCGGTGTAGGAGTGAGCGCGCGCGAAGTTGGAGTACCAGGTCAGCCAGATGGTCCCGACCCCGTCGTGCGAGAAGGAAGGATTGAAATAATTATGGGACATGTTCGCGGCCAGCGGGTAGGTGAGGACGATGGCCACAGCGGTAAAGATCAGCAGGGCGAGCAAAGCATAAGCGATGACCTTTTTGTATGAGTCACGCTTTGCCGAATCCGCTGATACGTCTGAATGCAAGCAAGCCTCCGTGGCGGTACCGCTCTCGACCAGAGTGCGAACGTTGAGATCCGGATCCCGGGGTCGGGCAACCCTTTCTGGCATATTATAGCCGAGCGGATTTGTACCCGCCCATGATATCCATTATCTTTGACGTTATCCCTGCGTGGTGTCGTTCCATCACCATGCGGGTGTCATGGCTCGACGGACGGATCCTTTTCGCATCGGAGCACATCGCATGGACAGGACTCAAGAGCTCGTCTGGTTCTACTATCTGGTGGCCGCGGGGTTCGGACTGATCTTCGGCAGCTTCTTCAACGTCGTCATCTACAGGCTTCCCAAGGAGATGTCGCTGGGGCAGCGGTCGATATGCCCGCTGTGCGGCATGACCATCCGTTGGTACGACAATATCCCGCTGGTCAGTTACGTAGTGCTTCGTGGCAGGTGTCGCGGCTGCAAAGCACCGATCTCCATCCGCTACCCTCTCGTGGAGGCGACCACCGCGGGACTGTTCGTGCTGGTCTACTGGTGGAGCCGCAGCGTAGTGCCCAGCGAGCTGGGCCTCCCGGCGGGCACGGTCGTGACCCCGGAACTCTTCATAGGGCTCCTGATGGTGAGCATCCTGGTCATCGTCTCGGTCGTCGACATCACGAGTGGTATTGTGCCGAACCGCGTGATCTATCCGGGACTGGTCATGATGTTCCTGCTCGTGACAGCCACTGCGCTGTATCGCGGGCAACCGGGCCGGATAGGGCTCTCGGCGGCGACAGCGGCGAGCGCCGCCGCGTTCCTCCTGGCGGCGGGACTGATCTACGGGGCTCTCTTCCTGCGCGGCGAACCCTCAGACGCTGACGGTGACCAGGGTGGAAGAAAGCGCGAAGCGGCCGGCGACGATGGAGAAGATGAAGAAGAAGACGACGGGTTGCCCACTGGCATCGGCATGGGCGACGTAAAGTTGATAGCTTTCACGGGCCTCGCCCTGGGTTACTTCCACTGGTACCTGATCATCGTCCAGATATTCATGGGCTTCCTGATCGGGGCCCTTGCTTCGATCCCCATGCTCATCCTGGCCCGGAAGGGGAGGAAGGACAAGCTTGCTTTCGCTCCATTTCTCGCCGCGGGCGCCGTCATTGCCCTGGTGTGGGGCCAGCAGCTAGTGAACGTCTATTTGAAACTCTTAAGGTGAGGATGAGCCCATCTGCTTCAGTGTCAATCACATGGTTTAGGGTTTGAAAGCCCTGTTTTTGCTCACTTGAGCAGCTGGTGGCGCTGATGTTTTTATTAACCATTGAGAACTACTGCTTAACTATGTTGCAAAAGTTGACGAGGGAGAGTATTGACAGTATTGTTCACCATAGTTCATAATTTGATTCTCAAGTGAAGATAGAGCGGACCTGTCTCAATCAGTGAATAAGACTTAATGTAGTTGGCAAGAGAGCGGAAGTGAACTGAAGTGAGCAATAAGCTTCTCACAGTCAATGAAGTGGCGAAGATCCTGCGGGTTTCCAACATGACCGTTTACCGACTGGTCAAGGGGAAGCAGATACCCGCTATCCGGGTCGGGAAGAATTACCGGATAAAGGAAACTGACGTCGAGACGTACCTCAACAGGGGTTCAGAGTAGATCAAGCGGTGGTCGGGTTATCCCGCTCACTTTCTCTTGGAAGCACGAAGGAAACGACGGTTCTCTGTAGGGGTGAATTGAGTGGCAAGGGGTGGAGTGTCGATAGGCCTGGATATCAGCACCGGGTCCATCAAGGTGGCTGAGGTGAATATCACCAAAAGAGAGCCCATTCTTCAGAACCTTGCCATAATAATGCTTCCCGAAGGGGCCGTCCGCGACGGGGAGATCGATAACATCGAAACCGTCTCCACCTATCTCCGCGAACTCTGGAAGCAGAACCGCCTCACCAAGCGCAAGGTCGTCCTCGGCATTGCGAACCAGAAGGTGATCGTTCGGCCGATGGACCTGCCGTACATGCCGGAGGACGAGCTCGAGAGCGCGGTCAAGTATCAGGTACAGGAGTTCATACCGATCCCGATAGACGACGCGATAGTGGACTACGAGGTCGTCGACGAGTACATGACAGGCGAGGAAGAGCGCATGCAGACGATCCTGCTTGCGGCGGCACACCGCGAGATGATCACATCGTTCCTGGACGCCTGCGTCGGGGCTGGCCTGACGCCGGAGGCGGTCGAGCTCAAGGCGTTCGCGATGGTGAGGTCGCTCATCAAGAAGGAGTACCAGTTCCTCGAGGAGGAAGCCGAGCCGCCGGGCAGCGTCTGCCTCATCAATATCGGCGCCGGGATCTGCAACGTGTGTGTGGTAAAAGAGAACACGCCGAGGTTCGTGAGGATGCTCATGAGGGGCGGCGACTATTTCACCAAGCTGCTCTGCGATCACCTAAAGCTCTCGCCCGTCGAGGCCGAGGAGATCAAGCGCGGCCGGAGCACCGACCAGGAGGCGAACAATCTCCTGCAGCGGGAGATACAGGCGTTCGTCGGAGAGATCAGGCGCTCGCTCGAGTATTACATCTCCCAGAGCCAGGAGCGTGACCTGAACAAGGTCATCCTCTCGGGTAGCGGCTCGAAGATGATAAACCTGCCGCTGGAGCTCAACCGGGGCCTCAGGCTTCCCATCGAAATCGGGCACCCGCTCCAGAACCTTCAGTTGGGCAAGCTTCCGTACACGCCCGAGGAGCTTGCCGAGCTGGAACCGTCGATAGCGTGCGCGGTCGGCCTCGCGCTGAGGGAAACGGAGGAGTGAGATGACCAAGATCAACCTCCTTCCACCTGAAAAGATAAAAGCCAAGCGGAAGCCTGCCGAGCGCTCGTTCCTCTGGCTGGTGATACTGTTGCCTGCGCTGGTGCTGGTACTGATCGTCTTCATGTACTTCAGCGCGAACAGCAAGGTCGCGCAGAAAGACAAGGCGCTCAAAGAGGCGCAGACAGAACTCACCGACTGGCAGAACAAGAATGCGGCGCTCCAGCAGTACAAGACCCGCCAGGACCAGGTATCTACCCTGGAGACCTCGGTGGTCACCGCGCTGCAGGGGAGGGTGTACTGGGCGCGGATCCTCAATAACATCGCGATCACGATGCCGAGCGACATCTGGATAACGAGCCTGGTCGGGTCGTCTGGAGAGGCAGCGAGCCCTGGCACGGTCGAGTTCTCCGGGTACGCATTGCAGTGCCCGAACAGGGACAACGTGGTAGACCTCTACCCGTACCTGCCCGACTACAAGCCGATAGCAAACTGGCTGGAGAGAATGGCCCAGATCGTCGAGTTTCAGAGGGTGTGGCTGGGCAGTGCGGAGCCTACCAGGCAGGGCACAGAACTCGAACAGACCGTGGACGACTTCATCAGGGTGACGCCGCCGCTGCAGATCACCACCACCGAATTCACCGGTGCGAAAGTGATCCAGTTCTCCTCGACGGCTACGCTGAATATGAACACTGCCGCGATAGGTGGCGCGCCGAAGGTCGCAACGCCGGCCGCGACTCCGGCGCCATCAACGTCTCCCAGTGGAGGATAGTAAGTAATGTTGCGCAGGCCTTTGGTCGCACTATTAATAGGGTTGTTCGCCGCGATAGTGGTCGGCGCTGCCGGCTACTTCCTGCTGGTCGGGCCCAAGAAAGGGCAGGTGGACAAAAAGCAGAAGGAGATCGAGTCGACCGAAAGCCAGATCGAGCAGCAGAAGAGCACCTACAAGCAGCTCACCGACATCAAGAACCGCTCCGCGGAGTTTGAGGCCAAGCTTGCCTCGCTCGAGGCGAAGATACCTCAGCAGGCCGAATTGCCGTCGCTGATCAGGAACATCCAGGCGGCAGCCGACCCGCGCACGGGTGTCGGGCTCCCCTGGCTTTCGTTCGCGCCATCGGAAGTGGCGGCGTCGTCGACCGGGGCCGGGTTCTCCACGTACGACTTCACGATGCGCATCGCGGGCTTCTACGACCAGGTGGTGGACCTGATCTATCGGCTGGAGCGAATGGAGAGAGCGATCGTCATCAATTCAGTGAGCATGGCCCCGTCGACCACCATCCTGGGGCTTGGCTACAGCCCTAACCTCGGGCTGGTGGCTTGCGACCTCGACGCCAAGACGTTCACATTCGAAGCCCCGCCGGGTCAGGCCGGTCAGGCGACTACGCCGGCGCTACAGACGACGCCGAGCAGCAGCCCGAGCAGCACGCCGAGCCCGTAACTGGACTGGAGCAGGACAGGCCTCACAAGAGGAGAAGGTCGAATGCCTCAGAAGATCAGGAAGATGAAGCCGAAGAGAGCGGGGGAAGAGACCTCGAACTCAGTCAAGATCGCCTGGATAGTGGGTGCAGTCGGCCTGTGCATCTTGCTCGTCGCCGGCATAGCGATCGCTACCAGTGGTGGAGGCAAGAAGAAGTCCTCGGGCATCATGGCACAGGGTGAGACGACCACTCCGGCGACGACGACGCCGTCCACGGCTCCGGCGGCCACATCCAAGCTGACCATCGACCAGGTCCTCACGCCGCCACTGTCGATCTACAGGCGCAGGAATCCCTTTGAGCCGCTGGTCAACGAAGAGGCGCCGCAGACCGTCGCTACCACCTCGGCCCCCGGAGGGGGCAACAGGACAGTCAACGTGCCCGCGCAGTTGAGGACAGGTATACATGCGCCGCCCGAGACTCTCTCTTATGCGATCACGCTCGACGGGATCTTCAAGCAGGGTGACAAGTCGGTCGCCAGGATCAGGGTAGGCGACCAACTCTTCGACAACGTCGCCGTAGGTGGCACGTTCGGTGACCACTACAAGCTCCTTACGGTTGCAGGGGACGCGAGCGCCACCATACTCTTCGGCGACGAACGCTTCACCATCTTTACCGGCCAGTCCATCTACCCGTAGCGCCGCGGCCCACCCGAGGCTGGCGCAGCAGGTGTGGACGACGGCGCACTTCCCCCGCGGGAATCTCTGTTGTCTTATTTCGCTTTTGACGTCATCCTGTTTATTGAAAGAGAAGGTGCAAGAGTTATGACAGCTGCATTGAAGGGGTGCTCCAGATGAGGATGCTCACGGGCGGCGAGTCACACGGCCCCGCCGTGGTGGCGATCATCGATGGCGTGCCGGCGATGCTTCCGGTATCGGCGGCACACATCGACCGAGACCTGGCGCGCAGGCAGGTCGGCCATGGGCGGGGAGCCCGCATGCGGATCGAGCAGGACCATGTCCGCATCCTCTCCGGGGTAAGGCACGGGCGCACCATGGGAAGCCCCCTCACTCTGCTCGTCGAGAACCTCGACCACGAGAAATGGAAAGACGTCATGTCGGCCGAGCCCGTCCCCGGTAGCGACTCGCGGGCGGAGACGAAGCCCCGGCCGGGCCATGGCGACATGGCGGGGATGTTGAAGTACTGGACCATGGACGCGAGGGACATCTTAGAGCGCGCCAGCGCGAGGGAGACTGCGGCTCGCGTGGCCGCCGGGGCGGTCGCCCGGGTTCTCCTGGCCGAGCTCGGCGTGAACGTCCGCAGCAGGGTGCTGGCGGTCGGCCCCGTGGCTGTGGAGCCGGCAAGCATGGCTGGAGAAGAAGAGTACTTGAGAGCCGACGCCGACCCGATGCGCTGTTCCGACAGCGCGGCTTCCGGGCGTATGGTTGAAGAGGTGGACCGTGCCGCCGGTGATGGAGACTCCCTCGGGGGCCTCTTCGAGGTAGCGGTTTTCGGCGCCCCTCCGGGACTGGGCTCGCACGCACAGAGCGACAGGAGGCTGGACGCAAGGCTGTGCGCCGCGTTCGCGTCTATCCCGGCTATCAAGGGTGTCGAGATAGGAGACGGGTTCGGCCTCGCGGGGGTAAGAGGTAGCGGGGCGCACGATGAGCTCTTCTTCGAGGCGGGCCGTGGACTCTACAGGAAGACGAACAGGGCCGGCGGTATCGAGGCCGGCATGAGCAACGGCGAGCCGATCGTGGTCCGTGCCGCGATGAAACCGATTCCGACCCTCGCGAGCCCGCTGGCAACGGTCGACCTCGTCCTGTTGAATGCGGCGCGGGCGTTCAAAGAGAGGGCTGACGTGTGTGCCGTCCCCGCCGCGTCCGTCGTGGGAGAAGCGGTCGCCGCGCTTGTGATCGCCGATGCCGCACAGGAGAAATTCGGAGGGGACTCGCTCGGTGAGATGAAGAGGAACCTCGCAGGTTACCTGGACCAGATCGGTGACCTCTGGAAGCGCCGCTGATGAGACAGGCGGCGAGCGATGACGGAAGTGAGACTTTGGGAAAGACGAACATGGTGCTGATCGGTTTCATGTACTCGGGCAAGACCACGATCGGCAAGCGCATCGCCGCCGTGACAGGCCGCGAGCTGCTGGATACCGATAGCGTTATCGAGAGCGAGCAGGAAATGACGATAAGTGAGGTCTTCGAGGCTCGACAGGAAAGTGGTTTCAGGGCCCTGGAACGAGAGGTAGTCCGGCGCGTCACTTCGCGTGACGGCGTCGTCATCGCGCTGGGGGGCGGCGCGGTCCTCGATGCGCGCAACGTCGAGGACGCCAGAAGGACGGGGATGCTGTTCTACCTCAAGGCGACGCCGGCCGAGGTCGCTGGGCGCGCTGACGGCAAGGGTGGCAGGCCGCTGCTGGAGGGCAAGGGGATCGAGGAGACAGAAGAGATGATGAAGGCCCGTGAGGAGCGTTACGTGGAGGCTGCGGACGTCGTGATCGAGTGCGGCGACAGGGACCCGCGGGGGCTGGCCCTCGAGATCATCGCGGACTTCAACAACACTACTACGACCGGCCGGGACACGGGGGAGTTGGGTGGCTGATGAGCTCGTGTGAGGAGATACGTGTCGAGCTCGGGGACAGGAGCTACACCGTAACCGTCGGCGAGGGTCTGCTCGGCCGTCTCGACGATTTTCTGCGGGGCGGCTGGAAGAGGGCAGCACTGGTCACCGATTCAAACGTCGGCCCGCTGTACGCCACAGAGGCGGCCGAGCGGGTTCGTTCCAGAGGGCTCGAACCGGTCTTGCTCGAGGTGCCGGCGGGAGAGGCTTCAAAGACGGCGGAGCGCGCATTCGAGATCCTGGACCGGCTGATCGAGTCCGGCCTCACCAGGTCGGACCTTGTCATCGCGCTCGGCGGTGGCGTTGTGGGCGACCTCACCGGGTTCGCGGCGTCAATATTCAAAAGGGGCATCGACGTAGTGCAGGTCCCGACGACTCTGATGGCGATGGTGGATTCGTCCATAGGTGGCAAGACCGCGGTGAACGTCCCGGCAGCCAAGAACCAGGTAGGGAGCTTTCACCAGCCCGTTGCGGTCGTCTGCGACATCTCTCTCTTGGCAACGCTTTCTCCGCGGGAGTTCATTTCCGGCATCGCCGAGGTCGCGAAGTACAGCCTCCTGACATCGCGAGAGTGGGGCAGGCGTTTCCGCGCAGATCCCGGGGCGTCAAAAAGATCGGCTCCCGGCGACCTGGCCCGCATCATCGCCGAGTGTGTCAGTGAGAAGGCGGCACTTGTGGCCGCCGACGAGCGGGACCACGGAGTCCGGCATCACTTGAACTACGGCCACACCCTGGGGCACGCGCTGGAGGCCCAGGCAGGATACGCCGGGACCTACTCCCACGGGGAGGCGATATCCGTTGGGATGGTGTTCGCCGCCCTGGTGTCAGAGAAACTGGGGGTAGGGCGCGCGGGTCTCGCGGGCGACCACCGGATGCTGCTGGATTCGCTGGGCCTGCCGGTCAAACCGCTTCCCAAGGCGCCGGAGTACAGCGAACTTGCGCCGCGGATCGCCCAGGACAAGAAGAGCGCCGGAGATACGACCATGGTGCTCCTCGAAGATGAGGGCAGTCCGGTGGTCCGCACAGGTGTCGAGCCGGCGGCGCTCGAGGCCTGTTATGACCTTTTGCTCCGCGGCGGTTGATTCGACAGAGGAGGTCGGGGAGTGCTGCACATTCTGGTTCTCAACGGTCCGAACCTTAACCTGCTGGGGGAACGGGACCACTCCATCTATGGCCGGCGCACGCTGGATGAGATCAACGCGGAGATCGCGGAGCGCGCCCGGGAGCTGGGCGTGCGCGCCCTTTTCTTCCAGTCGAACCACGAGGGCGACCTGATAGACAAGATCCACGCCGAGAGGAAATCATCGGCTGGCATCATCATCAACCCAGGCGCTCTCACTCACTACAGCTATGCGCTGCGCGACGCCATCGAAGCAGTCCGCTTGCCCACTGTCGAGGTCCACCTGTCTGACATCAGCTCGCGCGAGGAGTTCCGTCGACGGTCGGTGTTGAGCGATGTCGCCTGGAAGACCGTGATGGGCAAAGGGCCACAGGGTTACATCGATGCCCTGGAAGCCTTGGTGGAACATCTGTCGGGATAGCGGGCTGGCGCTCGGTCCTCTAGAAGGCCTGCAGGACTTTCTGGTACTGCTTGAAGATCTTCAGTGTCACCTGGTGGCTGCCCTTCTGGAGCTCCTCGAGTCCAGGGCGAACCACCAGGGCAAACCCGTTGGAACTCTGAGCATCGCCGGGTGAGCTGGCGACCCGTGCCGGGTCTACTATCCCCGCGCGTGCCTTCGACACCACGGAGTCGAGGTCGGCTCTCTCGGCCATTCCGAATATAATCATCGAGTTGTACCCGTTCTCAGCGAGGGCTGAGGTATCGCGCGGGGACGGGCTCAGCGTTCCGCTGCTCAAGGACCACGCCTGCGGGTAGGTCTCCGAGTCGATAGGACAGGCGATGAACACTACGTCGCTGTTGGTGCTGTAGGCGATGTACGGGTTGCCCATCTCGAAGGAGAGGAGCAGGTTCTGCTCCGTCGCCGCCGGAGGGCTCACTTTCTTGCCACCCACTTCGATGCTGGCCCCGGCGGGCGTGGAAAGAAGGAATGTCTTCAACAGGCCGGGGTTGGCCCTGGTAAGCTGCACGGCGGAGCCGGTCACCACTACTTTGCAGGAGATCGACGCGTACGGATCGCCGCTGGCAACGACCACCTGGTACGTCTTTACTACAGAGCCGCCCGCCACCTGCATCTCGAGCCTCGTCTCGTAACCCGCTGCCTTATCGGTCGCGAATATGAGCGTCGGCCCTCCCGCAGTCACGTGTTCCGAAAGAGCGTGAGCCTCGACAGGCAGCGTATCGGACAGAGGGCCCGCCGCAGTCGAACCCGTGGAGCGTACCAGCGAAGAGATGATCTCGCCGGCGGTGTTATGCTCTGCGACTACCTTGACCAGGCCGTTGTCGAGCTCGAGTCGCTGCGGGTTGGTGTTGCCGCCGATGCTCGTCACGGCCACGCCGTCACTGGCGGCGGCCGTCGCCGGGGCTTCGAGCCCGCCAAGCCTCAGGACTTCACCGGCATCGGTCCAACCGGCCTCCTCGACCTGGAGGTCGAACCTGCTCGATGCGTCGCGCGACGTCTTGGTGACCGTGAACGAGCAGGCGCCGCTGGCGTCGGTCCACAAGAGGGCCTCGCCTTTCCTGCCGTTGACCGCGCTGGTGAGTGAAGCATCGATGAGTTTTATCGGTTTCATGGCGACGGGGGAGCCGTCGCCGCGCGTTATCTTCATAGTGAACATGGTCGGCTTATCGAGCTCGAGCACTCGCGCCGGCGGGTCTACCTGCACGGCGTAAGGGCCCTTCGCCTTCACGCTTTCGAACACCGGCACGACTTCTTTTCGTCCCTCCTGCTCGATGAAAGCATCAAGGCCGGACAGCCGGTCCGGATTCGAGGCGTTCACGCCGAAAGAGTATTCGCCTTCGCTATTGGTGACGCCGGAGACCTGGCCGGTGGGCCCCAGCGGGCCTGCCCCGGTGGCATCTTTCACCTTCACCGCCGCACCCTCTGATTCCGCATACACCCCGGCTGGAGAAGCGGCCGCGAGCCGGCTGACCATATTGGCTTTCTGGGTCTGCAGCGCCTGGAGGCGTTTGGCGAGCACCTGCGACTCACCGGAGCCCGGGTTCTGCTTCAGCGCCTGCGCCACCGCGGCCGTCTCTCTTGTGTAGTCGCTCGCCAGTTGCTTTATACGGTCCGAATCGGTAACCCCCTTCTGGATGAGGTTGTCGAGTTCGGACAGCCTCGCGGCCGCGAGGCTGAGGTTTTGTTCCGCCTTGCCCTGCTGTGACCATGTCAAGGCGAGGCCGATCTGCTCTCGCGCCCGCTTCAACCCGTAGAGCGCCTCGCCGGGCAGGCTGGAGCCCGAGGCGAGCATGAGGCTCGAAAACACGATGAACGCAAGCAGCAGTGCCATTCCAGCGGCGGCGACCATCCGCCCGGGGCGTGTCCAGGCGGGCCGTGCCCCCCAGCCGAGCCCGGGCGTTCGATTGCCGGCGAGCGCCGAGCCCAGAGAGGGCACCAGCGTCGAGGCGAAGACCTTCATCCTGAAGACGGCCCTCGGGCCGTACCGCGGGAGAGCCTTCAGCTGCTCGATTATGTCGTTGTCTTCTTTCTCTTTCATATTCATCATTCCGGTAGCTGCGCGGTCGGCCTGGCTTCCGAGGCTTCCAGGCGTTGCCTCAAGTTCTTGATGCCCTTGAACTGCAATGCCCTCACTGTCACTTCTTTCTTCTCGAGGATGATCGCCGTTTCGGCAACGCTCCTGTCCTCGATGAAGCGGAGCATGAGGACCTCCGCCTGGGCCGTCGGCAGCCTCACTATCTGACCGTACAGGCCCCGTATCTCCTCCCGGTCTATGGCCCTTCTCTCTATGTCGATCTCGTCAGGTATCTCCGCCGCCCCGTCGAGGTCCACCGATGGCCTCTGGCCACGGAAGTGGTCCACCACGGCGTTGTGGGCGATCCGGTACAGCCATGCTTTGACCGAGTGGCCGCGGTCCTCGTAGGAACCGATCGCCTTCAACCCCTGCGCGAACACCTGCATCGTTATGTCTTCCGCGTCGGTGTGGTTGCCGACCCTTCGGATGACATAATCGTAAATGTCCTTGTAGCACAGCCTGAAAATCCTGCCGTAGGCCCTTCTATCGCCCTCGGTGGCGCGCGCCAGGAGGATCTTCAGCTGTTCGCTCTCAGAGCTCTCGCTCATGCGGACCTATTCCTTAAAACGGAGGAGCCGGCGGTTTTGTTAACCCCGGCATGCAAAACCGCGGGCCGCGGCGCGTGCAACATTCATGCCCGACGCCGCTAACCCGGCCGGGTTCGGCCGGTCGCTTCTCATGTTCTATTTATATTTGTACGCGATGAAAGATACAATAACATCCGTTATGCGCGGGGCCGGCTCCGGAGGTGTGTGTGGCACGGGCAAGCGGACTATTCCGCTCGAAAGACAAAGACGGATTCACTTATCCGGAGATGGCTTTTCTGCTGATTGTGCTGGCGCTGTTCCTGGCCGGCACCGTCTGGGTCGTCAACGGCGCCATCGTCAAGTCTCATCCCCTTGGAAAGAACGATTCCGCCGGCAGGGAAGCGGACAAAGCCCTGGACCGCATCGAGTCAATGGTCAAAGCGGCGCGCCAGTTCGACTATCACGGTATCCTCAAGGCTCCGGGATGGAGCCGCGGGGCCGACAACCTCGATTTCCTCGCCGACCTGGACGGGGACCCGAAGACCGGCTCATACGAGGTTGCCCTGAACGACGGTGGGGTAGTAAGAGGCCTCGAACGAGTCGTGATTGCCCGCAGGGGTACGGCACTGGTCACCTACGTCTATTCAAGAGATGGCTCGGTGCCTCAGTCGGTCGTGCTCTTCAAAGAGCTCAGTCCAGGCGACAGGCAGGCTTTCCAGGTGCGTTTCAGGGTCGATAGAACTGCCGGCCCGCCAGCCTCCCCACCAGCCTCTAATACCTCGGCTGTCAGCCCCAGCCTGGTCGCAACGGCTGTCCGGGTCTCCATCACGACCGGCCTGGGCGGAAACCGGCTTGTGATTGAGCGGGGCATAGGGCTCCTGGCCAGGCCCGTGCTCCAGGTCGCCCTCCCTTCTGCACTGTGACTCTGCATCTTGATCTGCATCTTGAGCCACATCGCGAGCGGTGCGGACGGTCAGACGACGGACGGGAGGGTCTCACAGCCTTGCATTGTCAGCAAGACCACGTACAACGGTGACCCGGGCGTGTCGATTGAGATCGGCACTGAAGCGACCGTGCCGGCGCGGACTTCCAGGCCACGAGTATCTCGTAGGGAGACCAGTCCATTGATACGACCGCCCAAGGCAGCAGGCGACGGCATCAACTGCAGTGGTCTTTTAGCTTCTCTATGCGGCTAACGCCTCCAACCGGGCGGTCCACAACATTGACTTGATAAACGTGAGGTTCTCGCTCGGAGGCTACTAAACCTACTTCGGGTCATTCACAGCCGGCCATGGGGTATACGTGGCGGACGGAATCCTTCTGGGCGAACTCGACCTTCAAGTGACCACGTTGGGCCCTGGACCCAGTAACACGGTCGCCGCTCTTCCAGGTGTTGAGCTGGAAGGATATGAAGATGGACGGTTGTCTGACAGGACGGTTGACGAGGAACTGCCCTGGTGGCCGCCTCTCGCTTATGATGTCGTATAGTGTCGTATAGGATGGTATGTATCACAACCGTGACTGACCGTGTCTTAGTATATGGGAAAATGATTTTGGGGAGGTTTGAGGTATGCAAGAGAGTACTAGTAGGCGCAAGGCGACTTCTCTGGTGGTCGCGCTTGTACTTGTTGCATTGCTGACGGCGGGCGTGCTTATCTTTGCTGGTTGCGAGAGTGAACAGCAGGCCAAGGAGAAAGAGTTCCAGGCCAATTGGACAAAGATCGTGGAGGCATTCCAGGCTCAGGTAGCAAAGGACGACCAGAAAGGCCAGGCACTTGTCAATAAGAACGACTTGGCTGGTGTTATCAGACTGGTCAAAGCCCGAATCGCGAGTGTCGACAATACTCTAAGCGAGCTCCTCGCGCTTTATCCACCCGATTCGCTGCGCAAGCTGCAGGGTTTGAGCGTTTACTACCTCATAACGCTCGAGGACCGGCTGCGGGCGCAGAATGCGGTCTACGAGGCGTTGCTGTCGGGCACCCCTACCCAGGACCTGCAGACTGTCTTGAACCAGGCCGTCACCAGAAGTGAGATAATCGCGCGCGAGCTGGCCATCGAGCTGCAGAAGGATGGAATAAAGCTATTGGCCTATGCACTATACTCCGGTAGATACTATATCTTGTGTTTTAAGGGGAG
>DAIUEJ010000002.1:0-118239 GCA_036845225.1 Candidatus Anoxymicrobiaceae bacterium | reverse complement strand
TGCCTTACGTGGGTCGTTTCGCCTGCGACTGGCATCGACTTTCAACCACAGACCGAGACCCGTCCATTGATTGTCAAAGTAATAAAGGCACCTGTCGCCACGGCATGATGTTATCGCGGAGAATCCTTGTAAGCAAGCAAGGTGTGGGGGCGCCCCGTTCAGTGCAGCTTGTCGGAGAAGATGCGCCCGATGAGTTTCTTGGCGACGTCGTCGCCGGTGACGTTGTAGTTCGAGGACTCGAGCGCTTTTTTGAGTTTCTCTACCCTGTCCTTGCGGATCTCGGGCATGTCATCGATCTGCTTCACGACCTGTTGGATATCCTCGATCTCTTCTTCGCTGAACTGAGTCGACTCTTTGTCGGCACCCATCTTCTCGCTCTTCTTGAGCATGTCCAGCGTGTTCTGTATTTCCCTGTCTGACAACTGCATGCGATATCACCTGGTCCTTCGACTGTAACCAGTACGGACATAGGTATACTACCACCAAGTATATCGTCTGCCGGGTTTACGTTCTGTACCCCGAATCGTACGGCCGCTTAATATATTTTACACCAGTCGGCCGCGATTCTTGCCCGAAACTCCGAAAAAATCGACGGGTCGTGTGAAAATCCAGGCCTCACGCCGGGCAAGGCGGGTCACGGTCAGGGCGGTGTTACGCGACGCAGCACTGCTCTCGCGGCCACGGCGACCCGCACGGACGAGGCACCTGCTGCCAGGAGCGCCCGCGAGCACGCGTCCGCGGTGGCCCCTGTGGTGAGCACGTCATCGACCAGCAGAACCGGCCCTCCGAGCGCTACGCCCTCACGGGCGTGGAAAGCTCCACTCGCGTTGGCCCACCGCTGTGCGCCCGGCGTCCGGTCCTGGTCGCGCATGCGGGGGGCCACGAGGAGCGCGTCGGCTACGGGGCGTCCCAGGATGGCCGCGACGCGCCTCGCGAGAAGCTCGGCGGTATTGAATCCGCGCTCGGCTATCTTCTTCCTGCTCGATGGCACGAAGCAGACGGCGCGCGTCAGCATATTATCGGGGTCGTTGCCGAGGGACGCCGCTACCAGCGCCGCAAGCGGAAGGGCCATCCTGCTTTCAGAATCCTTGAGGCGCAACACCATGTCTTTGAGAGTCCCGGCATAGTCGCCGGCGGCATTGAGTCCGATAAACGCGAATTGAGGCAGGAGATCATCACACCGGTCTTCGCGGGCCCGCTCATGTGCGATCTGGCGGAAGCAGTCCTCGCAGAGAGGAGAGACATGCGGGCGGCCGCAACCGGCGCACTCCGACGGGTACACGATGTCGAGAAGCTGTTCGTGGATGCCTGGTCTTCGCATTGAGCGGGAGAGGGGGTCCGGTTGAACAATACAACCAGACTGTACCACAATCGAGGCAAGGCCGCCTAGTGTTCCGTCCCACAGGTAGCTTTAAGCACCGAGAGCGCCGGGGCGCCGCGCCTGCAAGGCGCGCGACCGAGTCGTACTCGCTGAGTACTCCGAGGGAGCGGAACGCGGCAGGCGTGGATGCAACGGCGATCGAATGCCAAGATATCTGTGGGACGGAGCACTAGCTGAAGACCTGAAGGCTCTCGTGGTAAGGAGGCCGCAGGACTCCTCTGTCGGTGACGATGCCTTCGATGTAGGAGGCGGGAGTCACGTCGAAGGCCGGGTTGTATACGTCGGCGTCCGCGGGTGCGGTCTGGCGCCCGCCGCACCGCCGCACTTCGTCCGGGTCGCGCTCCTCGATCACTATATCCGGTCCGGCGGGGCACTGGAGGTCTACGGTCGAACCCGGAGCGGCGATGTAGAACGGGATCCCATGGGCCTTTGCGAGCACCGCCAGGCCGTAGGTGCCGATCTTGTTGGCGCTGTCGCCGTTCGCGGCGATCCTGTCGGCCCCGGTCATGACCAGGTCCACCTTGCCCTGCATCATCACGACTGCGGCAGTGTTGTCGGGTATGAGTGTGTAGGGCACGCCCTCGCGCCCGAGCTCCCAGGCAGTCAGCCGCGAGCCCTGGAGCAGAGGACGAGTCTCGTCGACGTACACGTGGATGCCCTTGCCGAGGCGGTTCGCCTCGATCAGGACGCCGACCGCGGTCCCGTAACGGAGAGCGGCCAGAGGGCCGGAGTTGCAGTGAGTGAGGACGCCCGCGCCGCTCGGGACGACATCCTGCCCGGCCTCCACCAGCGCCCGGTCAGTCTCTATCACCTCGAGAGCGACTTCGTCGGCGGCCTGGCGCAGTTTTTCTATCAGTACCTCGGGGTCCGTGGTGTCGTAACCGAGCGACTCCCTCATCCTCTCCAGGGCCCAGAAGAGGTTGCGGGCGGTGGGCCTGGACGCCGCGATCATTTCGATCGCGCGCAGAGTCGCGGCCCTGATGGAAGACGGGTCCCGCTCCGCGCCGAGCGCGCCCAGCAGCGCGCCGTAAGCGCCGGCGATGCCGATGGCGGGCGCCCCCCTCACCGCGAGCCTCTTGATGGCCGCTTCCACCTGTTCGGGCGTGTCGAGCTCCAGGACGACTTCATCGACGGGCAGGAGCGTCTGGTCGAGCAGGTAGAGCTTGCGGCCTTCGAAGTAGATTGAGTCGCCGGGTTCCCTGGTGAGCGTCACGGGCGGCCCCTACGAGGACCCGTTGCTGCTGATGAGGATGAAGACCACTCGCGCGGCGGCCTCGAGCGCTTCCGCCCGGTCGATCGCGTCCTCGACGTCGCGCCCCCACACCACCGCGCCCTGTCCCTCTATGATGGCGACCTGGTGCGAGCGCATGACCTCCGCGACCGCCCCGGCGAGCCCGGCCGTGCCCGGCCGGTAGTACGGCACGAATGCCACGCCCCCGAGGTCCTCGAATAGCGCCGATGACTTCTCCAGGGCCTTGCGGCCTTTGTGGGCGAGAGCGGTGGTGTAAGGCGAATGGACCCTTATGACCGAGCCGGCGCTGGGCTGCGCGGCGAGGACCGCCCTGATGATGCTGGTCTCGCGGCCGGGCTTCCTGCCCGGCGCGGCGGGCTCGATCGAGCCGTTCATGACCAGGAGGTCGGCCTTCTTCATGAAGCCCAGCCTGGCGCCGTCCGCTGTCACGGCGACGCTGCCGCCGGGGAGCCTCATGCCGATGGCGCCAAGCGTCCCCGTGGTGAGGCCGCCCTCGTACATCCGCTTTCCAGCGGCAGCGAGCCTCTCCAGTTCTTTGGGCTTGATGGAGGGCATCTAGGTCCCCAGGGTCCAGCTCCTCAAGTACTCTTCCTGCTCGTCGGTCAGCGAGTCGACGGCGATGCCCATCGTCTCAAGCTTCAAGCGGGCGATCTCGGCGTCGATCTCGCCGGGCACGTCGTAGACCTTCTTCTCGAGCTCGGAAGCGTGCTTGAAAACGTACTCGGCCATAAGCGCCTGGTTCGCGAAGCTCATGTCCATGACGCTCGCGGGGTGCCCTTCGGCCGCGGACAGGTTCACGAGCCTTCCCTCGGCGAGCAGGTAGACCCTGCGCCCGTCGGCCATCGCGAACTCCTCGACGTACTGCCTGACCGTCCTGCGGGTCGCAGACATCTTCTCGAGCGCCGGTATGTCGATCTCGACGTCGAAATGACCGGAGTTGCAGACCACCGCGCGGTCTTTCATCACCTCGAAGTGCTCGGCGCGAAGCACGTGGGTGTCTCCCGTCGCGGTAACCAGGATGTCGCCGCGCCTGGCGGCCTCGATCGACGTCAACACCGTGAAGCCGTCCATCACGGCCTGGAGCGCGCGCAGCGGGTCGACCTCCACCACGACCACGTGCGAGCCCATGCCCATCGCCCTGGTCGCGATGCCCCTGCCGCACCAGCCGTACCCGAAGACCACAAACACCTTGCCGGCAAGCAGCAGGTTGGTCGCGCGGATGATCCCGTCGAGGGTCGACTGGCCCGTGCCATAGCGGTTGTCAAAGAGGTGCTTGGTGTCGGCGTTGTTGACCGCGACCACCGGGAACAGGAGCACTCCCGAGTCCTCCATGCTCTTCAGCCGGATGACGCCGGTGGTGGTCTCCTCGGTCCCCGCGATGATCTCGCCGGCCTGGTCCTTCTTCTCGCGGTGGAGGGTCGACACCAGATCGGCCCCGTCGTCCATCGTCACCTGCGGGTGTTTATCGAGGACGCTGTAGACGTGCTTGTAGTAGGTGTCATTGTCCTCGCCCTTGATGGCGAAGGTGCTTATCTCGAAATCGGAGACCAGGCTCGCGGCGACGTCGTCCTGCGTCGAGAGCGGGTTGCTCGCGCAGAGGTAAGCTTCCGCGCCCCCGGCCTTGAGCGTGAGCATCAGGTTGGCGGTCTCGGTCGTCACGTGCAGGCAGCACCCTATGCGGCAGCCCGCGAGTGGCTTCTCCCGCTCGAAGCGGGCCCTTATCGTCTCGAGCACTTTCATCTCAAGCCCGGCCCACTCGATGCGCGCCTTCCCCTCGGGCGCCAGGGCCAGGTCTTTGACGTCGTAATCCATTTGGAGCCTTCTCCTTTCGATGCGGTGGGAGTACCGGGTTAGCCTATCATATCTTCGAACGTGGCAATCCGGTCCAGGAAACCGGTGAGCGTCGACGCCGTCCCTCTCACGATATCGAGGACGGCGCCCGCCTCGGAGGCGCCCGTCCTGTACGGCAGCAGCATGTTCGAGATGCAGCAGACCGCGCCCGCGGCCATCCCGACCGAGCGCGCCACGATGGCCTCGGGGGCGGTAGACATTCCCACAGCGTCGGCCCCGGCGATCCGGAGCAACGAGGCCTCGGACTCGGTCTCGAAGCTCGGGCCACTGGTGTACGCGTACACGCCTTGTTCACAGCGGGCTTCGGCAGGCACCGCCCCCCGAAGCGCCTCCTGGACGCTCTCCGGATAGAAATCGGCGGCCATTATGAACCGGTCGCACCCAGGTGCCTCGGGGACGCCGATAAGCGGGTTGGCACCGAAGAGGTAAATGTGGTCGCGGACTATCATCAGGTCTCCCGGCGTGTAGGCCGGGTTCAGTCCGCCCGCAGCGGATAGCAGGACAAGCACCTTCACCCCGAGCGCGGCGTAAGCCCAGACGGGGAAACAGGCCTCGAGGGACGAGTACCCTTCGTAGCAGTGAAGCCTGCCGTCCTGGACCAGGAGCGGACCGCCCTCTGTCTCCACTGCCTTGACCACTCCGCGGTGCCCGGGTGCGCCGGCCGGCCCGAACCCCGGGATGTCATCGAACGGCGCAACGCCCAGGGTGGCGTATCCGTCCGAGAGCCCTCCCCAGCCGGTCCCGAATACGACTGCTACGGGCGGCTGCGCATTCAGCGCGTCGGAAAGGAATCGTGCTGCCTGGAGTGATTTGGCTGCGGCCTCGGACGGTTCCAGCATGGCGCCTAGCCGGGCTTGCCTTCAGCGAGGCGTTTCTTGAGCTCTTCGATCCGCGTTACCGGTGTCGGGTCTTCACCTAGAGAGAGCGCCAGGTAGACGCTCGCGTAGTCGCCGAAGTTGATCAGGTCGAGCAGCCGTTCAGTGATATTCTCGCCCCTCGCGCAGACCCGCGTCGAATGGCCGACGGAGCCGGTCAGCAGGTCGAGCGTGATCCTCACGCGTTGCTCGATCCGCGAGTGAAGGCCCGGCTCGCCCAGGACGACGATGTGGCACCTGGAGCAGACTTCCTCGAGGTTCTTCCAGCCAACGGTCTCGTTGTGGTTCAGCTCCGGAAAGTAGTTGGAGAACGAGGGGACCTTGGCCATCTCGTTGAACTGCGCCTTCCAGCGCAGCGCCGCGACCGCCAGGTAACCCTCGGCTCCGTAGACCACCGGCACGTAACCGACGAGGTCTTTCGCCAGTCGCTTGGCCGGGTTGTCGTCGAAGAGGGTTGCTACACCGTACTCCGAGCGCCGCTGTTCGAGCATCGGGACCGCCGCCCTCAGCCTCGCCACCGCTCCTTCGACCATGCCCATGCGCTCCAGCGCGCACACGATGGGAGCGAACAGGTAGCCCAGCGACGCGCGCGGCTGCAACCCGCCCGGGATGTGGAAGAGCGGCACGCCGCGCTTGTCGGCCAGCTCGGTCAGCTTGCCGCCGCTCGAGACCGCGATCACCGTGGCTCCGCGTTCGAGCGCCCCCTCGAAACACTCCAGAGTCTCTTCCGTGTTCCCCGAGTAAGACACGGCGAACACCAGGCAGTCCTCGTCGACGAACGCCGGCAGCGAGTAACCTTTCACGGTCACCACCGGCAGCCTAAGACCGCTCTCGGCCGCAAGGGCCGCGACCACGTCGCCCGAGATCCCGGATCCACCCATCCCAAGCACCGCTACAGTTCTCGAGCCCGGGATCGATGGAAGAGCGATCTCGGACTGCCCGATCTCTATGGCTTCCCTCAACTGCTCGGGAAAGCTCTCGAGCACGCCCAGCATCCCTGATTCGTCGATGCCGGCGAGCTCGGAAACATTGTCGAGGTCTACTTTCGGCTCCAAGGCACCCATCACTCCTTCGGTTGGACCGTGTTGATGAGCTTCACACCATCGGCGACGAGGTCGGCCACTTCCTGCTCGGAAGTCGCCTCCGCGTAGACGCGCACCAAAGGCTCGGTGCCGGACACCCGCAACATCAGCCAGGATCCGTCCTCCCTGTGGAACTTGAGACCGTCGATGGTCTCCACGCTGGTGACCTTCTGGCTGCCGATGGAAGCGGGCTTGAGCTCGTGGAGGTTGGCGAGCAGTGATTCCTTGTGCGCCTGCGTGAGCTCTATGTCTTTGCGAAGGAACACGTACTTGCGGCCCAGCTCGTCCATCAGCTCATCGATGAGCTGGCCCAGGGTCTTGTTGTTGGTGGCCATTATCTCGATCAGCATCAGCCCGATGAGGATGCCGTCGCGCTCGGGGATGTAGTTCTTCATCCCCGTGCCCCCGCTCTCCTCTCCTCCCACCATGATGTCTTCCTCGAGCATGAGGTCGGCGATGTACTTGAAGCCCACCGGCACCACGTACAGGTTGCGGTGATACTTCTCACAGAGCCGGTCGATCATGCTGGTGGTGGAGACGGTCTTGACCACGTCTCCAGTCCACTTGCGCACCTCCACCAGGTGCTTCAGGAGGAGCGCCAGGACCATGTGGCTGCTGATGAACCGCCCGGTGGCGTCGACAGCGGTTACCCTGTCCGCGTCTCCGTCCACCGCGATGCCGACGGAGTAGCCGCCGGAGGTCACAGCCTCGCGGAGATCGTTCAGGTTGTCGCCGATCGGCTCGGGCTGCAGGCCGGGAAAGAGCGGGTTGTGCTCGCCGTGTATCTGGGCGCACTCCATGCCGAGCCTCTCGAGCACCTTCGGCAGCAAGCCCTGCCCGGCCCCCCACATGGGGTCGAACATTATCTTGAACTGAGGAGCGGGGAACACGTCCTTGTTGACCATGGAGGTCACTTTGTCCAGGTACGCCGGGATAGGATCGAAGAACTCCACCTTGCCCGGCTCCAGGACGTCCTCGAAGAGCACGTCGGGCCGCTTTGGAGTGTCCTTCTCCACCCTGTGAAGCATGGCCTCGATCTCGCCGGTGATGCTGGTCGTGGCCGAACCCCCGTACGGGCCCTTGAACTTCAGGCCGTCGAACCGTGGGGGGTTGTGGCTCGCGGTTATCATTATCGCCCCGTCGGCGTGCAGGTTCTTGGTCGCGAACGAGATCGAAGGCGTGGAGGCGAAGTGCTCCGAGATCATCACGGGCACGCCCAGCTCCTTGGCCGCGACAGCGCACAGCTGCGCGTAGAGGTCGGAGCCGAAACGGGTGTCGTACCCGATGAGGAGCTTCGGGTCTTTGCCCTCTACGCTGTCGCGCACGTAGCTCACGACGGCGCAGGCGACCTTCCAGATGTTGTCGTAGTTGAAGTCGTCCGCGATAACGCCGCGCCAGCCGTCAGTGCCGAATTTGATCATTGCCATCTCCCGCGCTGATATCCGGGGGTGATGCCGCGCACCCACAGGGCGCCGGCATCAGGACCGGCCGCTGTCTTCGTGCTACCGGCCGCTTGTCCTGCTGTCCCGCCGCCCAACCGTCAGACCCTCTCCCGCCAGTAATCGAGCAGGTCCTCCAGAGTCTTCTCGAGCGGTATCTCAGGCTCCCATCCCGTCAGGTCGTGGAACCTGGTGGTGTCGGCGAGCAGTATCTCCACGTCGGAAGGGCGCATCCTGGACGGATCCTCCCTGATCTCGATGTCGAGGTCGCTGAACGAGAGCAGGATATCCAGCATCTTCTTGATGGTGACGTCTTTGCCGGAGCCCAGGTTGTAGACCTCACCCGGCTCGCCCTTCTCGAGCGCGAGCCAGTACGCTTTCACCATGTCGCGAACGTCGGTGAAGTCTCGCCGGGCGTCGAGGTTTCCAACCTTGATGACCGGCTCGGCCTTGCCCTTCTCGAGCGTCGCGATCTGCTTGGAGAAGTTGCTCGAGACGAACACGTCTCCCCGCCGCGGGCCGGTATGGTTGAACGCGCGCGTTCGCACCGTGTGAAGCCCGTAGCTCGCATGGTACTGGTAGCCGAGGAGGTCCTGCCCCACCTTGCTGACCCCGTAGGGGCTCAGAGGCCTCAAGGGGTTGGTCTCCTTGATAGGGACTTCGTCCTCGTGGACCATGCCGTACTCCTCGCTGGAGCCGGCCAGCTGGATGCGGGTGTTCTCTACCAGCCCGAGCTCGCGCATCGCCTCGAAGAGGTTTATCTCGCCGACCATGTTGGTGCACACCGTCTCGACCGGTGCTTTCCACGACGTGGGGACGAAGCTCTGCGCCGCCAGGTGGAAGATATACTCGGGGCGGATCTCGGAGAGGCAGTGGCGCACCGCCACCGAATCCTTGAGGTCGCAGTCCATCAGCGTGATGTCGTCGGTGATGCCAACCACGTTGTCCATGGGGCTGCGCCAGCGCGCGGTGCCGAACACCTCGGCGTCGCCGCGGGCGAGGCAGTACTCAGCCAGGTGGCTGCCGGCGAACCCGGTGATTCCAGTGATCAGGACCTTCAATTAGCTGCACCTCCGCGAAAATGAAGACCTCCGCCCGTCCCGCCGGGCCCCCGGTCCCAGTGCCTATAAAGAAACTTTGCCGGCCAGGAGCCGGCCCCGTGTTCAGAACTTGATCTTTCCGGCCTCGATCACCGTCGAAGGCCAAACGCGAATCCCTTTTCGGAACTCGTTCTCGCTACCAGAGACGATATTATCACCCAAGACCGAACAGTCCGCAACATGACAGTCGGCCCCGAGCACGGTGCCTCTTCCCACTATGCTCTCCTCCACCTGGCTCCGCTCGCCGATGGTTGCTCCGTCGAGCACTACAGACCCTTCGACCCGCGCCTCGGCCTCGATCTTCACGTCGTTTCCGAGGCATGTCTTCGCCTGGATCTTGGCGCCCGGGCCTACTTTCACGCGGTCGCCGACGATGACCGGGCCGTGGATGTGAGCCGTCTGCGCGATGTCGACGCCGTCGCCTATCCAGACGCGCTCGTCTTCCTCGCTGCCCTTCATGGGAATGTCTATCTCGCCGCTCAGTATGTCATGGTGGGCGGCGAGGTACTTCTCGGGAGTTCCGAGGTCCAGCCAGTAACAGTCCGAAGGGAAGCCGAACATGGGCTCGCCCTGCTTGAGCAGGTCCGGGAACAACTGTCGTTCGAAAGAGTAGTTCTGCCCGGGCGGGACCTGGTCGAGCACCGCGGGGTCCATGACGTAGGTCCCCGCGTTGATGAGGTTGGTGACCACCTGGTCCCAGGAAGGCTTCTCGAGGAACTCTTTTATGTGGCCATCGTCGTCCAGCGGGACCAGGCCGTACGCGGTCGGGTCCTCCACCGGGGTCAGTGTGATCGTGACTTTCGCGCCCTTCTCTTTGTGGTAAGCGACCAGCGCCGCGATATCGAGGTCGGTGAGGATGTCCCCGTTGCACACGATCACCGGCTCTTCTCCCAGGTGTTCGACGACGTTCTTGATAGCGCCACAGGTCCCCAGCGGCTCGTCCTCCGTCACGTGCACCAGCTTCAAACCCAGCCTCGAGCCGTCACCGAAGTACTCGTCGAAAACGGCGGGCATGTAACTGGTCGACAGGATCACCTCGTCGACCCCGTACCGCTTCAGGTGCAGGAGCTCGATCTCCAGAAACGGGATGTTGACCAGGGGTAGCATCGGTTTCGGCGTGGTTATCGTGAGCGGCCTCAAGCGGGTGCCGAACCCACCCACGAGCATCGCTGCCTTCAACTCCTCACCTCCGGTTCCCTCTGTCCTCTCACCCGGACGCGCCAGTAATCGAGAGTGTCTTTCAGGGTCGTCTCGAGCCCGATGACCGGCTCCCAGCCAGTCTCTTCCTTCAGCCTGGCGTTGTCCCCGAGCAGCAGAGGGATGTCGCTCGGCCTCTGGCGGCAGGCGTCGCGCTCGACCCTTATCTCGGCGCCGCTCGCCTCCAGAAGCAACTCCAGGACTTCTGCCACCGCGCGCGCCGTGCCGCTGCACACGTTGTAGGCGGTGCCCGCCTTCCCTTTCTCCATGACCATGCGGTACGCGCGCACGGTGTCTCGCACGTCCATGAAGTCACGCCTGGCCTCGAGGTTGCCGACCATGATGACGGGCTTTCGGAGCCCCACTTCGATCTCGGCGATCTGCCGGGCGAAAGAAGAGACCACAAAATCCGAGGCCTGCCCGGGCCCGCACTGGTTGAAGCCCCGGGTCACCAGGACGCGCCAGGCGAACGCCTCGTAGTACATGAGGCCCAGGACCTCCTGGGCGACCTTGCTGACCGCGTAGTGGCTGCAGGGGTTGAACGGCGTGCCCTCGTCCATGGGCATCGCCTCGGGCGACACCTTCCCGTACTCTTCGCTGGAACACGCGATGTGGACGGACGCCTCCAGCTCGAGCCTGCGCAACGCCTCCATCAGGTTGACCTGGCCCAGCACGTTGACCCGGTAGGTGCTCCAGGGGTCCTCCCACGACTGCGCCACGGACGGCATCGCCGCCAGGTGGAATATCGCGTCCGGGCGCTTCTCCTCGAGGAGATCTTTTACCGGTTCATACTCGGTGAGGTCGAGGACGACGTAGTCGAGCCTGTCGACCAGCGCGGAGGGAGCCTCCTTGAGCCCGATCCCGGTGATCTCGCAGCCGCACTCGCGGGCGAGCTCCCCCAGCAGGTGCGAAGCGACGAACCCGTCGGCCCCCGTTATCAGTACTCGCTCCATCACTGTCTCCCCGGCATGATCACTTTCTTCGCGCCACCCAGGGCGCCGCGAAGGCGATAGTACGCGTTGAGGGCGAGGATCAGCGCCACCCTGAACGCCACCCCCACCGCGACCACGACGTTGACGGTCCGCCTCATCGGCCCGTCATAAGTCTTACGGTGGAAGCGTAACATACTGCCGTGATGGTGCAGTACCATGCGCGCCGGGACCGCCCGGCTGCTCATCCCGATGTGGTGACAGACCTCCGTGCCCGGCACGAAGCCTACGCTCCAGCCCGCCTGCCACATCCTCCAGCACAGGTCCACGTCCTCCACGTACATGTAGTATTTCTCGTCGAAGCCGCCGAGCTGCTCCAGCGCCTCGCGCCTGATAGCCATGAAGGCCCCGGAGACCCAGTCGACATCCGCCTCCCGAGAGTGGTCCCAGGTCATCTTCTTGTAGCTCGCGGAACGGGGATTGTCCGAGCTGAACAGGCCCAGGAACGCGTGGACGAAAGCGGTGGAGACCGACGGGAACTCCCGGCAGGAGAACTGCAGGCTGCCGTCGCTGTTGCGGAGCAACGGGGCCGCGACCCCGGCCGCCGGGTTGCGCTCCAGGTAAGACACGACCTCGCTCACGGTGTCTGTAGAGAGGGCCGTGTCGCTGTTCATGATCAGTACGTACTGCTCGCGGGTTGCCCTCACTCCCTGGTTGCAGGCGCAGGCGTAACCGACGTTGGACCGGTTCCAGACCAGGTCGACCCCCGGGAACTCCCGCAGCACCATCTGCGCGCTGCGGTCGTCGGAGCCGTTGTCCACCACCCACGTGGAGATGCCACCCGCGAAGTCCTGAGCGAGCACGGTCTTCAGGCACTCTCGCAGGAAATCTTTCGTGTTCCTGTTGATGATTATCGCTGCGACCTGGTTCACGCCCGCTCCCGTTCCGCTTCCACTATCATCTCTCCGCGGTTCAACAGATGGCGCCTGACCCATTTCGCGTAGCCGAACGGCTGGAACCAACCGTCGAGGTCGCGCGCCGGCACCAGCCTGCGGGACTGTATCACCCGCCGCTTGCGGACCATCGCGGGCAGAAGCCTCACCACCTGCCCCAGGCCCAGCAGGGCCTTCGGGCAGCGCACCAGCAGGGCCCCGCCCTTCAGTGCCTCCGTCGCTGCAAGGCCGGGCAGGTTTCGCAGGAGGTAGCGCGCGGAATCGTTCTTGATGATCATGAGGTATCGGTTCTTGTAGTTGTGGGTCTCGACCAGCAGCGATTTCCTGTATCCGGCGCCCCCTCGGCGGTGGTAGCCGACGGCGGCCGGTTCGAACATGCATCTCCAGCCCCGCATGCGCGCCCGCCAGTCGAGGTCGAGGTCCTCCCAGAAGGCGAAGAAGTCCTCGTCGAAGTACTCCCCGTCGACCGCGACGTCCTCGAGCATCGCCCGGTCGTATATCGCGGCCGCTCCGCAGGTGCCCCACACCTCGATGGGCTCTAGAAATGAGGTCGCGCCGCGCAGCCCCTCGCCGAGGCTCTCGGCGAGCCTGTTCTTGAAGATCACGTGCCCGACGGTGTCGATGACGTTGTCCTTGCCAAAGGGAGGGAAGCGCATGAGCTTGCCGCTCACGCTGCCCGCGGAGTCTTTCTCGAGCCTGGCGACGAGCATGGCGATGAAGGAGTCCTCCAGGACGACGTCGGTGTTGAGCGGCATCACGAGCTCGCCCGAGGTGGCCTTGATGCCCTGGTTCAGCGCCGGGCTGAACCCGGTATTGGCGCCGTTCTCGATGAGCAACGGGCCGGTCGTCTTGAACCGCGTCCCGCCGGACTGCCCGCTGGCCCACTCCCTGAGCCACTCGGTCGAACCGTCGCTCGAGCCGTTGTCGATCACGAGCAGCTCCAGCTCGGGGTAATCCTGGGCGGCCACCGACTCCAGGCACGCCTCGATGTCAGCGAGCCCGTTGAAGTTGATGACGATCACCGAGACGGTCTTCATTTTTCGGAGGGCGTCCCGTCGACGGCCTCAGCATGACCCGCTTGCGCTGTCTGCACCACTGAGCTCGCGGGTTTCAGTTCGGTCTTCTTCTTCGCGGGCAACCCCTGAGCCGTGATAGCCACGCCAATCACTATGAACACCAGCCCGACCCAGGCGATGGCCTTGACGTTCTCGTTGAAGACGAACTTCGAGTAGAGGACGACCACCACGTAGCCCGCCGCGACCATCGGGTAAGCGACGCTGAGGGACGTCCTCGAGAGCACGATCAGCCAGAACAGCGCAGATATGGCGTAGAGCAGGATGCCCGCCGCCGCCCACGGCCCGTCTTTGAAGATCCACTTGACGAGCGTGCCGGGGTGCTTGAAGTTCTCCATCTTGAGGTCGCCGTGTTTGGCGACGATGTCGTTCATGCCCGCCTTCATGGCGAGCTGTCCGGCGACCGCCAGGCCGATGCTGATGATCAGCAGGGTCACAGTGATTGCTGTCTGCATTTTCAAGACTCCTCCTCGAGTGCTGCTTCCTCCTCAATCAACGAAGCGATATTTGATGAGCGCCCACAGGGCGGAGAATCCGTCGCGCCAGGTGATCTTCTTTCCCTCCGTATACTCGCGTCCGGCGTAAGAGATCGGCACCTCGTAGATGCGAACCTTCTTCTTGAGGACCTTTGCGGTGATCTCCGGCTCGAAGTTGAAGCGGTTCGACTTGATGGTGATCCCCTCGAGGCATGGCCTCCAGAAAAGCTTGTAGCACGTCTCCATGTCGGAGAGCGTGGTGTTGTAGAGCACGTTGGTGATGAACGAGAGCATCTTGTTGCCGAGCATGTGCCAGAAGAGCATGTCGCGGTGCTCACCGGTGAAGCGGGACCCGTACACCACCTCGGCCTTCTTCTTGAGCAGCGGCGCCAGCAGCAGGCGGTAGTCGTCGGGGTCGTACTCGAGGTCGGCGTCCTGGATTATCACGAAGTCGCCGGTTGCCTGCTCCAGCCCGGTCCTGACGGCGGCGCCTTTTCCCTTGTTCTGCGGGTGCGTGAGCAGGCGGGTCGTCGAGTCCTCCTCCAGCTTCAGTATGTCGACGGTCCCGTCGGTGGAACCGTCGTCGACAACAATGATCTCCTTCGATATCTCGCCGAGGTCGACCGCGCGGACCCTGCGGAGTATCTCCTGTATCGTGTTCCTCTCGTTGTAGACGGGCACGATCACTGACAGCTTCATCTGCCGACTCCTTCATATGTGAATCCGAGCTTGCGCAGGACCGCGGGGTCCAGGCAGTTCCTGGTGTCCACTATCACGGGACGGCTCATCGCCTTCAGCACACGCTCGTAGTCGAGCCACTTGAACTCGTCCCACTCGGTCAACAGGACCAGCACTTCGGCGCCCTCGGCGACCTGGTAGGGGTCCTCTGCGAAGCGGGCGTCGGGAATCTCCCCGGCGCAGTTGTCCATCGCCTGAGGGTCGAATACGGTGACCTTTGCCCCCCGCTGGAGCAGCATGCCCGCGATGATGAGGGCCGGGGACTCGCGCGCGTCGTCGGTGTTCGCCTTGAAGGCGAGCCCCAGGAGCCCTATGCTCTTGCCTTCGAGTCCCCCCGCGGCCTTGGCTATCTTGGTCACCACTCGCTCCTGCTGCTCCCGGTTGACCTTGAGCACTCCCTCCAGGAGCTCGAACTCGTAGCCGCTCTCGTGCGCGATGCGCAGCATGGCGCGGCAGTCCTTGGGAAAGCACGAGCCCCCGAAGCCGGGACCGGCCTTGAGGAACTCGAAGCCGATTCGCTCGTCGTATCCCATGCCCAGCGAGACCTCACGGACGTCCGCCCCGACCGCTTCGCAGATGTTCGCTATCTCGTTGATGTAGGAGACCTTGGTGGCCAGGAAGGCGTTGGAGGCGTACTTGATCATCTCCGCGCTCGCGGGGTCGGTGATGAGCAGCGGCGCGTCGATGCGCTTGTAGAGGGAGCTCATGAGCATGGCGGCTTTCTGCGAGTCCGCGCCGATGATGATACGGGAGGGCTTCATGAAATCGGATACCGCCGTGCCTTCGCGCAGGAACTCCGGATTCGACACCACGTCGAACTCGGGGTACGGGGGCATCGACTGCTCGATTATCCGCGACACGCGCTTGGTGCTGCCCACGGGCACGGTGCTCTTGTTGATGATCACCTTGTACCCTTCGATGGCCTCGGCGATCTGCCGGGCGACCTCGTCGACGTTGGTGAGGTCGGCGTGGCCTTCGGCGTCCGACGGCGTGCCCACCGTGATGAAGACGAATTCGCTGCGCGAGACCGCACCCCTGATGTCGGTGGTGAAAGAGAGCTTGCCGGACTTGAGGCCCCTGCGGACTACTTCCTCCAGTTCGGCTTCGTAGATGAGGACGTTCCCGCCGGCCAGCGCAGTCACCTTGGAGTCGTCCTTGTCGACACACGTCACGGAGTGGCCCAGGTCAGCGAGGCACGCCCCGGTGACCAGCCCGACGTAGCCGGTTCCTATAACGCAACAGTCCATGTCGTCCTTTTTGGTGAACTCCGGGACCGGATCCATTCGCCTGCCGCCCTCAGAAGAGAGATTCCTCTTGTGTGAGCACCGGGTCTTTCAGTCCGAGAAGGCCTTCGTCGATAGCCTTGTTCGCAAGGGCATCGCACTCGGTATTCTTCTCCCTGGGAATATATTGTACCTCTACGTCGCGGTACTCATCGAGGAGCGCCCTGGCGCGGGCCGCCAGCGGCTTGAGGCCCGCGTGTTTCACCCGGTATTCTCCGCTCATCTGGTAGGCCACCAACTGGCTGTCGGTGTGCGCCTTCACCCGTTGATAACCGAGCGGCCGCGACGCCTCCAGGACCATGATCAGGGCGTAGTACTCGGCGACGTTGTTGGTCGCCTTGCCCAGGAACTCGCTGATCTCGATGAGCACGGTGCCGTCCGCGTCCGTTGCCAGGGCGCCTACCCCCGCCGGGCCGGGGTTGTTCCGGGCCCCGCCGTCACTGTAGACGAGTAGAAGGTCTTCAGGCCCCGGCGTCCGGGGCTCTAACGCGTCGCCGCTCACTTGACCAGTATCCTCCTGCAGTACTCGCAGCGGAATATGCCCTCGTTGTGCTGAAACTGGTCGATCTGGGTGCGAGAGAAGTCGATGTGGCACCCACCGCAGCTCCTGCCCTGCACGATGGGGACGACCGCCAGCCCTGCCTTGTCTTTGAGAAGCTTCTCATAGTTGGCGATCACCTCCGGCTCGAGCAGGGCCTTGAGATTGTTCCTCGAGAGGGAGAGCGTTGCGACCTCGGAGCGCTTCTCCTCCAACTCGGAATCGTGCTCGGCGGTGGCCTGGCTCAGGCGCGTCTCGGCAGAAGCGGCCCGCTCTCTGGCGGCCGCCACCTCGTCGTGGAGGCTGTCGATGGCTTCCATCTCCTCGAGGTCCTCGGTCTCCATCTCGTCGCGCTTCTTGCGAAGCGAGAATATCTCGGCCTGTATGGCGGAGAGCTCCTTCGGGTTCATGATGGTGCCGCTGAACAGCTTCTCCTCCTCTTTCTTGACCTTGGAAGCAAGAAGGTCGAGCTCGCCGTCGAGCTTGTGCTGCTTGTGCTCCAGCTCCTCGAGCCGCTCCTCGGTCGCCGCCTGTGAGGCGCGGGCCTCGGTGAGCTCGGAAGCCAGTTCGCCCAGGCGATGCTTTTCCTCCAGGCCCTCTATCTCACGCTCGAGTCCGAGGACCCTGGTGTCGAAGTCCTGTATCTCACGCAGCGTCCGCGCCAGCGCTTCCGGCCCCATTTCTAACCCCATCGTCCCCCCCGGTCTTTGTAGCCTTCGACTTCCAATCCCCAACCTCTCTTCTCCGAAGCAGCGCCGATTATCGAGACCATGGCAGGCACCAGGGCGCGCTCGCTCTCGAGGTGCCCCAGGCAGACGAGAGCCAGCCCGCGCTCGCACGCCTCGACCGTCGCGTGCCAGCCCACTTCTCCGGCCGCCAGCAGCTCGGCGCCCTGACTCCAGGCGCGCTCGATGAGCCTGTCCGCCGACCCGGGGGCCACGGCCACGCGGGTCACCTTTCTTTCGGGGTCGCCGACCAGTACCGCGTCCTCGGAAGCGCTCCAGTCGGCCAGGTCTTCCATGATGCTCAAGAGCGTCCTTTCTTCTTCGAGCCAACCTGCGCGCCCGACTCCCCATGGAACCGGGGCCTCGCTCCTATAGATGTCGTAGGCGGCCTCTTCGTAAGGGTGTTGTTCCAGCATCGCCTCGACGACCGCCTCGACGCGGAACGACGGACAGACCATTTCGAGCCTGACCTCTTCAACGAGGTTCAGCCTGCCCGGCTCACCGGAATACGGCCTGGCGCCCTCCCGCGGGACAAACGTCCCGGTGCCGGTAGTGCGGAAACCCGCGTGGGTGTAATCGCCTATCGCTCCCGCGCCCGCTGCCGCCATAGCGGAAAAGACCTGCTCCAGGGCCTCCGGCGGGACAAATACCGACACCTTAGCCAGAAACGCGCCGCGGGCCGGCAGTATCGGCACGGTCCGCACGAGCCCGAGCCTCAAGGCCATGAGGTCGGCGGCGCCGCCGCTCGCGACGTCCGCGTTGCGGTAGCAGGCGGCGATGTTCACGCCCGCGGAGAGGGCCTTGCCCGCCAGCCTGCCTGCGGGGGAGTCCGCGTCCCAGGGCGCAGGGCCGCACCTGAGCATCTGCGGGTGGTGCACTACCAGTAGCTCGGAGCGGGTCGCGGCCGCGGCCTCTACCACGTCGCCCGTCAGGTCGATGGAGCAAAGGACCCGGCTCACTGGCGCGCTGCGAGAGCCCACCAGGAGGCCTCCCGGCTCGCGCCTGCCGGCGAGCTCCCAGGGGAACGTTTCGCCTAGAGCATCCAGAACTTCGCGGACATCAGCCAAAGCTTCATCGCCGCTCGTGGATGCTCTCGGACCCACGGAGCGGCTAACCTCCCAGGGGTATCTTGGTGATCCCCACGAGACGGCTTTTCATGGGGACCGGCGAACACGTCGTTCCGATTGTTGCAGGGGGCGCCCACACGTTCATTCTTCCGGCACCCCCGTCTCAGGCAGCGCCGAAGCCTGGGCCGCGGCGGCCTTCTTATGCTTGCTTCGCTCACTCAGCGCCTTCCACGCCAGCGGCACCAGCGATATCAGCACCACGGCGAGGATCACGTAACTGAAGTTGTGTTTGACAAAAGGTATCGTCCCGAAGAAGTAGCCAGTGATCGTGAAGAGCGAGACCCAGGCGACCCCGCCGACAACGTTGAAGGTGAAGAACGTCGGGTAGCTCATGCTCCCCATGCCGGCCACGAAAGGCGCTATGGTCCTGATGATGGGCACGAAGCGGGCCAGCACGATGGTCGCCACCCCGTGCCTCTCGTAGAAGTCGTGCGTCTCGTCGAGGTATTTCTTCTTGAGGATGCGGGCGTCTTCTTTTCGGAAGAACCGGTGCCCGAACTCCTTGCCGATCCAGTAGTTGACACTGTCGCCCAGGATCGCGGCGGCGCAGAGGATCGCCCAGAGCGCGAACGCGTTCAGCGGGTGGTTCGGCTGCGTGGCGATCGCGGCGGCGGCGAATATCAGGGAATCACCCGGGAGGAACGGGGTGACGACCAGGCCCGTCTCGCAGAAGACGATGAGGAACAGGATCAGGTACGTCCACGTGTGGTACGTGCTGACGAACGACGAGAGGTTCCTGTCGAGGTGCACGAAAAAGTCAATCAGCCAATGCAACTTTACCTTCTTTTCTCTGTGTCAGGGGTTTATTCTCGGTTATCCCCCCGTGGCTTTCAATAGGATGCCTCGGGGTTCTCCGGTGGCAGGAACGCAACCGGCCGCATAGAATCCGGCACTGATGTAGAATCTCGCGTGCGTCTCCGGGCACCCGGTACGGGCTCCGGCAACAGGGCATGCAACATGGAACCAGACACGGGAAAAAAGACCGCAAGGACAGTTCTGAAGGCGGCCGCGACCGACCCTCGGGTCTTTGTCGGCCTGATGTTCCTGTGCATGTGGCTGGTCGGGGTGCTGGCGGTGCAGCGGGCGTACGGGCTCGGGATGGAATCGCCCGGCAGCAGGCTTCTCACGCTGGGGGGGTTCCTCTCCGGAAGCGGGCGCCTGCTGGGGATATCGCACCTGACGCGCTCCCAGATGACCGCTATCTTCATGCCTCTTCTGATCGTGATATTCGCCTCCTACGCCTGGGCTCTGATCCTTCTGGCAAGGCAGGGCAGGAGCCTCTCGAGCGCATTCATCATCGGCGCGTCGGCCGCCCTCTGCCTGTGGCTGCTCTTCGTTCCGCCGATCCTGGCCAAGGACCTCTTCAACTACGCGTCATACGGCAAGGCCCTCGCGTTCCACGGGAACAACCCCTACGTCGTAGTGCCCCGCAACTTTCCGGCCGACCCGGTGTTGAAGTACATCAGTTGGAAGGGGACCGCCTCGGTCTACGGCCCCTTCTTCAGCTACCTGGCGGCGCTGGTGACCCTCATCGCCCGGCAGAGCGCGGTCTCCAACGTCATCGCCTTCAAGCTGCTCTCTTTCGGGTTCTTCATGGGCACCCTCTTCGTCGTGGACAGCCTGGCCGGGCGCCTTCATCCCGCCCGCAGGGCGCTCATCCTGGCGGCGGTGGCCTGGAACCCGATGGTGATAATCCAGCTGGTCGGCGGAGGGCACAACGACGCCATCATGATCTTCTTCATCGTCCTTGCTTTCCTGCTGTACCGGCAGGAACGGCCGGTGCTGGCGGTCACCTCCGCCGTTCTGGCGGTGCTGGTCAAGACGACCGCGGTCTTCGTCCTGGTCCCGATGCTGGTCCTCTTCCTCAGGCAGAACGCCCGCTGGGGCCTTCGCAAGTATGCGCAGGCGCTGGCGGCGGTCGTCGTGCTGCCCCTGGCGATGTACCTGCCTATCTGGCCGGGGATCGCGGGTTTCAAGAAGATAATCAGCGTGGGCACCGACTTCAGCGAAGCCAGCGTGCCGCGTTTCTTGGAAGGGTACCTGCAGAGCACCCTGCGCTGGCTCGGGATCCGCGCCTCGAGCGCCGCCTCGCTCGGCGCCACCGGCACGCGCGTCCTCTTCATGCTCGGCTTCCTGGTCCTCTTCGCGGTCTTCACCTGGCGCGTGCGCGACCTCCAGTCCCTTATTTTCTACTCGGGGGCGATACTGTTCACTTTCATGATGTGCACTACCTGGCTGATGCCCTGGTATGCCGGGATGGTGGGAGTCGTGATGATGCTGTCCGGCTCTGATCTGATGCTGGGCGCGGGGGTGGGGGCCACCTTTGTGATGTCTCTGTACGGCAACGGTATCAACGGCTGGCCCGCCCGCTTCTACCCGCTGCTGCTGCTGGCAATGACAGTCTGCGTGCTGGCTCTGGCAATCGGCAGGCGCCTGCCTGCCTTCCTGCCGGGGCGGGCCGCGCAGTTTGAACCGGAACCTTGACTCCGCACTCAGTCTTTCATGAGAAACCGGGACAGCCTGCCGCGCTCTTTGACCTCCGGTTTGGGGCCGGCCTGCCGCTCCTCGGGAGTCTTGCTGACCGGCGGGGCGTAGTATTTCGCAAGGCGGGCGTCGATATCCCCCTCGTAGGCAAGCGCGTCCGTCCCCCTCTCGCCGGTCCTGATCCTTACTACCTCGTCGACGGGGTAGACGAAGATGAGCCCGTCGCCGGCTCCTCCGTCTTCGCTTTTCGCGGCGTCGCGGATCGTCTGTATGGTCTTCTCAACGTTGTGGTCGCTCAATACGACGTTGACCTGCATGCGAGGGAGCATGTCGATCTGGTAGGTCCCGCTGCGGCCCGCGAGGGTTATCCCCCCCTGGCGGCCGTGCCCGCGCACCTCGCTGAAGTTCATCCCGACGATGCCGATGCCGCGGAGGGCCTCCTTGACGTCGGACAGCTTCTCCTCACGGATTATGGCTTCGATCTTCTTGGCCATATGATTCTCCTTGCGTTATGAGGCCGATGCCAGTTCACCGTGCTCGCTGATATCGAGGCCGACCTCCTCGGCGTTTTCGTCTACTCTCAACCCCATCACCGCGTCAAGTATCTTGGCGAGGGTGAACGTCACTACGAACGTGAAAGCGGCTACAATCGCCACTGCCGCGAGCTGTATCAGGAACTGCTTGGGATTGCCGTAGAAGAGCCCGTTGGCGCCCGCCTTGTTCACCGCGGTCGTCGCGAAGAGGCCGGTCAGGAGGGCACCTGTGGTGCCGCCCAGGCCGTGGCAGGCGAACACGTCGAGCGACTCGTCGAGGCGCGTCCTCTGGCGGAACTTGATCGCGTAGTAGCTTATGGAAGCGGCGACGCCGCCAATGATGATCGCCGCCCACGGCTCGACGTAGCCCGCGGCGGGTGTGATCGCCACCAGGCCGACGACAGCCCCCGTGACGATACCGAGCACGCTCGGCTTGTCATTGCGCCAGCTGAGGAACATCCACACCAGGGCAGCGGCGGCCGCCGAGGTGTTGGTCGTCATGACCGCGTGCACCGCGAGCCCGTTCGCCGCCAGGGCGCTGCCCCCGTTGAACCCGAACCAGCCGAACCAGAGCAGGCCGGCGCCCAGTATGGTATAGGGGATCGCCGACGGCTCCATCGGCGTCTTGCCGTAACCTTTGCGCGCCCCGATGACCATGGCGAACGCGAGGGCCGCAAAGCCCGCCGTCACGTGCACGACGGTGCCCCCCGCGAAGTCGAGCGCGCCCATCTGCCTGAGAAAGCCGCCGACTCCCCAGACCCAGTGAGCCACGGGGTCATAGACTATGGTCGCCCAGATTACGGTGAAGACCAGGAAAGTCTTGAACTTCACGCGCTCCACGAAAGCGCCGGTGATGAGAGCCGGTGTGATCACCGCGAACATCATCTGGTAGAAAGCGTATCCCAGGTGAGGGATGGTCGGGGCGTAGGCAAGGCTCGGGCCCGCCCCCACGCCCGTAAGACCGACATAGTGAAGGCTCCCGATGAAGCCGCCGATGTTGTGGCCGAAAGCCAGCGTGTACCCGATCAGGACCCACTGGATGCTGATGAGCCCGATGGTGATGAAACTCAGGTTCAAGGTCGACAGGATGTTCTTCCTGCGGACCATGCCCCCGTAGAAGAATGCCAGCGCCGGAGTCATCATCAGCACCAGAGCGCCCGCCACGAGGACCCAGGCCGTGTCGCCAGCATTGATCCTGCCCATGTGTTGTGCCTCCTCCTCATAACCATCAGAACGGCGCAAGGGAGCGGCCGCCCACTTTCCGACCTCCGGCCGGCCGCGCGCCCGACGCGATGTCATCGCCAGCCTTTACGTTTATATTGCCGCCGTGTTTCGCCGGTGTTTCCGGGATGTTAAATCGATGTAACAACAATGGAGCGCACCCGGTTGTGCGAGCGAAACACCCTGGGATATACTCGCCCCACGGCCGGGTCACTGGGGGCCCCGCCATTCACAAGGGGGTCCGTCCATGCATGCTCTCGCTACCCACTGGACATCCAGGAAAGTGCTTGCCGTCCTTATCGCGCTGCTGCTGGCGGCGGCAGTCATGCAGGTCGGATTGATGCTGTGGAGCCAGGAGGCGAAAGCCGCCCCCTCCAAGCTGGCCACGTGGTACCTGGCCGAAGGTTCCAACCAGTGGGGATTTGGTACAGCGATATACCTGCAGAACCCGAACGACGTACCCGTGACCGCCGAGGTCACCTACATGACGACGGCCGGGGTGGTGACGCGCCCTGATATCACCATTCCCCAGACGAGCCTCACCGTTCTCAACACGCCCGGTGACGTCCCGGGCAGGGACTTTTCGACGAAGGGCGTGTGCGCCGAGGGGCTTCCCATCGCGGTCTCGAGGGTGATGGCCTGGGCCAAGCCCAACCTGCCCGCGGCTGAGGAGGGGCATTCTTCGATCGGCGTGAACGAGCCTTCGACCACCTGGCTGCTGCCGGAAGGGTCTTCGCAGTGGGGGTTCGAGACGTGGCTCCTCATCCAGAACCCGCAGGGCGCCGCGGCGCCGTGCACCGTTACCTACATGCTCGACAGCGGCACGCCGGTCGTCAGGAATCACACGGTGCCCGCCCACTCGCGCATGTCCTTCGGCATGGCGAGCGAGATCGGACAGGACGACGCCTCGATCGAGGTGAGCTCACCCGTCCCCGTGATCGCCGAGCGCGCCATGTACCGGTACAACCGCATGATGGGCCACGAGTCGATCGGGACCGCCGAGCCGAACGTTGACTTCTACCTGGCGGAAGGGTCGGACGCCTGGGGCTTCACGACCTACGTCCTGGTGCAGAACCCGATGGCGGACAACAATACGGTCACGGTCACCTTCATGAACAACTCCGGGGTACAGACGACGGTAAGCCAGTTCATGGCTCCCAACTCCCGCTGGACCATCGACACCAGCAAGATCGTGCAGGGCCAGGATTTCTCGACTCACGTCCGCGGCACCCTGCCCATCGCGGCCGAGCGCGCCATGTACTGGTCGACGACGGTGAAGGGCGATGGGTCGACCCACGACACGATCGGCCTCTCGTCGGCGCACATGACCTTCTACATGCCGGACGGTGGGGTAAGCGTGGAGGACGACGGCCTGAACACCTGGACGCTGGTACAGAACCCCGGCGCGACAGCGGCGGACATCAGGGTGACCTACATGGACACCAGCGGCAACGTGACCCATTTCCTGGACACTATCCCGGCAACGACAAGGCGCACCTACAGCATGGCGGACAAGCTTCACACGACCACCACCCTCAGTGCCTCGGTCAAGGTGGAGAGCTGGCCGGGGGGCGCGCCGATCATCGTCGAGAGCTCCGTCTACTCGAACTCGAAGTTCTTCGGCACCAACACCATCGGGGGCTTCTCAGACTGAGTTGTGCCGACGATGAAACGGTAGCCGGGGCGCCAACCTCGACTCTTCAGTTGACGGAGCGGTGTCCCGCTCAGGTGTAGAGACGAGCCACTCCGGTCTTCGTCGAGCCCATGAAGGCCCTCACGAGGCAGGGCGCCCAGCGGTTGAGCAGCACCAGCACCTTCGCGGTGATGCCGGTCACCACCAATGGGGAGTTCTTCTTGACGGCACGGACCAGCAGTTCCCCCGTGCGCTCCGCCGACATCGATCGATGCATCACCGGCCTGATGAAGGCTTCCAGCTTCTCCCGCGAGTACCCTGTTATTCGCGCCGCCCCTACTATCGGGGTGTTGGTGACACCCGGGCAGACCACCGTTACGCCTATGCCGTCAGCGTGAACCTCCTGGCGTATCGCTTCCGAGAGGCCGACCAGGGCGAACTTCGTGGTGCAGTAAGAGCCGAGCATCGCGAAGCTCACCAGCCCCCCGGCGGAAGCGACGTTTACGATATGCCCGCTGCGGCGGGAGATCATCGCCGGCAGAAACGCGCGTGACATGTGTATCGGGCCCCAGAGGTTGACGCCCATCACCCATCGCCAATCCTCCAGCGGGGTGTCCACGAAGTCGGAGACCACGCAGACGCCCGCCACGTTGGCAAGCACGTCCACCCCTCCGGACTCGCCGAGCGTCGTCGCGAGCCGCTCCACCTGGGCGGCATCAGTGACGTCCACTATGAACGACGAGCACTCGGCGCCGATAGCGCGGACCTCCGATTCCACCGAAGCGAGTCCGCCCTCGTCGATGTCGACCAGCACGAGCCGGCAGCCCTCCATCGCGAATGCGAGAGCCGTTCCTCTGCCGATCCCGCTCGCCGCGCCGGTGACGATCACTCTTCTGTCACGAAGATTCTTCATGGCCGACCTCCGGAGTCGTCTCGCCAACCACTATGCTGAAAGCAAAGCCCCCGGCACGGGCGGTCGGGGGCCTCGCGATTGTGCGTTACCTACTGGTTCAGGTCGGCTGGCACCGGCTCGCCCTTGAACTCGACGCCGGTCCACGGGGGGCCGCCGTCGGCCAGGCATTCCCAGTTGCCGAGCATGTTGTTCCAGACCAGCAGGAAGTTGTCCGTCACGCCGTTGCGCACGCCGTGGATGACCTCCCAGTTGGGGTCGGTCTGGCTCACCTTCTGCAGGCTGAGTTGCCAGCTGTCGCTCGGCTTTCCCTTGGATACCAGGTATGCCTGAATGACTTCCGCCTCGGTGCTGGGCGTCGGCGGGGGCGTCGGCGACGGCGGCGCAGGCTGGACGAGTTTCAGGTCCGCCGGAGCGCCGTACTTCTGCGTGTTGAAGTCCGTTCCGTAAGTCAGCACCTGCCAGTTCCCGTTGACCTTGTGGAGAAGGAAGAACTGCGGTTGCGGGTTCCCCGCCATCACACCCTCGTCGATCTTCCAGTTGGGGTCGGACTTGCTGACCGCGAGGACACTGAACGTCCATCCGGTGGTCGGCTGGCCCTTCGACTTCAGGTACGCGAGCATCGCCTGTACCGGCGTGTTGTGCTCGATCTCTCCGGGGTTCGAGGCTTCCGGCTGTGCGGCGCCGGCCGCGGCTATCTTGAAGGCCAGGGTGTTGCTGTCGGCGGACTTGACGGTGACCTTGACCGTGAGGCTCCCGGCCTTGAGGTCAGAGGGTACTCTGGCCGCGATCCCCGTATCGCTCCAAGACTCCACGCCCGCTATCGTGTTGCCGAACATCACCTTGCTCGAACCCTGAGACTTGCCGAAGCCCGTCCCGGTGATCGCTACCAGCGTGCCTCCAGGCCCGCTGGATGGCGCGATCGAGGTGATGGTGATGTTCGAGCCGCCGCAGCCCGCGATGAGCCCGGCCAGCAGGACGACGGCGCACGCCAGCGACGCTGCCGCAAAAACACACTTCCGCATTTCTTACCTCCAGGTAGTCTCGCCGCTCGTATTGTTCTGCCACGCACGGCGCGACACCTTGTCCGGTTCGGTTTTGCCCGGACTTCAAAACGGGCGACGGACCTGTCAGTCGAAGTACTCCGACGTGTCAGGGATCTCGAGCATGTCCAGGTTCGCCGGCCCGGGCGCCAACTCTCCGTCCTGGATCTTCCTGATCAGCTCTGTGACCTGGTCGTTGACCGGGGTGGCGACGCCCGCGGAGGCCGCCATCTTCGTGAGGTACCCGTTGAGGGCTTCGACCTCACACTTCAAGCCCTTCCTGCAGTCCTGCAGCATGCTGCCGATGATGTCCCGGTGGGGGTCCCAGATGAACCTGACAACGCCCTTGGCGTTCTCGAGGTCCTGCTTGACGATCTCGAAGAGTATTGCCGGGTCGGCCCCCTGCATGGGCTCCATCTTTATGCCGAGCGCCTGGGACGCCTTGATGGTCTCGAGCATGATGCATATCGCCGCGGTGATTGCTTTCTCGTCGTCGAGGATGCCGCCGTAGGGGCAGTCGAGCGCGGTGGACAGCCCCGACATCGCCACGTTGACAAGCAGCTTGGTCCACCTGACGCCGATCAGGTTCTGAGTGATGATGGCGACCCCGGCGTGGTCGAGCACCTCTTTTATCTGCTCGATGCGCGCCGTGATGCTGCCGTCCAACTCCCCTATGTCGTACGTCATCTCTGAGGGGTCGCTCGTCAGTTCGGATACTCCGGGTCCCTGCCAGGTGCCGCCCCAGCCGACCGCGCCGCCCAGCGTCCGATCCCTGCCGACGAACGATGCGACCCTCTCCTCGGGGACGCCGTTCTGCAGAGTGATGAGCATACTGTCTTCGCGCATGAACGGCAGCAGCTCGGGCAGGGCGACGTCGTCGTACGTCGACTTGACCAGGTAGATGACGAGGTCGTAGGTGCCGTCCATCTGCGACGGCAGGATCGCCTTGACGGGAGCGGTGAGCTCCATGTGGCCCACGACCCTGGCCCCGCTGGCGTTGAGCGCTTTCACGTGCTCCTCGTTGGCATCGACCAGGACGATATCGAGGCCGGCCTTCGACAGCAGCGCCCCCGCGATCGTACCGAGCGACCCCGCGCCCATTAATGCGATGCGCACAATCAGTCCTCCTTGCTGGTGGTCGGATGACGCCTAAAGCCTATTCTGGATGCCGGGGCGCGGTCAATCAGATTCGGTGTCACACCCCCGGGCTACAATCTAGCAAGCAATACAAGCCGTAGAAAGGAGAGACAGATGAGATGCAGGACGTTGGAGATAAGGCTCGAGCAGCCGTTCGCCGCCATCGACGAGGCCGCCGCGAGCGAGTTCATGGAGTCGGTGCGGGTGCGGAAGGTCACCGCGTCGCTGCGCGAAGGGCACGAGGCCGCGTGGTCCGTGCTGGTCTTCTTTGAGGAGTCGCCGGAAGGCAAGCCTCGCAAGACAGTAAAGGCCAGGAAGAGCAAGACGTCCGTACCGGCCCTGGCGCCCGAGCCGCCGGTGGCAGCGACCGTCAGCGCGCCGTCCGAGCCGGCGCCCAAGGTCGCACAGGCCTCGGTCTCCGGCGAGCTGACCCCCGAGGAGGAGCTGCTCGTCCAGGCGATCAAGGCGTGGCGGTCCGGAAAGGCCTCCGAGGAGAAAGTGCCGCCCTACTGCGTCGCCCAGAACCGCTCGATCGAGGACATCGCGCGGACGCGCCCCGCCAGCGCATCAGACCTCGCGGCCATTAAAGGCTTCGGCCCCGCGCGGATCGAGAAGTACGGTGAGGAACTGCTCGCCCTGGTGGCCTCCGGCAACGGAAAGCCCGCCGGCCGTTGAGGGAACCCTAAACCAGACGCGCCCGCCGGCCGATAATGAAATCGGTGACAGATCCCAGCGGCTGCGGTGACAGTAAAGCAACGGAAGTGACTCTTAATGGACCGGGGTATCATGGCATTCCTGTTCGGCGGCGGAGCAGGTTTCCTCGAGAACCAGATGGTCACCTGCCCGGGCTGTGGCGCCGAGTTCCCCATCGAGGACACCAGACTGATCAAGGGGAAGCCGGCGTGCCCGGAGTGCTTCGAGCCCGTCGACGAGCAGGAAAGCGAGGGGTTTGACGGGAGTCGTCGCAACACCCGGTCCCTCACCGAAGAGGACGAATCCTCCTGGTAGATTGCCGCGCCCACGCCTCCGACGATCTCCGGCCTCAGGCTACCGCTTTATCCGACTCTATCTTCCCGTCGCGTATCGAGATGATGCGACGCGTCCTCTCGGCGACCATCGGGTCGTGGGTGACAATCGCGAAAGTCTGCTGGAAGTCGCGGTTCAGGTCGCGAACCAGGTCCATTATGCGTACGGTGTTGGTAGTGTCCAGCTCGCCCGTCGGCTCGTCCGCCAGTACGAGGGCCGGCTCGGTCACCAGCGCCCTGGCGATCGCCACGCGCTGGGCCTCGCCGCCCGACAGTTGCGAAGGCCTGTTGCGGGCACGGTCGCTCAGCCCGACTTTCTCGAGCGCCTCGAGCGCGCGCCTGCGCCTCTCCGCCGGCTTGACCTTGAGGTACCGGAGAGGCAGTTCCACGTTCTCGACGGCAGAGAGCACCGGCAGCAGGTTGTACTCCTGGAAGATGAAGCCCACCTTCTCGCGCCTTATGGAGGCCAGTGCGGCACCTGACAGGTCGCCGGTCTCCACGCCGTCGATGTTGACCTTTCCCGCGGTGGGAACATCCAGGCAGCCAAGCAGGTGCAGGAGGGTGGTCTTGCCGGAGCCCGACGGCCCCATGATGGAGAGGAACTCACCCTTGTCGATGCTGAGGTCGAGCCCGTCAACCGCGTTGATGGTGGTGTCGCCCATCTTGTATATCTTGGTCAGTGCCTCGGTAGTGACGATGCTCATCTGCTATTCCTCCTTGAGGGCGTCTACGGGATTGAGCCGCGCGGCGCGGAGAGCCGGGAACAGCCCGGCAAGCGACGCGAGTATGGTCGCGAAGATCACGGGGCCCAGGATGACGGTCGAGGTCACCGCGAAGATGACCACGTTGTTGGCGTGAGTGGCCCGGTTGAGCGCGGAAATCGCCAGCAGGCCGGCCAGCATGCCGACCGCCCCGGCGAACAGGCCGATCATCGCCGCCTCCCCCAGGTACTCACGGAGTATCGTCGAAGTCGTGGCGCCGATCGCTTTCTTGAGCCCGATCTCGCGACGGCGCTCCGATACCGACATGATCATGGTGTTGATGACGGACAGGCCGCCGACGAAGAGCGCGATGAAGGCGATGCCCAGGATTATGGCGCTGAAGATCGTCGTCATCTGAGAGATCTGCTTCTCGGCCTGCACCGGGGATGTCGTCTTCACGCCCGGTATGTCTTTCTGGATCGTCCCCGCCAGGGCCTCGATATCGGCGCCGGGTTTGGGCAGCACCGTGATGGATTGCACGAGCTGCACGTCCTTGATGAACGGATTCGCAGCGAGGAACGTGTTGAGCCCGTCCTGGTACGGGACGAAAGCCCAGGCGTCCGTGGGGCCGAGAGTCGCGTCCATGATCCCGGCGACCTCGTAGGTCTTGCCTTTGAGCGTGATGGGGCCACCGACCTTTGAGCGCTCCTGCGTGGCGAGCACCGAGCCCACCACGGCCTTATCGGTATCGCCCGCTTTCAGCTCGCGGCCTTGAGACATCTTGATGTCCTTGAACATTCCGCCGTCCGCGGGCGGCTCATAGCCGACCAGCATCTGGGGGGCGCTCAGGCCTTCCGCCGACTTGAGCTGCACCATGACCATCCCGGACGCGGTCTGCACGCCGGGGATCTTCTCTATCGCCCGGGCAGTCGAGAGATCCATGTACGAACTGCCGCCTCCACGCATACGCACGTGGGCGCCCGAGTCCTCCGGAGCCACGCTTATCTTGCCGGTGATGAAGCCCTTCATGCCTTTGACCTGCTGGTCCATGCGGGCGGTCATCCCACCCAGGACGGTCAGGGCGAAGATCCCCACCACTATCCCGAAGATGGTGAGGAAGGTGCGCCCTTTGCGCCTCCACATGTTACGGAAAATGAATGCCATGTCTCTTACCTTTCTGATGCGTTACTGGACGCTCGAGCGCCCTTTTTCGAGTGGGGTGCCGCCTTTTTCGCTATTCCCTCGTAGCGGCGCAGCCAGTGGTTTGCGCCCGCGGCAACGTTCCTGACGTGGTCCGCGAACCGGTCCAGGGCCTTGCGCCCTTCCCTGGTGAGGTGAAACACCTTGCGTGCAGGACCGGCGCCTTCGTCAACGAGTTCAGAAGTGATGAGGCCTTCAGCGTCAAGAGCGTGCAGGGTCGGGTAGATCATGGAGGCGTCAGTGCCGTCCTCGAAAATGCCGATGTCGCACATCTTCTTGAAGAGGGCGTATCCGTGGGCGGGTTCCTCCGCCAGGAGCAGCATGATGATAGAAGACGTGAAGAACACCGGCGGCTGCTTGCGCCCGAACGCCTCCCTGAGGTGCCGGAACAGGTCTTCTTGCCCCGCCTCGCTCATGAGATCACCTCTCCTCTCCAAGTATTATTAATTTCATAATATTAATAGTAACCCAATACTATTGTCAATATACCATCTTCTTTTGTACTGGAGATTCCTGAGGATTTACTTAGAAAGCGAAGGGTCCCGAGAAGTCTCGACCGACTCGCCTCGCCTCGCCGGCTATTCCAGGTCCGCTGCTGAGCCGGGAAGCGTGAAGTAGAACGTCGCCCCTTCTCCGGGCGCGCTCCGGGCCCAGACCCGCCCGCCGTGCCTGAGGATTACCCGCTGGACAAGGGCCAGCCCAACTCCGGTCCCCTCGAATTCCTCGGGGCCGTGGAGCCGCTGGAACACGCCGAACAGCCTGTCGTATTGTTCCGGGTCGAACCCGACCCCGTTGTCGCTGACATAGAAGACCGCTTCGGCCTCCGTCTTCACACCGACTTCGATAAGGGCTGTCTCCTGCCGGCGGGTGAACTTGACGGCGTTGCCGATGAGGTTGGAGAAGACCTGGCGCACCAGGACGGCATCGCAGGTCACGGTTGGAAGCTCGCCCACATGAAACTCTACCTCGCGGCCAACGACCCCCCGCATGGCCTCCTCTATCGATTCAGCGACCAGCGGACCGAGGTCTGTGGGCGAGAACTTCGCGGCCTGCCGCCCCGCACGTGCGAGACGAAGGACGCCATCGATGATCTGGTCCATCCTCCTCACGCTGCTGAAGATGAAATCGAGTGACTCGCGGCCGTCTTCCCCGAGCTGTTCGGAGAAGTCCTCGAGCAGCATGTGCGAGAAGCCGTCTATGGCCCGGAGCGGCCCCCGGAGGTCGTGAGAGACCGAATAGCTGAACGACTCCAGTTCTTTGTTCAGGACCTGCAGGTGGCGCGTCCTCTCGCTTACCTGCTCCTCCAGGCGCTCGCGGTATTCCTCGAGCTCGCTTTCTACTTTCTTGCGCTCGGTGATGTCGCGCGCCACGCTGAGGAAAAGCCTCCTGCCGCGCGACTCGACCGGCCTGGTGTGCACTTCGACCGACATGATGGAGCCGTCTTTGCGCACGTGGGCAGACTCGAAGAATGCGTGTCCCTGGTGTTCGGCCAGTGATTCGCGCTGCTCTATCAGCGCGGCGTACTCCGGCGTCACAATGTCGTGAAGGCTCAGTTCCAGGAACTCCTCGGCGGTGTAGCCCCTGGTCCGCCAGCACGACTCGTTCGCATAAACGAAGTTGCGTGCAGCATCGTGCACGAAGATCGAGTCTGTAGCGACGTCGAGCAGTTCAGCTCGCAAGGCAAGCTCTTCCTCCGCCATCCTGCGCAGTGCCTCTTTCTCCATCGCGTCGACGGCGAGAGAGATGTTGTCGGCCAGGGATTTGAAGAGGTCGACCTCCTCTTCTGAGAAAAAATCCTTCTCAGCCGCATACAAAGTAAGAGCCCCGACGACACGCTCACCTATCCGCAGAGGAAACGCGCCCGAGGACAGGTAGCCGCGCTTGAGCGCCTCCTCGCGCCAGGGGGTCATGCGCGGGTCGGTGGCGAAGTCCCTGCATATGTTGACCTGGCCGGTCCTGATAGCGGTGCCCGTCGGTCCGCGCGACTGGTCGTCGTGCTCGTCCGAGCTGACGAAGATCTTCTCGAGGTAGCCGTCCTCGAAACCCCGGTGGACTACCGGTCTTATCTGTCCCGTTCCGAGATCGGTCAGGCCGATCCAGGCCATCCTGAACCCCCCGACCTCGACGGCGATGCGGCAAGCTTCGGCGAAGAGCGGTTCGGGCTCCTTGATTTGTGCGATGGCTTCATTGGTCTGCTGGAGGAAAGAGTAGACGCGCCGCAGACGCGCTACAGCATCAAGGCTGACTTTGTTTTCCTCTTCCGGCGTCGTCAAAGTTCCGTCCCCACCGATCGGCTCTGTCCGTCTGGGCGCATTGCTTCTCCCCGGTCGGTCAGTCGCACTGCTCCAGTATACTGCTAAGCCCCGGCGCTTGAGGGACCATACCGGTTGGACCGAGCTGCCCGCAGTTGGAGCCCGCTTGAACCCGAGGGCCCTCGCTCGCTCTGCCCGCTTGCTTGGCGCCAGTCCCCGGCCTGAAGGCTCATCCCGCTTGAATTATCATGTTTTCACGCGCGCTGCCGATTTGATGGACAAGCGCCCTTAACTCGCGATCGCCGGCGGAAATCAGTCCGCGACAAATCCTTGAGAGGTGTAGAGATGCTCAAGACCAGAAGACTTCGGATGACGAAGACCCTTGCGGTCTCCATCGGTCTGTTGACACTGATGTTGATATCGCTGGCCGGGCTGTCCCCCGGCGCGGCCGGGGCCTCCAGGCAGCTTCAGGGGCTGTGCTTCAGCCCGTACCTGCAGGTGAACCCGGGCGCGAATCTGACCAGCGCCCAGCTCGGCGCCTTGATGGACACGGTCGCGCCCTACTCGGCCGGACTGCGCATGTTCTGTTCGACCGGGATCTGGGCGGGCATGCCGGCTCTGGCGAAGGCTCGCGGCATGTCGGTGGCGGGCGCGTGCGACCTGGGCGCCGACTACTCATATAACAACACCGAGCTCAATGGGCTCATCGCGCAGGTCAAGAGCGGGAACGTCTCGCTAGCGGTCGTTGGAGACGAGACCCTCAGCGGCAGTGGCCTCAGCCAGACCAAGCTCATCAGCTACATCACCAAGGTGAAAGCCTATGGAGTCCGGACCACCACCAGCCAGACCTACGACGAGTTGCTCGCGCACCCGAAGGTCATGGCGGCGTGCAACGTCATCGTAATGAACATCTACCCGTTCTGGGAAGGCAAGAGCGTCAGCAGCGCCGTGGCGTACGTGAACACGCAGTACCAGAAGGTCAAGAGCGCCGCCAGAGGCAAGCAGGTGATCGTGGAGACCGGGTGGCCGTCGGCAGGCAGCCCGTGCGGCTCCGCGGTGGCGAGCATCGCCAACGCCAACACGTTCCTCAAGGGCTTCATGGCCTGGGCCAACGCCAACGGCGTGAAGTACTACTACTTCGAGGCGTTCGACGAGCTGTGGAAGGTCCGCAGCGAAGGCGACGTGGGCGCTCACTGGGGCGTCTGGGACCAGAACGGCGCGCTCAAGCCCGGAATGGGTGCCATACTGGGCGCGGTCTGAGGAAGAACGCTGCACCGGATCCTCGCGAAGGGCGGCTCCAGACGGCCGTCCTTCTTCTTATCTGAAGACCGAGGGGCAGCCGCTCGAAGGCGCGCTCTCACACGCTCGGCTCCAGGGGCGCTCCCGCCACCTGCTCCATCAGCTCTTCGACCGCGGACTTCCCGCTGAGCCGTTCGTCGATGAACCCCGCGCAACGCATCGAAAGCGCCATGATGGTCAGTTGCGGGTTGACGCCCAGCGCCGTGGGAAGGACGCTCGCGTCGGAGACGAAGAGGTTGTCCACGTCCCAGGTCTCGCCGGTGGGCTTCACAACTGAGGTGTCCGGGTCCCCTCCCATCCTGCAGGTGCCCATCGGGTGCCAGCCGCTCATCGCGAAGTACTGCCTGGCGCGCACCTTCGAGGCCTTGAGGCGCTTGACGTCGCCGTGGCCGTCCAGCCGGGTGTGGCCCGCGATCATCGTGTACACGCGCTTCGCCCCGGCGGCGAACGCTATCTCCGCGGCCACCACGTTCCCCCGGGTCATGCGCTTCAGGTCCTCTCTTCCGATCTGATAGAGGACCGCGAACTTCCCTCCGGGGCGCGGCAGGATCCTGCCCGTGTGCGAGTCTTTGACCATCACCCCGAACAAGCCGCTGTTCGGGTACTCCGACATGATAGCGGCATGTTCCGCCGACGCCTGCGGGATGGTCATCGATAACATGTCTGGTGGCAGCACTGTGGTCTCCAGGCTGATCCCCTCGCCCAGGAAGTCGTGCACCCAGGCGCTCTGCGAGACGCCACGGTGCGGGTCGATCCTCTCATCGAACACCGGCACCACTTGCGTGACCGGGTGGAGCGCATCGTTGCGCCCGACCTGCCCGCTGGTGCCCGCGAGGCCGTTCTTCATCAGCAGGAGCGGAGTGCCGTTCGTGCCGCCCGCAAGCACGACCACTTTCCCGTGCACCTTTATCCGTGGCCCTCTGGCGCCGGTGTCGTGCTTGTAGAACCTTCCTGCGAGGCCGGTCGCCTTCGAGTTCTCGATCATTATCTTCTCGACGCGGCAGTCGGCGTACACCTCGGCGCCTTTCTTCACCGCCTCGGGTATATAGGAGACGTTGGTGCTCTGCTTGGCGCCGCTCGGGCACCCGAAACAGCAGACCCCGTAGCCCTCGCAGTCCTTCGCGTTCCGTGGCAGGTAAGAGGCTTGAAGCCCGAGCGCGCGGGCGCCCTCGAGGAACCTCGAGGCGTTGAGCCCCGCGATATCAGGGTCCGGCTTTGATACGTATATGAACTCTTCTACCGCCTGGTAGTAGAGGCAGAGCTCCTCGTAGGAGATGTCGTCGATGCCGTGAAAGCATTTCCAATCTGCCAGCACTCCTCTCGGCATCCGGAGCGCGGTGCCCTGGTTGATGGTCGTGGTGCCGCCGACGGTCCTTCCGACCGGGCAGAGTGTCGCCGGGATACCCGCGGCAAAAGTCAGGCCGCCGTCCCTGTAGAGCGACATCACGGCCTGTCGGCAGTCGAACCTGAAGGATTCGGTTGGAAAGTAGCCTCCTTCCTCGAGGAGCGTGACGGAATAACCCTGCGCGCTCAGCTCGTAAGCGAGAGGCGCGCCGCCTGCCCCCGACCCGACCACCACCACGTCCGATTCGAGTTCGATCGTCTTCTTCTTCCGGCCGAGCTCGAGGCTCTCCCACGTATGGAGCATGTCAGTTCCTTTCCGGCGATCACCTTCCGCGGCTCACCTGGTGGTCGAGCGCGTCCTTGATGAGCAGGCCGCGTTCGAAGCCGAGGGCCCGGCAGACATCGTCCTGGTTGTAGTAGGCGACCTTGAGCGGCAACCCGGCGAGCACGGACGCCCCCCTGAGCAACGTGAACCTGCTGTTGAAAGCCTTTGTGAACAGGTCCATCTGCTGCCAGCTCGGAAGCGTTCTCAAGCGCCTTCCGCAAGTGAGGACAGCCATGAGGTTCAAGACGAACACGCTGCCCAGAACGGTCAGCATCACCTCAAGAGGACCTCGGCACACGAGCTCCGCGGCGGCCGATGCGGTGCGCTCCGTGTCCACGTCAGGCATGTGGTCGGTCCCGATGAGGGCGGGCGTCAGCGGGGCAAGCGACCTCGCAAGCAAACGCTCCTTTGACGCTGCGAGCGGCCTACGTGCGCGGCGGCACCGTGAGCCAAAAATACTCGTCCGCGGGGATTGCCCGGGAGTTCTGGTCTTGCCCCGCTGCCCGTTATCGCCTTCAGGGGAACCGGCGTGAGATCTTAGTGACTTCACTGTTTCACCCCTCGATGTCGGGATCGAACCTGCCGTACGTTGGTCAATACGCGCGAAAGGCGTCTTTCCTTCGAAGCGGGCACCGCCGTGCGTCCTCGAGGTTTGACCCTCGCATGCCGGCGGTGTTTAATCGTGGTGAAAACCGAGGGTCAGGCACTTTTTCGCCGTTTTTTTTCACGCCGGCATACCTGATACTTCGCCCGGATCCAGAGGCGACCGGAACGTCGGGAGCAGCATGGAGATAGGGACCTTCGAGAGGGACTGGGAAAGCCTCTTCAACCCCCGGACGATCGCGGTCGTCGGCGCCTCGAACTCACTAGGCAAGTGGGGCTTCGTGATGCCCATGAGCATCATCGGCGGCGACTACGGCGGCAGGCTCTTCATGGTCAACCCCAACGAGAGCGAAGTCCTGGGCATGCCCGCGTACCGGACCCTCTCGGACATCGACGAGCAACTGGACCTGGTCATCGTCACCATCCCCGCCAGGAAAGTGGCCGGCGTCCTCGAGGAGGCAGCCGGGATCGGAGTCCGCAACCTGCTGGTCGTCGCTTCCAACTTCAGCGAGGTGGGCCCGGAGGGAGCCGCGCTCGAGCGCGAGCTGGCGCACTCGGCGAACGAGCTGGGCATCACCGTCATCGGCCCCAATACCATGGGGATCTTCAGCGCCTCCGCGAGGCTCTGCGCGCTCGGCGCGCCCAACTTCCCGCTGCGGGGCGGCGTCGGTTTCGTTTCGCAGAGCGGCAACCTGGGCGTTCAGCTCCTTGTCTGGGGCAAGCGGCGCGGCGTCGGCTTCAGCCGCTTCGTGGGGAGCGGCAACGAGGCCAACACGGAGGTCACCGACTACCTCCAGTACCTGGGCTCCGATCCTGAGACACGCACCATCGCGCTGTACCTGGAGGGGCTCGAGGACGGTCGCAGGTTCCTCGACATCGCGGCCGCCATCACGCCGCGCAAACCGATCATCGTGCTCAAGGGCGGCAAGGGCTCACAGGGCAACAGGGCGGTCTCCTCGCACTCCGGGGCGCTCGCCGGGTCGCTGGAGCTGTTCGAGGGGATGTTCGAGCAGGCGGGCATTGTCGTCGCGCAGACCTCCGAGGAGTTCATCGACCTGGTCACCGCTTTCTCTTCGCTGCCGCTTCCCCGCGGGGCTCGCGTGGCGGTCTTGACGATGGGCGGAGGTTGGGGAGTCGTCGCGGCTGACGCGTGCGACCGGGAGGGCATCGAGCTTGCCACTCTTCCCGAGAGCCTGATCGAGGAGATGGACTCCTACCTCCCCACCTACTGGAGCCGCGGCAATCCAGTGGACCTGGTCGGCAACCTGCGACGGGAGAACCATTTCAAGGCGATAGATGCGCTCGCGCGCTGCGATGAGGTCGACCTGGTGGTGATAATGGGGATCGTGCTCGGGCCTGAGTTCTTCATCAACAACGTCGTGTTCACTCTGCTGCGGCCCCTGCGCTACGTCCTCAAGCGCAACGCGCTCATGCTCCCGCGCTTCCTGCGCTCGATGCGGCGCGGCTTCTCCAAGTCGGTTTCGGACCGCTCGGTGCAAAACCCCGAAGGCTCCGTGGGGATCAACCCTGCCGAACTGTGGAACTGGACCGACCAGGCTTTTTCAAGCCACCTGCAGCGCCTGATGAAAGAGACTGGCAAGCCGATCATCGCGGTCGCGATGAGCGAAGGCAGAAGGCTCTGGTCGGGCACGATCGAGAAGCAGGGGCTGTTCACGACTCCCACGCCCGAGAGGGCGGTCGCTACCGCGGCGACGCTCGCGCGCTACGGCATCTACTCTGCGGAAAGAAAAGAAGGATGAGGCGCGGCGGGCCTTCTAGACCCAGCCGTGCCTTGACATCCACATGATGAAGCCGCGCGCGATGCCCAGCCTGTATCCAAGGGCGACCGAGTTAAACCACAGCGGGGGGGACAGCCGTTTGAGAGCCCAGGTCCACTTCGCCGCGAACTGCGGCATCACGTAGAGCCTGCCTTTTCGCGCCCCTCTGATTATCGCGGCGGCCACGTCATCCGGGGTCACCTTGGCGTTGCTGAACGCCGAGCGGGCGAAATCCGATTGAAACTCGTTGGTGCAACTCATGTCGTTGATGAGGTTCGTGTCGAAGAAGGTCGGGCAGCCCACGGTCACGCCGATGCGGTCGCAGGTAAGCTCCATGCGCAGCGTCTCGGAGAGAGATATCACGCCTGCCTTGGTCATGTTGCAGGGGCCCATCTCGGGCAGGTTCGTGATGCCGGCGGAGGAAGCGATGTTGATGATGTAACCGCCGCCCTGCCGCTTCATGCGCGGGACGAAAGTGTGGCAGCCGTTGACGGTGCCCATGAGGTTGACGTCCATAATGCGCTGCCACTCTGATATCTCAGCATCGCCAACGAAGCCGGCGACGGCGATGCCGACGTTGTTGATGAGCAGAGATACGCCGCCCCACTCGTCGAAGAAATGATCCGCCATCGCGGAGACCGCATCTGAGTCGCGGATGTCGCACCTGTAGACCTCGCCCGAGCCACCCGCCTCACAGACCATCTCCAGGGTGCACTCGGCGCCGGGCAGGCTTACGTCCGCGACCCCTATCTTCCAGCCGTCGCGCGCGAGGTTGAGGGCGAGGGCCCGGCCCAGGCCCGAGCCGGCGCCGGTTATCACAGCGGTCTTGCGCCCCAGTCTTTCGAGCCTGTCACGGGTCATCATGCCTCCGAGATGGTATATGCGGACGAGTCCTTCTCACGCGTGTGCCAGGTGATCCTGGTCGGTCTGCCGGTGCTGGCCTCCAGAGCGGCGGCGATCCTCGCGGCGTACAGGGTCTGGTTGCAGGCGTTCGATATCTTTACCGTCGCGCTACCCTCGTCGCTGTCGAACGAGTCAGGGTAGCCCATGCCTCGCAGCGCGAGGCCGAGGAGGTAAGAGTCCCACCAGGAGCGCGCCGCGCCCGCCCTGGCTTCGCCGATGGCTGAGCGAGCAAGGTCCAGCTGCGCGTCGTACATCACGTCGCGCACGCCCTCGCCAAGCTCGGCCTCGAGCTCCCGCTGCAGGGCGTTCAGGGACTGGACCGCGAACATCACGTCCCGATGGCCGGTGTCCCTGTCTACTATCCTGCCTCCTTCTTTGTCCCACTCGATCATCGCGGCAGCCTTGATGGGCGCCCCACACTCTCGGCAACGCGAATAGGCAAGGGACGCCGACGCAGGCTCCACCTGCTCCAGGTAGAGCCGCTCTGGCTCCTGGTCCGGCTCCTCCGACCGCTTCACGTTGATCGTAAGAGTGTCTCCTTCCACCGAGTAATCGGCGGTCATCGGCACGCCCTCGACCACCTCACAGGCCCCGATGAAGCTGCCTACCAGGCGGGGGGCCAGGCAGGCGTTGTCTACGTGTATGGACAGGTGGTCGCCGGCGCGGTACGAGTCCACCTTGACGACACCGAAGCCGATCGCCGCGAGGTCGCTGCCCAGCGCGTCGATGACGGCCTTGATCAGCCACTGTGGCCTGGTGAGCCTGCTGTGCGGCACGTGTTTCAGGAATGGGATGGGGCGGTTCTCGTAGATCGCTTTGCCCACACGCCTCTGCGCCTCGACCAGGATGTGGTCGACGGAGAAACCGATGTTCTCCGAGAGGCGGTCGAACAGAGCCTGCAACTCGTCCGCGTCGAGCAGGGCTATGCGCAGCTCAGCCCCACCGTGCTCTTTCATCAGGATGGTGCCGTCGCCGCGCCATTCGAAGAGGCCGGCGAACCTGGACGGGGAAACCGCATTCGGCCACTGTTTCATGTCTCCCCCCTGCTCGAGTCAATCCTCCGATGACTTCTCCGTCACGACCGCGATGAGCCTTCGCGTGAGGCCGGGAGCCAGCCGGTGCAGGTAATAGAGCACGTAAGACTCTGTGCCTGTAAGGCACAGAAAGCGCCCTTTCTCGACGGCTGCGAGGACCTTCCTCGCGACTTCCTCGGGTTGCATACCCCGCTCGTCGAGCATCTTCGCGAACCTTTCTTTGAACTTTGCCTGGCCGGGGGTGCCCACATCCGGTGTGCGGGTGCCCTGCATGATGTTCGTCTTTATGGCGCCGGGGCACACCAGCGTGACCCCGATGCCGTACCGCCGGACCTCAGTGGCGAGCACCTCGGAGAAACCGGTGAGGGCGTACTTGGTGGTGGTGTAGGGCAGGTGGAACGGCAGAGGCACCAGCCCGGAGAGCGACGAGACGTTTACGATATACCCCGAGCCCCGCTCGATCATCTGCGGAAGAAAGAAACGTGTGCCGTAGACCTCTCCCATGAGGTTGATGCCCACTATCCACTCGAAGTCCTCGATGGGCACGGTCGCGAGCTCGCCGCCCACGCCCACCCCGGCGTTGTTCACCAGGATGTCCACGCGCCCCATCTCGGAGAGGACCTCCTCGGCCATGTTCTCCATCTCGGCGCGGATTGAGACGTCGATGCATTTGGCGAGACAGCGGTCTGAGGTGTCGGCGGCGATGGAGGATGTCCGCGCGAGGCCCGCGGTGTCCAGGTCGACCGCGACGACCGCGGCGCCTTCACGCGCGAGCTCGAGGGCGATCGCCCGTCCCAGGCCTGAGCCGGCCCCCGTAACAACCGCTACTTTGTCGGCAAACCGGTTCATCCGCCTGCGCCCCCGGTCGCTGGAACCCGCATCAATAGCTGCGCGGCGGCATGAAACCTCCGCGGTTGAGTTTCTTGTAATAGAGCCCGAAGTCGTACGCGACCACCGCGGTCAGCGCATCGCGCTCGCAGATCGCGGCACAGTCGTTGCACGACATGCACTGTGGGAACTCGTCTTCCAGGTAAGCCCTCTTCGACTTTCCCTCTCCCTTGATGGTGATCGCCTTGCCGGGGCATATCTGCGCGCACACCCCGCAGCCGTTGCACCTGTCGTGGTCTATCCTCAAGCGCCCGGTCGTGGCGTACACCTCGTTGTCGTAGGTCGGGACGCTGAGCCGCTCGATCCAGCTAAACTTTGCCATCGTCTCCTCCCTGCACCACGGTCCTCATCGCTCCGTCCTCGTACCAGTCGACGTCCATGGCTTCGCGCTCGATCATGCCGTCCGGGGTGCCGAACGGATAGCCAAGGCAGATCCCCTCACAGATCCTGTAAGGCCACTCGACGCCGAGCCTCCGGCGCCACTTGAGCCCGTACTTCAGCAGCTCGACGAACCCCACCCAGCAGGTGCCCAGGCCCATGCTGTGCGCGGCCAGCACCATGTTCTCGCCGCAGCAGCCGATGTCGACCTGCGGGCGGCTGACCCCCCGCCTGTCCTCGAGCAGCAGCATCAGGGTCGGGGGCCCGTGGAACGCGCCCAGCTTGCCCTCGGCAATGAGGCATATCGCCCCGAAAGGTATCGGGTGGAGCTGGTTCCTCTTGACCCTTATCGAAGTCTGCGCAAGCAGCCACGGTATCGTGCGGCCGAGCGCGCTCGTCCTCCAGTCGAGGAAGAACTTGAAGATCTTGCACCAGCGCACGATGTCCCGCTCCATCTCGTCGATGATCGCCTTGTCGCGGATGATAATGATCTTCCACGGCTGGGCGTTGCCCGCCGACGGCGAGAAGCGGCCCGCCTCGAGCACACGGCGCACCATGTTCTCCGGGACCTGCCTGTCCTTGTACTTTCGAACGCTCCTGCGCTCCAGGATCACCCGCTCGACCGGGTTCCAGTCGCCGGCCGTCCCGGCTGAGACCTCGGGGCTCTCGACAGTCGCCGTCTCGTCCATCACGCGCACCCGTCCTTTCTTGTGCTCCATCCCACAGATACCTTGGCATTCGAGCGCCGCTCCATCCACGCCTGCCGTGTTCCGCTCCCTCGGAGTACTCAGCGAGTACGGCTCGGTCGCGCGCCTTGCAGGCACGGCGCCCCGACGCTCTCGGTGCTTCAAGCTACCTGTGGGACGGAGCACTAGTAGAGCGGTTCCCCTTCGAGCACCTTTCCCATCAGGTACAGCTCGCGCATCGGGGCGAGGCCCATCAGACACCTTATCTGGGCCGCGTCCCTGAACCTCTTCTCCTGCCCGTAGTCTTCCATGTAGCCGTTGCCGCCCAGGACCTGTATGCCGTCGGTGGTCAGCTCGACCGACGCCTCGCCGGCGAACAGGGCCGCCGTCTTCGCACCGAGCTCCCAGCTCGGCAGGTTGTCTTCCGCGGTGCGGCACGCCTCCGTGACGACCATGTCCGCCGCCTTGACCTTGACCGCCATGCGCGCCAGCATCCTGCGCACCTCCGACCAGTTGACTATCTCGCGGCCTCCCTGCTGCCTCTCCCTGGCGTAGGACACGGCCTCCTCGAACGAGCCTTTCATAACCCCGACCGACATCGCGGCGGCGGCCGCGTTCATCCTGCCCGCCACCCGCTCCAGGTAGGCCGCGCCTTCCCCCTCGGTGCCGACGAGAGCGCCCCGCGCGCTTTCCATGGAAATGTCCACGGCCGGGCAGGCGTGCAGCCCGAGGCTCCGGACCGGCTCGCTCTTTGTGATGCCATCGCCCGCGAGGTCGACCAGGAAGAATGAATACTCTTCCCCGCCAGTCCTGGCCGCGAGCACGGCGTTGCGCGCTATCCCGCCGAGCACCACGTAGTCGGCCTTTCCGGACAGCGAGAACGTATCGGCGGCGCGCTCCGGCTTCGCGGAGAGCCCGATGGCCTGGGTCGCGTCCACGAGGGCCTGGCATGCCAGCAGGGTGCCGTCGTACTCGCTCACCTTAGGCAGCAGCTCCTTCAACTGGAGGAAGCCCCTGGCGCGATAGACGATCTCTTTGGCCATCGTGTCCGTGAAGATGACGGCCGCAAGGCTCGCATCGCTGCGGCAGAGGTTCTCCAGCAGCACGCAAAGTTCGGTCGTGCCCATGTCACAACCCTCGAGCTCCTCGGGAAGCGTCACCGAGAAGAACCCTACCGCCCTCGCCTTGCGAAGGACCTCTTCGAACAGCGGGCCGAAAGGAAACCTGTCGTTGTCCTGCCGGTTGTCGACGAGCTCCTTCGAGGCGAAGTCGAGCACCGTCTCTTCGAACATCCCGAGCTGAGAGTTCATGAGGGACTTCATCTTTAAAGACCTCCTAGTCCTCGAAGAGCCTGGCCTGCGGGGCCGAGCGTCCAATCAGGCATTTGAACACGTTCAGCCGGTTGAGCTGGTTGGTGCCCTCGTATATCTGCAGGAGCTTGGAGTCCCTGAGGTGCTTCTCGGCCATCTGGTCTGTGCGGACGCCCGCTCCGCCCATCAGCTCGAGCGCGAGCTGGCTGTTCTTCACGCCCGCGTCGGTGCCCGAGAACTTCGACATGGACGCCCAGCCGCTGGTGCGCTGGTACTCCTCGTCCTTCTGCCAGTCGAAGTACAGCTTCCGGAAGAACCAGGTGGTGACATCCAGGTTCATCAACGGCTCGAGGTACTTGTCGATGATCGACTGCGGCAGGTATTTCATGTAGTAGAAGAGGGGCTTGTAGTGCAAGAGCTTGAACAGGCCGTACATGCCGTTCGCGTAGTTGGTCTCGATGTAGGAGAGCCGCGCGAGCGCCACGTTCTTGTACATCTCGGCGAGCAGGCACTGCGCCCACTCGTGGTTGATGAGAAGCTTGCCGCCGATCTCGGTCTCCTGGGCGAAGCGAAGCGCCTCCTCGTACGCCCCCCGCGCAACGCCGGTGCCGAACGCGCCGACGCCCGCCCGTGAGGCGGACAGCACGTAGTCGAGCAGCTGAGCGGTTATCTGGGTCATCGACCGCGAGTAGCGCGCCGCCTGCGCCGCGTCGAAACAGATGAGCTCGTCGGGCACGAAGCAGTCCTCGAAGATGAGCTCGCTCGCCGGGCAGCCCTTCTGGCCCATCTTGTGCTCCTGCCTGCCGAAAGAGAACCCGTCCATGCCGGTCTTGACGGCGAGCATCACGGTGGTCTCCGCCGGGTTCTCCAGGTCGGCATAAGCGATGGTCATGTGCCACGTCGACAGGTGGCCGTTGGAGATGAATATCTTGCGCCCGTTGAGCCGGTATCCGCCGGGCACCTTCTCGGCGTGGCAGGTCACTTTCGCCCTTGCGACGAGGTCCACTTCCTCGGTATCGGTGCCGGCCCCGGGCTCGGTGATGGCAAGCGAGATCAGGCAGGGCTTTCCTGTCTTCTCGCCCTCGGCCGTCTCCCGCATGATCTTGTTCATCAGGCGCGTGTTCCAGGAGCCGCACAGCGTTGCCACGCCCAGGTAGTGGACTCCTATCAGGTTGGATATCGCTGTGCAGCCGGAGCCGATCTCCTCCAGCACGTATGAGAGCCCGGGCATGTTCATGCCGTGCCCGCCGAAGAGCTTCGGGATGAACATGCTGTAGAAGCCCCAGCGGTTGGCCTCCTCGACCAGGTCCCAGGGGAGATAGTCGGGGTCCTCGTGCTTCATGCGGTCGAGCTCGAGGGCTTGCGGGCGCACAACCTCGTCGTTGAAACGCCGCGCGGTCGCGACGAGCTGCTCGGTCTCCTTTAGGACAGCCCCCGGCAGCTTGTTGACGGACCTGAGGCTGCAGGTGATGTCCCTGAATTTGGGTTCCCGCTCGAGTAATGACGAGTCGCCGTTGTTGGAGAACATCGCAACCCCCCCATTTTCGCCGCTACAGCTTCTCCATTATATGTATGGCCATGGCCGCTTCGCCAAGCCCGATGAATCCCCCGCCGTTCTCTGCCATCGCAATCCGCGCGCCTGAGACCTGCCTGGGGCCCGCGTCGCCCCTCAACTGGTGCACCAGCTCGTAGACCTGCGCGAGCCCCGACGCCCCGATGGGATGCCCCCGGCACTCGAGACCGCCGCTGGGGTTGACCGGCTGCTTTCCGTCCAGGCGGGTGGCGCCCGACTCGGCGTGGGGGCCGCCCCCGCCCGCCTCGCAGAGCCCCAGCTCCTCGTACTGCATCAGCTCTCCGTAGGCTGTGGCGTCATGCACTTCGACGACGTCCAGATCATCCGGGCCGAGCCCAGCCATCTCGTAGACGGTCTTGCTGGCGCGCTTGCCGATGGTCTCGAGCCCGCTGTCCGGCAGGCAACCCGAGGCCAGCGCCGAGGCCCTGATGCGCACCGGGCGCGCGTCTGGATACTTCTTGAGCGCCCGCTCGCTGCAGACCAGCGCGGCGGCCGCCCCGTCACCGATGGGAGCGCACATCGCCCTGGTCAACGGGTAAGCGACCAGCTTGTCGGCGAGGACCTCCTCCACGCTCATATCTTTCTGGTACTGGGCCATCGGGTTGAGAGAACCGTTGTGGCGGTTCTTCGACGCGATGATCGCGAGCTGCTCCTGGGTCGTGCCGTATGCCTGCATGTGGAGGCGCGCGCCCATCGCGTAGATGTCCATGAAACCCGAGTGGCCGCCCTCTTTTTCCTCGCCCTTCTCGCCGGCCTCCTCCGCCTTCTTCTTCGCGTCGGCCTGGAAGTTTGCGATCATGGCGCGGCTGAACTCGACGTCCGTGCCAGAGAGAAACCCGTCGAACATCTTCTGCCTCTCGGTCGCGGTGAAGATCTTCTCCGAGCCGATCGCCAGCGCGATGTCGTAGGCCCCGGCCTTGACCGCCATCCACGCGGAGTGCAGGGCCGTCGCCCCTCCCGCGCAGGCGTTCTCCACGTTTGTTATGGGGAGCCCCTGGATGCCGAGCGGAGCGAGGGCCACCTGTCCCCTGATGCAGTGCTGCCCGTCGTAGATGCCCCAGCCGGCATTGGAGAACCACGCCGCCTCGATGTCTTTCTGGTCGACCGCGACGTCCTCGAACAGGGCGGCCATCGCCTCGGCGGTCATCTGCTTGATGTTCTTCTCCGGGTACTTGTTGAAGCGGATCATCCCCGTGCCGAGGATGTAAACGTTGTCGCTCATCGGTTCTCCTTAGCTCTCGGAGTCGTAAGTGTCAGGTGTCACGCCCAGCTTCTCCATATCCTTCTTGATCACCCGGTGCGTCTCTGTCTTGGGGAGCGCGTCCACCACCCGGTAGTACCTGGGGATGGCGAACTTCGCGAGCTTCTCGTCCAGGAAAGCGGGCAGGGTCGCCGGGTCGATCTCGCACCCGTCGAGCGGCACCAGGGTGACCATGATGTCGTCCTCGGTCAGCTCCGCTGGGACAGCGTACACGGCGCACTCCAGGATTTCCGGGTGCTGCAGGATCGCGTTCTCGACCTCGTAGGCGGACACGTTCTCGCCGCGCCTGCGCATGGATTCCGTGTTCCGGCCTACGAAATAGACGTAGCCCTTCCGGTCGGTGTAGACGAGGTCGCCGGTGTAGATCCAGCCGTCGCGAACCTTGTCGCTGGTGGCGTCCGCGTTCTTGAAATACTCGACCGAGCCCTTGCGCTCGCCGACGTAACAGATGAGCTCGCCCGGCGTGCCCGGGGGAACGTCGCGGCCCTCCGCGTCGATCATGCGGATCTTCGAGCCGAGGGGCTTTCCCATCGAGCCGACGGGCGCCGTGCCGAAGTTGGTGATGAGGACGGTGCCGCCGTCCACAGCACCGTAGCCCTCGAAGATCTCCACCCCGAAGCGCTCCTCGAAATCACGCCACATGTCGGTCGGGCACCCGGCGGACACTATCACCCGCACGTCGTTGTCGGGGTCGTCCGGCCGGGGAGGCTGCTTCATGAGTATGGGCATCACGGCCCCGATGCCGTTGAACGTCGTGACCTTGTAGCGCCTCAGCTCATCCCAGAACTTGCTGGCGCTGAACTTCTCCCCGAGCGCGACCTCGGCTTCACCGTGGAGGCTGGTGGTGACTGTGAGGAACAACGCGTTCGCGTGGAAGAGCGGGAAGCAGGTGTAGGCGACGTCGCCTTTCTTCATCAGGATACGTGTGAGGACGGAGAGTGCTTTTACGTTCGTCGAGTTATACCGGTACACGACTCCTTTGGGAAGTCCCGTCGTGCCGGATGTGTACATGATGACGCAGAGGTCCTCTCCCCTGGGGCGCTCCGGCGGCCGCGCCGTGTTGGAGTCCGGCCCAAATGCGCCTGCCAGGGTGACCATCCCATCGGGCAGCACGAAGTCGTCGGGCGCGCCCTCCGTGTTGACTATCACCGTCTCGATACCGGGGATGCGATCGGCGACCGCCTCGTAGTGAGGGAGCAGGTCGTGGTCGATCGCGAGGAAGCGCGCTTCGCAGTTGTCGAGGATGTAGGAGAGCTGCTCACCGCGCAGGGCGGTGTTGACCGGTATCGCGTACATCCCGAGCTTCTCGAGGCCGTAGAACACGTCGAGCCAGCGGGGTGAGTTCTTCATCACAATCGCGAGCCCCAGCCCGGGGGCGACGCCGAGCGAGGAGAGGAAGTTCGCGACGCGGTTGGCGTTGTCGTCCATCTCGCGGTAGGAGAGCACCTCGTCGCGGAAGTGGAGGAACGGCTTGTCGCCCAGCTTCGCCGCCTTCTCCTCGAGGAGGTCAGCGTGCGACATGTCGGCCGCGATCGCCAGAGTGCGCGCCTTGTAGATGCTGCGCAGGTTCACCCACAGGGTGCCGCGTCTGCGCTCATCCGCGATGAAAAGCGCGGCAGACCGCAGCGCCCGCCACACCAGCCACACCTTGTGCCAGATGATGGTTGCCTCTTCCTTCGCCGAGGCAAACCGTTGAGAGAAGTCTTTGTCGCCCTGCCCCACCTGTTCCGCCTTTCTCGCATGATCGCCGGGCGCCGCGCCCGGCCCACCGTCTATCGGTTGATGTTGAGGATGGATTCCAGGAAGTTCTCCAGGTACTGGTGATCGAGCGCCTCCTCGGCGCCGATCTCGGTCATCATGATGAGGGTGAAGTATCCGCCCACGAACATCCACGCGGCGCTGCGGGCGTCGATCTTGTCCGACAGCACGCCCTGCGCCTTGGCTTTCTCGATCATGTTCATCGTCGCTTCCACGTTGAGGCGTATGAACCCCTCGAGCTCGCCGCGGAAATCCTCGTCGAAGGCGTTGTTGAGGATGAACGCCAGGAAGCGCCTCATGCTCGGGTTCTCTTTCACGAAGTCGAGGTAGCTGTGCGCGACTTCCTTGAGGTACTCGACCGGCTGGTTGCCGGACTCTTCGTAGATGACCCTGTAGCGCTCGAGGAGCAGCGTCTCGACGTAGCGGCAGCACTCGAGGAACAGTTCCTTCTTGCTGCTGAAGTATTTGTAGAGCGTGCCCTCGGCGACTCCCGCTTCCCTGGCCAGCATCGCGGTGGTCGCTTTTTCGTAATTGGTGCGGGAAAAGACTTCGATGGAGGCCATGATGATGTCGTTGTGCCTTGGGCCCCGGCTGGTCTTTACCTCGGGCTCAGCCGTTACGGGTACGCTATCGGAAACAGTGCCGGTTGCGACCGCTTTACTCATCAGATACCGTCCTCCCAGTGAGGTGAGTGAGTGCTCACCCGCCAACATTATCGAACCACAAATGCTCCATGTCAATACATGAAATGCAGAAACGCAAAAAGGGGCCAGGCACCTTTTTGCACTGAGGCTGATCCGTGGTCCCGAGAATGCCTTCGAGGAATATCTGCGTGCTCTTGTCGGCGAGCTCGCTGGTGTCCGACAGGTCTTCCTCGCCGACGCCGAGGAAAGCCCTCTCGACCAGGATGAACCCCATCATCCCCATGAACACGGCGGTTGCCATCGAGGAATCGACGTCTTTGCGAAGCAGGCCCTGCTCCTCCCACATCTCGATGCAGCCTTTCACGAACTCTCACGCGGGCGGATCGCGCGCCTTGAAGGACGCGCAGGCCCACCCGGAGCGCCACCGCGACCTCGTCGTGCGCGTATCGGGTTACTGCGCCTACTTCACCGACCTGGGCTCCTCGATCCAGGACGACATCATCGCCCGGACGGTGTTCGGGGATATCACTTGAGTATCTGATGGATGCGGACCGCACCCTGGCGCCGCGCGCCTGCAATGGTATACTTCTGGCGTCGGATTGGCGCCGGCAAGAACACTGAGGGATCCCGGGAGGACGATGATGAAGAAGTTAATGAAGCGGATGCTGCTCTGCGTGGTCCTGGTGGGCGCGGTGTCCCTGTGGTGGTCGACCCTCTCGGACTCCAAGAAGCGTTTCTACATCCACCTGGGCAAGCAAGTGCCCGAGATGCCGTTCCGGTACTTCGCCTAGCGAGGGAGCCGCGCCCGCGACGCATGTGCGCCCTACAGTTCCTGGGCCTCCGTAGAACATTCAGGGCTGAACATCAGGTCGAGCACTTCCACGAGCACTCCCAGGTCGAACGGCTTGTTCATGAAGCACTCGATGCCGAGTTCCCGAGCTGCCTCGACCTTGTCGCTGCTCCCAAAAGCCGAGATGATGATCACCGGGATTTCGGAGGTCTTGCGCAACTTGGCGAGCATCTCCAGCCCGTCCATCACCGGCATCATGAGGTCCAGCAGGATGATGTCAGGGTTCTTCTCGAGGGCCGTCGTCAGCCCCACCTCGCCGTTTCGGGCGGAGAGGACCGCGTACCCGTTGTTCTCCAGGTTCTCGGAAAGCAATTTGACGATGATGGGGTCATCGTCCACTAGCAGCACTGTTTCATACTACCACCTGAAATATAGCCACAACCTCACTCGGGATATCACTACACTATCCCGCATGTAAGGGTGAAATACCCGGATTTCTGGAACTTAGACCGGCCTCGCAGTGAAAGGATGTGGCACAAGCGCTTCGCGCAGGCCCCTACGCGTTCACTCTCGGCGCATCGACCGGCGCCAGGAACATGTTGACCACCTCGGAGCCGTTCTCGGTCGAACAGACCCCATGGCGGAAGTTCTGGTAAGCGTTGAAGTGCTGCATGATCTGCACGGCGTTCCCGTTGTCCGGGAAAGTGACCAGGAGGTCTCCCGCCTGCGCCCCCGGGAACTTCTTGAGCTCGCTCCGCAGGGCAACAAACCGGATGTCGCTCCAGGAGTACCTGCAATCCCTCGACCTGAAACCGTAGTTCCTGACTTCCCAATCCAGTTGCACGCGGTTCACCGTCCTAATCGGGGTTTGCACGTAAGACGGATTTCGAGGGACTTTTGTTCTATCCCGCAGGCTAGCGACGGACGCGAAGCGGCTGGTGGGCGAGGCCGGGCTCGAACCGACATGTTTCAAACATGCCGGGTTGGAGTCAGGCTAACGCCTGCAAGCTTTGCCGAACGAGCGATATCCAGAGATCAACTTTGGTTTTGAGGTAAGAATCATTGATGACGAGGCTGACTGTGCCATTGCTATTGACCCAGTTACGTCCCGTGAGGTGTCCTCTGGAACTGGACGCTTGGAACAGACTGACCTCGTCAAGGTCGAGCAAGTCTTCCCAGTAGCGTTGAACGCGCTCGGAATTGTGGTTTGGATATATGGCAACCCTAGCGACGATCCTCTTATCACGGCTGTTCAGCAGGCGAAACCACTTCAGGCCATAGCGAATAATATCTGGATCTGAATTTGTCAGCTCTATCCTATCCTTTCCTTTCTTCCTTCCCTCAGCCATATACAAGAGAATGAACATCATGAATTCGGGGTCGACTTTGAGTCCATTTTCCCATTCAACAAGAGCGTTCTTCCGGTGTTCCAGATGAATTCTCTCGTACTTCTTCTTCACTGCCTGTGCAGCTTTCTTTGCCGCAGCCTTGTTCTTACGTTTCGTCCTTCCGAGAAACGCGTTGGGTTTCTGCATTTCAACATCTCGAATCCAGCCATAGACAGTCGATTTTGGAGCTTGGACTCTATCGACGATATCACCCAGGCTGTACCCATTCTGTCTGAGCTTGATTGCCTTGATCCTTAACGGCTGGTTCTTATTCAAGGAGACTCCAGGTTGTATTGCTAATCCAAGTGTATATGAGGGGTATGACAAGTGATTGCTGGTGGGCGTTACTGGGCTCGAACCAGTGACCTCAACCGTGTAAAGGTTGCGCTCTCCCAACTGAGCTAAACGCCCCAAGTGGATATGGTCTAAATCTTACTACATTCGCCTCAAACCGCTACCGGAGCCGGAGACGGCCCTGCCAGGGCGGACTACTGGGCGCGCTATTCTCATCGGCGCGCTCGTTGGCACATAATGGAGCGTCACCGTAGATTCGCCACGGAGGTCATACGGGGTGTTGTTCGCAGCCACAACGCACAGTGTCTACTACTACATCGGCGGCTTCATCGCGGGTTTTGCGATGATCGCGCGCGGCATAATGCTGATGAGGCAGCAGAGGGCCCAGCGGGCGGCGGCGCAGGAGGCGGCGGCGCAAGCCTCTGCCGCCGCGGACGAAACACCCGAGGAGCAACCTCCGCCTCCCCCACCCCCGCCCGAACAGCAGATTCCCTGACACACCTGTTATTCCGCGCACGAAGCAGCCGGCTGTTCCCATTATGCGAAGGCACTAGTACTTGCTTGCGCCGGCGGGTGATAATGGGGAAGCATTTCATGGCCGGGGGCTGCGCCGCCCCGGTCGCAGGGCCCTCGGCTACCGGAGGTGGAGTCATGAGTTTCTTCAGCGGCAAGACGGCGATAGTGACTGGAGCAGGGTCAGGCATCGGAAGAGCCCTCGCCAACGAGCTGGCCGATGCGGGCTGCCCGAAGATCGTCGTGACCGACATCGTCCAGGAGCGGATAGACGAAGTCGTCGAGGAGCTGAAACGCAAGGGCGTGGAGGCAGGCGGCTACCTCGTCAACCACACCAGCGCCGAAGAGGTCGAGGCGTTCAGCAAGAAGTTCTTCGAGGAGTGGGACCACGTGGACGTCCTGTGCAGCAACGCGGGCGTTGGCTGCGGCGGCAGGCTCGAGGAGATGAAGCTGGACGACTGGAAGTGGGTCCTCGACATCAACCTCTGGGGCGCCATATACATGATGCACTTCTTCGTGCCCGAGATGATGAAGCGCGAGCAGGGCTCCATCCTCCTGACCGCCAGTGATGCCGGCCTCTTCTCGATCCCGGGGATGCTCGCCTACCAGACGAGCAAGCACGCGGTGATGGGCCTCGGGACGACCCTGCGGATCGAGCTCTCGAACCACAACATCAAGCTGAGCATGCTCTGCCCGGCGATCATCAACACCAACATCATCTGCGACGGCCGCATCAACCTCACCGACAGCAGGGGTGAGAGCGCAAAGGCTCCGGTGCAGGACTTCTACACCAAGCACGGCGTGCCGCCGTCGGTGCCGGCGAAGGCCGGGCTGAAGGCGCTCGAGAAAGACAGGGGGATCACCATAACCCCGTGGTCCCAGACCGGCTGGCAGTACCTGCTGTGGCGGATCTCGCCGCAGCTCTACTTCGGCATCTTCCGCTTCCTGTGGAAGAAGGGCTTCATCCACAAGATGTTCGGCATCGAACCGTAAGCTCGCGGCGCGGGTCCCGGGCTCCGCCGCCAGATATCGGCAAGGGCTGGCCGTGCGATCGTCCGCAGCTTCAGCTGAACAGGGTTGGGAGGGGTCATGATCCAGGTAGCGATTCTCACCCGGAGGCTCAAAGAAGGAAAGACCTACGAGGATTTCCGCAAGGCCTGGTACCACACTGTCGGGTTCGGTACGGGCAACAAGATGTTCAGCGTCATCAACGCGTTCGATCCAAAAGAGATCATAGTCATCGGCATGACCGAGTTCGACCTGGACACTCTCATGGCGGGATTGAAGATCGACGTCAAGGAGAGGCTGGACCATTCACTCGACGAAGTGATCGAACCGTCGATAGGGCGGACGTTCGGCATCCTGGTCTCGGAGGACGATTTCTCGGCAGAGGGTTCTATCGACTACACGCCGCCCGCCGTTAACGGGGTGGAGACCGACCTGCCGAAGTTCTTCGAAGACCTGCAGGAGGTCGCGGACACGATAAGCAAGGCATCGGCGGAGCGCGACCGCGAGAAGGCTGAGAGGGATTAGCCGCTACTGATTGAACCTGCTCACCGTGACGGTAACCTGGCCGTTGGCCGGCAGGTTCTCCTCCACCGAGACGTTTCCATAGAAACTGCTCTCGTCGACCACGAACGCCGCTCCCTTTCCGGTCGGGATAGTGGTCTGCGAGAACGTCGCCTTCGGCAGCTCTTTCTTGTAGAAAGCCACGACCTGGTCGAAGCTGTCAGTCGTAGTCATCTTGTAGACGCCGGCGTAGGCCTGTTCGGCTTTCGTACCGGGATACAGCGGGACACCGACCTGCTGCTCGGTTGACCCGCCCGGGCCGGTGCTCGCACCGGCGCTGGTGCTCGTGCTCGTGCCTGCAGTCTTGGAACCGCCACATCCAGCGAGCACCGCCAGGCCGCACGCCAGCAGCGGCAAGACCACGATCAGGACCAGCGTTGCGCGCCTTCTCATCTTTCCTCCTGACATCTCACTGTCGGTAAGGTTTCCTCCGCTCATTTCGGGTGAGGGAGCTTGTTGTGAAAGTCCGGGTCGGTGCATCCGTGGCACGGTGAATTCATCCCCACGCACCAGTTCGTGTGGTAGTTCCAGAGCCTGGTCGGGCAGTCGGCGCGGGTCGACGGGCCCCTGCACCCCATGCGCAGGAGACAGCGGTCCTCGCCGGGCACGCAATCGTTCCAGTCCTCGAGGAACCGTTTCTCATCGAAGGCCGGCCTCCTCTCGCAGGTGTCGTGCACCTTGCTCGCGTAGAACCGTTTGACGCACATCCTGTCGTCGAGCTCCGGCGCTTCCTTGTGCTCGCCGGCCCAGAGCAGGAGGTCCACCAGCGTGCCCACTATCCAGTCGGGGTGCGGGGGACAGCCGGCGACGTTGATCACGGGCCTGGTGGGGTCAATCGCCTCTACGACGTCGGTGGCGGAAGTCGCGCCGGTCACCCGGGACTCGATTGTGGGAATGCCACCGAACGAGGCGCAGTTGCCTACTGCGAGGACCGCTTCGGCTCCGGGGATCAACTCGACCAGCCAGTCGAAGGCGGTCCTGTCGCCGGCCACGGTGTTGCCCATCAACTGCTTGGTCCCCCCGGAGAGCCCGAAAGTGCAGAACGCCTCGCCGTCTCCGGTGGGGACCGCCCCTTCAAGCACCACGAGGTACTTGCCGGCCCACTCCTCTTCCGCCTGGACTATCAGGTCGGTCGCCTGGTTGCCTTCCGCGGACATCAATGTCGGCTGGTAGCGTAAGGAGAGCTTGCTATGTCCAAGATTTCCGGGACTGAAGTAGTCGCTGCCCATCAGTGTGACTGTGCAGCCGGTGCAGTTCTGCCCTTGTATCCAGATGACCGGGGCTTCACCGGTGAGGAGTTCGCCCAGGTGCTCGCGGACGTGAGGGCTGAGCTCGTCCGGAAGGTGCAGGCGTTTGGCGACGCTCTCGGCAAGCTCGGCGTTGTCGTTCGCTCCGTTATCTTCTTCTTTGTCTGTCATGACTCTCCGGCAAGGCGGTTCGGGCTCGGCATCGGCTCCAAAGAGTATATCGATGTTAGCACAGGGCAGGTCGAGCCCGAGCGGAAGATCGGCACGCGTTATATGATGTCCTCACAAATACAACGCCGGCCACTGAGGCTGTCGTTGCGGAGCGAGGGAGCATGCTTTGGCGACTGAAGCAAGAGACCTGCGGGTGGCTGCGGTACAGATGGAGTCCGCGAACGGCGACATCGCCGCCAACCTGGAACGCGCGACCGGGTTCGCCGAAGAGGCGGCGGGTGGCGGCGCCAGACTGGTCGTCTTTCCGGAGTTCATGCCTTCCGGATATATCTTCACCAACGCGGCCTGGGACGCGGCCGAGCCGACCGACGGTCCGACCATGGCCTGGTTGAGCGCGACGTCCGCCGGGCTGGGTATCTGGCTCGGCACCAGCTTCCTCGAGGCGGTCGGAGATGAGTTCTTCAACACGTTCGTAGTAACGGACCCCGAGGGCAACAAGGCGGGGCAGGTAAGGAAGCAGACGCCCGCGGCGGTTGAAGCCTGCTTCTTCAAAGGAGAGCCGGGCGGCCACGTCATCGAGACCGGCATCGGCAAGATCGGGGTCGGCATCTGTTACGAGAACCAGTTGGCGTACATGCCGCGCCTGATGTACGCGCACTCGGTGGACATCATGCTGATGCCTCACTCGGCGCCCGCGCCTACCCCTACCCCGCTTCTGCCGTCCAGGATGCTGGATACCTACGCCGAAGTGCTGAGGACGCTGCCTTCCTACTATGCGCAACTGCTGGGCGTGCCGGTGTTGTACATCAACAAGGTCGGGCTCTTCCGTTCGCCCGTTCCCGGCCTTCCGTTCTACAGCCAGGATTCACATTTTCCGGGGGAGTCGACCATCGCCGATCCCGATGGAAAGGTCCTGGCGCGCCTGGGCTCCGAAGAAGGGATCGCTATCGCCGACGTCCGGCTCGACCCCGCGCGAAAATCCAAGGTCCCGCCGGCATGTCGCGGTCGCTGGGCGCTTGAGGTCCCGTGGCAGGTCAACGGCTTCATCATCGCCGAAACCGCCGGGCGCGTCAGGTATTCCTTGAGCCCCGAACGCAAGAGGCGGGCAAAAGAGATATCGTCGTAGACTTTTTGAGGTTCTGGCCGGTGATCCGGCCCGCGCGGTGCCGGCTCCGAAATATTTCGCGCGGAACTCTTCTTCTGGTAGACTCTCCAGCACCAGGGGTGGTCAGCGTGAGCCGGCGGTACTGAGGACGGCAGGGGTCATATTGCGCGTAATCCCTCTCTTCGAAGAGAACAAGTTCGAGCTGACCTGAGCTATTTGCTCTTAAGAAACTCCCCTATGCCTGTCGCGACGCCCTCGGCGATCTTCTCGCGGAACGCGGGGAGGACTATGAGTGCGGCATCACCCGCGTTCGTCAGGAACACGCCCTCCAGAAGCGCGGCCGGCATGCTCGCGTTTCGCACCACGTAGAGGTTCGACCGCCTGATGCCCCGGTCGGCACGTCCTATGCTGCCCACGACCCCGCGCTGGACATCGAGGGCCAGCCGCTCGCCTTCCGAGGATGCGCGATAGAAGTACGTAGTGGTCCCGGCGGCATCCGGCGGCCGGGCGTTGTTGTGGATGCTCACCAGCACCGATGCGTCTGAGCTGTTTGCGATCGCCACCCTCTGCGCGAGCGAGACGGCTGTGTCAGACTCGCGTGTCATCACGACCCTGTAGCCCCTGGACTCGAGCAGGCTCCTGGCGCGCAGTGCGATGTCCAGGTTCACATCCTTTTCCGCCACACCGTTCTCCAGCGCCCCGGTGTCGCTGCCGCCGTGCCCGGGGTCTATGCAGACATGAGCGCCAGTCCTGACAACGGTTGTGCTGCCGCCGTGGATGAGTGCAAGGACCACGCCGGTACCGATGACGGTCATCATCACCATGGCTGCAAGTGCCGCGATGACCACCACGACAGCCTTTCGAGGCTTCTCCTCGCGCGTGCCGGCCCCCGGCGGCACAGACCCCGGAAGCTGGATATCGGCGTCGCTCAACTGATAGTGTATGCCCAGCCGCTGCGACAGCGTCACGTACTTGTTTTCCGGCCGCACGGCGTTGGGCACTATCTTTTCGACAGCGACCGTCTCGCCTCTTTCAAACGCGACCAGGCCTTCTATCACTATGTCTCTCGACACCAGGCACGTCTCGCCTGGTTCGATTGGTCTCATGCTACTTCCCTTCTACCGGCACACTCCTGTACTTGTACGCTCTCTCCTCCCCTATGACGCCCGCGGGCCCACCGCGGGTCGTAGCAAAGGAATCACTTGTCTCATCATTGAAGTCTCTAACGTATAGGTGTTTAGAAGCGGATACTTGAGCGAAAGGGGATACGCCCGGCATGAGAAGGATGACCAGAGAAGAGGTAGAGCACCTTACCGACAAGGAAGTCAAGATAGCACGTGAGCGGATCAAGCGTGATTATTCCTTTGGTCTCTTCGAGTACAGGGTGACCCCGCGCGAGAACACCATGCTGCTCGAGGACGAACTGCGCAAGAGAGGTTTCTCGATAGCCTGCTGAGATAGGTGACCCGCTAGGCGAGCAGGTCGCCGAAGCGGTCCCGCAAGTCTTTCTTCATTATCTTCAGGGTCACACCGTACGGCATCTCTTTCCACGGGATTATCTTGACGACGCGCGGAGCCTTGTAAGACGCGATGTTCTCCTTGCACCACGCCACCAGCTCGTCCTCCGTAACGGCGCTGCCCTCGCGCAGGCAGACCACCGCCGCCGGGACGTGCCCCATCGTCCTGTGAGGTATCCCGATCACGGCTGCTTCCTCGAACTCCGGGTGCTGGAGAATCTCCTCCTCTACCTCGACCGAGAACACCGAGTACCCGCCGCACTTGATGACGTCCTTGACGCGGTCCACGAAGAATATCCTGCCGAACCGGTCTTTCTTCGCCATGTCTCCCGTGCGGAGCCAGCCGTTCACCATGGCGAGCGCGGTTGCCTCAGGGTTGTTCCAGTATCCCCTGGTGACGCCCGGCCCTTTCACCAGGAGCTCCCCCGCCTCTCCCCGCTTGACTTTCCTGCCCCGCTCGTCGGCCACACGCGCGCGGGTCGGCGGCACCGTGAACCCTACGCACCCGGCCGGCCACTCCAGCCCCCGGAGCGCCGGCTTGAGGGCGGCCAGACCGGTGAGCTCCACCATCCCGTAAGCCTCCGCGAAGAGCGGCTTTCTCTTCCGGATGAGCCCGGGGCGCGCCGCCATGTCGCGCATCTTCTCGATGTGCTCGGGGGGCATGGCGTCCGCGCTCGACCCCAGCAGCCGCAGCGATGACAGGTCGTACTTCTCGGGCTCGCACGACAGCAGGAAGGCATACATGGCGGGGACGCCGACGAACAGGGTCGCGTGGTGTTCCTCGATGAGTGAGAGGACCTTGTTCGGGTCGAAGTGCCTCATGATGTAACCGTTCACTCCCGCGCACGAGCCCATGATGGCTATCGCGAAGCCGAAGATGTGCGCGAGGGGCAGGGAGAGCACCCCGAAGTCATGCCTGTTGAGGGGAAGGATCACCGCCGCTCTCCGCTGCGACTCGAGCAGCCCCCTGCTGGTCACCATCGAACCCTTCGGGAAGCCCGTCGTCCCCGAGGTATAGAAGATCCCCACCACGTCGTCCATGCTGATCGGCGCGGGCTCGCAGTAGTCGCCCGCATCTTCGAGGAGGCTGTCCAGCGACTCGAACGGGGGCGGCGCCTCCCCCGCGAGACCCGTCATCACCCATTTTTCCACGGTCGGGAAGCGCGTGGTGTCCTTGATGCTGGTGCCGAAGACCTCGGGGTCGGTAAACAGCACGCGCGCGCCGCTGTCCTCCACGATGTGCTTGATCTCGTTACCGCGCAGCATATAGTTCATCGGCACGGCGACAGCGCCTACTTTGCAGACCGCCATGATCAGCGCCACGACCTCGACGCCGTTGCCCGGGACTATCGCGACCCGCTCACCTGGCACGATGCCAAGCTTCTTCATCACGTTCGCGAAGCGGTTGACCAGGACGGCCCATTCGTTGAAGTCGATGCGCGTGGTCCCCGGAGGGTAGACGCCGTAAGGCAATGGTTGCTCGAACATGAAAGAGGACTTGGAGCCATAGACGCGCGCCATCAACTCCGGGTGGTTTGCCATGGTGACGCCTCGTGCCGCGGCCATCCGTATTTTTTCGAACATCCCATCCTCCCTCGCCGGCGTTTGGGGCGCCGCCTCTTGTGCCTGAAATGTTACCACGACGAAATGGGAGGATGTCGCCCGGTGTTGTGGAGGGGCGCAGACTCACCGTGCCCGGCAGGTCTGAGGCTTCCGGTCTGTGCTGGAGGCGGTCTAGCGGACGCGACCTCGGCCAGGCGGCGGGGGGATCTTGGCTCCTCTCTTCCTGGCCTGCGAGAAACCGATGGCGATAGCCTGCTGGCGGCTCATCACCTTCTGGCCGCTCCTGCCACTCCTCAGCTCCCCGCGCTCGAACCTCTTGACCGCCTCTTCGATCGATTCCTGTGTGATCTGGTCGTATTTCGGCATCTATGTCGTCTCCGAGCTCGTCTCATCGCTTGTTGAATTCGACGTCCGGGGCGCAGCCCTTGTTCGCAGGGAGAAGGTTGACCCTGGGTAGGCCCTGGTGGTGTAAATAGGGTGCCTGGCACCGGTTTTCTACTTGATGGTAGCAGGGGGTACCGACACTCAATTCGGGGCAAACTGAAACAGCGCGGGATTGCGCTCAATGGTGATCGCTCTGCTGGATCGCTCCTACTTGCGGAGCATGGGCGTACGCTCGCTCTCGATGACCGCCTCGAACGCCTGGGTGTAAGACTTAAGAAGCGTCACGAACTCGGGCTTGTCGCCCTTCGGGATAAAGCCGGTCGTGGCTCCGAGCTTCACGAGCTCGAGCGCGACTTCCCGGCGGTCCATCTCGGGCCTGCGGTTGTCCATATCCATCGCCCCCCTGCCGCCTTGCTGCCTCCGCCTCTCGTCCTGGCGGCCGCGCCCTCCCTCATGGTGTCCCGGCTGTGACGCTTCCACCGCCCTCAACCCTCCCGGCTGTCGAACTGTGACTGCGGGTGCTTATTTCGGTTCGGGTGGCTGGTTTCCTGCCGGCACAGAAGCTTGGTTTGAATCCCGGTCGCCGAGATGCCGAGACTGTTTTGAGGCCACGATGCGTCTATAATTGAGACAGCGGAACCAAGGAGCGAACCATGGCTATGAACGTCGCGGACCGGGTCTGGAGTGTGCGTCGTGACCTGGCGTCCGAGCCGGTGCGCCTGTGCCCCGAGCGCGCCTACCTCATCACTGAGTTCTTCAAGGAGCACGACGACCCGGCCGAGCCCGTGGAGGTGCGCCAGGCCAGGGCGCTCGCCTATCTGCTCGCCCACAAGAAGGTCATCATCTTCAACGGTGAGCTCATCGTGGGAAACGCCGGCACCAGCCGGAAATGCTGCATCATGCAGCCCGAGCTCGCGAGCGCCTTCATGAGCACCGAGCTGATGTGGATCGACAGGCGGAAGACCAACCCTTTCAAGATCTCAGTAGCTGACAGGGTGCGCCTGGCAACCACCGTGCTGCCCTATTGGCTGCGGCGAAGCATGCCGGCGCGCATGTTCCCCAACCTGGCGACCATGGCGCGCTACATGAAGCACCAACTCAACCCGACCTTCTACCTCATCAACGAAGCGGGGGGCATCGGGCACTTCCTCCCCGACTACGAGAAGATGCTCAGGCTTGGGACTCGCGGATATCTGGCCACTTTCGAGGGAAAGCGTGGCGCTCTCTACCAGGCGGCGCGGATTGTCTGTGACGCCCTCGAGCAATGGGCCGGGCGCTTCGCCGACGAGGCCGACCGGATGGCGGTATCTGAGAAAGACGAAGGCCGTCGCGCCGAGTTCGAGGAAATGGCGAGGATCTGCCGCAAGGTCCCCTCCGAGCCGGCAGAGACCTTCCAGGAGGCGCTCCAGTCCCTCTGGTTCACGCACCTCGCGGTGATGCTGGAGAGCCTCAACTCCGCCGTTTCGTTCGGGCGCCTGGACCAGTACCTGTACCCCTATTATCAGAAAGACATCGAGGAGGGTCGGCTCACGCGCGAAGAGGCGCTCGGCCTGCTGTTGCAGTTCAGCGCCAAGGCTACCGAGCACGTGATGCTTCTCTCCGAGCGTATATCCCAGTACCACGGCGGACACCTCGTGGTGCAGGCGGCAATAGTCGGCGGAACGGACGAGACCGGAGCCGACGTGGTGAACGACCTGACCTGGTTGATGCTGGACGTCATGGAACGCCACCGGATGCGCGACCCCAACTACCAGGCCCGCGTCCACAAAGACTCGCCCGATGATTACCTCGAGCGGGCGCTCGACATCGCCAGGAAGGGTTGGGGCGTTCCAGCCCTCTTCAACGACGAGGCGGTGGTGCCGGCTCTGGTGGCGCACGGGTACCCGGCGGACGTGGCCCGCGGCTACGGCATCGTAGGTTGCGTGGAGCCTTCTATCCCGGGCCGCAGCTTCCTTTCAACAGACGCCGGCCTCTTCAACATCCCGATCTGCCTCGAGCTCGCGCTCCACCAGGGCCACAAGGCGCGCCATCACGACGGCACGCTGGTGAGCCGGCTGGGGGCTCGCGCCGGGCTGCCGACGCTAGACCCTCGGACCTTCGAGTCCATGGACGAGGTCATCGACGCTTTCGGCGAGCAGCTCGACTTCATGGTCGACCGCATGATCGCCGACTTCCACATGGTGGAGAGGGCCAACATGGACTACCACCCCACCCCGCTTTCCTCGATGCTCGTGGAAGGCTGCCTGGAGTCGGGGCGCGACCTGACCGAGGGAGGCGCGGTCTACAACTCGAGCGGGATCCAGGGGGTGGGCGTCGCGGACGTCGCCGACTCGCTTGCCGCGCTCGACACTATCGTCTTCCGCGAGAAGAAACACACCCTGGCCGAGGTCCTCGAAGCGATGCGTGTCGACTTCGCGGGACACGAGTCGCTGCGGGCGTCTCTGGAGAACGCGGCCAAGTTCGGCAACGACCTCTCGTTGCCGGACCGGTACGCCGACCTGGTCGCGCGTATATTCCACGATTCGCTCGGTCGCCACAGGAGCATGAGGGGCGGGGCGTACGTGCCAGGGTTCTACTCGGTGACCTGCCATGTGGCTTTCGGTGAGCTGGTAGGCCCGCTGCCGTCGGGCCGCAGGGCTGGCGAGCCTTTTGCCTCGGGGATCGGGCCCGCATGCGGCGCGGACAAGTCCGGCCCTACCGCGATGCTCAACTCCGTCGCGTCGGTGGATTCCTCGCTGATGGCGAACGGCAACGCGCTCAACATGCGCTTCGACCCCGCGGACGTGGCGGGCGAGAAAGGCATGACCATCCTCAAGGGGCTCGTGAAAGGATTCTTCGAGAGGGGCGGGATGGAGGTCCAGCTCAACGTTCTCGACCCCGCGATGCTGGAGGACGCTCGCGAGCATCCCGGCAAGTACCCTGACCTGGTGGTGCGTGTCGCGGGCTACTGCGCGTACTTCGATGACCTTCCCGATGCGTCCAAATCAGAGATAATCGCAAGGACCCGGCTGAAGGCGAGCTAGATCACAGTCCGGTCTTCAGTGAATAACGAATCACGCCGCGTTCTATCCGCTAAAGCCCTCTGAAGAAGGCGTCCGGCTCCACATGATAGATCTGTGATAGCGCCAGGATCTCTTTGGTCCCCGGGTGTGCTTTTCCAAGCTCCCAGTTCTTGAGGGTGTTGTAGTGGATGCCCAACTGCCGGGCGACCCAGTCCCGCTTGAGGCCGCGCTCGTCCCGGAGGCTCTTCATCCGCCCCGCAAAAGCGCTGTCATATTTCTTGACTTCTTCGTCCGAGACCTGTGCGACTTTTTTTTCAGTTTCCGCGCTCAAACCTGTTGACACCTCCAGCACCATGTGCTTTTATAGACAAGATACTTATCCATTACTCGACACTAGCAAAGCCTGGAACATGATACCAATCATTGTCACCAATAGTCAACCACCTGAAGAAGGCCCCGGCGACGAGCGAGAACGGTCGATTTCGCGCAGCGAGGCCGCCGCGCACCTTAGAAGGGAGGCAGGATGTACGTCAACAACGTGGTTGTCGTCGGGAACCTCACCGCAGATCCGCGCATGGGTGAGGGCGACGGCACAAAGGTCGCGAACTTCCTCATCGCGGTCAACCGCTGGCGCAAGCCCGGCCAGGAAGCTGAGGAAGATCTGAAGGACCGCACCGAGTTCATAGACGTCGAGTGCTGGGGCTCCCAGGCGGAGAACGTCGAAGCGACGCTTCAGCGCGGAGACCGGGCTATCGTCGCAGGCCAGCTGCGTTACGACTCCTGGACCGACGAGGCCGGGAACATCAAGAGCAGGCTGAAGATCAAGGCTTTCGCGGTCGGCCCGTCCCTCGAGTTCCAGTCACTGACCAAGTAGAGCGGCGCTGTCGCCCGCCGTTAGATGCGGTGGGCTTGAAAGGGGGAACAATGGGAATCACAGACCTCTCGTCCTTCACCTCGAAGCAAGGAGTCACCACGGCGGTATGGCGCTACGACGAGGCCGACACCTACGTGGTCCAGCACGACTTCATGCACCTCTCGTTCTTCAAGGACGAATTCAAGGAGTTCGTCGACACGCTGGTGGTCGCCCTGCGCCAGATCGAGAAGTCGGAGAGCCCGATCAGGCACATCCACCCGGTCGCCGTGCGCGAGGCCGACCTTTCCGCCGAGGGGCAGAGAGACTTCGGCCTGGGCTTTCCCGTCTGCGAGGACGAGGCCGAAGATGAAGCCTCTCCCCTTTCAACCGTTCCAGTCCTCACAGAGGTGGGAGACCACCTCTGACCCATCCCCGATACACCCTCCCTCCAACGCGGCCTCGCCAGCCGCAGCCGTGCCACTCCGCTCACTGCCACCCGCACCCCCAGAAGGGCCCGACCCCCGGGCCCTTCGCCCTTTTCATCGGGCAGACTTTAGTCTGACCGCACAGTGCATTGGCACTTCTACCTTCACGCCGATGGTGCGTTATTCCGATAATGCACCTTCGGCGGATTACCGACCGCACAGTGCACTGCGCACATCTCGTAACACCTGTTTGTAATATAGCGGTGGTAGAATATCTATGATGCGATGCGCTGCTCACAGGATAGGGAGTTGAGACACCGATGACCGATGGCGACAGTCCAATAGAGATGCTCTCCAGGGTCAGGAACATCTTGCTGCAGAACAAAGATGATATCGAACGCACATACCGGGTAAAATCCCTTGGCGTGTTCGGCTCTCTCGTCAGGGGAGAACAAATAGATTCCAGCGACATCGACATCCTCGTAGAGTTCGACGACAATCCGGGGCTCATTGATTTCATCTCGCTTGAGAACCACCTTTCAGAACTACTCGGCGCCAAGGTGGACCTCGTCATGAAGGATTCGCTCAAACCGGCAATCGGAGAGCGGATCCTCCGGGAGGTAGTAGCAGTATGAAGGAAGGCCGCGAATACGTTGACTACTTGCGGGACATCCTAGACGCAATAATAAAAGCCCAGCAATTCATCGAGGACATGGACTTCAGTAGTTTCTCTACGGACGACAAGACAGCATTCGCTGTGGTCAGGGCACTTGAGATCATCGGAGAGGCAACCAAGAAGATCCCCGAGGCGGTACGGGAGATCTACCCAGACTTGCCCTGGCGAGAGATGGCCGGACTGAGAGATAAACTGGCACACGACTATTTCGGCGTTAATCTTGATGTCGTGTGGAAGACCGTCACGGACGATCTTCCCACACTAAAGAGTGGCATTGCCTCTGTCCTTGAGGCCGAGAGTCTGGGCTAGAAAGCCTGGCAGCTCTAGTCGCTGAACCCACCGATGGTATCCGTCCCCGCGCCCTTGTTGTTCCAGTACATCGCGCGCTCTACCATGATCTTCTTGCCGGTGGTCTTAGAGGTGACCATGATGGAGGCCCTGCCTGATGGCACCTTGTCAGCCATGTTGAAGGTCATTCGGGAGTTGGAGGGGATGGCCTTGGTCAGGGTAACGGCTCCCCCACCGGCCTTAAGGTAGGAGACCTCCACTGTCACGGCGCTCGCGTTCGGGTTCTGTACCAGGGTCCATGTCTCCCTTCCCTCTGAGGTCTGCCCGTCAGGCAGGTAGAAGGTGGTGTGTGCCTGGTCCATGCCGATGGAGTCGTGGCAGGCTCAAGTACGATAGTCCAAAGCCTTTAGACGGCTTTCCCAGCCAAAAGCGATGACGGCAACTAGCTCAGCGGTGGCAACAACAACCATAAGTGCCAGCAGTATGGTTAAGGCGAGATGAACCGACTCTGGAAGTATACTGCAGAAAAGTGACCTGACCCCAATGTTGCACAAATCAGAACAGCGGCGGGATGCGGGCAGTGGTCCGGTGGAGCTTCGCGTTCGCCAGAAGGCTCAGGGACCTGAGCGGGTTGATGGGCACGATCTTCAGCGTGTTCACCTTCATGAGCTTGGTGAGCGCCCCGAGGTTGCCCGCCAGGTCGTTGCACTCGCGCGTGAAGAACACGTTCTTCCTGCCCAACCTCCCGGCGAGCGATTCGTAGACCTCGTCGTAGGCGCAAGGCCCCGCGATATACACCCTGCCGTTGATGCCGTCTATTCGCTCCTTTTCAAAACCTTTACCCATGACTATGCTGAATCCACCCTTGCCCTCCATGTCCAGGTAGAACATCTGCAGGGTTGCCAGGGTATTAGAGTCGCACCCCTCCAGGCAGTTGCGGTCCGAGCCCCGTATTATCTCCACGTCTTGAGGGAAAGCGTCGTAGAGCTCGTAAGGGTACTTTTCCTTGAACTTCTCCAGTGGCTCGCCGACCACGTCGATGTCGGCCAGGTCGCCGCAGCCCAGCCCCATGTCCCGTGCCTCGGCGAGGTGCTTGACCTCGTCAACCGTGTATCCGAATATCCTGGCGCAGACCACGTCCGCCGCCAGGGTGTCGGTGCCGCCGACCAGGATGTTGAAGGGGACCAGGCACTTGCTCTGTAAAGCCTCCGGCGGGTAGTGCCCGTATATCGTCCCTACCGTGCCGTCCACCAGGGTGAAATCGGGCCGGATGACGCTGTAGATGTCGGCGAGCTTCCGGTGCAGGAGCCAGTTGTGGTCACGGGAGCGGTCCTGGTGCATGACAAGTCCGTACTGGTTCTTCACCCCGCAGGTGAGCACTGCCATTGAGTGGGTCTTGAGTTTCGGCACGTTGATATAGGTGACGCTGTCCCGGTCGTCGATTATTCGCTTCACGTGCTCGGATACCCGCACCTCGTACCCCATGTGCGGAAGGGTGATAGTGGCCTGTCTGCCCTCGTCGAGGTAAAGAGGCGTGGCGCCCTTCCCGCGCGCGAGCTTCGTGAAGCCGGCGATGTGGAACACCAGCCGCGTGATGTTGCCCTGGGTCGCGTTCTCCATTAGATAGAGCCGCTGCGCGCCCGCCCGCTTGCAGTAATCGAGCACGGCTCCAGTGACGTCAAGGCTGGTGAAGCAGTAAGGCTTGGAGTCGATGGCGTTTACCTTGACGAACACCTCACGCGGCTTGTTCTTGATGATGTCCGCGACCCCGTGCTCGTCCATCACGCGCTGAACTGCGCCAGCCAGGTCGCGCTCTATATCGACGATGGAGACCTTCGCGTGTAAGTCAATCAAGGCTTCCTCCCGCTAATAATTGGGGTCAGATCTGATTTCATTAGTCTCGCGAACCTGGCCCGCGTCGTTCGTGAAAGCATTCACTCAGCCCCTAATTCAACTGTCTCCCCGGGATTCAAGGGCTCTTAAGGAAGCGGTGGGGGCCATGGTTATGTGGGATTGTCATTGCCGACTGCTCCATTGGTCAAAGTCCAGGTGCCACCCTCCTGGAAGGTCCAGACCTGGAAGCTGCTGTTGGCGTACAGAGCTGCTACAACTGTGTTGCTGACCGGGTCATACTCGATGTCGTTGATCCTCGTCTGGGCCGGCCCGCCGGTACTGCTCCATACCCCCGACTGATATCTGTACACCTGGCCTGTATCTGCGCCCGCGTAGAGGATATTGTGGGTTTCGTCCAGGGCCAGGCATGTTACGGGATTACTACCTGACGAGGGGCTGCCCGTGGTCGTCCAGACATAAGCGGCATTCGCAACTGTTGAAACGAATAGAACAAAGCTCAAGATGATGATGACTGAAAGCCCCATCCTTGCGCCTGCCGCCGTTCGCTTTGCGGCCTTATTGATACATTTGCCTTTTCTCTGCGCCATTATGGCTGCCTCCTCCGATATCGGCCGGGCTGGTGTGCCCTGTTTGTGCCTTGGTACTAAAATCCGTTTCCTGTTCTTGCCAAGTCTATGTCACTCTGCCCGTTGAAGTCTGCCAGCCTGAGCGAATTACTGACCGCGCAGTGCGTCAGTCGTCGTCTTTCGCTAGCGTCTCAGCCGCGGCACCCCTCGAAAGGACGATCGTGCCGGAGATGATAAGCGCGAAAGCGGCAATGCGCAGAGCCGCGAGGAGAGAGCTGTCGGGCAACGATTCTTCCAAAGCGACCATCCCTACGACGACGGGGACGCACATCACCAGACCGTTGTAGATGGGTGCCACAACCACCGCCTTACCACGCTGAAGCCCTGCCTGGAAGACCAGGAAACCTGTCGGGTACGTGAGCAAGCACGCGAATATCCAGATGTACCAGTTGCCTCCAAAGTTGCCCATCAGGAGGCGTGAGTAGACTCCCGCAACGCCGATCAGGAGACCGCCGGTAAAACCGAGGCCAGCTGCGATGTTGCCTCTGCCCAGCAACTTCATGCCTATGGGGACCGCGATTGCGACGCCGAGGATCGCTGCAGTGACAAACCACAACTCGACCGCATGGTAGGTCTTGAGGTTCGGCACGCCTTCCGCGAGGCTCACGGCCAGAAACACTACTCCGAGCACGGTCATCGCTATCGCAATATAGTCGGCCCTCCTCGGCGTCTCCCCCAGCTTAGTTATCGCAAGGTAGGCGAGAAGCGCTATCCCCGCAGTGAGGATCGGCTCTACTATCGACACCGGTAGAAATATCAGTGCGACGAGGTAGAGTGCGGTGCCGAAGCCGTCCATCGCCATCGCTGAGATCCAGGGAATGTTGGTGACGAACCGCCGCACGACCTGCCACGAGGTGCGTATCTCCATCCTCGGCAGCGTATCGACAGCCTTCTTCTGCAGGTACGTGCTGTAGTTCGTGAAGAAGGAGCCCGCAAACGCGACAACTACGGCGAATGCCTCTTTCATGCTGCCAGATTATCAGACCTGGGCTGACGCTGTTCATCGTTTCGTGTTCAGACATAATCACGGTGCCCGCCAGTTGTTTGAGGCCGCTGACCCGGCAATGATAGAGTGCGTGGTGGCTTTCGTGGATAAAGGCAACGGACTGGGGGAAGCAAATGAGAGCCAGAGCAACAGTCGTCCTTATCGTCCTGCTGGTGATATCCGTGCTCCTCGCCGGGTGCGGCGGCCTCCCTCCAAAGGACATCGCCAACAACATAGTCGGTTACTATCGCACCTACAAGGATGCCGAAGGCCGCGCCTGTTTCCTGGACCCGACAACCTACGACAGTTTCTGCGGCGCCGTCCCAGACGGGATCCTGACCGTGGAGCCCGAGTATAAGACCGCGAACGGCGACGTCGAGGTGCCCCTCATCATCGGCGGCTCGACGATCACTCTCACCTTCACCAAGTACCAGGGGAAGTGGATGGTGAAGAGCTTCACCAAGCGCTAGGCGCAATGCCCTCCTGCTATAATCAAGACCTCTGAAGCATATTGAGGAGTCCGCCATGCTTGAAGTCGAGAACCTGAGCGTGTCCATCGGGGACAAGGTGTTGCTCAAGGACGTGAGCCTCCACATCGAGGAGGGCGAGACGCGCATGCTGTTCGGCGAGAACGGCTCGGGGAAGACCTCGCTCCTGATGGCGATAATGGGCCTGGGCAGCTACGAGGTGCTGAGCGGCCGCATCATGTTCAAGGGCGAGGACATCACGCACATGCCGACCAACGAGCGCGCGAGCCGCGGCATCGGCATCATGTTCCAGAGGCCTCCCACCATCACGGGGCTGAAGGTCAGGGAGATGCTCGAGATCATCGAGCGCAACGGGCACGACATCGAACAGCTCGCGCGCGAACTCAACTTCGAGGAGTTCCTGAACCGTGACCTCAACCAGGGGTTCTCGGGGGGCGAGATCAAGCGCGCCGAGCTGCTGCAACTGATGGCACAGGACCCGGACCTCGTGCTGCTGGACGAGCCCGAGTCCGGCGTCGACCTGGTGAACATCAACCTCATCGGCAATGCCATCGGGAGGCTTCTCCAGAAGGACGTGCACAAGAACAGGCACAAGTCCGGCCTCATCATCACGCACTCCGGGTACATCCTCGACTACGTGGAGGCGGACAAAGGCTGCGTGCTGGTCAACCAGACCATCTGGTGCACCGGCAACCCGCACGAGATACTGCAGGGCATCAGGGACCACGGCTATGAGGGGTGCCTCTCGTGCCAGAAATAAAGAAGAGGGCGGAGGCAGCAAGGGAGAAGAAGGCGAAGTTCGGGCCGGACGTTGCACTCGATGAGTACACCCTGGAGGCGCCCGAGTACGAGCCCAAGCCGCTAGACCAGATCACCGAGGTGGACCGAGAGCGCCTGCTCAGCGCGGGTGTGGACGTGAGCGGGGCGGAGAGGTCAGGGTCGTTCATACAGGTCGACAGGTCTGTCATCCACGCGGCGCCCACGCAGGAGGGCATTGAAGTCCAGTCCACGCGCCAGGCCCTCGAGATGTATGACTGGCTCGAAGAATACCTCTGGAAGGTCGTGCAGGTCGACGCCGACAAGTACACCGCCAGCGCTGAGCTCAACTTCCAGGACGGGTACTTCATCCGCGCGCAACCCGGCGTGAAACCGTCTTCCCCGTGCAGGCCTGCCTCTACCTGAAGGCCGCCTCGATCAGCCAGAACGTGCACAACATCATCATCGCCGAGGAAGGCTCCGAGCTGCACATCATCACGGGGTGTGCCACGGACTCGCCCGAGCTCTCGGGCCTGCACATCGGGGTCAGCGAGTTCTACGTGAAGAAGAACGCGAAGATCACCTTCTCCATGATCCACAACTGGGCGGAGAGCATCGAGGTGCGCCCGCGCAGCGGCATCCGCATCGAGGAGGGCGGCGTCTTCCTGAACAACTACGTGTGCCTGCATCCCGTGAAGTCCCTGCAACTGTTCCCGAGTGCGTTCCTGGAGGGTCCCGGCGCGACCGCCCGCTTCAACTCCGTGCTCTTCGCGCCGCCCGGCTCAAACATGGACGTGGGCTCCCGGGCCGTGCTGTCTGCCCCCGGCGCCCGCTGCGAGATGATAGCCCGTGCGATTACGACCGGTGGCGACATCACGTCCCGCGGCCTCCTCGTCGGCGAGGTAGAGGGAGTGAAGGGCCACCTCGAGTGTCGCGGCATGATCCTCAAGGGCGGCGGCCGGATCTACGCTGTTCCGGAACTGGACGGACTCGTCGAGGGCGTGGACATGTCCCACGAGGCGGCCGTCGGCAAGATCGCTCGCGACGAGGTCGAGTACCTCATGGCGCGCGGGCTCTCGGAGGACGAGGCGGTAGCCACCATCGTCCGCGGCTTCATGCACGTCGACATCGAGGGGCTTCCACCAGTGCTCAAGGAGCAGATCGACCGGGCAGTCGAGATGTCCGAGCAATCGCTTATGTGACCGACGAGAAGCCGGCTCCCCGCCGGCACGCTCTTTCCATCATTTCCAACACGTGCGATACCACCCTGTCTATCAACCATTAGCGCTACCGCGAATAGCGTATTCGGGCCATTTGTAGCCATTGGACGCGGGTTTCGTCAAGAGCCTCCACGCCGCCTCCTCGCCTCAATCCTCGTTATCGCTGTCTGCGCTGCAGTCGTCCCTCTCGCCGCAGGAGTCTCCCGGGCTGCCGCGGCGCCGGACTTGCGGACTTTTCTGGCGAGCCCCACCGCGGAGCAGGGCGACGGCACTCACCACCTCGGGTTCCACCTCGCTCCGCCGGCTGCCTACGCGACCGCCCCGGCTCCGGGTGGCAGCAACACGTTCGGGCTGGGAGTATCGGTCGACCTCTCGGGCCAGTTGCCCCCCATCGGAAACCAGGGCTCGCAGGGTAGCTGCGTCGCCTGGGCGACCAGCTACTATTACAAGACCTGGAGCGAGAAACAGGAGCACGCGGCCTGGAGCCTGACCAGCACGCAGGACCAGTTCAGCCCGTCCTTCGTCTACAACCAGATCAACGGGGGCGCTGACAACGGCTCGTCGTTCACAGGGGCGTTCAACCTCCTGCAGACCAAGGGCGACGTCGACATCGCCGAGTTCCCGTACAACCAGGGCAACTGGACGAACCAGCCGAGCGCCGCTCAACTGGAGGCCGCGAAGGCTTACAGGATACCGTCGGGCTGGTACAGCTTCTGGAACCAGAGCAGCGATGGGCCATTCTCCGCCCCCAACTCGCTCGATAACGCCAAGGCCTGGCTCGCGAGCGGCAAGATGCTGGTGATGGGCATCCCGGTCTACGACGACTTCCCGAACTACGGCGGCAACCCGAAGAGCGCCTACTACGATTACAACGGGAGCGCCGCCATGGCCGGCGGCCACGGCGTCTGCATCGTGGGCTACGACGACAACGCCAACCCCGGTGGAGCCGACGCCGACCACAAGGGCGGCTTCAAGATGGTCAACTCCTGGGGGTCGTCCTGGAACAACAACGGCTTCGTGTACCTCTCCTATGACTTCGTCAAGCGGTACGTCTGGGAAGCCTGGACCATGGGAGACAACTCGCCGGACACTCCCTCCATCAGCAGCCTGAGCGCCGGCAGCGGCGGCGTCGGGACCACGGTCCTGATCAACGGCAAGAACTTCGGGGCGCTGCGGCGGAACGCGAAAGTGACCTTCAACGGGACGGCAGCCACAGATGTGTCTTTCACCGACGCGAAGGTGACCGCCAAAGTCCCCGCCGGAGCCACCACCGGTTCGGTGAAGGTGTACGACTGGGAAGGGACAGCGAGCAACGGTGTGACCTTCACCGTTAGCGGGAGCCCGCTGTCGACTCCATCAGTGTCGTCGGCGAGCCCGGCAACGGGAGAGAACACCGGCGCGGTGGCGCTCTCCGTCCTCGGCTCCGCGTTCGTGAGCGGGTGCCAGGTCACTCTCGCCAGGACGGGTTCCGCGACCATCGGCGCAACCGGAGAGTCATTCGTGAGCTCGGGGCGTGTTGATTGCTCCGTCGACCTGACCGGTGCCGCGCCGGGGGCCTGGGACGTCGTCGTCACCAATCCTGACACGGGCTCCGGCAGGCTGGCCGGCGGCTTTGGAGTGACCGCTCCCGCCGGCTCGGGGGACAGTTACGAGCCGAACGACACCATCGCCGACGCTTTCGGCCCTCTGCAGGCCGGGGTGACGTACTCCTCCTACGTATGGAGCAGTGGCGATCAGGACTATTACAGGTTGAGCGTTCCCGCAGGTTGCGCGAGCCTCACCGCCAACCTGACCTCCGTCCCGGCCGGATGCGACTACGACCTCTATGTCTACAACTCCGCGGGGGCGCAGGTCGGGTCATCGACAAACGCGGACAGCGCCGATGAGAAGGTCTCACTGAGCGCGCCCGGGGCCGGCACCTTTTACCTCAAGGTCGATCCGTATTCGGGCTCGTCAGTGGCCGACGCCTACTCGATAGGGTTCACGACCACGGCCGCGGCGTCTGTTCCCACCATCACGACCATCAGCCCGGGCAGCGGGCTCCTGGGGAGCCAGGTCACGATCAAGGGGCGCAACCTCGGGGCGTCCCGGGGCAGCTCGAGCGTCACCTTCCGGTCGACAGCGGTCGCGGCGAGCGGATACATTTCCTGGTCCGACACCCAGATCGTCTGCCGGGTGCCGACCGGCGCCTGGGGCAAGACGACCGTCAACGTCACGACCGGCAGCGGCAAGTCAAACGCGGTCTACTACCAGGTGGTTCCAAAGATTACGAGCTTCACTCCGGCCAGCATCCAGGTCGGGAGGTACCTCACCATAATCGGGCAGGGGTTCGGGCAGCGCTCGGGCACCGCGCCCTGCGTGTACTTCGGCTCAACGAGGGTGAGCTCCTACGGAGCCTGGAAAGACACCAGCATCGTGGTCAAAGTCCCGGGCGTCAAAGGCAGAGTCTCGGTAACGGTGAAGACAGCCGGGGGCTCGTCGAGCAAATACATCACGGTGTTTTAGCGCGCTGCACGCTCCGGTCTTGTCCCCGCCGACGTCACTGGGTCTTGAACGCACCTGTGACTTCCGTCACGACCGGATAACCGTCCAGGGTCTTCGGGATCTTCGCTTTGAGCGCCGCGGAGCCGTTCTCGAGGAAGACTTTGATGCAGGGGCTGCCGTTCAGGGCTCCGACTCCCACACCCACCACTCCTTTGATAGCGAGGAGATCTGCGGTGTGCTTGTCTTTGACCTGACCGGCGCTCGGGCTCGCAAGGATGACGATATCCCGGGCCGTCGCCTGGACGGGAAAGGACTCCAGCACGGGACCCGTGAACGCCACCTGCGCCTGTTGCCCCACGGCCAGCGCGCCGAAGGCGGTCTTGACCGCCTTGCCGTTGACCAGTCGGTAGACGCCGGTCTGAGTCGTCACGGTGATGCTCGCGCTGTTCACTGTCTTGAGATTTCCGATGTCGCCTTCGACAAAAATGATGCCGACGGCAGCCGCGTTCTTGTCGCTGGCGGTATAGTCTACGCTAGTGATGGTGCCGCGGATGTCGGCTTTCGAGAGAAGGGCCTTGGTCGAAGGCTGGCACCCGGCGACCAACATGACGGCCGCCACGCACACCACGAAGATCACGCACGCCGTCTTGAACTCTGAAGAAGCCCTCGTTTCCAACTGATGGTCCTCCCTGCTCGCGCTTCTTTGACTTGGCCGCGCGCCGGCGCTCTCCTGCCGCCGTTCACGATTCGACGCCGAAGATCTCGCGGGCGAGGGCCCTGTCAGGAGGCAGCAGGTCGTAGTGGCTGAGCTCCGCGGGTAACACCCACCGGTGGGAGTCGCACCCGATGTCGGCGGGCTCGCCGGCCGTTATCGAGCATTCGAACGCCAGGAGGTCGATGGTGAGGTCCGGGTAGGCGTGGTGCGCTTGAGCGAGCAGGTCGCCGGCAGCCGCGCCGACGGCGAGCTCCTCATCCAGTTCGCGCTCCAGGCATGCGCGCGGTTCCTCTCCCGGCTCCACCTTGCCACCGGGGAACTCCCACGACCCCGGGTGCCTGCCGTTCGGAGGGCGACGGGTTATCAGTACCCGCCCTCCCCGAACGATGATGGCGGCGGTCACAGTGATCGGCAGGTCCTTGTTCATGCATGAATGATAATGCAGAGAGGGTGGTCGAGTCACCGAGCCGGCGGTATCGCCATCGGCGCCTGCGTTATAATCTTCTTCGCTGATGAAAGGAGCACGATGGCCGACTGGGACAGCTTCTCCGAAGACTACGACCGGGTGTTCATAGAGAACCCCCAGTACATAGACACTATCGAGCGGATGCTCGAGGCGGTCGAGGACGCCGACGGGATCCACGCGCTCGATCTCGGCTGTGGGACCGGAACCGTGACCGAGCGCCTGCTCGAGCGGTTCGGCGGCTGCAGGATTGACGTCGTGGGCGTCGATCCGTCGGCCGGGATGCGCGACAAATACCGTGCCCGCTTCGCGGGTCGGCAGGCTGTCGAGGTCAGGGAAGGCGACGCGCTCGGGATACCTGCCGTCGACAACGGTTTCGACTACTTGTTCTCGAACCTGGCACTGCATCACCTCCCCCCCGAGCAGCGGTCGCAGTGCGGCTCCGAGTTGCTGCGCGTCCTCGCGCCGGGCGGAGTGCTCGTATATGCGGACATGTTCTGCGACGTGGACAGCGACCCGCACGACCCCGTCCGGGTCAAGGACATCGTGGACAAGATGGTCGGCGTCGCTCTCTACTGCCTGGACCACGGCGCCTTCGAGATGATGCAGGTCATGCTCGCCACTCTCCCCGCGGACATCAGCAACGAAGGCGAATACCTGACGACCGGCGACGTCTGGAAAGGCGTACTTGAAGAGGCAGGTTTCGAGGACGTGGAGGTGCGCCCGGTGCCACCCGAGCAGTTCGGGGTAAAGATCATCCTGGCGCGCAAGCCCGCGGAATAGGCGAGCAGTGTTGCCGGCGGGACGCCGGCGCTACGAGGCCTCCGGCGGTTCCCACCGGGCTCTCCACTCGGAAGGCCAGGCGTCCCCCCTGGTGTGGAACAGAAGCCAGTTGATCCACGTCCCCACCGCCTCGAACCTGGGGATCTGCTTGTATTGAGTCCTGTGTGGCACGAAGTACTGCGGGTAGAGCAGGGCCCTCCATAACCAGACCTCCGCGCGTGACATGGCGGTGCGGGCGACGCGCTCTCTGGTTCGCGGGTCGCTCCGGGTGGAACCATCGACGAGCTCATAAGGTATCTCGCGGCCCCCACAGTTGATCTGGATGTGCTTCACCTCCCGCCAGTCCACCCCCATAAAGTCGCAGCCGACGCGGTCCGCCGCGAGCATGCTGTCCGAGGCGACGATGTAGCCGAAGTCGATGGGGATGCAGAAGTGCGGGCCGAGCCTCCCTCCGACCTGGCGATGGGCCAGCAGCGAGATGTCGGGCGTGACCGCCCGGGCGGCCGCGGCCACAGTCTCGTCGATCGCCCCGCCTCGGTGGAAGAGGCTCTTCTGCCTCTCCCCTATGGCGCCGTACATGTTCTTGGCGGCCAGCGTCACGCTGCACTCCCAGTGGTGCTTGAGCGCCGGCACGCTGATCACCCTGACGTCGGGATGCAGCAGCGGACGGGACAGGTTGACAGGGTGCGTCCAGCCGAGCGGGTAGAAGTCGATGCCGCCGAGCTCCGAGAGGTTGACGAACGGAACGTCCTTGCGGACCAGCAGAGGGCAGAGCCCGCGGCGCGAGAGCAGGCCCTGGTCCATGGTGAGCGTCCTCATGTTCGCCTCGCAAACGAATGGCCTGCCACCGAGCTCGCGCACCTTGTCGACAACACCTTCGACCACGAGCGGGTCGCTGAACGATGAGGGGACGCCGGCGATGCCGCCGCCCAGGTTGACCTTGATGGCAACGAGCTGCCCCGGCGCGATGATGTCGGCGGCGCCGATGCGGTCGAGGGCTTCACCGACGCTGGCGGGTATCGAGTCACCCATGCTCGAGACGGAGACCCGCGCGCCCGGGTCCAGCATGTCGCGGCGGCGCTCAAATGCGACGGTCTCGCCACGGCGCTCCGCGATCTTGAACACGGGGGTCTCTTCGGGCAGGACCAGCGAATCGAGCTCGGCGTGCAAAACAGGGGTCAAACCTTTTTCTTGCACCTATGCACTCCTCAACCGGACAGAGAGGTCACGCGCTCGTTTAGAGAGATTCGATGAACGCTTCCACGCGCTCCCGGGCCTGTGCCTCCGAGTACACCCGCGAGTCGGTCATGTCCGCCTCGATGATAAGGGCCGGCTTGCCTGTCCTCTCGGTGACCGCGCGCGCCAGGTCGTACTGGCCGAGCGAGTATGGCTTGCAGGAGCGGTTCGAGTGCATCACCAGCCCGTCCGCCGAGTACCTCTCGATGAGGCCGATGAGCTGCTCGAGCATGATGTCTATTGATATGTTCAGGTAGACCTTGGTGTACGCGTCGGCCATGCTCGTGAGCGGGTCCTCTATCCTGATGTCGACCGCCCACGCGGTGGTGTAGGTGTCCGCGACCAGGCAGGCGTTGTTGCTGGCGAACAGGTTGCTCAGGTTCCTCATCTCGTACCATATCGGGATGTTGTCCCAGATCAGCCGGTACTTCTCGTTGGCAACCGCGCCTATTCCATTGGCCACCCGCTCGCGCATCTCGTCGCGCAGCAGGGTGTAGTAGTCCACGACCTCCTGGGTCCCGCGCAGCGTGACGATGGGCGCCATGTGGATGAAGGCATCGAAGCACGTGAAAGGCGATGGCCTGCTCTCCGCGGTCTTCAGCACTTCCTTCCACAGGTCCACGCCCTGCACTGAGAGCAGCGCGACCTCGGTGAACCGGTCGTCCGACCACTTCTTCCCCGTCTGCTCCTCGAGGAACGCGATGAGCTCGACGCACTGCTGCCGGACGTACTCCGTGGCGTGCTCGGGCTTGCTCCCGTGGATGAACGGCGTGTCCATCAGGAACATGGGCACGTCGAAAATGCGCGAGAGCTCCTCGTACCACTTCATCACCGTGCCGCAGATGTTGTTGCAGCAAAGCAGGAAATCGGGCTTCGGAAGGCCACCCGGGATCGCTCCGCCCTGTGTCACGGCGCCGCCGATATCCAGGCGCGCGTACGAGCACAGGTCAGGCGAGAAGCCCATCCCCTCGGCGACCTCCGCGAGGCCGGGGGCGATCTTCGCGGCGCCGCACATGGCCCCATGGTTCTCGGGATAGACCGGGATCACGCCCATCGCGATGAGGAACTCGACGGGCCCCCCGCTCGTGATCCAGCAGATCGGCTTCTCCTTTGTCGTCTTCGCCTCGATGTAGTAGTTGGTTATGAGCTGCTTCATCTGCTCGGTGGCAGCGATCTTCGGCGGCTTTACGATTTCGTCAGCGCTCAAGGTTGGTCCCCCTTATGACTTTATGGTCTCGACGAGCGCACTCACGCGCGTGCGCATCTGTTCGATCGAAACGGAGCCCTGTTCGATCTCGAGGTTGAGAGATGGTATCTGAGCCGCGTCGAGCGCCTTCTTCACGTGCGGGTAGTCGAAGGCGTGCGGCTCGCAGAACTTGAACTGGAAGAAGATCGCGCCCTTTGCGCCCGACGCCTTTGCTTCCTCAACGATGCACTTCGCGCGCTCCTTCGACGGCGCGTGCTTGCACGGGCAGGTCTTGCGGTCCCACAGGCGGTGCGCGATGGCCTCGACAGGCGGCAGGTCCTCTCTTGCGAGAGTATCGAAATAGCGCCGGCCGTCGCAGAAGTCGTCGTCGATGAAGGTTGCACCGGACTCCTCCACCATTTTCAGGAACTCCCACTGGTCCATCACCGACCCGATGCCGAAGAGGGGCACGCGGTCATCAGTCGCGGGCGAGGGCGCTTCTTTCAAGTCCGACAGTATCTCTTCGACCAGCGCGTTGTGCTCGCTCTTCTCCATCAGTGCGCTCGATGCCACTATCCAGAGCGCCTGGTCGTAGGGCAGCACCTCCGGGTTCGCGCGGCGCAGGTCGTAGACCTCGGAGAGAAGGGCGCGGTTCTTGTTGTATAGTCTGATGCTCTCGATGATCGCGGCGTCGTCGATGGGCCCGAGGAACTCGGACAGCTTCTCCTTGAACGACGAGAGCTCGGCGATCATGTACGCCCACGCGGAATCCGTCTCGAAGCGGACCGGGATGATGATATCCGCGTGGACCGCGAAGCCCGCGTTCAGGCGCCAGATGTCGGACAGCCGCTGCATGGTGTCGCAGGTGTGGACGAAGACGGTGCCGTCGAGGAAAGAAAGGGTACCGTCCAGCGCCATGTCGAGCCCGGTGCGAGCTAGCGAGCAGCAGTATGACTGCAGGTGGGCGGCGCTCTTCGAGATGTCCCGGTTCTCGCCGGTGATGCGGACCGGCAGCGCCCCGGCGGCGTGCATCATCTCCTCGGGCGCGTAGCAGCAGAAGAAGCCGAGGACCTTGGAGCCCGTGCGCTCCTTCCACGAGCGCGCCATGGCGTATGGGTCGTCGCGCAGCTTCATCAATCTGTCGAGGGCTCCAGAAGGCATTTCTTCTCCTCTCAAATTCACCCCAGGTGCCTGGCCCCTGTGGCGCGTTCTCTATTCGAGTTCTGAGCGTAGTATCTTACCCACGGCGTTCTTCGGCAACTCGTCACGAAACTCTATCACCCGCGGCACCTTGTGGCTGGAGAGGTTCTCGTGGAGGAAGTCCAGGAGCTCCCGCTCTGTCAACCGCTCGCCCGGTTTGAGCACCACGAACGCCTTGAGGCTGTGGCCGCGGAAGTCATCGAAGAGCCCGACCACCGCGGACTCCTTCACATTCGGGTTGCTGTTGATGACCGCTTCTACCTCGGCAGGGTATGCCTTGAATACGCCCGTGGTGATCATCTCTTTCTTGCGGTCGATGACGAAGAAGTACCCGTCGGTATCGACCCACGCGATATCACCGGTGAAGAGCCAGCCGCCCCGCAGCGCCCTGGCCGTGTCCCTGGGCCGGTTGAGGTAGCCTTTCATGACGCAAGGGCTCTTGATGACGAGCTCGCCCGCCTTCTCGGGCGGCAGCTCCTTGAGGCCGGTCTCGAGGTCGACAATCTTGAACTCGACGTCAGGGAACGGGACGCCGATGGAGCCGGGCTTGCTGACGCCGTGCGCCGGGTTCGCGGATTGGGCGGTGACCGCTTCGGTGAGCCCGTACCCCTCCAGCAGCCGCGCCGGTGTCAGGCTGTTGAACCGCCTTCGGATGGTCCCCGGGAGCGGCGCGGCACCCACGAAGCAGTGCTCGAGCGAAGAGAGGTCGGCCTTCTCGATGCCCGGGTGGTTGACGAGCTCGTCGAGGGTCGATGGTACTCCGACCAGCAAGCGCACCCGGTACCGCTGGATGTCCTCAAGCAGCTCGTCCGCGCCCTCGCCGCGCGACAGTACGGATGTCGCTCCGTGGTAGAGGGCCGCGTTGATGCCGGTGCTCATTCCGTAAGAGTGAAAGAGCGGCAGGGCCGCTATCGCAGGGTAGCCCTTCTGGAGACCTACCCAGGCGCCCAATTGCATCGCGTTCGCGACCACCGAGTAGTGTGTGAGCACGACCGCTTTCGGCAGCCCGGTCGTCCCGCCGGTGTAGATCAGGACGGCGGTGTCCTGGCGGGGGTCGATCGCCGGTGCCGCAAACTCCGCACCGCCCTCCCGGGCCATTGAATCGAACGAGACCATGCGCTGCCCGAGGTCTTCCGCTTGCTCTTCGCCACTCGGGTCGTCTCGAACAACCACGACGGCCTCCAGCGCGTGAGCATCCGTCACCGCTGTCATCAACTCTGGAGTGGTGATGAGAGTCTTGAAGCCCGCGTCCTCGATCATCTGCTCGAACTCGCGAGCGACCAGCGTCGGGCTCAGCATCACCGCCGTGGCGCCCGTCGCGATGATCGCGTAGTAAGAGACCACCATCTCGACGATGTTGGGAAGGAAGATGCCGACGCCCGCCCCCTTGCCGACGCCCCGTGCCGCCAGCGCCCGCGAGAACGAGGACACGCGTTCGGCAAGCTCCCGGTAGGCGACCGGCTCTCCCCGGTCGATGAGCGCGGTCACTGACGGGTATCGCGAGGCGGCGTCCAGAAACGGCTGGTGGACGGGCACCTCCGGGTAGTCTATGGAAGCGGGGACATCGTCGTCGTAGGCGGCAAGCCAGAGCTTCTCCATCACGCCCCCGAGCCGAGGCTCCTTACTCGCTCCACCGCAATCAGCGCGGCGCCCAGCGCGCCCATGTGCTGCGGCATCTCCGGCACGATGATCTCGGTCTTGAACTTCTTCTCGAGGGCGCTCACCACGCCCTGGTTGCGCGCGACGCCGCCGGTCATGATGACGCGCTCCTCGACGGGGATGCGGACCGTCATGGCATAGATCCGCGAGGCTATCGCCTGGTGGATGCCGGCCACGATGTCGACCTTGCTGACGCCTTCGGCGACCCGGGACACGACCTCGCTCTCCGCGAACACCGTGCAGGTGCTGCTTATGGACGCGGGGGACTCGGACTCGAGCGAGATGCGCCCGAGGTCGTCGAGCTCTATCCCGAGGGCCGCGGCCATCACCTCGAGAAACCGCCCCGTGCCGGCGGAGCACTTGTCGTTCATCACGAAGTCGCGCACTTTCCCATTCTCGTCGACGGCTATCGCCTTGGAGTCCTGGCCGCCGAGGTCGATTACCGTCCGGGCCTCCGGCCGCGCGAAGTGGGCTCCGCGCGCGTGGCAGGTGATCTCGGTCACTTTCTCGCCTGCGAAGTCTGCGGCATGTCTCCCGTAGCCCGTCGCGATCATGAGGTCGAGGGAGGCCTCCTCGAGCCCGGCGTCTTCAAGCGCCTTCTCGAGGGCTTCGCGCCCGGCGAGCCTGCTGTTGTGTCCCGTGAGGACGAGCGAGTTGCCGAGCATCTCGGTACCTTCCAGGACAACCGCCTTGGCGGTCAGAGAACCTATATCAACACCTGCAACGGGCATGTTCACCTCTCATGCATCGACCTGCAAAACAGGGGTCTGACCCCTTTATTGCCTTTTGATTATAACGGAATAAAAAACAGGGGTGGCTTGCGGGCCACCCCTGGCTTATTTCCCTGGTCGAATCAGACCGACACGACTTCTTTGATATCGGGGATCTCTTCCCTGAGCTTGGCTTCGATGCCCCTCTTAAGGGTAAGGGTGGCCATCGGGCAACCCCCACAGGCACCGACCAGGCGGACCTTGACGACGCCGTCCTCCACCTCTACCAGCTCAACGTCTCCGCCGTCTCTTTGAAGCATGGGCCTGACTTTCGCCAGGACATCTTCGACTTGCTTCTTTTCCATGTATATACCCTCCTGCCAGTGCAGTTCGTCCTGCAAGTATATTAACCCTACCGCACAACTAGAAAAATGACAAACATCATGCTTCGGGGCGGGAGCGGAACACGCCCGGGGCCGGGAATCACGCATTGCGAAGGGCGCGAGCGACGCTTTGTCGAACAGTCGGATGGCAGACGGTTGACCGCTTGAATGCAGCGCGGGATTTATCAGGAGTGAGCTTGAAAACGCAGACCACCTTTCAATGGCTCGGGACAGCAGGCTTAAAGATAGTGCACAACGGCAGGGTGCTGCTGATCGATCCTTTCCTGGACTCAAGGGCACAGAACGCGCGCCCGGTACAGCCGCTGCGGGTAGCTGACGTGTCGGACGCAGAAGAGATCTTCATCACGCACGGGCACTTCGACCACCTCGCGGACGTGCCGGCTATCGTTGAGGCTTCGGGCGCCGACGTCTACTGCTCGAGTATCGCGGCGGACACCCTGGAGCGTAAGGGAGTGCCAACCCGGCGGATCCGCCGGCTCGCCGGCGACGACACCCTCCCGTTCGACGATTTCAAAATAGAGGTCTTTCCGAGCAACCACATCATCTTCGACGCCCGCCTGATAATGCGGACGGCGCCCCGCGTGCTGCGGCTGAGCAACGTGGGACTCCTCAAGGACATGAGGGGGATGCCTTCGGGCCCGGCACTGATCTACTGGTTCGACTTCGGCGACGTCACGGTCATCCACATGGGCAGCCTGGGGCTCAAGCCGCACGAGGTGGAGTTCCTCGAGATGCCGAGCGTTGACATCCTCATGCTTCCCCTTCAGGGACATTCGCGGATCTGCACTCGCGCCGCCTACCTGACCGCGACCATCCGGCCCCGCGCGGTCATCCCGCAGCACTTCGACGATTTCTTCCCGCCGGTAAGCCAGTGGGTGGAACTGCTGCCGTTCAAGGCGATGGTGGAGAAGCTGGCGCCGGAGTGCGCGTACTACGTTCCTGAGATCAACAGGGAGTTCACGGCCGGCGACGTGCTGCCTCGAGAGGACTAGATACTCGTTCGCTCGACGAGCAGCCCGTCCCCATCCGCGACCCGCGAGCGCGCATCATCGATGATCTTTGTCTCGACCTAACCCGTGTACCGGTACCGTGGCAGAGCTCGAAGTGCTTTGAAGAAGGTCTCCGAGGTCAGGTCCAGCGCAGTCTCGACCTCAGCGACGCTGGACAGGATGTAGTTGAAAACCCGGAGGTAGTTCTCCTCGTAGAGGAGCGCGAAAGCCTCCTTGTCGTGTGCTACATGTTTCTCGAGTTCATGCCCGGGTGTGGTCAAATGGTTCCAATCGCCGCGCCTCGCACCCTATTATAAATGCGCGAAGGCATCGATTGGTTGCGCACGGCAGACTGTTGACGCCTGTCCGCCGCTCATGCCAGCCGCCAAGCGTCACCAACCCTCACAAGCTTCCCCGCGCGCTCGAGGCGTGCCAGGTGCTTGCCAGCCATCAGTCCTTCGAAGTACTCGAACATCTCGGGCGGGTCCCAGCGCTTGCCGTAGATGATAGTCGCGTCGACGATCTGCGAGTCGGTGCGCGGCTCGGAGAGGAACTCGAGGAGGCGCCGGTCGCGGTCCGCGATGACCGCCGCGAACGCGTCCAGCCGGTCGTCGATATCGCCCTCGATGATGCCGTCCCCGTGCGCCGTGTACCAGGTGTCCGCGCGCAAGGTCTTCACCTTCTCGATCGAGGCGAGGAACGCGTCGATGTCCGAGTACCTGTTACCGTACCAGGGACCGAACGGTGTGAGGTCGATGTCGGCGAGGTAGACGGCGTTCTTCTCGAGGAAGTGAAGGCACATGTTGCCAGGCGTGTGTCCCGGCACATGCACGAACCTGACCGTGTTCTTGCCGAGGCTCACCTCTTCGCCGTCGGACACGAGCCTGGTGACGGGGCATGGCGTATAGCCCCATCTCTCCCGCATCACGGTCATCCATACCGGCAGCCACGGCTTGTCCTCTATGCCGACCATGTGAGCCATCGCTTCCAGCGACTGGATCGCGGGCGCGTCCGCGGGATGGGCGGCGATGTCCGCGTCCGGGAAAAGGCTGTTATACCGCGTGTGGTCAACGTGGTAGTGCGTGTCGATGACGAGGCCAACGCCCCTCTCACGCTGGATACACTCGAGGTCGTCGCGGCGGGTAGCCGGGTCCACTACGGTCGCTACGTCGTCGTCGATGAACAGGCAGTTGCAGTCGGGGAACCTCGCACCGTGCTCGCCTGCGAGGAAGCGGATTTCACCTGATGGCATGGATATCTCCTTGAGCACCCCCACCCTGCCCTCCCCCCTCAAGGGGAGGGAGACGTAGTGTAAAAAAGGTGCCTGGCACCTTTTTTACACTTTGTTACAGGCCGAGCTTACCCGGGTTCATGATGCCCTTGGGGTCCAGTGACTTCTTGAGCCCGCGCAGGGCCTCCATGCCCTGCGGGCCGTACTCCTGCACGAACCACGGGGCGTGCTCGTAACCTACACCGTGGTGGTGGGTGATGGTGCCGCCGTTGGCGAGGATGTTGTCGCCCGCGAGTTTTTTTATGTGCTCCCACTGCTCGATCTCCCGGCCCTCGGCGATCTTCCCGAGGAAGATGAAGTAGAGGCTGGAGCCGGTCACGTAAGAGTGGGAGAGGTGGCAGGTGACGATCCCCTTGGAGTCGTAATCGGCGAGGGCCTGCCGGATCGCGTCCTTGGTGGTTCGGTACAGGTTCATGATGTTGTCCCAGGTCGTGGCCGTCTCGAGCGTGTCGGTCATGACCCCCCAGCCGAACATGATGTCGCGCAGGTACGGGTGGTCGTAGCGCCCGTGGTACCACTCGCCGCCGGCGCTCTTGCCAAGTGGGACGGCGCCGTTCTTGCGGCAGATGGACTGGATTCGCTTCATGCGGCCCGAGACCTCGACCTTCTTGCCTTCACACCCGAGGATAGAGAACGCCCCGGTCTCGAAAGAATAGCCGAGCGCGGCAAGCCCTTTGAGGGCGGTCTGCATGGCCTGCTCCTTGGCAGCGCTGCTCGACGGCTTGCGCACGCGCATCGCGAACGCGCTCTCCTCGGCGTCGCTGATGCGGATGGTCTCGGGGATGACGCCGTGCTGCAGCATCTCGCGGATCGCCTGCACTCCTCCCTCGAACTCTTTGAAGATGAGGCCCCTGTAGTCATAGACCTGGGGCAGCGGACGGACCTTCATGGTCGCCCGGGTGATTATTCCTAGGGTCCCCTCGGAGCCGGAGATCAGCCTGTTCAGGTCGGGACCTGTCGCACAGGCCGGTACGTCGCGAGTCTCGATGACCCCGCTCGGCGTCACCATGCGCACCGACTCCACCATGTCCTCGATCTTGCCGTAGCCCGTGGATTGCCGTCCCGCGGACCGGCTCGCTATCCAACCGCCGAGGCCGCTGAAGAGGAACGACTCGGGGGCGTGCCCCAGGTAGAGCCCGCGGCTCTTGAGTTCGTCCTCCAGCTCGGGGCCCCAGATGCCCGCCTCGAAGCTCGCTGTCCGGCTCTCGGGGCTCACGTGGAGCAGCTTGTCCATCCGCCGGAGGTCGACCGTGATGGAAGCGGAGAAGCCGTTGTCGAAAGGCTCTATCCCGCCGACCACGCTCGAGCCGCCGCAGAACGGAATCACCGCGTATCCCTCGCCCTCGGCGAGCTTGAGGACAGCGGCGATCTCGTCCTCGTTCGCCGGGTAAACCACGGCGTCCGGGGGGTTCGGGATGTCGCCCAGGCGCGCGCGCAGCAGGTCGCGATAGCTCTTGCCCAGGGCGTGATAGACGCGGTCGCGCTTGGTGGTGTCGACGTTCTCCTTGCCGACGATCGCCTCGAGCGCCGAGACCTTCTCCGTCTTCAGCCTGGTCTTGCGGAGCTTGACCTCGTCGAGCTCCGGGTCGGGGATGCGGACCTTGTCGACCTTTATACCGAGCTTGTCCTCGAGGAACGGGATGTAGGTCGGCCTCTCCTCCACCGGATAGGTCTTGTTGATGTCGCCCCATCCCCACCAGCGGGTCTCGGTGTCTTTCGCTTTCGTCATGGCACGGTTCCCTTCGTTTTGAGGTGCAAAATAGGGGTCAGACCCTTATTTTGCACGCGTGCAAAAAGGTGCCTGTCCCTATTTTGCGTTACATCTGACCGGGAGCGGGAATACCCTCGCACCCCTGAAGCCATAGGGAGGAGATCAGGCCCAGCGTCGGCGGCAGCATGTTTGCCGCGCAATCCAGCACGACGTCCAGGACGGCGGGCCTTCCCGACGACACAGCCTGTTCGAGCGCCGGCTTTATCTCGTCGGGCTTGGTGACCCTGATGCCCAGGCATCCCATGGCCTCTGCGATCTTGTCGAGCCTGATGTCGGTGAAGTCGACGCCGCAGTACCTCTGGTCGCAGGCGATCTCCTGCCCTCCCTTGATCATGCCGAAGGAGCGGTCGTTCGCGACGACGTCTATGACCGGCAGGTTGAGCCTGGCCGCTGTCTCCAGTTCGGCCACCGAGAAAAGGAAAGCCCCGTCACCGTGCAGGATGTAGACCGGACGGTCCGGCGCCGCCATCTTCGCGCCGAGCGCCATGGGCAGGCCGGTGCCCAGGTGGCCCGAGCCGGCCGGCCACAGGTAAGAGCGTGGTTTGTAGACCTTTGTGGCCATCGCGCCCCAGAGCCCGATGTTGCCACCGTCGACGGCCAGGATGCCTTCCTCCCCGAAGAAGTCGGTCATCTCCTTGACCAGCCGAAGCGGATGTATAGGCACCTGGTCTGTCGCCGCCATCATGGCGATGCCGGCCGTCGCCTGCTGCTCGACCGTCTGCACAGTTGTGGTGAACTCGCGCGATTCGGCCCTGGTGGCAAGGCCACCGGAGAGCGCCTCGAGCAGTTGCCCCAGGACGGCCTTCGCGTCTCCGACTATTCCGACGTCGACCTCGCGGTTGAGGCCGATGGATGCCGCGTCGATGTCGACCTGGATGACCTTCTGCGCTTCGCCGGGAGCCCAGAAGGGCGGCTGGCCCCACATGTCCAGCTCGGAAAAAGTGCAACCGACTGCTAGGACGACGTCCGCGCCCGCCGCGGCGGTGAGGTACCCTCCACCGACCGGCATCATGCAGAGCGGGTTCGCCTCGGACATGACGCCCCGGGCGCTTACGGTCGGAGTCACCGGGCAATACAGGTACTCCGCGAGCTCGCGCAGTTCGTCCCAGCCGCCTGAAGCCTGCACCCCGTTGCCAGGGTGTATCATCGGGCGCTCCGAGGAAGCGAGCATCCGGGCGGCCTTCTCGACCAGCTCGGGGTCGCCCTGCGTGCGTCCCGTGCTCCTGCTCCTCGAGGGCGGGGCGATGCGGACGCTGCCCTCCTCACCCGTCTCGAAGAGGACGTCCACCGGGATGTCCAGGTGGACCGGCCCGGGCTTGCCGGAAAACGCCTCCCTCATGGCGCGGGCGACCAGTTCGGGTATCCGGTCCCAGCGGTTCACCAGGGCGTTCCACTTCGTGACGGGCCCGAAGAGCGCGATCTGGTCGAGCTGCTGCGTGGAACCCCTGAACGGGTAGGAGCGGTTGGTGTGTATCTGCGGGGTCACGGCGAGGATGGGGATATGGTCCGCCATGGCGACTTCCATCCCGGCGATCATGTTCGAAGCGCCCGGCCCTACGGTGCCCGAGCACACAGCGGGGCTGCCGGTGGTCCGCACCCAGGCGTCAGCCATGTTCGCGGCCGCGGACTCGTGCCGCGTCATGTAGTAGTCGAGGCCCTCGGGCCTGCCTGCCGTCACGATGGCATCGATGAAGGTCGTGAGCTGTCCTCCAGGGATCCCGAAGACCTTCGTCACGCCCTCGTTGACCAGACACTTTACAAGAAGCTCTCCGCCGGTGATCCTTGCCACGATTGCCCCCTCTCTCCTGTGCGGGTCCGGCCGTCAAGCCGATGCCCGCATGCGAGCCGGTCGTTCAGGCTACTTGAAGTGAAAAAAACGGGGAAAAAGTGCCTGACCCCCGTTCTTCATTTCTTCATGCGCTCCATTTCTTTGTCGATCATTCGGTCGCGGGCGGCCTCGCCCTTTCTGCCACTGAAGTATCCGACGACCTGTATCATGACCGCAAACCCCATCCCACCGACCACCCACCAGAACCACTGGTAGCCGTCGGTGGGTTTAGGTACCAGATCACGAACATGAAGATGCTTATCGCTATCCAGATCCCGATGCTGTAGAGGAGCTGGACCTTCTGCTTGACCCGCCTCTCCGCCTTCTTCCGGAGCTCTTCGTCGGTAAGCTCTTCTACCATCGGTACTCCTTTCTTCCTGCGACGCGGGCGCCGGGCGCCGTGCGCCGTCAGAGGGGCCGATTTGTCCAGAAGAATCTTATCCTCAGCGGAGCCGGTTGTCGATTGCAGCAGTGGCAGTCACAAGTGGAAATGGAGGTGTAAAACGAACGACGTTTTCTACTTGATGAACTGCTTGATGACCCGGTTCAGGTCAGAGACGTCTATCGGCTTGAGCAGGAACTCGTCGGCGCCGACCTCTTTCATCCTCTTGCGGGTGTCCGCGGACACGCTCGCGGTGATCGCGACGACCGGGATGTCGCGCGTCTGCGCAGTCTCCTTGATCGACTTGCAGATCTCGCTGCCGGACAGCCCTGGAAGCAGGACGTCGAGCAGGACGAGGTCCGGCTTCACTTTCTCGATCACGTCCAGGACCTCGAGGCCGTCCTTGACGACGACCACCCCGTACCCCATGCGGTCCAGTACCACGCGGTAGGTGGTGATGATGTCCTCGTTGTCATCAACTATCAGTATCGTCTTCTTCTCGCGCATCAGGACCTCTTGTCGGGAGTGTAAAACAGACTGTTGTGCCCCTGGCAGGCGCGCTTTCCAGCGAGATATCCCCGCCGTGCGCCTCTATAATACCCTTACATATCGCGAGACCCAACCCCGTGCCCCTCATCTCCGAGCGGGTCTCCGAATGGGCCCTGGACCACTTCTCGAATATGGTGCCGATGGAGTCCGCCGGGATGCCCGGGCCGGTGTCCTCTATGCACACGCGGCCGCCGCCGGCCACCCCGTCGACCGACACGCGGACCCACCCGTTTTCTGTGAACTTCAGCGAGTTGCCGACGATGTTCTGGATGACCTGGTAGATCCGGTCACGGTCGCACCTGACCACCACCGGGCCATCCTTTGACACCACCTGGAGGCCCAGGCCCTTGTCCCTGGCAAGCGGCTGGTCGGCCTCGACGACCTCGCGGGTGAGCTCAAAGAGGTCGCAATCCCGCAGGTCGATGTCCAGTTGCCCGGCCTCGATCTGGGTGAGGTCCAACAGCTCGGAGGTGAGGTTGGTCAGCCTGTCGATGTTGCGCTCGGCGATGTCCAGCATCTGTTTCTGGTCGTCGTTCAGCGGCCCCACCATCTCGCGCAGCACCGTGGAGACCCCCATCTTCATGGAAGCCATGGGCGACCGCAGCTCGTGCGACGCCATCGAGACGAACTCGCTCTTGAGGTCGTCGAGCTCCTTGAGCCGCGCGTTCGCCTCCTGCAGCTCGATGGTCCTCTCTTCAACTTTTCGCTCGAGCGTCTCGTAGAGGTCGTTCAACCTGCCGGCCATCTTGTTGAACTCGTTCGCGAGTGATGTGACCTCGATCCCGTCGCTGATGGTGACCCGGGTCGAGAGGTCTCCGCCCGCCAGCGCCTTCACGCCGTCCCGGAGCTCCGTCAGCGGACGCGAGATCGAGCGCGCGATCAGGTAAGCGAGCAGGAGGCCGCCGATGAGAAGGACCACGATGACGGTGATGCTGACGTTGCGAAGCCTGTAGATCGGTGAGAACGCCTCGGTGGCGTCAGTGGTGGCGGTGACCCCCCACGCCGGGCCGGGAATGAAGTCATACGAAGCGACCACTTTCCCGAGCAATCCGCTCGCCTCACCCTCGCCCTTCTCCCCCCTCGCGGCCTTCACGGGCGGCAGGTCCGAGTTGAGCGGCAGGCGCAGCAGGCTGCCCCGGGTCCTGGATGCGACCCCCGTCGAAGTCCTCACGATATCCCTGAAAGACAGAACTGACACTTTGCCGGCCACAAAGTCCGAGAGCAGGATGCGCCCTGAGGTGCCCAGCCCGGATGTGTCGGAGAGCTCGCTCTCGAGTTCGGTCGACCTGCTCTGAATGACCATGGCGCCGATGAGCTGCTCGGTGCCCGGCCGGGTGACCGGGAGGGCCTCCGTGATGACCATGCCATTGCCGTCCAGGCTGAAAGTCGTAATCGGGTGGCGCGGCTTGATATTGGCCAGTGCGCCGGAGGGAAGCTTCGGCGTGCCACTCTGCAGATCGGGCGACCCCGCGAACGCGACGACTGTCCCGTCGGTCGACGTAAGCGCAAGGCCTTTCACAGAACCGGAGGTGGGAATCGCCGAGCTCAGGATGCCGTCCAGTTCCGTCACCAGTGCCTGTCCCCCGGGAGCCCCCGCCAGGTATTGGTCGAGGTCCTGCGCCAGTTGCGGCCGTGCCACCAGGGCGGCGGCTTCCGCGTTCATGTCGCCGAGCGTTATCTCGACCTCGCGGCGAGTTCGCGAGACGACGCCGTCCATCGACTTGAACACCTGCTCGCGCAACACCGAGCGCGCCATGAAGTAGCTGAAAAGGAGCACGACGGTACCGGTAAAGACGATGGCGACGGCCGCGGTTATGGTGAGTCTGCCTTTCAGGCTCCTCGTGAACTTCAAGAACTCTCCCCGCAATGGTCGGATATGTCGGGACAAGAAAATCCAAGTAATTCTGACACATTTGGTTTCCACTCGCACAGGACGCACTGACCTCTGAGGGCCTGGACCCCGCATCCGGTCATTCCCTCTGACGCGGCAAGCGCATATTTGACCCGTGGTTGACGTAACTTTATACTTCGAACATAGGGGAGGAACATGGTTAACACAGGCACGCGCAAGCTTCTCCGCATCGGAGAGCTGTCCAGGAGAACAGGCATCTCGACCTCCGCCATCAACTACTACGTGCGTGAAGGGCTCCTTCCCCCGCCTCTCAAGACCGCGCCCAACATGGCATACTACGACCCCGGCTACGTCGACATGGTCAACTCCATCAAGATCCTCCAGCGCGAGAAAGGGCTGAAACTGGATGAGATCAAGGAGCTACTGGAGCAGGGGCAGTTCTCGTGGCCCGAGGGGTTTCCTCCCGAGGATTTCTCCGGCGCGACAGGCACCGCCGCCGGCAGCCGGCGCGCCCTCGACAGGCGCAAGCACATCATGGGGGTCGCCGCGAGGGTCTTCGCGGAGAAAGGCTATTACGCCACCACCATAGCCGATCTTGCCCAGGCCGCGGGCATCGCCAAGGGCACCATCTACTGGTACTTCAACAACAAGCGCGCCATCATGCTCGCGATACTGGATGACATCTCACACGAGATCACGGGCACTTTCACGACGATACTGCGCGACGCGCCCGACGGCCTGGACGCCCTGCTGCAGTGCATCGAGCCGGCGCTGGTGCTGCTCGAGAAACACGGCCCCATCTACCTCATGTACTTCCTCGAGATCGGCTCCACCGACAGTTCCATCCAGGAGAAGTTTCGTCAGATATATTCCAATGTGCACGCCGGCGCGATGATCGCGGTCGAGCGCGGGATCAAAGAGGGGAAGATCAGGAAGGTCAACCCGGACATCGCCGCCTACGGGGTCATGGGCCTCGTCGAGCGCATCAGCGAGATCAGCGGCCTCTCCGCGGAGAAGATCCCCATCAAGGAAAAAGCGAACGAGGCGCGCGAGATGGTCCGGCGCTCGCTCGCGCTCAGGCCGGGCGCGAAGCGTTAGCCTTCGTCAGACCCTCAAGCTGTCATATGCGTCGGTGAAAACCCAGGTCGAAAGGTAGCGCTCGCCCGTATCCGGCAGCACAGCGACGATCAGTTTGCCCTGGTTATCGGGCCTCTTCGCCACTTCGACCGCGGCCCAGGCGGCCGCCCCTGACGAGATGCCCGCCAGTATCCCTTCCCAAACGGCGAGCTTCCTGGTCGTCTCACCGGCATCTTCGTCCTTCACCTGAATCACTTCGTCTATGAGGTCGCGGCGCAGCACCTCCGGCACGAAGCCCGCGCCGATCCCCTGTATCTTGTGGGGGCCCGGCTGGCCTCCGGAAAGCACCGGCGAGCCGGCGGGCTCGAGCCCGATTATCCTGACCGCGGGCTTCCTGTCCTTGAGGACTTCGGCGCAGCCGGTTATCGTGCCGCCGGTACCGACCCCGGCGACGAGTATGTCCACCTCGCCGTCCGTGTCATCCCAGATCTCTTTAGCCGTGGTCTCCCGGTGGACGCGAGGGTTGGCGGGATTCTGGAACTGGTTCGGGACAAAACTCCGGGGCAGTGAGGCCGCGACCTCTTCCGCCCTCGCCACCGCCCCGCGCATGCCGTCCTTGCCCGGGGTCAGCACGACCTCGGCGCCCAGGACGGCCAGCAACTGCCTGCGCTCGACGCTCATCGTCTCGGGCATGGTGAGGATCAGCTTGTAGCCCCTTGAAGCGCACGCGAACGCGAGGCCGATCCCCGTGTTGCCGCTGGTCGGCTCGACCACGGTCACGCCGGCGTCGAGCAGGCCGTCTCTCTCCGCGTCCTCGATCATCGCGACGCCGATGCGGTCCTTGACGCTGGCCAGCGGGTTGAATGACTCGAGCTTGCCATAGATTCGCGCGCCCGCGCCTTCGCTCACCCTGCGCAACCTCACCAGAGGTGTGCCGCCTATCGTCTCGGTGATGTCTTCAAACAGCCTTCCCATGGCCCTCCTCCGTTCTCAGCCGACGCCTTCAAAGCAGTATACACGGCAACCGGGAGAACTCCTGCCGTCCCCCTAGTACAACCTTACTCCGACTTCCCCGGCGTCTGTCAGGACGCCCGGGTCGAAGACGAAGTAGAAATCCTTCCGATGCGCCGGGACTTCGAACGCCACTTTGCCTTTCGCGGTGCCGCCCGGTTGTATGGTTCCGTCCGGATAACGGGGTGATGGGAAGTAGAGGCTGGTGCCGTACTGGTTGCCCGCGCCGTCCACCGCGACCATCTGGAGCATGGAGGAAACGTCGGCGGCCCGGGCCCCTTCGTTCTTCACCGCCACGTCGACGACCAGGAACCTCCGGCCCTCCGCGGGCCGCTGGATGCTCTCCCCCTCCGAGAACTCTGAGCCGTCGACGTCGACTGTGAACGTCCCCGACCGCACGGGCTCGCCAGTCGAGTGGGCCGGAGCGGGCAGTGTGTGTTTCTGCGGCTTCGAATTGTCGCCGTCTGCTGAGCCGGATTTCGTCAGGCCGGTGACACCCTTGATGACCTCATCGGCGCTCTGGAGCATGCTCTTCTTGCCGCTATTGTCGCGCCCGACCATGACCAGCGAAATGACCGCCGCGACGAGGAGCGCGCCCGCGAGGCACCCCACCAAGACGTAGAGGCCGATACGCCTCTTCTCTTTCGTCCCATCGACCACGGCGTTTTCGGGACCCTTTTTGACATCCGTCGCCAGGCTCTTGCCGCATTCGCGGCAGAACACAGAGGAGTCCTTGTTGTCAGTCCCGCACCTGGCGCACTTCATGCTGACCCCGCGGTCACAGTCCGGTAGTTGCTTCATGCGGCCCGGCGTCCGGGCCTTCACCTGGACCACTCGGGCATCGTCTCATAAAAAAGGACCCCGATAAACCGGGGCCAGAAATACCACACCGGGCTGATGGTGCCCGGCGTCTCGATTCGATGCAGTTGCGTGCTATGCTACCAGACGGTGGTACCGCACCCAGTACCAGAATAGCTTCAGCACTTTCGGACCCGACCTCCTAGCGCTTTTCTAAAGCTTTCAACCGTTCGGTGGAATGTCCTTCCAAAGGATATCACCGGGCAGCCGGTGCGCTTCTACCAAAGGGCCGGGCGGTCGAATCTGGAGGGCGAACAGGCGCCATGGTTTCTAATCGGCCCGTTCGGTTTCACTTGTGGAGCGCGATGGGGCCTCGGGCGCGTCGCCCCTCGCCCCGGTATCGATTTCGTCAGACCGAGTGCGGGTGTCCACACTTCTCGTAGCGATCTCCGCTGCCGGAGCTTTCACTTCCGGAGTCAGTTCCGCCTCGACAGGCTCTATCCGTGGTTGCTCGAGCGCCGTCTCGCTGACTGACTGCTCGTGGTTCGCGGGCCTCGCTGCGGGCGCCACGGCGGGTGCGGTTTCTTCCATTCCGCCCGGGCCGGTCGAGCCATTGTTCTGCTCGTTCTCGCGCTCCTGAACTTCCCGGTCCAGCCAGCGCTGGACGGACTCCCGCTCCCGGACCGGAAGGCTTTGCACGGACTGGCGAACCGCCTTCTCGTGCTCGATGACGATGTCGCCGGCCTCGATGACAACCTTGCCCTCCTCGGCCCTGCCGAGAGAAGAGGCCTCATGCTTCGCTTCCGCGATGTCCTCCTCGGCATCGCTCGCCAGCGAGTAGAGCCATGAATCCATGCCGCGCGAGGTCGCATAGCCGAGCTCACCCATGCGCTTGTTCGCTTGCTTGAGCAGAGTGTCGACCCTGTCGGTGCCGCCAAGGAACGACAGCTGGACCCGTTCGACGGTGCGCTTCACCGAGTACAGCGGGCTGCCGGGCATGGCGCGCACCGACGCGAAGCTCAGGGACATCGTGATCACAGCTATCGCGGCCAGAGCTATCGCGACACCATAGAACGCCGGCACCAGGCGGCCGGTCGCCCTCTTTCGAGATTCTGATTTAATCGGCGCGGGCGCGGCCTGCAACCTTCTCTCGGCGACTTTGCTCAGGAACGACGACCTGAGGATGGCCGTCCTCTCGGAGGGCGGAAAAGAGTCGGCCGCGTCAAGAAGCGTGCCCGCGAGCGCCATCTCGTCACAGGCTGCATCAACCGAAGCTTGCTGTTTCCTCATCGTGGCCTTCCTCTTCCTTTCCCGCAAACTGCTTTCTCAGCGACATGATCGCCCGGTGCTGCTGAGTCCGCACCGCACCGGGCCTCTTGTCCAGCACCCGTGCCACGGTCTTCACGTCGTACCCCTCTATGAACCGCAGGACCACGATCGTCCTCTGTTCGTCCGGCAGCGCCAATAGGGCCTGGTAGAGCTCCTCGTGTGACAGCTTGAGCAGAGCCCTCTCCTCAGGGCAACCGCTATCCGGCGCCCTTGCAGTCTCGTCGAGCGGCACTGTCGGCCGAGCGCCCGTGGAGCGGAAGTGTGCCGCGACCACGTTTCTGGCGATCCCGAACAACCACGGCCCGATCGTCCCACCCCGGTCGGTGAACTTGCCTATGCTCTCGAGCGCCTGGCTGAACACTTCCGAGGCGAGGTCGTCGGCCAGGTGCGCGTCACCGGTGTGGAAGTACGCGAAGCGCCTGATCTTTTCGAAAAACGCGTCGAACAGCGCGGCCAACGCCTCAGGGTCATAGGCCCTGGCTCTCGATGCGATATCGAAAGGGTCGAAGTCGGTCACTACGCTTCCTGTCCGCAGGCGCGTCCACCTGCTATATGGTCGCGGACTGTTGAAATGTTACATTCAACGTTGTTGCAGAACAGGCAATGAGGAATGACAACCATTCCGGTAGGATATGGCCGCAGGCGGGGTGAGCCGGGTGGCGCCCCTTTATGAAAGGAGTCGCGGTGAAGGTCAAGAAGATCGACCACGTCGGGGTCGCGGTCAAGGACAAGGAGCGTGCTTCGCGTTTCCTCACCGGTGTGCTCGGCGCGCGCAGAGTGCTCGACGAGCCGTGGGTGTTCCGCGGCCAGGAGTTCAACTGGGCGTACTTCGACCTCGGGGCGAGCGGCAGGATCGAGCTCATCAGCTCGCCGGACCCTGACAACTTCATCAACCAGTTCATAGCCAGACACGGCGAGGGCATGCACCACATCACCCTCCAGGTAGAGGATCTCTCCGAAGCGGTGGAGACCTTGCGCGAGGCCGGTATCGAGGCGCTCGACGTCAACACTTCGGACGAGCACTGGAAAGAAGCCTTCATCAGCCCCAGGGACGCCTGCGGCATCCTTATACAACTGGCGGAGTTCGACGAGGAGTACTGGATGGGACGGGCTCTGAAATAGGCCCCGTTTGCGGCCGCTCGCGAAAGAAAAAAAGCCGCGCTCATGGAGCGCGGCTCGTTATTGAGCAAAAGTTGGATGCTAGAGTCTCATGCCGTAATCGGCGTGCTTCTTCTCGAAGCCCAGCTTCTCATAGAAGCCCTTGGCCTTCTCGTTCTCCACCTCTACGCTGACGTCGATCTCCTCGCACCCCATGGTGCGCGCGACGCGCTTTGCCTCCTCCACCAGGAGCGCTCCCACTCCTTTGTTCTGGGCACCCTTGGCGACGATGAGCTCGGTGATCGCGGCGTAGTTGCCGCCGTGGTAAAGAGAGGGAAGGATGAGAAGGATCAGCAAACCCGCCTTGGCCGCTCCATCCTCCGCGAGCAGGAAGCTCCACTCCGGAGAGGCGATCATCTTCCTCAGGGTGCTGTACCAGGAAACGGGGTTGACGTCCCCGGTGATACCGAGAGTCTGTCCCAGCTCCCGGATGAGGCCTGCCACGTCCTCCTCGTCAGCCAGTGTCGCCTTCCGTATCTCTACCATCGGCCCTCCCCAGTAGGTGCTTCACAATCGTCCAAAAGGATATCACAATTCGAGGCGCGCGATACACAACAATGTGGTCGCTTTTTCAACCGTTCGCGCGGTCGGTGAGCCTGTGCGGACGACGCGAGCAGCTCGACGCTGGCGCGCCGGCCGGACCCGGAATAGAATAGTCGCAAACCGGTCTGGAGGTACTGACCTTTGAGCCCAAAGGGACGCGGACAGAGCGAGAGCACCCGCCAGGTGGTGCTCGACGCGGCATTGAGGAAATTCAGCGAAAAGAGCTTTCTTGGTGCGACCACGATCGAGATAGCGGAAGAGGCCGGGGTCAGCGAAAAGACGTTGTTCGACCTCTTCGGCGACAAGAAGACACTCTACCTCGATGTGCGCGAGTATATCCGGAGGAGCGCCATCCGGGACATGCTGCCGCGCCTGCCGATAGGCGGAGGTGCTCCGGCCATCCTGCGCGCGCTCGGCGTCGAGTTCCTGCATGAGGTACAGCGTAACAGCGATCGTGCGAGGGTCAGTCTCCAGGCGATAACCGCGATCGACGACGTCGACATCAAGAAGAGCACCCAGGAGTATTTCCTGCAGACGCAGGCCCTGGTGACAAACATCCTGGCCGAGGGTCAGAAGGCGGGGCTCGTCAAGGGGGACGTCGACATCGACCAGTTCGCCTGGACCTACGCGATCGCCCTTCACTCGGTGGGACACGTGATCCTCATGGATTACTCGATGGGTCTGGATGAGGAGGCGGCTCTGCTCTTCTTGAACCGTCTTGTCGACACGATTGAGGCGCCGCGCTAGCGCTGCCGGTTCGCCCTGTTCTACTTCTGCTTCCGCATCACATCGACGAAAAGGTCCAGGGCTGAAGCGGGATCGAAATCTCCCATCGACTTCTTGTCAAGGTCGAGCAGCACCGTGTAGACGAGCGTGGCGGCGAGCGACAGGAACAGCACCGCGACTTTCTCCGGATCGGCGACGAGCTCGAGACTGCCCTCGTCGACATCTTCCTGCATCATCAGGCCGATCGCCGTAACCGCGGTCAGGAAGCTCTCGCTCTCTGTCCTCTTGAACTCCTCGTCCACCATCGCCACCGACTCGGCGAGCACGCGCGCCAGGCCTCTGTTCTGCCGGATGAAGTCGCTGTAGGACTTCAGCGCGTTCTTCATGATGGTGAGCGAATCCTGGTCACGCGGCTGCCCCGGTATCTTCGAGACCACCTCGGCGTACAGGTCGTCGAGCGCGACGTCGCGGGCCGCCAGGAAGAGCGCCTTCTTGCTCGCGTAGTACTTGTAGAGGGTCTTCGGGGAGACCTTTGCGCTAGTTGCGATCTCGGACATCCTCGCGCCGTAGTAGCCCTTCCTGCCAAAGAGCTTGACGGCTGTCTTAAGGATGCGCGCTCTTTTGTCCTTCTCGCTCTCTGCCACGCCCCACGCCTCCTGCCGGGAAACCGTTGTTATACGTTTTGTATAGGAACCGAGAACATTTTTCAATCGGCGGGCGTCCCACCAGAGAGATGTCGACTTCCGCGCGATACCGGAAAGGGTGCGGGATGGGTAGCCTTCAAAGTGGCTCGACGTTTGCCAATATCGCCCAAAAACGCAATAATATTGGGTCATATCGGTTTACAGTGCCCTGAAGACCACGCCTGAAGCTTAAACCATGGTCCAAACACGTCCCTTCAAGAGCCCGAAAAGATTGTGCTTCACCGTAGCATTGGTGGGGGTTGCATGCGCGCTCGTGGCGACGGGCTGTGGGGGCGGCGGGTCCGCCAAGGAGATGGACTCCCAGGGAAACCTCCAGCAGGTCCTCAAGAAAGGCATCAAGCCAAACGAGATGGGCATGGTGATGGTCCTCGAGTACCACCGGGTCACGGAGACCGAGAGCAACTTCCAGCGCAGCATCGAGAACTTCAAGAAAGACCTCGATACCCTTTATCAGAAAGGCTACCGGCTGGTCACCTTCCACGACCTGATGAGCGGGAACATCGACGTCCCGGCGGGCACCACCCCGGTCGTGTTCAGCTTCGACGACTCGACCCTGAGCCAGATCAACTACCAGCAACAAGGTGGCAAGACCGTCCTCGACCCGGAGTGCGCCCTGGGCCTGATGCAGGCGTTCTACAAGAAACACAACGACTTCGGATACACGGCACTCTTCAACGTGATGCCCGAGATGTTCGACCAGGACAAGTACAAGAAGGCCAAGATAGACTACCTGACCAGCCACGGATTCGAGATCGGAAACCACACCGTGAGCCACCCGGCGCTGAGCAAGCTCTCGGACGAGCAGGTCCAGGGGGAGATCGCCGGCCTGCAAAAGGACGTCACCAGCCTTGACCCCAAGCTCAAGTTGGACATCCTGTGCCTGCCTTACGGGTCCCTTCCGAAAAACCAGGCGATCATGTACGACGGCTCGGCGGACGGCATCAAGTACCACAACAAGTGGGCTCTGCTGGTCGGCTCGAACCCTTTCTACCCCATGTACCATTACAGGAACCCGGGGCAGCTGATACCGCGCATCCAGGTGATGGACTACGAACCCAGGACGGGTTCGGGGGCGGACGGCTCGGCGTACTGGCTGCGTTATTTCGAGCGGCATCCCGAGGTGCGGTTCATCAGCGACGGCAACCCCAACACCATCTGCGCGCCTGCTTACATGCAGACGCGCGTGCTCAAGAAGAATCTTCCCCGGGACGTGCAGTTCCTGGGTTACTGAGACGCCGAGCGGCGTACTGACCGGAGCGAGATATGGCCAAGAAACGGACATACTCAGACAGGCGAGGCCCCAACCCCTCCCTCGGAGGGAGGCGTCCCCGGCTGTCCTACGGCGAGCTCGAGCACCGAAGGCGCTCGACCGAGGCCGGTTCCGACTCGGGCAGCAGGCGCTCGAGGGAGACATCCCGCGGCCCCGTGGAGATGCACGCGCGCCCGCAGAGGACGAAACTCGCGGACAAGCCCAGGTCCAAGAGCCGGAAGAGGCGTGGCCTGCAGGGCTACCACTTCATTATCGGAGGCGCCGTCATCCTGGGTGCCGTCATCCTGATCCTGATCCTGGTGTTCGTTCTGCCGTCGCCCATAGGTGGGCTGACTCCGACCAACGGCGGATACGTGAACACGCCCAACGTCGAGGTCAAGGCGTCCATCAAGCGCGCGTTCAAGCCGCAGGACGTCACGTTCAAAGTGGACGGCAAAGACGTGACCATGAACATGAAGGTCGACAAGAACACCGTTTCCTCGACCGTCCCTCTTGCCGACGGCAACCACGAGGCGATGCTCCAGGTGAGCGGTGGCCTCTCGGGCAAGAAGACCGCGAAGTGGGCTTTCAAAGTCGACAGCACCGCGCCCAAGCTGAGCATCACCTCCAAGAAGGTGACGGACTCGGGCAAGCCTGGCGAAGTCCAGGTCACATTCCGGGGGACGGTTGACAGCGGTGCAGTGCTGACGGTGGCGGAAAAACCCGTCGCGGTTGCCAAGAACGGGGCTTTCACCGGCACCGTTGACGCCTCTCGCGCCCAGAGCCTGAAGGTGTCCGCGAGAGACGGGGCTGGAAACGTCGCGAACAATTTCATCGTCACCCAGAAGGCCCCGGTGGCGAAGGGGATCCACGTGTCAAGCTACATGGCGGCGAGCGACACCGACCTCGCGAAGCTCATCGCCCTGGTCGACCGCACCGAGCTGAACGCGATGGAGGTCGACCTCAAGGACGAGGCGGGCCAGATCGGTTTCAACATCGACAACCCGCTGGCGCAGCAGGTCAAGGCGGCGAACGACTGGATAAAGCTCGACGCCTGCATCGACCAGCTTCGTTACAACGGCGTGTACTCTATCTGCCGCATCGTCTGCTTCAAGGATCCCAAGCTCGCCAAAGGCCGGCCGGACCTGGCGGTCCAGGACAAGGCCGGCGGGGTGTGGAACAAGGGACAGTGGCTCGACCCGTACTCCAGAGAAGTCTGGGATTACGACTTGAGCGTGGCGGAGGCAGCGGCCAAGGCCGGCTTCAACGAAGTGCAGTTCGATTACTTGCGGTTCCCCTCCGACGGCAACATCAGCACCTGCCTGTACCCGCACCAGGACCAGCGCTCGCAGGGCCAGGTGATCGACGACTTCCTGAGCTACGCCCGGGAGAAGCTCGCCCCCTACAACGTGTTCGTCTCGGCCGACCTCTTCGGGCTGACCGCGAGCGACCAGGGCGACATGAACATCGGGCAGCGCGTGTCGGACGTCGCGAACCGGGTCGACTTCATATCTCCCATGGTGTACCCGTCGCACTACAACCTGGGTGAGTACAAGATCAAGGTCCCCGAGGCCAACCCCGGTGAGACTGTCACGAAGTCGCTCGAGGATTTCAAGAAGAAGATAAAGGGAACCCAGGCCAGCCTGCGTCCGTGGTTGCAGGACTTCAGCCTGAAGATCCCTTACACGCCTGACATGGTCCGAAGGCAGATCGACGCGAGCGAGGCCCTCGGTATAAAGCAGTGGCTGCTCTGGGACCCGAACTGCACCTACAGCGAGTCGGCGCTCAAGCCGGCAAACCAGAAGTAAAGAGAAGCCCCGACTTGCGCCGGGGCCGTTCCGGTCGATCTCTCGCTACTGCCATCTCTTGAGGTTGCTCATCGTCTCCTCGGCCTCTTTCAAGGCCTCATCGCGAGATTTGCCGCTATCCTTCTCGATCCTGTCCGCGATCTTGTTCTTCACGTCGTCGCGGTCGGCGACGAACTCATCGTGCACCATACAGAAGCCGCAGAACTCGCCTTTCTCGCTGCCGTCCGGCAGGTCGGCGTCGCTCACGGGCATTCCGCAAGACTGACATACGTGCTCCATCTCCAAGACCATCATCTCCCTTCCTGGGTAAGGCGCCCGGTAGAGGCGCCGGAATCCTACCCGGCGTCTTCTACAGGGGCCGCCGCTAACCTGCACGCGCGGCGCCGGCTCGCACCACCTTGTCCGGCAGCTATCAGGATGTTCTCAGGATCGCGGAGTAGAAGAATGTCGGGCGGTTGCGACAAATCATGGCGGCGGAGCGTTCCGTCGCCATAGAGTCTTTGAGGAGAGCAAACAACTGGAGGTCCACGATGGAACGGCCTGAGGACGGGCACGTGTGGCTGTCGCCGGAAGGCATGGAGCAGGCGCGCAAGGTCTTGAACGACGAGGTAGAGAGGCGCGAGTTCCTGCGCCGCACCGGCAAGCTCGCGGGAGGCGCGCTGCTGGCCGCGATGCTCGGCTCGCTGGCGGGCTGCGGCGCGAAGGAGATCGCGCGGAAGACCGTGGGTACGGCCCCGGCGCCGGCGACCGCACCGCTGTCAACGACCGCGGGAGCCGACCTGGCGGTCGCGGGTGGCGGCGGTGACCCCGGCGCGCTGGCCAGGAAAGCGGTCGATGCGCTGGGCGGCATGGGCCGCTTCATCAAGGCGGGCAACGTCGTCGCTATCAAGCCCAACGCTTCTTTTATGGACGGCCCTGAAGGCGGCACGAGCACCCATCCCTCGGTGGTCGCCCAGGTCGTTGCGATGTGCCGTGAGGCCGGAGCCTCGCGCGTGATCGTCACCGATCACTGCCTGCGCGGCGCGTCCGAGATCTGCTTCACCAGGAACGGCATCGGCGCCGCGGCGCGGTCCGCCGGCGCGGAGGTAATAGCCTACGGCGGCAGCGACAGCAGCCAGGGGCGCGAGGTCGCCATCCCCGGCGGCGTGGCGCTGACGAGGACCAGCGTGTATCCCGTCATCCTTGACGCTGACGTCGTGATCACCGTACCCAAGGCGAAGAACCACGGGGGTGCCGGGCTGTCGCTCGGCATGAAGAACCTGATCGGGACGACCGCCAACATGTCGAACGTCCACAGCAATGACCTGCACCAGGGGATAGCTGACCTCGCCTCCCTGGTGAAACCCGATCTCTCGATCGTCGACGCGTCCATCTGTCTCACGGCGAACGGGCCCGGAGGCCCGGGCCCCACCAGCGCGCCGGGCATCGTGATCGCCAGCCCGGATTTCGTGGCGGCCGACAGTTACGCGTGTACGTTGTTCGGGATGACCGCGGCCGACGTGCCGTATATCACGCATGCGGGGCAGAAGGGCCTCGGGAAGGTGGACTACAACTCGCTCAAACTCGTGAAGGTGTAGATTGGACGGCAACGGCGGGAGCCAGGCAAGGAAAGGGAGGGGACTTGCGATAGCGCGGCGCTCCATACAGGCGTCCGTGCTCGCCCTCTTCGTCGGCCTGGCGTTTGCCGCCGCTTATCCCCCGCTCCGCGTGCCTGCTTCGAACTTCCTGCTGCGGCTCGACCCCCTCGCCGCGGTCGTCTCGATCATCACCACTCACAACATGTCGGTCATCACGCTGTTCTGGCCGGCGTGGGTGCTTCTGGGGCTGACCGCCCTCAGTGCCAGGTTCTTCTGCGGGTGGATATGCCCGCTGGGAACCTGCTTCGACGCGGCGGGAGCGGTCAAACCGAAGGCGCTCCGGTACTACGAGCCGGACGGTAAGCAGATCAGGGATATGCGTTCCGGGGCGGCCGGGAATGAGGCCGGGCGCCGGGTAAGCGCCAGCCGCTTGCGGTCGGCTGTCAAGTACCTGTTCCTGCTGGTGGTCGTCGTGCTCGCCTTAGCGGGCGTGAACCTGCTGTTCATCGGCAGCCCGATGGTGGTCGTGAACAACACCGTCTATACGCTTCTGCTCCGGGGCGTGCCCGTTCTTTTCATTTTGCTTGTGCTCGCCGCGTTCTTCTACCGGCCACGGTTCTGGTGCGAGAACCTCTGCCCGATGGGAGCGCTGATGAGCCTCGTGTCTCTGGCGGGCAAGAAGCTGCCGGGGCGGGTAAGCCCGCTATCGGTCGTCAAGAGCCCCTCGGCCTGCACGTCCTGCGGCGTGTGTTTCAAATCGTGTGACTTCGGCATTGTTGAGCCGTTCGTGTCGAGCCGGGAAGGCAGGCTGTTGTCTTCGGGCTGCACCGCTTGCGGAGATTGCGTGGCCGCGTGTCCGGCCCATGGAGCGCTCGCCCTGGAGGGTTTCGGCGGGACGCTGTACGGGTCAGCTGTGGTGAAGGATGCTGAGCCGGAAGAACTGCCGGCGAGACGCCGGCGCTACGACGAGCCGGAGCCGGCGGGACGCCGGCGGTACGAAAACCCCCTGCACGTCGGACGGCGCGAGTTCATAGAATCAGTCGGGTTGGGTGCGGTGCTGCTGGCGGGCTACGGCATCGGCCTGCGCAAAAGCCCGGCGCCCGTCCTCCGCATGCCCGGGGCGCAGGACGAATCCCTGTTCCTCGCGCGGTGTAACCGCTGCATGGAGTGCGCCCGCGCGTGCCCTCCGAACTGCCTCAAGCCCACAGGCATCGATGCCGGGTTCCAGAAGCTCTGGACGCCACGCTTCGTGCCGCGCGAAGCCGGCTGCGTCTTCGACCAGTGCGGCCAGGCGTGCCAGCGCGTCTGCCCCGCCGGCGCCATCGAGCCCGTCAAGCCCGAGGATGTGCGGATCGGGCTCGCGAACATCAACAGGCACACCTGCCTCGGCTGGCGCGGCAAGTCGTGCCTGGTCTGCATGGAGAGGTGCAGGTTCAACGCCGTGAAGATGGACGGCCTTCGCCCGTCGGTCATCGCGGACAAGTGCACTGGCTGCGGCGCGTGTGAGGAGACCTGCCCCACTCATCCCGAGAGCATCAGGGTGAAGCCACTGGCAAACGCCGGGAGCGGGCAGGGAGGCGGACAGCAACGCCGCGGGTCACGGGGCTAGAGGACCCACTGCGAACCGAAGAAGGCGTCGAGCGCCTGGACCAGTTGGGTCGCGACCTGTTGGCGAGTCGCGGGAACCGAATCCGCCGAGCCTACGATGATCCCCGCCTTGTGTTCGATCAGAATGACAGGCACCCGCGATAGAACGCTGCCTACGAGGCAGGTCGGATGTCCCGGCGGAGTGGCGTTGCCCTGGCTGGTACCGCCGGTATCGTCCTTGACGGCGAGACCGAAGTAAGGCGCGACCACCGCCGCGAGCCTGTTGCTCCACTCTGCCACCCCGGCGTCCACCACGGTTATGCGCGACGGGTCGGACACAGGGCAGCGCGCGGCGTTCGGCGGCGGCCTCAACACCCCTGTGTACCCGGTGTCGTCGTAATGGAGGCGGACCCAGACGTCACAGGTGTTCGCCAGGTCGGCGCGCTGCCGTAAGGTGTAATAGTCGTTCGCGCCGCTCTTTGTGAGCCTCACCTCATAACCGGCATCCTCCAGAGCCGCCTTCTCAACGAGCGCGAGCTGCCACATTGCGTCGAGCTCTCCGGGGCAGCCGGTGTTGTCGCCCACGTTGAGGCCCGTTGCGGGGTCGATCTCGTTGCCGGTGTGTCCCGAGTGCCCGGGGTCGAGGCAGATGACCGCCTTCGCCGGGATGCGGAAGTACATCGGGCGCTCCGCGACCACCGGGAGCGTGCTGTGGACGAACATGGAGACGTCCTGCTCCGGGCCGACCTCGTTCGCGAGGTCGATCGTGAAGCGGCTGTGCGCGGGGACGGTGTGCGGGTGAACCACGGGCGTGCCTGCGCCGAGCATGTACGTGAAGGTCACAGTCGCGTCGGCGTCACCCGCGTTGAGGATCGCGGCGTAGGTGTTGAAGCCGTCCCGGGTCGTGCCCTCCGCGAAGTACCAGTCGCTAGCCATGGTGTTGGCGCCGAGCGAGTCATGCCCGCCGTCCCAATTGCCCTGGTAATCGAAGTACATCGGTCGCTCAGCCACCACCGGCACGCTGCTGCGAAGGAGCGAGGCGACGTCCTGCCCGGGACCCACGTCCTTCGAGACGTCAAGGGTGAACCGCGACCTGGGGCGCACGAAGTGGGTGACGGTCACCGGCTCGCCCGAGCCGAGCATGTAGGTGCACTCGACGGAGGCTTCTTCCGAGCCGGGATTGACTATGGCGAGGTAGGTCGTGAAACCGTCGCGGGTGGTGCCCTCCGAGAAGTACCAGTCGGCGGACAGGCCCTGGGCGCCGAGGGAGTCGTGCCCTCCGTCCCACTTGCCCATGTAGTTGAAGTACATGGGCCGCTCTGCCACCACCGGCAGGGTGCTGTGGACGGACGTCGATACGTCCTGCCCGGTTCCGACGTCGTTCGCGACATCGAGCGTGAAGCGGCTACGCGGGGCGACGGTGTGCGTCCGCTGCACCGGCTCGCCTGAGCCGAGCATGTAGGTGAAAGTCACGTCCGCATCAGTCGTGCCCGGATTCATCACCGCGAGGTAGGTGGTGAAATTATCGCGGGTGGTACCCTCCGCGAAGTACCAGTTGTTGGAGAGGCCGGTCGCCCCGAGCGAGTCGTGCCCGCCGTCCCATTTGCCGTGATAGATGAAGTACATCGGGCGTTCGGCCACCACTTTCTTCGTGCTGTGGATGAAAGTGGATACATCCTTGTCCGCCCCGACGTCGCTCGAGATGTCCAGGGTGAAGCGGCTCTTCGCCGCGACCGTGTGGTCCCGCGTCACGGGATTGCCGCTGCCGAGCATGTAGGTGAAAGTCACCGTCGCGTCGAAGGCGCTCGGGTTCATGACCGCGATGTAAGTGGTGAACCCGCCGCGGGTCGTCCCTTCGGCGAAGTACCAGTCCGCCGACAGCGCGGTCGCCCCGAGAGAGTCGCTCCCCCCCGAGGCCGAGGCGAGCGGGCACGCGGAAAGAATCAGGGCGCCCGCGAGCAAAGCGCACAGTGCCGCGGCTAACGTCTTCTCTCCAGACTTAACTTTCAGGGGTCAGGTCCTTTTTCTTAAGTCGACACCAATATGTGGTTTAGATTACTTCGGGCGGCGGTCGCCGTTCACCTTGCAGGCCCCAGAGGGGTCAGGCACCGTCCACCTTTCTTGTCCACCTCTGCCGTGCGACAGAAAAACTGACCGGCAAGTCCATTCTTGACCCCATTCGCCCGCATATCGGATAGAATAATCCCGGCCGATCGACTGCAAAGGAGAAACGAAGTGCGCGACAAGAAAGCCGGCGCCGGGGAAGCCGCCGAGGCGCCGAAGAAGAAAAGACACTTGAAGAGAAACCTGTTCATCCTCGCGCTGTTCGCGCTCGCCGGGTACTACTATGGCTTCCAGCTCGACGAGGAGAAGCGTAGCCGGATGAACAAGCTGCTGTTCGAGGGCCGGGAGATGTGGTTCCGGCTGTTCGTTTAGGGACCGGATAGTCGAGGCGGGCAGGACCAGCACAGGGAGGTCATGCAGGATGGCAAGGCACGAATATGATGTTGTCATCATCGGCTCGGGGGTCGGCGGCCTCACCTGCGGCGCCCTCCTCTCCAAGGAAGGCATGAAGGTGCTGGTGCTCGAGCAGAGCGACCGCATCGGAGGCTGCTGCTCCAACTACAACCACGACGGCTTTCAGCCGGACGTGGGCGCGGTCTTCGTCATCGGGCACGAGATGTACTACAAGCTCTTCGAGCTCCTCGACCTGCGGCTCGAAGACTACCTGGACTACCGGCTCATCGACCCCGTCTACGACACCATCCTCGACGACGGCACCCGGGTGCTGCTGCTGCGGGACATAGACGAGATGGCCGAGGTGGTCGCCTCGATCTCGCCCGCCGACGTGGACGGTTATTACCGCTACTGCAATGACATGCAGAAGATATTCGACCTCTACCTGTCCGCGCTCTCGGTGCCGATGCCCGCGCTGCAGGACGTCACCAAGCTCTCGAACGCCATCAAGATGATGGGGCGAAGGGAGCAGCTCCCCGCCCTGCCGGTCAACATGTGGCTCGCGACCCGCACGCTGGACAAGGTCGTGAACTCGTACTTCAAGGACGACCGCATCCGCCTGATGTTCGGCTGGGAGAACCTCTATGCCGCGCTGCCCGCGCACCGCTGCACGGGGATGCTCTCCAACATCACCTACATGGGCAGGATGGGCTACTACTACCCGAAGGGTGGCATGATCGCCATCCCCAAGGCGCTGCGCAAGATCATGGAGCGCTTCGGCGGGGAGATCAGGTTCGACTCGCTCGTCGAGAAGATAGTCATCAAGAACGGCCGCGCGGAGGGCGTCCGGCTCGCGGGCGGCGACGAGATAAGCGCGAAGGCGGTCATCTCCAACGCGCACTCGCGCACGACCTACCTCGACCTCGTGGGCGAAGAGCACCTGCCCTGGGTCGCAAAGCGCGCGGTGAAGAACCAGCCGTGCTCGATCCCGGCGCCGACCTTCTACGTCGGGCTCAAGGAGAAGATGGACTCGGTGCGGGCGCACTTCACGGTGCTGCTGACGAACCGCCGGAAGTTCGACGACGTGTGGTACGAGTTCTACGACAAGGGCCTGCTCTACAGGCCGGACGATGGGGCTTTCCTGATAAGCTGCGCGTCCCACGACGACCCCGACCTGGCGCCGGAGGGCAAGCAGGTGCTATCGGCAATCTACATCGCGCCTTACAAGCTCAAGTACCACGAGTGGGACGACATCGCCGAGGAGTGGGCGTGGGACTGTATCGACTCGCTCGACAAGCGCGCCTTCCCCGGGCTGCGCTCGAACGTCGAGTGGATGGACTCGGTCACGCCGGTCGAGCTGGAGCGGCGGCTGAAGCTGCCCGAGGGCGCCTTCTTCGGCCTCGAGATGAGCGGGTCTAACATGGGGCCGTTCCGGCCGAACTACCGCTCGCGCATCATCGACAACCTCTACCTCACCGGGCAGTGCACGAACCCGGGAGGCGGTGTGCCGCTGGTGATGCTCTCCGGCATCGCGGCGTCGAGCATGCTGGTGAACGACTGGCCGGAGCTGTAGGCTGACCGGGTCCCGTTCAGCGCGCGGCCGCAAGGTACCGATAGAATAAATGTCAGATCCCGGACCCGCACCGTCTAAAGAGGTACCTTGAAGCATTCTCGAGCGAGCACCGTCCTCATAGTCATCGGCGCCCTGCTGGTGATGATCGCGCCTGTCTGGGCGTGGGGCATCGCTCCGCTCTTCATCAAGCTTCCCAAAGACCTCGAGGTCATCACCGACTACAAGGGGAAGCTCACGCTCTACGCCGACAGTGCCACGCGCCGCTTCTACCCGCCAGGCCAGGAGAAGGTCGTCCCGCTCGCCATTCACGCGGAGGACCGCAGCGTACCTTCCAGGGGCAACGGCAAGGTCCTTGTCGTCGACGAGAACGTCAACGTGACAGACTCGAGCACGAGCCAGCCAATGGTCGGCGTGCGCCCCGCTGCTACCTATGTGCTGGACAGGCGCACCTCCGAGAACGTTCCCGGGTACCTGCCCGGGGTCGAACGCTCCGGCTGGTCTCTCACGTTTCCGCTGGGAGCCCGGAAGAAGGGCTACCCGCTCTGGGACGACGAGCTGAACCGCACGAACGGGGCCTTCTTCGTCCGTGAGCAGAAGATGGACGGTGACAAGTACAAGGGCGTGACGGTCTATGTCTACAAGTCGCCCGGTTCGATGGAGAAGATGGTCAAGCCGCCCCCGGGCCTTCCCGAGACCCTTACGGGTAAGCAGCTCAAGGAGATGGCAGGGCAGAGCGATCTGCCGATCGCGGACAACGCTTCGATGCAGATGTCGTATTACAAGAAGCAGACCGCGACGCAGTACGTCGAGCCGCGGACGGGGATGGTCGCCTACGTCCCTGACCTGAGCTACGAGTACTACGCCAAGAACGGCCCGGGCATGTCGCCCGATTACATCAAGCTGGCGAGAGTCGAATACGGGGGGACGAAGGCAAGCGCGCGCCAGACCCTGGACTCGGCCGCGAAGTATTTCTGGCTGATCGACCTTGACCTCGTGTGGACGCCGGTGTCGTACCTGGCTGGCGGGTTGGTGCTGATAGCGCTGGGGATCGCGCTCAGGTTGCGGAGCGCGCGCAAGCCGACTGACGGCCCTGCCTAGAGGTCGAGGCTCATCTGCATCAGGCCGGGGCTGCCCGTCATCTCCTCGAACGCCGGGTCCGTCTTCTCGTTCACGGCCTTGAACCCGAACTTCTCGTAGGCTTTCTGTGCGGGCTTGTTGCCGATGAAGACGCCGACCTGGACGTTGGCGAGACCTTCTGTGCGGGCGATGCCGATCGCTTCATTGAGCAGCTCCTCGGCGAGGCCGCGCCGCCTGAACTTGGGAGACACGGCGATGTTCTCGACGATCATGGAGTCCGTCGGCTTCTCGAAATCGACGTTCACGTATGGCAGCATGCGGCGGCGCATGGCCTGGCGCTCCTCCTTGTCCCAGCCGAGCTCGGAGAGGGCCTCGCCCAGCTTCTCGTGGGCGCCCTCCCGGTTGTCGTAGTGGTTGAGCGAAGCGGCGACCTGCCCCTCCACCTCGGCGACGCTGCAGAAGGTGTAGTGGAACCAGGAGATGTTCCTGGTCTGCAGGAGGTTCTCCATCACGGTGAGGCGCTCGTCGTTGGGGCCGGGGACTCCGGGGAACATGAGGTCGTAGATCGACCTGTTCAGGTGGCTCTTGCCGGCCAGGTATGCCTGGTACGCCAGAACACGGCAGTCCTGCACCGTGGCCAGGCGGACGAACTCGCTCATGGTGGTGTCTCCCTTCGTCACCGTACGTGGGAATTATGTTCAATAAAGCAAGGCAGAGGATAGACTCTGTTTGCTGCACCGCCCCATCCTCACTGCGACGTTTGACTCGCCCCCCGAGCCGCCATAGAATCTCTTACAACTGAATAACATGCCGACCTGGTGGCAAGCGGCCTTAATAGGGAAGCCGGTGAGAATCCGGCGCGGACGCGCCACTGTGATGGGGAGCGACTCGCATATACCACTGGCGAAAGCCGGGAAGGGCGAGGAGCGCAGAACCGAGCCAGGAGACCTGCCCGGGCGGATACCTTAACATCCTCGCGAAAGGGAACGTTTGGGTCAGCCTGATTTTTAGACCGCCCATCGAAACGAGGGGCGGTTTTTTCGTGCTTGGCCCGAAGGGAGGTAGATGGAGCACTCGTGTTCGATTGCACATTACCAGCCAAGGAGTATTTGAAATGTATATGAAATCATTCGGTGGAAAATCGCACAGACTTTTGACCCTGGCAGTCATGTTTGGGCTGGCAACTCTCCTGTTCGCCAGCCTCGCCGGATGCGGGAGCACCGGCGGATCCAGCAGCGCCGGGAAGATCACCCTCACCGATGACGCGGGCAATACGCTCATGCTGGACAAGGCCGCCAACAGGATAGTCTCTCTCGCCCCCGGAAACACGGAGATCGTCTATGCGGTAGGAGCGGAGGGAAAGCTGGTCGGAGTGACCACTTTCTGCGATTATCCACCGGCCGCTAAGAAGAAGCCAAAGATCGGCGACTTCTCAACTCCTAACGTCGAGAAGATCGCGTCCGTCAACCCGCAGGTCGTGCTCGTGACGGGCGGGATCCAGAAAGGCATGGTCGAGAGCCTGAACAAGCTCGGCATCAAGGTGTTCGTGATCGACCCGAAGAGCTTTGAAGCGCTGTTCAAGGACATGGAGGCCGTCGGCGAGATGGCGGGCATCAAGGATGTCGCCGCAAAGAAGGTCGAAGCCATGCGGAAGCAGGTCAGCCAGATCGAGGCCAAGGCCAAGGGGCTTCGAAAGACCGATGTATTCTTCGAGATATACAAGCAACCGCTCATGACCGCCGGCACGGGGACGATGATCGACCTGATGATAAGGGCCGCCGGCGGCACGAACCTCGGCGCCACCGCGGGACCACAGTTCCCCGAGTTCAGCGAGGAGCAGCTGCTCAAGGACAACCCCGACGTCTATGTCGCCGTCAAGGGCAGCCAGAGCGACCCCGCCGACATATCCCAGCGGCCCGGGTACTCAGCGTTGAAGGCCGTCAAGGACGGAAGAGTCTACGTCGTGGAAGACAATCCCTTCGTCAGGTCCGGACCGCGGATGGTACGGGGGCTACAGCAGCTCGCGCAGATACTCCATCCCGAGGTATTCAAGAAGAACAACTAGCAAGCATCGGTAGAGCGCCGGCGGGCCGTTGGTTTTGCCGGTGAGCCACCGGTCACTGGAGGCGATTCACGTGGATATCGGTGAAAGGACTATCGAGATAGCGCCGCTCGACAGAGCGGCCATGGAGAGAGCGCGCGGCAGGCAGGACAACCTCACCAAGCCGCCGGGCAGTCTCGGCAGGCTCGAGGACATCTCGGTCGCGGTCTGCGGAATGACCGGCCTCGTCCCTCCCGACCTTTCCGAAAAGTCAGTCATCCTTTGCGCCGGCGATCATGGAGTGACAGAGGAGGGGGTCAGCCCCTACCCGTCAGAGGTGACTGCCCAGATGTTGATGAACTTCGCTGCCGGCGGCGCCGCCATCAACGTCCTGGCCCGGCACACGGGCGCTCGCGTCGTACTCGTTGACGTGGGATGCGCCTGCGAAGTCCGGCACCCGGGCATCATGGACCGGCGGATACGGCGGGGGACCGCGAACTTCACTCACGGCCCGGCGATGACCCGCCTGGAAGCCGTGGCCTCTGTCGTTGCCGGCCTGAACGTGGTCGCAGCTGAGATCGAAAGAGGATCGAGCCTCATCGCTACCGGCGACATGGGCATCGGCAACACGACGGCGTCGAGCGCCCTGGTCGCGGCACTGACGGGTCTGCCGCCCCGCGCTGTCGCCGGGCGCGGTACGGGCCTTGATGATGCCGGGCTCGAGCGCAAGATCGCCGTCATCGAGCGGGGCCTGGAAGTCAACAGCCCGCCCGCTGGCGACCCCCTGGAGGTTCTCGCCGCGGTGGGGGGACTGGAAATCGGCGCGCTCGCCGGAGTGATGCTGGGCTGCGCCCAGGCGCGGGTGCCGGTCGTGGTGGACGGCTTCATCTCAGGCGCGGCCGCCCTCCTGGCAGCCAGGCTCTATCCGGGCGCGGAAGATTACATGATCGCGTCGCACCTCTCCGTCGAGCCGGGACATCGAGCGGCGCTGGACGAGATCGGACTCGTCCCGTTCCTGGATCTGGAGATGCGCCTCGGTGAAGGCACCGGGGCTGTGCTTGCCATGCCGGTTATCGAGGCGTCGCTCAAAGTGCTCGCCGAGATGGCGACGTTCGAAGAGGCGGGAGTATCTCGCGAGAGTGAAAATGTCGAGAAATAGGCTGGCTCTGCTGGCCCTCGCGGTCGCATTGTTCTTCATCTTCGCCGTGTTACTCTCGCTCGCGCTTGGGCCGGCGAACCTGTCCCCGGCAAAAGTCGCGAAGTATCTCTTCAGTGGACAGCAGCCGGGTGACGCGGGCAGCACCATCTTCTGGCAGATCCGCATGCCGCGGGTCCTACTCGCCCTGCTTGTGGGGGCGGCGCTGGCGCTGGCGGGAACCATCCTGCAGGGCTTGTTTCTCAACCCGCTCACCGACCCCTACGTGACCGGCGTATCGTCCGGCGCGGCGCTCGGGGCGACCATCAGTTTCTTCTTCAACATGCCCGCCGTGCCTTGGTTGTCGCTGTTCGCCGTGATCGGGGGCGTCGCGACTCTGTTCTTCGTGTACTCCCTGGCGCGTAAGCGCGGCGTGCTGAACATATACCAGTTGCTGCTCGGGGGCGTGACCATCTCCTACCTCTTCCTGGCTCTCGTGTCCGTCCTGATGATTAAGTCCGGACGCGACATGCACGCAATATTCTACTGGCTGCTCGGCAGCTTCTCAGGCAGGGGTTGGACCGAGGTCAAGATCTGCGCGGTGATCATCCCGTTCCTCGCGGTCCCTTTCTTCTTCGTCGACGAGATGAACATATTGCTGCAGGGCGAAGAGCGCGCGCTCGAGCTGGGCGTGAACGTCGAACTTGTCAAGGTCGTCCTCTTCTTCGTCTCGGCGTTCGTCACGGCGGTCGCGGTGTCTGTCTCCGGAATAATCGGCTTTATCGGCCTGGTGGTGCCCCACATCTCGAGGCTGATCACCGGCCCGGACCACCGCAAGGTGCTACTGATGTCGGTGTTCATCGGGGCGGCGGTGATGGCGCTCTCGGACCTCATCGCGCGGGTCGCTTTCGCGCCATCGGAGATCCCCGTGGGAGTCATCACGATATTCTTCGGCGCGCCTTTCTTCATCTACCTGCTGAAGAGGAGGACCTGAGATGTCGGTCTTCGAGCTGACTGACATATCTTTCGCCTATATCGAGCAGCCGGCCGTCAGAAAGGTGTCGTTCAGCGTCGAGGAAGGCACCTTCGTGGGCATCGTGGGACCGAACGGCAGCGGCAAGAGCACCCTGCTCAAGATGATGGACAGGCTCATCGCGCCGGACGAAGGGACCCTGTCGCTCAACGGACGCCCGCTCGCCTCCTACAAGCGCCGGGACATCGCGCGCGAGATAGCCCTCGTGCCGCAAACCTTCAGCCTGGACTTCCAGTTCACGGCGCGAGAAGTGATCGAGATGGGCCGCTACGCGCGCAAGGGGTCCGGCAACCACAGGTGGTCCGTCCAGGAGCTCCTGGACAAGCTGGAGATCGCCGCGCTCGCCGACAGGCCCTTCCCCGAACTGTCGGGCGGAGAGAAGCAGATGGTGGTGCTCGCCCAGGCACTGGCGCAGGAGCCACGCGTGCTTCTGCTTGACGAGCCCGCCGCGCACCTGGACGTCTCTTACCAGCTGAGGCTCTTCGACTGGCTTCGCAAGCTGAACGAGGAGGGGCTTACCATCGTCTGCGTCCTGCACGACCTGAACCTCGCCCTCCTCTACTTCGAGAGTATGCTGATGCTGAGGGAAGGCAAGCTCTTCTCGTCGGGGGACACCGAGACAGTACTCTCGCCGGAGTCGATCGAGTCTGTCTACGGCGTGCGGGCGTACCTCCACAGACATGCGGGGCGCACGTTCCTCACTTTCTCACCGCGGGCCCGCGCGAAGCGAAAGGAACGCGTACACCTCGTCTGCGGCGGGGGCTCGGGGGCTGCGCTGATGCGCGAGCTCACCGATATGGGGTTCCTGGTCTCCGCGGGCGTCGTGAACGCGATGGACACGGATGAGGTCACGGGCCGCGAGCTGGGGCTCCCGATCGCCGCGGAAGCGCCGTTCACACCGATCACCAACGAGGCCTTCGACGAGAACATGGAACTGATCACAAAGGCAGATGTAGTGATACTGACAGAGGTTCCCATCGGGACGGGCAACTTCAGGAACATCAATGCGCTGGAGAGGGCCTCGGCGATGGGAAAGAACGTGTGGGTGATCAAAGGCGTCGCAGGGCGGGACTTTACGAACGACGCTGTACGGGCGCTTGACGCGTTAGGCGGAATCCGGTATTTCGGCGGCACACGCGAGATAATCAAGGAGCTTTCTGAACATGAGTGACAACGAAAGCCGGCGGCTCGTCCTGGTCACCGGGGGCGTCCGAGGCGGCAAGAGCACCTACGCGCTCGAGCTTGTCAGGGCCGCCTCCGACAGAGTGCTTTTCGTGGCGACCGCCCTCCCCAATGACAGCGAGTTGCTGGAGCGAATCGACAAGCACAGGGCCGTGAGGCCGCGCACCTGGCGTACAGCCGAGGCGACTGAGGGCGCTCTCGGCGCGCACCTTGAGGGCGATGAGCCCGCTCTCATTCTCGATTGCCTGACACTGTACGTCGGGCGAAGGCTGACCGAGGGAGTCCCGGCCCGGTCGATCATAGAGGAGGTCGAAGAGGCGTGCGGCTTGATGTCTGAGAGGTTCGGGCTGGCGGTCATTGTGACGAACGAGGTCGGTTGGGGCGTTATACCCGATAACGAGCTGGCCAGGGCGTACTCCGAAGTGCTGGGAAAAGCGAACCAGGTCGCCGCCGCCCGGGCTGACGAGGTAGTGCTGATGGTTTCCGGGATACCCATGAAGGTGAAGTAGATGGCAGCGACGCTGATGGTCCAGGGCACCGCGTCTCACGTCGGGAAGAGCATCGTCTCGGCAGGCCTGTGCAGGCTGTTCGCCAATGAGGGCCTGCGGGTAGCGCCTTTCAAATCGCAGAACATGAGCCTGAACTCTTTCGTGACAGCCGACGGTGGAGAGATTGCACGGGCGCAGGAACTCATGGCGCGCGGCGCCAGGGTGGCGCCCACGGTCGATATGAACCCGATACTGCTGAAACCAAAGGACAACCACTGCTGCGAGGTCATGGCGATGGGCAGGTCCATCGGCGACTTCTCAGCGAGGGATTACGCGAAGAAAGTGCGGCCCGAAGCGCTCAAGACCATTGCGTCTTCGCTGGAGAGGCTGACCTCGGAGTTCGACCTGGTAGTCATCGAGGGCGCGGGGAGCCCGGCAGAGATAAACCTGCGCAAGTACGACATCTGCAACATGAAGGTAGCGCGGATGGCGGGTGCGCCCGTCCTGCTGGTAGCTGACATCGATGCCGGCGGGGCGCTGGCGGCTGTGGTAGGGACGCTTGCGCTTCTTACCCCGAGCGAGCGGGAAATGGTCAGGGGCACGATAATCAACAAGTTCCGCGGAGATCTGAGCCTGCTCGAGCCGGGGCTCGACTTCCTGCAGAAGAAGACTCAGAAGAAAGTGCTCGGTGTGCTTCCGTACTACGACTGTTCTTACCTGGATGAAGAGGACACACTGTCAGACCACGGTGTCAGAGGGTCAGCCGAGGTGGCGGTGGTACGGCTGCCGTACACCTCGAACTTCACTGACTTCGAGCCTGTCGCTCGCCAGGTGCCGCTCACCTGGGCGCGGAAGCCCGGGGAACTGGAGGGGGCGCGGGTCATCATCATCCCCGGGACCCGGAACACGGTCCTCGACCTCGAGTGGCTGAAGAGGAGCGGGTTCGCGGAGGAGATCAGGTCGAAGGCCGCAGGGGGTGCCGCCGTAATCGGCGTGTGTGGCGGCTTCCAGATGCTCGGTGAGCGTCTCCTTGATCCCGACGGCATCGAATCAACGGCAGGCACGCACGAAGGCCTCGGGCTGCTGCCGCTTTCGATCACTTATGAGAGCCCCAAGATGACGAACCAGGTGCGGGCGAGCGTCCTGGAGGACATCGCTATGCTGCCGGGGCTGCGGGGGTGCAAGCTCAGCGGGTACGAGATACACATGGGCAGGGCGACGGTATCCGGCGGCTTGCGTCCTCTCCTCTTTGAGAGAGACGGCGTCGCCGCGAGCCATGACGGCGCCCTGTCATCTGACGGAATGGTCTTCGGTACTCACCTGCACGGGCTCTTCAACAATCCGGAGGCCGTAGAAGCGCTGTGCCGGTTCCTGGGGATTCCGGTCAGGGAGGATGACTACAACGAACGCGCAGAGAAAAGCCTGGACGAGTTTGCAGCGATTATCGCGGAACGCCTCGATATGCAGTACCTTCACGATCTTGTGAGGCAGGAGTGACGGACATGGGGGAGATCATGATCGCTGCCGCGCTCGATGTCCTGTCGGGTGACCCTCCCGACCGGTTGCACCCGGTCTGGTGGCTGGGAAGGCTGATCTCGTGGCTCGAGGCTGTCACCTACAGATTTGACGGCGGCTTCGCCGGTGGGATGGCGCTTGCCGCGGGCTCGCTGGCGGTCTCGCTGGCGTGCGTTGTTGTTGTCCTTGCCTCTTCGCGTCTCGCCGGGCGCAAAGCCCGTCTCATCGCAGGCGCCCTGGTCATCTACAGCACCATTTCTTTCAGGACACTAACAAGGACGGCACTCGACATCGAGGCGCTTCTGGACGCCAACCGACTGCATGACGCCCGTTCGCGCCTGCTTGCGCTTGTCGGGCGCGACCTGGATGACCTCACCGTAGAGGAGGCGACCCGCGCGACCGTCGAATCGGTCGCGGAGAACACTTCCGACGGGGTGATCGCTCCACTCTTCTACGCGGCACTCGGGGGGCCTGTTTGCGCCGCCCTGTACAGGACCGTGAACACTCTCGACTCGATGGTGGGATATGACAATGAGCGCTACTCGTCCTTCGGGACGGCGTCTGCGAAAATCGATGACCTGCTCAACCTGGTTCCCGCCAGGCTGACGGCGATCGCTATGCTGGCCGCTGGCGCGGTCCTCGGGAGAGACCCCTGGCGGGCTCTCGGCGTCATGCGCCGCGACGCGCCCGGGCACAAGAGCCCGAACGCCGGCTGGCCGGAAGGCGCGATGGCAGGCCTCCTCAGAGTCAGGCTCGGCGGGGTGAGCCTCTACGGGGGACGGGAGGTCCCGTGCGCCGAGCTCGGCGATGCGCTCGAGCCCATCGAGCCCGCGAAAATCAGCGAGGCCGTGCGACTGTCGACCGTGACCTGCGCGCTCGCGCTGGTTACACTTGCCTTTGTGCGTGCAAGAACTCACAGGCGGTCGAGATGAAGAGGGTCCACGGGTCAAGGACATCAGCACACCCCGAGGGTGTCATAGATTTCAGCTCAAACGTCAACTGCTTCGGTCCCCCTGAAGCCGTTCTGGCAGCGCTGCGGGGCGAAACGAAAGAGGCCATATCGTCTTACCCGGACCCGGGGTACCCGGCGCTGCGGGAGGCGCTTGCCTTCTATACGGGAAGGCGTCCTGACGAGATCCTCCCGGCAAACGGCTCGGTAGAGGTCCTGTACTGGATCTGCTACGTGCGGCGGCCCGAGCGCGTGCTCATGGTCTCTCCAGGCTTCTGTGAGTATGCGCTCGCGGCACGGGCGGCGGGCGCTTCCGTGGACGAGAACTTTCTTGACGCGGACGCCGGCTTCGCGCTCGACATCGAAAGGGCGAAAGAGCAGGCGTCAGAGGCGGACATCGTGTTCATATCCAACCCGAACAGCCCGACGGGAAGGCTGTTCACGCGCATGGAGATTCTCGAGCTCACCGGTGCCCTTGGGCCGGGAGCGCTGATGCTGGTCGATGAAGCATTCATGGACTTCTGCAGCGGCCAGGACGAGTTGAGCTGCCTCTCCGACATCAGAGAGAACCTGTGGGTATCTCGCAGCCTCACCAAGTTCTTCAGCCTGGCAGGCCTCCGGGCCGGTTACCTCGTCGCTCCGGCCGCGGATATCTTGCGGATGGAAGAGCGCACGCCGCCGTGGAGCCTGAACAGGTTCGCGGAGACAGCCGTTCTGGCCGCGTTGGAAGACACGGAGTTCATAACCCGGATGCCCGGGCGCATCGCGGAGGAAAGAGAGCGCTTCGCGGCGCTCCTGGAGCAGACGGGACTGGTCCGGGTCTATCCGTCGTGCGCGAACTTCCTCCTCATCGAGCTGGCGCGCGGCGGCCCCGATGCTCCCGAGCTGGCATCGAGGCTGCTGGAGCGCGGGTTCCTGGTGCGCGACGCATCGAGCTTCTCCGGGCTGTCGGAGAGGTTCGTTAGGCTCGCCGTTCGGAGTGGTGCGGAGAACGAAGCGCTGGTCGGAGCGCTGGTCGCCGCCTGGGGATCTGGAGGAGCCTGACGTGAAGAAGACCCTGGAGAGGATTGCCGCGGCGCTGAGCTTCCTCACTATCCTGCCAGTGCCCGGGAGAAGGGACGTCACGCGCAGCTCCGCATTTTTCCCGCTCGCCGGCTGGATCATCGGCGGAGCTCTCTACGGGATAATGACTGCCGCCGGGAGCCTTCCTGTCCTGGCGCGCGCATTCCTCGTTGTGGCGGCCTGGGAGCTCGCAAGCAGGGGGCTGCACATGGACGGGCTGGCGGACACCGCCGACGCCTTCATCGCGGGCGGCGGCAAGGACCGCATTCTGCGCATACTCGACGATTCGCACACCGGCGCGTTCGGCGTCATGGCCATGGGCCTGCTGCTGCTCGGCAAGTTCGCCTTCCTGTCGAGCCTTTCTTTCAATACCGGGCGGGTCGCCGTACTGTGCGCCTGCGTGGTCGCCAGGTTCGGCCTTTGCCTGTTCGCGGGCCTCTTCGGGGCCGCTCGCGACGAGGGCCTGGGAAGCGCCGTCATCAGCAGCACCGGGCTGCTCGAGGTGGTCATCGCGGCAGCTATCGCCTTCGCGCCGCTGGGCATACTCTTCGGGCTGAGGGCGCTCTACGCGGTCTGCAGCCTGGTGCTCGGGCTCTTGCTTGCGATCTACTCGAGCTGGAAGATCAGTGGGCTCACCGGCGACGTACTCGGCGCCTGCATGGAGCTGTCCGAGCTGGCGGTTCTCTTCACCTTCCTCTTCCTCTGAGCCTTGGCTCTTTACGCAGCAAACCCTGTGCTTCACGGGAGCCCCCTTTACGGTCGCTGTCGGTACCGGGGGAAAAGTCTATCGGGTAAAAAACGATGACGCCAGAGTGCGTGGTCGTCCAACGCGGTTACGGGTTTTCTCGTGCAAAATAGGGGTCAAACCTTTTTCTTGCACGGTTTGGGTCTTATTTGGAAGATGTCTCAGCGTGCAAAAAAAAAGTTTGACCCCTATTTTGCACTAGGAGTTGTTGCCGGGTTCGATCGCCACGTACTCGGCGATCGACTTCACCTGCGGGA
>DAIUEJ010000001.1:132194-194862 GCA_036845225.1 Candidatus Anoxymicrobiaceae bacterium | reverse complement strand
CGAGAACATCACCCGGCCGTGGTTCACGGTGTCCGACCCTACCGCCCACACGTACGTGCTGCCAGATATGTAGAGCGCCTGTACGTCGTTGAACTGTCCGGTTGCGTAGTTCTCGTCCGTAGACCAGCTGGTGCCGTCGTAGTAGAGGATGATGGCGTTATGGAAGCCGTCCGTCGTCCCCACCGCCCAGGCGCGGTAGGTGTTGACGCCAAGCCGGATGGCGGACACCGACCAGAGGTCGTAGCTGTAGCCTAGGTTGGGGCTGGCCTGACCCACCCAGCTGGTGCCGTTGTAGTACCGGATGACGGCACCTTGGCCCACAGCCCACACACGGGATCCGGCGCCCTCTGCGAGCGCTGATACCCCGAACAGGTCGTTGGTCGTTCCGGTCCACTGCTTGCTCAGGCTGGTCCCGTTCCAATAAAAAGCGGAGCCCTGTCCACCCACCGACCAGACACTTGTCGAGGAGATGGCACTGGTGCTGGAGATGGCGTCTCCCCCCGGAAACGGGCTCTGCTGTACCCAGGTGTAGCCTCCACCGGATCCGGTCGCAGACGCTGACGAGCCCAACATGGACTGGCCACCCAGTATGAGCACCGCCGAGATTAATGTTATCAACAGGCGGCTCTTCATTGTTCTCACGACCTCGCCTCCCGGCTCGGACTATTCTCAACTGCCGCTAATACACTATTCGGGTGACCGGCTCTCCTGCTTAATGGGTACCTTTCCAGCCACCCGGTTGGTCCCAACCTTCATACCTGTATAACGCCATTTATCACTACAAGTGCCGACCGGAGCCCTCTTTCCCCCTGCCGATGCAATAAGTAGGCTGGTTGGTAGTGTAGGTGGTTTGAATGCGTTGTCGCGTGGGTATCTTTGTAATCTGTCTCATGATAGTCGCGGCGCTCGCGCTCGCTGGTTCAGTGTGCCTCGCTGACAACGCTTCAGTCACGGTACAGGTCACAGTCCCTCGGTTGATACACGTTTCCGGCAACGGGGTAGGCCGTTCAAACGTCGAAGTGGTTCGTCTGGACGGACCAGAAAGTGTCACTTACGTCGTCCCTTGAACCATCGCTTTGGTGGTTTTACAGCGCCTTCGCCGGCGCTTTTTTTATCGGACTCTCCCTCGTCTTCAGCGCCGCAAACTGGTGTCTCGCTGTCAGATGCCCCTTCTTCCTCTTCCTTCCCCCTGCCTCCATCGAGCCCGGCCTCTTCCGCGAGAGAACGAAGGAACCCCAGTTGGTCGTTGTCTTCAGTGTTCACGGCATCCGGGGTTTGACCGGCTGGTTTGACCGTCTCCTCGCCTGAATCCGATCGTGTCCCTTCGTCTTTCTTCTCAGACTCGACCTCTTTGTCCTGACTCTCTTCCGCCACGCCTTCACCCTTCGTCTTCTCTTCCTTTTCCTCTTGAGGCTTTTCGGATTCTTCAGCGCTCTTCTTGCGACCGTAGTGGACGGTGACGGGCAGGGCGATTATTGCCAGGACCACGACGAGCAGGAGCAGGAGGGAGAGCGGGTACTCGCTGAAAGAGCCCGTGCTCACCCTGGTAGTGTCGAAGACGTCCAGGCTCGGGCCGTATTCAACCTTGGCATTGATCTTGTAGCTGCCTATGAGCGGCGGGTCAGGGATGTCCGTTTCGAGGTACCGCGTCGTCTTTGGGAGGACCGTGATCTCCTGGAAGTCGACCTTGCCCGACCCCCATCCGAAAGACGCTTTGTATGCCAGGGAGCCCTTCACCGTCAGGTGAACGTTTCCCGAGTTGTAGAAGACTATCCGTGCTCTGACTTTCCTCCTCGGCAGCACCGGGAGCCGGCGAGCCGGCCAGAACCACGTGCTGGTGATGCTGACGTTCTTGATCTCGCCCTCGCGGATTATCTGACCCGGCACCGTCACCAGGATGAGGGCGCCGATCCTCGGGAGCGCCTTGATGTTAGCCTTGGCCTCGCTTGGTTGGGGCACCTGCTCGAAGAATACCACCCCGTAGTGACCCCCCGGCTCGGCATTCGCCGGCACGTCGACCCTGAAGCCCGTCGACACCGTTTGGCCAACCGGGACCACTATCGAAGTCTTCTCCGACTGCAGCCACTTGGCGCAGGAATACGAGTAATGCCCGGGCGGCTCGAAGATGAAATCGTTGTTGGGTCTGATGGAATAGTCGTTGAAGTAGATCTTCATCGTCTGGGATTCGCCACCGGTGTTTCTGAGGTGAATCGCAAAATCCTGGCCCGTCCCGGCCGCCACCTGCAGCTCCAGTTTCGCCGGAGATACGAGCAGGTCAAATGCCGCCTGGGGAAACGCAGGCTGCAGGAGCCCGGCGACGAGGCCCGCCGCCAGCATGATTGTCAGGGTTGCCGCGCCAAGTGTCCTTCTCATTTTCTTCTCCAAAAGAAATCAAGGGGTTTGCACCCCTTGATTTCAAGGCCTCTACGTTGCCCGGAACCAACACCTATAAGCGTGGTTATGGCTGGGTGGCAGTATAGGTGTGCGTCGCCGTATAGGTATCCGGCGCCTGGTCCCATGGTACGATGAGGCTGTAAGTTATAGTCGTGCTCAGGCCGCTCCCACGCGCGCCTTCTATCACGCGGACAGCCGTACCGAACTCGGTGCCGGCCGGCGCGTTGTAAGTGCCGCCAGTGGGATTCGTTGCTCCAAATGTGAAGTTTGCCGACGCGATTGTCGGTGGAGTCGTGCCGGTGCCCGTAAGGACGTGGTTCTGCGTGACCTTGAGCGCGTACGCCTTGTTGCTGTTGATGATGGCTGTGATCGGCGCGGTCACTGTGGTGCCCGGGATAGCCTGTGCCCCGGTCCACGTCACGGACGTCGTCGGCATGTTCAACTCCAAGGTCGCGTTGATCGTGGCCGATACCGAAACGTCCTGTTGTGTTGCCCCGATAGCGCCAACGCACATGAATAGGGTGAGCGCCCCCACCACAATCAGCGCTACCAGAATCGCCTTCCTTCGAGTGCCCATCGAAACCTCCTTCTTCGTGGCCGGGTTCTGCGAGGTAAGACTGAGGATGATTTCTGAATCTGCCTACACCCAGCCAGGTGTGCTTCCTCGCAAAGTGTAACGGCTCTTTCTTTATATGAGGAGCATACGGGTTTTGGGGCCGCAGGAAGTAAAGGGGTCGTTTCAGGTAACGAATGGGGTCTAATCAGGAACGGTTGAATTGTCATAACGGGAGCTAAAGACCTAATTTCTCCTTCATCACGGGCAGGTGGGACTCGCTCACCTTAAGGGTTGTCTCCTTGTCATCGGCCAGTACGATCAGCGTTCCCTTGCTCTTGTCCCTGGTCACCTTTCGGATGAAATCGGCGTTCACGATGTACGACCGGTGGATGCGCACGAAGGTTCCATCCCGGAGCCGCTCCTCGAGCTGGCCCAGGCTGTACCCCGTGAGGAAGCGCTTGCTCCTGGTGTGGGCGTACGAGTACTTTCCCGATGCCTCGAAGTAACATATCTCGACCAGGGGCACCAGGAACGTCTCGTCTCCGCGCTGCACGGGCAGCCGCTGAGTCTTGGTGCTCTTCCCCGCCTTCAACTCGGGGACGGGCTTCGCGGCGCGCTCGAGGATCTTGTCGATCCTGGCTTCTAGCTCGAGGGTCTTGAACGGCTTGATGACGTAATCGTCGGCCCCCTTGAGGGCCTTCACCACCACCGCCTCGTCTCCCACCGCTGACAGGAAGAGTATGGGGATGTTCCTGGTGGCTTCTGTGCCCCGGACCTCCATCATCACGTCCAGGCCGCTCTTGCCCGGCATCATCATGTCGAGGAGTATCAGGTCGGGAAGCTCGTCATGCGCGAGTTGTAGGGCGTCCTCGGGGTCATTGCACAGGCAGACCTCGAAACCGTCCAGCATAAGTATCGCTTCGAGCATCTTGAGCATGTCTCTGTCATCATCGATGACGAGTATCTTCGATTTGGTCTCTGACAAAAGCTAACCGCCTTACCCTTGCCACAATTATATCAGGGGATTGGTCTGCCCTGGCAATATGACAGGTCAAGTGCGATCCTCAGAGTCCCGTCCGTCGCCGGGCCTCGAGGAAACAGGCGTTGATATCCTCGCCGATCTGCCGCTCGGTCCAGTTCCCAGGCACCACCGCGGCCGAGTCGCCAGACGGCACTGCGCGCGCCTCGGCCCAGGCCACCGTCCTGACCTCGTCGGAAAAGCCGCCCGCGGGATCGCTTCCGACCCTCGATTCGATGAAAGCCCTGGTCCTCGGAAACGAGGCGCCGAGCAGACGGTCGAACTCCGAGAGGACCGCCGGGTCGGGGCTTCCCTCAGACGCCGATTTGAGGACCCGGAGCTCGAGCTCCAGGAAATCTATGTAGCGCTCGCGCGCTTCGTCGCTCGGCCATGGGACCGCCATCTCTCTCTCCTTTTGCGGACATGATTATGACATATCCGTTTTGACTTCGTTGACCTTTCCCGCTCGCTGGAAGGCAGGCATCTGCTGGTAACGGGCCGCGCCCGGGCTATAGAATATCCGCGTCAGGCTCATACCTGAGGCCGAACACGGGGGGGTACCATGGCGGAGCAGGGGATTACGATCGTTGGAGCCGGCCTCTCCGGCCTTACGGCGGCCATCAACCTGGCTCGCGACGGACGCGAGGTCACCGTCCTGGAGAAGGAGAACCGCCACGGCGGGCGCCCCGAGTTCAGGCCGGACGGCGCATCGAGCCCTTTCGACTTTCAGGCCATCGAGTCTTACACGGGAATCGACATCTCCCCGGCCTGCAAGCACGTAGACAAGATGATGTTCGAAGTCTTTGGCAAGAGCGTGGAGATGGAACACGAGGACCGGTCCGACTCTTACATGGTTGAGCGCGGCTCCCGCTCGACGAGCCTGGACACCCTTCTGTACGACATGGCGGTCGAGGCGGGCGTCAAGTTCGAGTGGGGCTTTGCGCTGAAGAGCCCTGCCGACGTCGCCTCGCTCCCCGAAGGCTCGATCATCGCGACAGGCCTGGACGTCCAGGGGTTCGAAGCAGTGGGGATCCCATATGTCCCATTCTGGGGCTGGTTCGCCAAGGGGCTCGTGGATGAGGAGAGGACCCTGGCCTGGGCCTACATCGACGACTTCACCGTCGACTACGCTTTAACCACCATCATCAACGGCGCGGCGTTCGCCCTCCTCTTCCAGAGGACGAAGCCTCCGACGCGGCGTGACAAGGATAAGTACGAGAGGTTCGTGGAGCGGGACACCCTCCACCTCACCGTCTGGCGCGACCTCATCGGCGGGGCGGCGCCTCACCAGTCGCTCTCGAACCCCATACTCTTCAAGAACAACATGATACTCGCGGGCACGCTCGCGGGCGTCATGGAGCCGGTGTTGAACTTCGGGATGCTGGGGGCCATGGTGAGCGGCAAGATAGCGGCTGTGGCGGTCACCGACAAGGGCGCCGCTTATGATGAGTTCAAGCAGCTGACGTCGTTCTTCCGGCCGAGCCTCCGCATCAAGCGGGTAATCGACCGCATGCCGCTGCCCGTGCGCCGCGGTTTCTGGGGCCTGGCCGTGATGGGGATGAGCATGTCGTCCCCCGAGGCGCGCAACCGAGCGATGCGGTTCGTCCCCGGGTACGGGAACATCAAGTAAGAGACCGGCCCGCACCCTCTTTGATAGAATGATTGCCACAGTGGAATCCCAACGAGAGTCGTGGAGGTAGCAAGATGGCCAGCGATGCCGGTGTCAAGCCTCAGAAAGATATCAACAGGCTCAAAGCGCAGGTCAAGCGCCTTCAGAAGGACAAGGAAAAAGCATTCCCCGAGCTGGGGCGCGCGACCTACCAGGCGTTCCTGGAAGGAAGGCTGACCGACCAGGCCTTGAAGGAGGGCTCGGAGCGCCTGAAGGGTTTCGACACCGAGATCGAGAGTTCCAACGCCGAAATCGCCAGGCTGCAGGATGTGGTGCAGCAGATGAAGGTGGGAACCGCTCCGCCCGCGATGGGCCTCGCGTGTCCTTCGTGCGCTGCCCCGGTCACGCCCGGGCTGAGATTCTGCGGCAACTGCGGGACTCCGCTCGCGGTGCAGCCCCCCGCTCCACCCGCCGGCACCGTCTGCCCTGTTTGCGGTAGCCCGATGGCTGCTGGCGCGAAGTTCTGCGGCGAGTGCGGTCATGCAATGGAGGCCGCTCCCCCGCCTGCTCCTCCAGCTGTTCCCGCGCCGGTCCCTCCTGCTCCCATGACGCCGCCGCCGCCGTCACCGGCCGCGCCCCCCACCGCGGAGAAGGGCAAGTGCCCTTCGTGCGGAGCCGTCGCCGAGGACGAAGGCGCAGCGTTCTGCGGGGAATGCGGGGCGAAGCTGTAGATTGGCCTGCCCATTGAACAGCACGACGCCGCATTGGACGGAAGGTGTTTTGGCTTGAGCATCCTCGTCACCGGTCCTGACACGCTCCTGGGTAACCACATATCGCGTGTTCTCACCGACAGCGGACTGACGGTCCGCCTCCTGGCTCCCGCGGGCAGCGACCAGACAGACTACGACGTGCCGGGCGCGGCAGTCACCATTGCGACGAGCCAGACCCTCGACACCGAATCCTGCCTCACCGCGCTGGAAGGCTGCACGGGGGTCTTCCACTGCGAGTCTGGCAGGCTTTCCCCGGCCTCATCGGCAGACGCCACCCCCACCGTCGTCGAAGGGACGCGCAATCTCCTGCTCTCCATGTCAAGGCTCGGGGTAGAGGACCTGGTGCTTGCGGGCTCCGCGTTCGTGTTCGCCCCCGGGACGCTCGATGAGCCCGGAGACGAGACGGCCGCCTGGGACAACCAGCTCGCCATGCCGTGCCTTGATGCGATCCGGGCCTCCTCGGACCTGGCGCAGCGCTACGCCGATGACGGCCGAGTGCGCTGCGTCACCGTGAGCCCCTCCCTCATGATGGGTGATCACGACAGGCCCGGGAGCGCCGGCTGGTGGTTCCTGGACCTCGTCGCCGCCGGCACCACTGATGCGCCACCCGGCAGCGTGAACATAGTGCGCGCAGCCGACGCTGCGGCCGCCGCGGTCAAAGCGCTGGGCCGTGGGAAGGCCGGCCAGTCGTTCATCATCGGCGGCGAGAACGTCACGTACGACGCGCTGTTCAGCGAAGCGGCTCTCGCCCTGGGTGTTTCCACCGGGCCGCCAGCCGCGCGTGACCGAGCAACGTTCGCCAGGCTCAGGCCCGGCAGACGGAAGCGCGACCCACTTCTGCGACGCCTGGCGGGCGCCGACCTCTGCTACGACGCGGGACTGGCGCGAGCGGAACTGGGCCTTGCCGTCACGCCGGCACGCGAGACGATCTCCGAAGCGGCCTCCTGGTTCACGTCCCATCGCGAATCACGAGGCCGCGCCGGCTGAGAAGCTCTTCAACCCGCGGTGACATCTGTGTTAACATTTTCATGTCAGCGCCCTGGCCCCGGTATTTTCGTACCAACATCACGGAAGGAAATACGCGATGAGCAAGCAGCTCAAGTCACTGCTTATCGTTTTGCTCTCGGCGCTGGTAGTCGTTTCAGGCGTGCTGTTCGCCTTCGCGGCGTCCAGGCCCGGCACCGCCTACGACCCCTCCAAGGTCAAGCTGGACGTGAAGCTCATCACCAGGGGCGAGGTGCTCACCGCCGCCTACAAAGTCTACGGCGACAACTCTCAGGACATGTGGGTGGCCAAGACCATCATCAAGAACACCGGCAAGATGCCGGCGAAGAAGTTCAAGATCTCCTACAAGATGGGCGACCTGACGGATTGGAACTCGGGTGAGGAGTACGCTGAGATCCGCCCCGGGCAGACGGTTCGCGACTACTGCTGGCCGCCGATGGACCCTCAGAAGGTCCAGGCGATCAGCACCAAGACGCCCGTTGAGCTCACGGTGAAGTACAACTACCAGGGGCTTGCGGAGCCGGAGGAACAGAGCGAGAAACTGTTCCTCCTCGGCAAGAACGATTTCGTGTTCACGAGCCTCAAGAAGGAAGACATCGTCACCTTCGCCGACAACTTCGACAACTACCGGTTCGTCGCCGCCTTTATCACCCCGAACGAGGAGACCACGAAGTCGTTCGCGAACACGATCGCCGGCGGGCTCATCACCAGGCAGGTCGATGGAGACGCCCTTGCCGCGTTCAAGAACGCGTTTGATGCTCTGCGCGCGCACGGGGTCAAGTACATCATGGAGCCGGAGGGTTTCTGGACGGGCACTGCTTCGCAGTACATCCAGTACCCGAAGGAGACTATCGATCGAAAATCAGGCACCTGCCTCGACCTGGCGATCACTATGAGCGCGCTCATGGAGGCGGTGGGTGTCAAGTCGTACGTCGCCCTCATCCCCGGACACGCCATCCCTCTCATCGAGCTGCCCGAGAGCGGCGACCTCTACGCCATCGAGTCGACCTGGATAGACAAAGACTTCGCAGTCTCCAAATACCCTGACATGGTGTCTGGAGATGTGACCGCGAGCGAGAGCATCAGCGCTGCAAAAGACGAGCTGGACAAGGCCCAGAAGGACGGGACCATGATACTTGTGAACCCCGAGTACTGGTGGAAGGCGGGGGTGATGCCATCATGGTAGGCCCGAAGAGACTCTGCCTGACAGTCGCCGCTCTGGTGGTGCTGGCGATGCTGCTCGTCGCCGCGGCCGGCTTCGCCGCGGACAAGCCGACCGTCACCGAGAAGTACGAGGTCACTATAAACGACGTCGGCGACGGGCACGTGACCGACACCATCACCTACTCCAAAGACGACTACGAGGCCTTGAAGAAGGTGGAGGCCAAGAAGCGGGGCTTCCTGACCCGCCGTTACACCAACGAGGACACGACCGGAGAGATCGTCGACTTCAACACGGACATGGACGCCGCGACCCACTCGGTCGTGATCACTTACGACAAGCCGGGCCTGGCTTACAGCACCAGGGGCGACTTCGTGTTGTATGAGTTCAGCTCCAAGCCGAAGGAGGACGCGCCGAAGAAGTTCACGCTCGAGGAGACGAGCACGGTCAACAGCGAGTTCACGCTTTTTACGGACCAGATTTTCAAGACGACCACGGAAGTCACGCTGCCCGGTAGCGCCAGCAACGCGAAGTATGTGGCGGAGGACAAGGCGCTGCAGTACCAGATGCCCGCGGCAAAGACCATCTACGGTTTCTGGAGCGACCAGAAGATCCTGCTTACCGTGCTGTTCGGGTTGCTGGCACTGGTCTTCGCGGCGCTCCTGGTGTTCGTCTGGACCAGGAAACCCGTAGCGCTGGAGGCACCGGGGGCACCCACGCCGGCAGCCGCTCCCGTCGTGCCGCCCGGCGGTGCGGAAATATCGGCCGAAGCTCCGGCTGGCGCGGCGGCTGAAAAAGAGCACAAGTTCTGCGAGCATTGCGGTAGCAGGATACAAGCGGGCAAGAGCTTCTGCACCAACTGCGGCGCCAAAGTGTGAAGCGAAAAAGAGGGGCCGGGTACTTTTTCACCTGGCGTGAAAAAGAATCGTGAAAAAGTGCCTGACCCCCTTTTTTCATAGTGAGAAGTACCTTAGAGGTTGACATTTTTTGCCAATTTGGCTATACTTATTGGGCTTCTCTATGTCCGCGATACGGAAAGGTGGGAATCTTGAGGAACTCCGAGCCCCTGGAAGTCAATGTAATGCAGAGAATCCGCGACGACCTCAACGAATGCCTCGGTGAAAAACTCAAGGTACGCGCCAACAAAGGCCGCAAGATCGTCGTCGAGAATATGGCGGTGCTCGAGGAGACATATCCTCACGTCTTTGTCGTCCTGGTCGAGACCAAGACCGCTCCGAGCCAGCGGGTCTCCTACAGCTACGCGGATATCATCACCAAAACGGTAGAGCTCTCCCGCCCGGACAGCGACGAGTGCCTCTTCTCCTGGCTCAGCTAGCTGGACACTGATTGTAAAGCGGCGCGAAAGCGCCGCTTTTTCTTTCTCGAGGATTGTTTGCCCGCCGGTTCACCTCAAGGTTAAAATGCTCGGGACTGACTGTAACTGAAACAACGCCCGTCACCCGGGCAGCAGGTCAAAGGAGGCTCAATTGGAAAATGTCGTAATCGTTTCCGCTGCGCGCACGGCTTTTGGGACGTTCGGCGGCTCGCTCAAGACCGTCCCCCCGGTGCAGCTGACAACCCTGATCATCAGTGAGGTGCTTAAGAGGGCCGGCTTGGAGCCCGGCGCCGTCGACGCGTGTGTCTTCGGCCACGTGATCCCCAGGACCGACGAGAACAACCTGGTCGCCCGATGCGGCGGACTGGCCGCCGGCCTGCCGGACACCGTACCGTGCCACACCGTCATCCGCGGCTGCGGCTCAGGGATCGAGTCCGTGATCGCCGGCACCAGGCAGATCATGCTCGGCGAGGACGAGGTGGTCATCACCGGTGGCGTCGAGAACATGAGCATGGCCCCGTACATATCCAAGGACGCGCGCTTCGGCCTGCGCATGAAGGACTCGGTCCTCACGGACACGCTCTGGGAAGTGCTCAAGGACCCCATCACGGGGCTGATGATGGGCCAGACCGCAGAGAACATCGCCGAGCGCCACGGCATCACGCGCCAGGAGCAGGACGAGCACGCCCTCGGCTCGAACCAGAAGGCGCTCAAGGCCATCGCGGACGGCAAGCTCAAGGCCCAGATCGTCCCGGTGGAGATAAAGAGCCGAAAAGGGACTGTCGTCTTCGACACCGACGAGCACCCCAAGGACACTAACCTCGAGACACTCGGCAAGCTCCCCCCCGCGTTCAAGAAGGAAGGCGGGACGGTCACCGCGGGCAACGCCTCGGGCATCAACGACGGCGCGGCCGCCGTGATCCTGATGTCGGAGAGGAGGGCGAAGGCCGAGGGCATCTCGCCGCTTGGCCGCGTGGTCTCGTACGCGGTCGCGGGCGTGGACCCGGCATACATGGGCTACGGCCCGGTGCCTTCTTCGCGCAAGGCGCTCGAGCGCGCCGGCATGGCCGTGAGCGACATCGACCTCTGGGAGATCAACGAGGCGTTCTCGGCGCAGTACCTGTACTGCGAGCGAGAGCTTGGCGTGGATCCCTACCTCACGAACATCTGGGGCGGAGCGGTGGCTTTCGGCCATCCGGTCGGCGCTACCGGAGGCAGGCTCATCGCCACCATACTCGAGGAGCTGAAAGACGCGGACGCCTCTCTCGGCTGCGCGACGCTGTGCATCGGCGGCGGCCAGGGCGTCGCGATGATAGTCGAGCGACTCTAGAGAAGAACAGAGCTATCCAGCAAGTCCCCGGGTCTTGTGATTCAAGGCCCGGGGTCTTTTGTTCCCGACACCTCGGACTCTATCTCGATCACTACCTGGTCGAGTTCCTCGAGGTCGCGAGGCACCGGCTCGCCCGCGAACCGCGCCCGGTTGAAGAGAGCCGCCGCCCTGCCGCCCAGGTCGAACCCGAGCGCCCTGTCGGCCGCATGTCCGAACTCGAGAGCGGTCTGCGCCGGCGTTCGGGCAACACCCGCTGACGCGAGTGAGCGAACCATCCTCTCAAAGGCTCTCACCGCGCGGTCTCTCGGGCCGCGGGCTGGTTCCGCCTCACCACCAGGGCTGCGCGCCCGCCGGCGCGACCGCCGCCGCACCGCGTAAGCCAGCACCAGCAGCACTACCAGCACAAGGATCGCCGGCCAGGCCTTCCTGCTGAAAGCCGAGATGCCGCGACCCGCGGCCCTGAGCCCCCTGCCGGCGGCAAAGCCGGCCGACTTCAGGCCCCGTCCCCAGCTCGCGGGGAAGACCTTTCCGAGGGTGTGGCCGATGCTCTTCAAGAGGGTAAAGCCCGTCCAGGTGGTGTCCTTGCTCGGGAGCGTGTAGGGGTCGACCCACCCCGGAGTCGGGTCGAACTGTATCCAGCCGAATGCCGGGAAGTACACCTCCACCCAGGCGTGCGCGTCCCTCGCGTTGACCTCGTAGTAGCCGGTGAGGGAGTTGTAGGAGCCGGTGGAGTATCCCACCGCGACGCGGGCCGGGATGCCGAGCGTCCGGCACATCACGGCCATCGTCGTGGCGAAGTGCTCGCAGTACCCTCTCTTGGCCCTGAAAAGGAAGAACTCCGCGGTGTTCTCATCCCTGCCCTGCTTCCCCACCTGAAGGTCGTAGGCGTAGTTGTCACGCAGGTAGTCGCAGATGGCCTGCGTCTGGTCGTACTCCGTCAGCTTGCCGGCCGTCACCTGCTGCGCGAGCTGCCCGACCGCCGGCGACATCCCGGGAAGCTCCGTATAGCGCTGGGCGACCTGTTTGGGCATATGGCCCACGGCCATCTCCAGCATGCCCGGCGTCACGTCGCTCACCTCGGAGACCACGGTGTAGATGAGGCCCTTGTCGAGAGTGACCGGCGTAAGCACCGACATCATCGAATCCACTTTCAGCACCTGGGTGGGGAAGTAGACGTCCCTCGGGAGGTAGGCGGCAAACAGGGTGTTGGGCAACCCGTTCTCGATGAAAAAAGTCTGGACGAGGTCCCGAGTGGCATACCGGGCCATCTCTCCCGGGAATGTCACGGTCAGGGGCAGGTTGGAAGAAGAGATGTCCTGGCGTTCCTTTTCAGAGTTCTCCCATCCGTTGCCGAGGAACTTGTCGAACGCGGTCGCGCGCCAGTACTCGGGCTTGTTGCTGCGCACCTTCATCACCGTCTGGTCAGGCGGGATGCCCCGGACCCTCAGGTCGAGGAAGTTGTTGAACCCGTAATAGCCATCGGCGCTGTACGGCAGCGGGTCGGTCGGGAACTTCGAGGTGTCCTTGTAGCCCGGGTTCTGGATCAGCGGGCTGAACGAGGTGGGGATGCCGCCTCCCTTCGACATGGGCAGGTAGTAGCTGTTGAAGCCCGGGAGCCTGGGCAGCAGCATGAACATGAAGACCGCGATCGGTATCACCGCGACCCCGGCCAGCGCGAGCGACCTCCTCCCGCGTTTCTTCACCGACGGGATGAACACATCGGACTGCGCCACGAGCGCCGACCTGTGGCCGAGGTAGAGTGAAAGCAGGCCGGCCGCGAAGAACGGGACGATGAGATACAGGAAATCGCTCGATATGCTCAGCGAGCCGGCGAAGGCGATCAGCACCGCCGAGCTGACCAGCGAAAAATCGAGGTCCCTCCGGGTCGGCAGGTCGAAGGAGTGCAGCACCTGCAACCAGAGGAACAGCCGGACCAGCGGGTAGCGCAGGTCGTGGATGGACCCGCCCAGGTCCGTCCAGAACAGAATGAAGACGACCAGCAACAGAACGCTGAGGATGAGCTTCACGAGCAGGTTGGCCCTGTACCGCGTGTAGTAGGAGAACGCTGAGCCCGCGATCACGCCGACGATCACCGCCGCCCCCATTACGACGCCGACCGATCCGTATCTCACCGCCGCCGCCACGCTGATCAGCACGGTGAGGAGGACGGCGACGCGGAAGCCCACGGACTCCTCGGGCTCGCCCGGCCTGTTTATGAGGCGGTAGTACTCAATGGATCGCTCAAACATGTTCCGATCTCCACGGTGGAGGTTATTGCGTAGACGTTGAGGTTCAGGCCGGCAAAGCCAGCGAGCCAGGGCGCCCCGTCGTCTTTCCAGTGAGGGCCATAGGAGTCCTCCAGCACCAGCACGACCGACCCCGCGGCCACCTGGCCGAAAGACTCCAGGGCGGCTGCCGCGGCCTCCGGCGGCGCGTTCGTGACCAGGACCAGCGCGGACCCCGGCAGCATGGACTCCAGCGTCGTCTCGACGGCATCGATGAGGGAGGCGGTGAAGCCTCCCACTCGCGGCTCCGGCGGACGGTAGGCCGCGAGCGCCTCCAGACAGCCGAAGAGGGTCGGCGCTTCGAATGCCACGAACTCCTCGCCGCGTGGCAGCACCAGCAGGGGCAGGCCACCCATGGACTCGTGGTGGCTCGTGATAGACGCGGCGGCCCTGAGCCCGTCCTCCAGACTGTTGTGGACATCGTTGCCGTACGACGGGTTCCACAGCGCGATGACGAGCGCGACCGACGGCTTGAGCTCCTGTTCGTATTCCTTGACGATGAGCTTCCCCTGGCGCGCGGAGGAGCGCCAGTGTATGTGCTTGAGCGAGTCGCCGCGGAAGTACTCCCGCGTCCCGTAGTAGTCCTGCCCGATCCCTTTTCGCGACCACTCGATCGGCTCCACCGGCGCCAGGCTGGTCCGGGGGTCGAAGTGGAAAGAATCTATAGCGAACAATTTCGGGAATACGGTGGTGCTCCCGCCGGCCTGCCGGCGCCTGCGGATCTCGGTGCTGCCGAAGGTCCCGCCCGAGGTAACCTTGATGACGGCCGGGTCGTAGACGCCCCGCTTCGGAGCGCGGACCTCATAGGTCGCGTCGAGTCGCGCGCCGCCGGGAAGGTCCTCGACTGTCACCACCTTCACGTGCTCGTCTCGAGCATCCGGAAGCACCGTGGGCGCCTGGCCGGTCCTCAGGAACTCGCGGAACTGGGCGCGCTGCGCCCGCACCCTGGATAGCATCCCTGAGCGCACTTTACCCTGGAACTGGGTGTCCCTGAAGGACAGGAGGTGCCTGCCGGCCCGCCCGGTGTTGGCGACGCGCAGCCTCACGTCGAAAGGTTCACCCTCGAACACCTCGGACGGCGCCTCGCGCACGAGCTCCACTTTCCGCGTGGCGAAGAAGCCCGTGATAAGACCGATGATGACGAGCGAGAACAGGAGGCTCGAAACGAGATACAGCCAGCCTGACCTGATGGTCGCCGCGATCAGCAGCAGGGCCAGGCCGACCAGGATGGTGACGAGGGCTCTCTTGTTCAACTCCCCTCGTCCCGGCGCCCGGTAACCTCGACGGGCACGGGCACCTGTTCAAGTATCTCCGACATGATCTCCGCCGATTCGCGCAAGTACGTCCGCGAGCGCTCCCGGGTGATGAACCGGTGGGGAAGCACCCACCTTGCCATCTCTTTGACGTCGTCGGGTATGACGAAGTTGCGCCCGCCGAGCATCGCCGACGCCTGCGAGGTGCGCACCAGCCCGAGGCTCCCCCGCGGGCTCGCGCCCAGAAGAAGCGATGGGTGGTTCCTGGTAGCGTGCACAATCGACACGGCGTAGTCCAGGAGCTCGGGCTCCATGTGGATGTCCTTGACGGCTTCCTGGATCTCCCTGACCTCGTGCGCCGTGAGGACTGGCTTCACGTCCTCGATGGGGTGATGGGCCATCTGGTCCGTCGCGATCTCTTTCTCGGTATCGAACGACGGGTAGCCCAGCCCCACAGACATCAGGAACCTGTCGCGCTGCCCTTCGGGAAGCGGATAGGTCCCGTAGAACTCGATCGGGTTCTGGGTGGCGATGACGAAGAACGGCTCGGGCAGGCGCATGGTCTCTCCGTCCGCGGTCACCTGGTGCTCCTCCATCGCCTCGAGAAGGCTGGACTGGGTGCGCGGCGTGGTGCGGTTTATCTCGTCGATCAGCACCACGTTTGCGAATATCGGCCCCGGCTGGAACTCGAAGTCCCCGCTCTTCTGGTTGTAAACGGAGACGCCGGTGACGTCCGAGGGCAGGAGGTCCGGCGTGAACTGGATGCGCTGAAAAGTGCCCTCGATCGAGAGCGCCAGCGCCCGCGCGAGCATGGTCTTGCCCACTCCGGGGATGTCCTCGACCAGGAGTTGCCCGCCGCAGAGCAGCGCGATCACCGCGAGCTCTACGGTACGCTGCTTGCCCTTGATGACGGTCTCTACGTTTGCGACGAGGGCGTCTGTCTTCGCCTGTGCCTCGGCCTGTTCCACGGGGCGACTCCTCCCTGTCTGAGTGAGGGGTGTAGGAGCATTCTAACAAAGTGGGCGTTCGAGGGGGATTGTCCGAACGCAACTGCGACCGGGGCGAATAAGAGTTAGAATCCCGGTTAGAAATACGGGCGGCGGATAAGTGAGGGCCAGGCGGCATGAGAACTGAAAAGCCTCCTCTGAGGATATGCGACAGGGTCTACCAGGTCGGCGGGCCCGAGATGTCCTCGCCCAACGACTGCTGCGTCTACCTGGTGGACGGGGACGGGGCGCTCGCGCTCATCGACAGCGGCTGCGGCCCCGGCTACAAGGCTATAGTCGCGAACATAATCCGGCTCGGGTTCGAGCCCGCCGACATCCAGACGCTCCTGCTCACCCACTGTCACATCGACCATGTCGGGGCGGCCTCCATGTTCAGGAGCGACTACGGTGTGAGCGTCGTCGCTCCGGAGAAGGACTCCCTGCCTCTCGAATCCGGAGACCGCCTGATGACCGCCGCCTTCATGTACAACATCCGCTTCGAACCGCTGCCCATCGACAGGAAGCTCGCGGGCGGGGAGAGCATCACCGTGGGCGATTCGGTGCTCAACATCGTCGAGACTCCGGGCCATACGCCAGGGTCCGTCTGCGCTTATACCGACATCGGCAAAACGCGAATCCTGTTCGGGCAGGACGTCCACGGCCCGTTCCACCCGGACTTTGGCTCGGACATCGCCCAGTGGCGCCTCTCCATGGGCAAGCTGCTCGACCTCGAAGCCGACGTCCTGTGCGAGGGCCACTTCGGCATCTACAGCCCCGCCGACGCCGTGCGTGCCTACATCGAAGGATACCTCGACCGCATCGGGCAGGATTTATCCTGACCGCGCCGCGCATTGGCGCGTGCAATCTCGAAACGGCCTTGCGTCAGGAACTGATGCAAGGGCGTTTTGTTTATCCAGCCAGGTCCGATGTGACCACACACTCCCGCAAGACCGCCGCACCAGCACAACAAAGCCGGGCGAGGGGTGTTTTCTCCCGAGGGCGTTGGAGTCCGCGACTGACCCGAGGGAAGTAGTCTGGCATGGCCGACATCAAAACGACCACACACACCCGCGCCAGGGGGACATCAGCAAGATAAGGTCTCGCGAGGGGTGCCTTATTCCGCGTACGTTGAGTCCTCGACAGGGAGCGGAAGGAGGCACCCCGAGCACTCCATTTGACACATATATCGAATCGATATATACTCTTGCCACGCATATATCGATTTGATATATTAGGCGCCCACACGCAGGAAAGGCATCTGGAAAATTGCTTGAACTAGCGATTCTCGGCCTGCTCAAGGAGAGGCCGATGCACGGGTACGCGCTGAAGAAGCGGCTGTCCTATATGCTCGGCCACTTCTGGACGGTGAGCTACGGGTCTCTCTATCCGGCGCTGAAGCGGCTGGAGAAGTCGGGCTCGATCGAGCGGGCATATTCGGTCAAGGAGAAGACGAGGAACCGCAACGTCTTCCGCATAACCCGTCACGGCGAGGGCGAGTTCATGCGGATGCTCACCGAGGACCTCTCGGATACCTCTCTCGCGGACACTGAGAAGTTCGACCTTCGCATGGCGTTCTTCCAGTACCTGGAGCCGGAGACGCGCCTGGGCCTGCTGGAGACGAGGCGCAAGCTCCTCGAGGAGCAGATCGTGAAGTTCAAGGCGTACCGCTCGGATAACGGCGACGATGATCACTACCGTACCGGCCTGATGCGCCACAAGGTCGACCTCGCCAAAAGCGACATGCGGTGGCTCGACAGGCTGATGGCGCATGAAAAAGAGACGATCCGGAAGCGTGATTCCGTTTCCGGGCACGGGGAGATAGAGATTGCTACAAGCGAAAGGAAGATCTCCGCGGCGTCGGGCGCCTAGCCCGGCCGCGAGGGATAAGCAAGGAGGCACTGGGAATGGCTGAAGTCAAAGTTGCAATAGTGGGTACGGGCAACTGCGCATCGTCCCTGGTACAGGGGATCGAGTACTACCGCGAAGCATGCGACGGGGACAGAATACCCGGGATCATGCACGTGATGGTCGGGCCGTACCACATAAGGGACGTGAAGTTCGTGGCCGCGTTCGACGTGGACTCGAACAAGGTCGGCAAGGACCTGAGCGAAGCGATATTCTCGGAGCCCAACAACACGGTGGAGTTCTCTGAGGTGCCGCAGCTCGGAGTCGAGGTTCTGCGCGGCCCCACCCTGGACGGCCTCGGCAAGTACTACAGAGAGACCATCACGGAGAGCACCGCGCCTGTGGTCGACGTCTCGGAGACGCTCCTCGAGTCCGGCGCGGAAGTGCTCATCAACTACCTGCCGGTCGGCAGCGAGGACGCGACGCGCTTCTACATCAGCGAGGCCCTCGAGGCCGGTTGCGGCGTGGTCAACTGCATCCCTGTCTTCATCGCGAAGGAAGAGATGTGGCAGGGCAAGTTCCGCCGCGCGGGGCTTCCCATCGTGGGCGACGACATCAAGAGCCAGGTCGGAGCGACGATCGTGCACCGCGTGCTGGCGCGGCTCTTCAACGACAGGGGCGTCACGCTCGAGAGGACCAGCCAGTTGAACGTCGGCGGCAACATGGACTTCAAGAACATGCTCGAGCGCGAGCGCCTTGAGTCCAAGAAGATATCCAAGACCAACTCTGTCGTCTCGCAGCTCGACCACAAGATGGACAGCGGCTCGATCCATATCGGCCCCTCGGACTACGTCTCCTGGCTGACGGACCGCAAGTGGGCTTACATCCGCTGCGAGGGCAAGACCTTCGGCGACGTACCGCTCAACATGGAGTTCAAGCTCGAGGTCTGGGACTCTCCAAACTCGGCGGGCGTCGTGATCGACGCGGTCCGCTGCTGCAAGCTCGCCATGGACCGCGGCATGTCCGGAGCGTTGATGGGGCCGGCGGCCTACTTCATGAAGTCGCCCCCGGTCCAGTTCGCCGACAACGATGCGCGCGACATGGTCGAGGCCTTCATCCACGGCGACGACAAGGGCATGATCACCACGGCTGAGATGGGCAACGGCAAGGACCTCGAGGAGCTTTCGGACCCGGTCAACGACTAGGGCGCCAGCCAGCCGGAAGGAAACTCCATTGGAGCACCGCGTCATCGCGTACAGCGGCTGCTCGTACGCCAACGAGCCTCGCGAGTTCTACCTCGACGAAGAACACCACATCATCAGGAAGGTCGAGGCTGCCCGCGTGGAGCAGGTGCAGGGGCTGGAAGGTCTCACGCTCTCGGTGTGGGACGTGAGGGACCAGGACGGCGGGAGGTACCGGCTGACGTACCACTGGGTGTCGGACTTCTGGGAGATCGAGAAGCGCTAGACCTGCTCGGGGTTTTCGGCCGAAAGCACCATGTACGTGGATATCCCCTTGGCGACGAGCCTGTCTTCCTGGGTCACGTCGACCTCGCAGACCGCTATGCGGCTCCCCTTCTGGACGACCTGGCCCCGCGCCTCGATCACCCCGGCGTTCGCCGGAGAGCAGAAGTTGATCTTGAGCTCGACGGTGATGGGAAGCTCGCGGCCTTTCTCGAGGAGCGTGGCGAGGGCGACGCTCGACGCCGCGTCGGCGATGGAAGTCACCGCCCCGCCGTGCACGATGCCTCCGACGTTGTAGAGGTTCTCTCCGGCGTCCATCTTGAACGTCGACCAGCCGCAGCCCAGCCCCGTGACCTCCAGGCCCATGTGCTTGTAGAACGGTGAGTTGTGGACCCTGTCGCGGATGATCGCCTTGTAGCGCTCTTCCTCCTCGGGCGTGCAGGCGCCCCACACTCTGGGCTCGGTGTCCATCCTCACTCCCTGCCGCGATTGAACCACGAGATGGTGTCGGAGAGGCCTTCGTCCAGGCTCACCTCCGGCGCCCAGCCCAGCACCTTCATCGCCCTGGTGATATCCGGCTTGCGCTGGAGCGGGTCGTCCTCGGGAAGCGGCTCGAAGACCAGGGGCGAAGACGTGCCGGTCTTCTCGCGGAGGCGCGCCGCGAGGTCTATGATCCGCATCTCGTCCGGGTTGCCGACGTTTATCACTTCGCCTCCGGCCTCCGTGGTCTGGACCGCCAGCACGAGCGCTTTCACCATGTCGCTCACGTGGCAGAAGCTCCGGGTCTGGCTGCCGTCGCCGTAGATGGTGAACGGCTCGCCGGCGAGGGCCTGGCTGACGAAGTTGGGGATCACGCGTCCGTCGCCGGGGCGCATGCGCGTCCCGTACGTGTTGAAAATACGGACGATCACTATGTCGGTGCCGTGCTCGCGCTCGTACGCTTTACACAAAGCCTCGGCAAACCGCTTGCCCTCGTCGTAGCACGACCGGAGCCCGACCGGGTTCACGTGGCCGAAGTATCCTTCGCTCTGCGGCGTAACCTCCGGGTCCCCGTAGACCTCGGAAGTGGACGCGAGGAGCATGCGGACCCCCAGTTTGTTCGCGAGCTCGAGGCAGTTGCGGGTCCCGAGCGAATTGGCGAGCATCGTCTTGACAGGCATGGCGTAGTAATCCAGCGGGCTGGCCGGGCTCGCCAGATGGTAGACGGCATCGACCTCGAAGTCGAACGGCTCGGTGACGTCGCGGTCCTCAAAGATGAACGAAGGGTTCTCTTGGGCCTGCTCGATGTTGGCGTGAGCCCCGGTTGCCAGGTTGTCGAGGCAGATCACCTCCTGCCCGGCGGCCAGGAGCGCATCGCACAGGTGCGAGCCGATGAATCCCGCACCACCGGTGACGAGCGCGCGCTTCGGCTTCTTTGCCATGTTCCGATTTCCTCTTACTCTTCGCGGCGTCCATAGCTGAACTGCTGTCGCCAGGCGGGCCCGGGCCGCGGGTCGACTGGTGCCTATAAACTAACCGATACGGCTTCCTTTGTCATTATGAGCGGGTCTCAAACCGGGCCTCGCGCAGCGGTTTTCGTGTCCGGTCCAGAGGCGTGCCGCTAACATGCCTGTGATAGAATAGCCCCGAAATGAGTATCATTGCTTACCCTGACAGGAAAGCTCCGCGCGCCGCCCGGGCGGCGGTACTGGCTTTTCTACTGGTGATATTTTCACCCTTTGTCATAACCGTCGGGTTCATCGTCTACGTGTTGGCCCGCTTCCGGGGCGTGCCGCGCGCGCGCGATGCGGCATCCATTGCCCTTGAGCGCACTTCGGGGATCAAAACCATGTCCGAGGTGATGGAGATGGTGGAGGCGACGCCGTTCCGCGCCACCCTGCCTCCTCCGGTGTCCACCGCCCTCTCGATGCTGATAGACCTCGTCCCGGCCGCGCTGTCGACGACACGCATCACCGCGGGGCTGGTCTACCCGTATCCCCAGGTCTTCGCACCGATAATGCTCGAATCACAGGACGGCACCCCGGTGTGCGGGCACCTGGCTCTCTCCCCCGGCGACGCCCCGAAGCCCGCGGTCATTTTCGCGAGTGACTCACCAGCCAGCAAGAACTCGGGCTGGCTGCTTTCCTTCGCGCTCGAGGCTTACTACGACTGGGGTTTCCACGTGCTGGCGCTGGACCTGCGGAACCTCGGGGACTCGGGCCGTTTCTCAGAGGCGCCCACCAGTTGGGGCTACCGGGAGTCGGATGATCTCATGGCGGCCGCGGAGTACCTGGACAGCCTCGACATCGTGAGCACCGTCGGCGTGTTCGGCGCCGGGATGGCCGCATCAGCATCGCTGATCGCGGCGGGGCGCTCCAGGCTGGAAAGGCCTCTCTCCGGCGGCGTGGTAGCCGTGAGCGCATACGCGGACGCATGCAGCGAGGTCGAGCGGAGGTCCAGCCTGCGAGGCCTTTCGATGCTCTCGACCGCCAGGCGCCTCCTGAGCCGCGTCCTTCTCCTGTTCAAGACCCTCGCCGTCGGGCCCAAGGGCTTCTTCGACCCGAAGGTATACACGCGCGAGGTGTCGTGCCAGTATTACGAGATGGGAGAGGGGGACCTCTACAGCAAAGCGAGCCTGGTGAAGATGATGTCCGAGATCGAGGTGCCGTGCCTCCTGCTGCATGCCTCCGACGACGTCGTCTCCCCCGTCGGCGAAGTGCATGCGCTCCTTGATGCCGCGGGAGAAAACCCGATGGTTGCCGCGGCGATCGTGCACGCGGGCGGCCATTCACTCCACGGGCCCGCAACCCGCAAGTGGCTGCACAGCGTCGTGAAGACTTTCTTCAACTACTGGGGAGAGTTCGGCCTGCCACCGGATGATCTGCTCGGCCTGGCGGGCATCGACAGCATGGAAATATTCGGCAACCCCGACAACTAGCGGTCGGCCGCAAGAGAAGCGGAGGGAATATCATGGCAGAGAGTTCACAGGACAAGTGTGCGATGACGCTCAAGGTGCCGGTCGGCGTGTCCGTGATGGATGACGGCAAGCCGTTCTTCTTCGAAGGTGGCAGGACCGGGTGCCTTCTGATACATGGCTTCACGGGCACCACGTCCAGCATGCGGCTGATGGGAGAGTTCCTCGCTGAAAAGGGGATGACTGTGCTGGGGCCCAGGCTGCCGGGGCACGGAACGGACGTGGATGACATGGGCAAGTGGTCCTACACCGACTGGACGGCGACAGTGGAGACCGCGCTTGCCGAGCTCCGCGAGCTGTGCGACACCATCTTCGTGTCCGGCCTCTCGATGGGCGGCCTGCTGACGCTCTATCTCGCCGAGCGGCATTCCGACACGCTGGCCGGGGTCATGCCGATATCCGCCCCGGTCCACTGGCTCGCCCCCGGCGCCAACGGGATCGCGCTCAAGTTCGTGGGAGCCCTCAAGCACGTCCTCAAGACGTTCCCCGGGCCCGGCAACGACCTTAAGGACCCCGGCGTCGTGGAGGTCGCCTACGAGAAGCTGAGCACCAACGCGGCCCACGAGCTCGTGAAACTCGGCAAGGTGGTCGACGGCGACCTGGACCGCATCACCTGCCCCATCCGGCTTTTCGCTGCCCGGGAAGACCACGTGGTCCCACCAAAGAATTCTCAGTACGTCTACGACCACGTATCCTCCGGCGACAAAGAGATCGTCTGGCTGGACAACTGCTACCACGTCGCGACCCTCGACTATGACAAGGAAAAGATATTCGAGGCAAGTTATAGTTTCATGACCACCGCCGGGTGAACAGACCGAGAAGGAGACCTCTTGATGCGGTATTGCCAGCGCTGCGGCGTTCCAAGGATACTGACGAGCGAGCACAAGTGGGCCCCCAATGGGACGATCTCGCTCGCTCGCGACGACACCCACAGGATGGTGTTCATCGACAACGACGCCCTCAACCACATCCTTGACTCCATCTCCGGCAAGATCGGCATCCCGCTCGAAGGCATCATCCTGGAAGCCAAGCGAAAGAGCGGCAGGCACTTCATGGATGCGGTGCTCTCCGGGGTCAAGGGGATCGTCGCACGCAACCTGATAAGCACCAGGGTCTACGATCAACTGGGCAACCAGGTGAGCATGCTGGGGCTCGGCCACGCGGAGGTTTCCGACTACGTGCGGCACGCGCACCTCGAGGGAGTGATCACAGACGCTTACAACGGCGCCGCCATAACGGGAGACATCTGCGGCGCGTCGAGAGCGTCGAGGGTTGCTCCGCGGACGCTCGCTTCTCCTCCGACGAGTCCGGCACCGTGAGGTGCAGCATCGAGAAAGCGGCCGTCGAGCGATCGGCTTACGACGACAGGTTCTCTTACGTCCCTCCGGCCGTCCTTCCGGGAAGGAACATCTACGAGCTGTGCCCTGTGTGCAAGGCCCCTCTGGCCCTGGGGGCACAGTACACCTTCGACATGGACCGCGGGATAATCGTGGACAGGAAGTCCTCGCACCGCGTGGTGCTGGTCGGGGTCATGACGCTCGCGAACCTCTTCGGCGAGCTCGAGGCCGAGCTGGGCGGTGAGATCCCGGCGATGATCATGGGCATCGAGAAGAGCCGGGTCAAAGGCGTGATCTCCTCGAAGAGCAAGGAACTGGACACGAGCGTTGCAGGCTACTCGCGTTACATGAAGACGCTCGAGCTGAAGGGCATGGGCAACGGCACCACGGTTGCCTCCTCAGACGGCCGGCTCGAGGTCAGGGTCCAGAACCCTTACTACGAGCCTCTTGTCGCCGGATTCCTCGCGGGGTTCTACGAGGCGACCTCAGGAAAAGAAGCGTCAGTCGACTGGACCCGGGCCGCCGCCGGGTACACCGACGTGACCATCAGCCCCGCCTGATCGCCGGCGCCGTCGTTTGACAGGCTGGCGGAGCGGACTCAACATTATGCACTTACCATGAAATCTCGAATAATGAAGATGAACGAACTGCAGAGGACCACCTGGATCTCCGCCGGGGCGCTGTCCGCGGCGCTGCTGCTGGTGTTCATCTGCATCTTCAGGGTCTCCAACGCCACCGCGCTCGTGATAGTCGTCAGCACCGCCGTCCTGGGGTTCGTGAGCCTGGTGACCACCTCGCGGCTTCGTTACCTGGTCCTGCTGGTCCTCGTGGGGGCGCTCGCCCTCGAGCTCTTTGTGCACGAGCCGAGCTCGACCCTTTTCAACATCTCGGTGCTGGTGAGGTTCTCGGTGACCGGGCTTCTGGTGACTTACTTCGCGACCCTGCTCACCCGGCAGTCGCACCGCCTGTACCTGGACGTGCGCCGGCTGGCGCGGCAGCGCGAGGACGCCCTCGCGGAATCGCGCCGCTGGCTCACGCGCATAAACGCGCTGGTGATGGTGATCAGCACCATCAGTACCAAGAACCACCTGAACGAGATATTCACCGAGGGCCTCCAGGAGGCGCGAAGGGTCTTCAACGCGGACTCGGGGCTCATCTACAGCATCTCTCCGTCCAGCGGCCGGATGTCGATAGTCAGCTCGTTCGGCTACAGCGACGAGGTCCTGGACAAGATGAAGCGGAGGGGCATCGGGCACTCAACCTCCTGCCGGGCGTGCACCGAGAGGGAGGCAGCCGTCGTGGACAACCTCGCCACCGACGACAAGTGCCCGACTCTCGCGAAGGTCACCAGCGGCTCGGCCATATGCCTGCCCATCACTGAAGGCAAGGCCTTGCTCGGGGTTCTGCACCTGCGCAGGCGCCACCCTGACGCCTTCACCCCGGAGGACATCCAGCTCGCCCAGGCGCTGACGTACCAGTTCGGGCTCGCGATGCAGCGTTCGTCCCTCTTCGAGCAGGTGAACCGCCTGGCGATCACGGACCCGATGACCGGCCTCTACAACTACCGGAAGCTGACCCGCGACCTGGAGCGCGAGATCGTGAGGTCGAAGCGGTACCGCCACGCGTTCTCGTTCATCATGGCCGACATCGACCACTTCAAGGAGCTCAACTACCAGTTCGGGCACCAGGCCGGCGACGCGGTGCTCCGCGAGGTGGCGCGCGCGCTGGACTCGGGCAGGCGTGAGGTCGACCGCGTCTACCGCTACGGGGGCGAGGAGTTCTCGGTGCTGCTTCCCGAGACCGACTGGCCGGAGGCTTACGAGGTCGCGGAGAAACTGCGCAAGAAGATCGCGGCGCTCGAGGTCGCCACGGATGGAGACGCCGCCGCTATCACCACGACCATAAGCATGGGCGTCGCATCCTTCTCGCACGACAGCCTCGCTCTCGAGAACCTGATATCCGCCGCCGACGAAGCGCTCTACAACGCCAAGGAGAGCGGCCGGGACAAGGTGGTCGCCCACGCGGCGATCGAAGGTGCCGCGACGGAGAGCGCGGAGAGTGACTGAAAGCGGCCGCCGACCCGCCTAGCGGATGGCCAGGGTCTCCTCCACCGGCAGGCCCATCTGCTTGGCCATCAGGATGAAATCGTGAGGCTGGTTCGAGGCCTTCATGGCGGTCTGGAAGTCGACCAGCCCGTCGGCGTACAGAGACACCAGCGACTGGTTGAAAGTCTGCATCCCGTAGAACTCGCCGTCCGCGATGATCTCGCGCATCACCGAGGTGGGCTCCTCGTTGAGGAGGCACTCCGCGAGCCTCCCGTTCATGACCATGATCTCGATCGCGGGGACGCGGCCTCCGCCGTCGCACCGCGGCAGGAGGAGCTGGCTGACGACCCCGCCCAGCGTGCTGGTCATCGTGATGCGCACCTGCTTCTGCTGCGTCGGCGGGAAGAAGTCGATCATCCTGTTGACGGTCTCGGTGGTGTCCTGGGTGTGGAACGTCGACAACACCAGGTGCCCGGTCATGGCGATGTTCATGGCGGAGGTGACGGTCTCGACGTCGCGCATCTCGCCGATGAGTATGACGTCGGGGTCCTGCCTGGTGACGTGCCTCAAGGCCTCTCTGTAAGAGTCGGTGTCGGTGCCGATCTCGCGCTGGTGGATGATGCACTTCTTGTCTATATGGAGGATCTCGATGGGGTCCTCGATCGTGATGATGTTCATGCGCTGGTTCTCGTTCAGGTAGTCCACCATGGAGGCGCAAGTGGTAGTCTTGCCGCTCCCGGTCGGGCCGGTGATAAGCACGAGGCCTCTCGCCTCGTCGGCGATCCGCTTCAGGACGGGAGGAAGGCCGAGCTCCTCGAAGGTCGGTATCTTCTTGGTGAGGACGCGCCGGATGGAGATGCCGATGGTCCCCCGCTGCTTGAATATGTTCGCGCGGAAACGCCCGAGCCCCGCGACGCTGTACGCGAAGTCCGACTCGTTCGTGTCGTGGAACGCCCGCGCCTGCTTCTCGTCCATCAGCGAGAACGCGATCTCGACCACGTCTGTGGGCGCGAGCCTGGGGAAGTCTGCCTCATAGAGGACGCCGTCGACCCGCAGGTACGGCGGGCTGCCGGCCTTGATATGGATGTCGGACGCGTGGTTCTCGACCGACAGCGCGAGAAGAGCATGAAGATCCAACTCGACCGCCTTTCACTACTCGGTCACTACAGGCCATCGACCCTGCCGCGCATCCCTCAGTCGAGCCCCATCTGCCGCGCGCACTGATCGATCACGTCACGCGCCCTGTCCGGATAGGCTGTTGGTTGCGGCGCCTCGTCCTTGCCGGGGATGTCGAAGTCGGCGAGCCCCGCCACCGTCTGCACAACCGAACGGGCTTGAGCGTTGAGGTTGTAACCGCCTTCGAGGGTCACTATGAGTCTACCACTACAACATTCTTCCGAGAATCCCACCAGGTAGTCGGTCATCTTCCTGTAAGAGGAGTCGATCAGCCGCATCGAGCACAGCAGGTCGGCGGCGTGACTGTCATAGCCCGCGGACACCATCAACAGGTCGGGCGCGAACCTCTTGCCGGCCGGGATAATGACGCGCTCGAATGCCGTGAGGTATTCGGCTTCCCCGGTGCCGGCGGGGAACGGCAGGTTCACCGTGGTCCCCTCGCCTTTTCCCTTTCCGGTCTCGTCGATCCAGCCCGTGCCCGGGTAGTGAGGGTACTGGTGCAGCGATACGTAGAGGACATTCGGGTCCTCGTAGAACACTTCCTGGGTGCCGTTGCCGTGGTGTGCGTCCCAGTCGACTATCATCACGCGCTCGACGTCCTTACGAGCCATCGCATAGCGGGCGCCCACGGCGACATTGTTGAAGATGCAGAAGCCCATGCCCCTGCTGGGCAGCGCGTGGTGGCCCGGAGGCCTGACCATACAGAAGGTGCGCCTGGAAGAGCCATCCAGGCTCCATTCCACGCTCTCGAGCAGCGCACCGGCTGCCTTCAGCGCCGCGTCGTAGGTGGCGGCCGAGACCGTGGTGTCCATGTCGAGGTTGCCGCCTCCGGAATCCGCGAGGCGCTTGACCTGCTCGATGTACTTGGGGGAATGGACCAGCTCTATCTCTGCTACCGTAGCGTCGCGTGGAGAGGCGACCGTGACTCTGTCCAGAAGCCCGGAGTCCTCGAGGGCCTTCATCGAAGTGGGAAGACGCTCCGGCCGCTCGGGGTGGCCGTAGCCGGTCTTGTGCTCCTCAAAGAGGGGGTCGAAGTAGATGACCACTTCGGACATGGGCACCACCTTCCGCAATCGATAAGAAAGGCCCCTTCCCGGGGCCTTCCTTTAAACCTGTCTCCTGCTTATCTCACGGCCGGACGGCACCGCAGAAGTTTGTGCGGGCTGACAGCGATGAGACCTTCACGACGTCGCCGGTCTGGGGCGCGTGGATGAAGCTGTCTCCACCCACGAACAACCCTACGTGGCCCCACCCCCGGAACCCGAGGATGTCGCCAGGCTGTAGTTCGCCTATCCCTACCGCAACGCCGCAACCGGCCTGGGCATAGGAACTGTGACTGATGGAGATACCCGCGCCGACTCTGTAGCAGTACATGGTGAGCCCGGAACAGTCGAAGGAGTCCGGACCTTCAGCGCCCCACACGTAGGGCTTGCCCAGTTGGTCGTAGGCGACGCCCACGACACCGCCGTGCGGTGCGCCCGGTGGACGGGTGCGCTGCGCGACCGGGCTGCGGCTGCTCGAGGTGCTGCTGCTGCTGCTCGACGTCCGCGTGGAAGCCTCTGAGGCCCGCCGCGCCATCGCCGAGCGGATCTCCTCCTCGGCGCTGGCAAGTTTGCCCTTGGCGCCGGACAGGTCGTTCTCGACGGCGCCCCTGGCGTCCGCCATCTCTTTGGTCGCCGATTCCTGCTGCGCCTTCTCCTGCTGCAACGAAGAGCGGGCCTGCTCGAGCGAAGCCTTGGTATCCTTTACCTGGCGGACCATCTGCGCGTCCCTCTGGCTGACCTTCTTGGCGAGGTCGAGGCCTACCAGGAACTCGTCGATGTTCTTCGCGCTGACGACGACGTCTACCATCTTGACCTGCCTGGTCACGTACATCGCCCGTATGCGGCTGTTGAGGCGCGTCCTGTCAGCGGCGAGCTGCTGCTCCGCCACGGTGATCTTTACTTTGTTCTCGGAAATAGCCCCACGCGTGTTCTCCAGCTTGACGCACGCGTAGTTGTAACGCTCGACAGCGCTCTCGAGTTTCGCCTGGAGCGCATCGACGTCCTTCTGAGCCTGGGCCTTCCGCTGGTCGACCGTCTGGGCAAACCCCACCGGCGCCAGAGAGAGTGTGAGCATAACGATCAGAGCCGACATTAGGATTAATCCCGTTCTTGGCCTTTTCGCTACGATAGTATCAAGCCCCCCTGCCTCTTCTTCCGAAACTCGCGACCGTCTGTCCGCAGAACCTGGATATTATACGAAGAGGTCCTTTGCTATGCAAACTTCCTGTGTCTCTGACAGGCAAATCGTCGAACAGTCTACCATAGCCCCACCCGGCGGGCAAACGTCCACCGCGCGCAAGGGGCTCTTCAAGGACATACTTCGACCGGCCCCGTCGAGGCTCCTTTGGGTCGAGGACGGGGGCCTGGCGGTCCCGCGGCCCGCGCTGGAAAAGGAGCGCGCCGATTTTTAGGTGAATCTATATATTGAGATACTGACGGCATTCCACGACTAGATATTGGGTCGTGCGCTTAAGAGCAGGGGTGAGGGTTGAACAGGGAAGAAAGCGTTTTTCCATTCGCGGCCGTGGTCGGCCAGGAGCAGGTGAAGCTGGCGCTGTTGCTGAACGCGGTCAGCCACCAGGTCGGAGGGGTCCTCATCAGGGGCAGGCGCGGGACCGCGAAGTCGACGCTCGCGCGCGCCCTCGCGCACCTGTTACCCGAGATCGATGTCGTCACGGACTGCCCGTTCTCCTGTGACCCCCGTGACATCGAGTCCCTCTGCGGCTACTGCGCGGGCAACCTCGCTCTGGAAGGGTCGCTCCAGGCCGGCAGGTCCAGGATGAGGATCGTCACCCTGCCCCTGAACGCGACCGAGGAGATGGTGGTCGGCACCCTCGACATCGAGAAAGCGCTCAGGCGGGGCGAGCGGTCTTTCGACCCCGGCATCCTGGCCAAGGCCAACCGCTCGATCCTCTACGTGGACGAGGTCAACCTGCTCGAGGACCACATAGTGGATGTCTTGCTCGACTCGGCCGCCATGGGTGTGAACGTGGTCGAACGGGAGGGGATCTCCTTCCGCCACGGGGCGCGCTTCATCCTGGTCGGGACGATGAACCCCGAGGAGGGCGACCTCCGACCGCAGCTCGAGGACAGGTTCGGACTGTGCGCCGAGGTAGACACTGAGGTGACCGCTGCCGAGCGCTCCGAGATCCTCCGGCGCAACCTCCAGTTCAGCCGCAACCCGCTCGAGTTAGAGTCGCAGTGGAACTCCGAACAGGAGAGCCTGCGTGGCCGCATCGTCGCGGCGCGCGAGCGCTACGGTTCGGTCGAGGTGCCCGACCCCATGCTCGACTCCGTCGCGCTGATAGTCGAGCGCGCCGGCGCGGACGGGCACCGGGCGGACATCGCCATGCTCCATTCGGCCCGGGCGCTCGCCGCTTTTGAAGAGCGCGACCACATCGACATCAACGACCTGGCCAGGGTCGCCGGGTTGGCGCTGAACCACCGTGTCCGCAGGGGTCCGCTGGGGCTGGACGGCCACCAGCTGGACGTCCCGTCGCTCATGAAGGGCCTTACGGCGGCGGAGCAGACGGTTCTTCCGGGTTTTGCGGAAGGCGTGGAGGTCGCGCCCAAAAAGGTCGAGCCCTCTGAGCAGCAGGCAGAGGCCAAAGAGGAAGTTGCCGCTCCGGCCTTCGGTGGGATCGCCCTGCCGGACTCCAGGGACCAGCAGGCCACGGCTCCCGGCCGGCGGGGGAACACTCAGGGGGCGGACACCCGGGGCCGCTACTACCGCAGCGCCGCGCCGGCTTCCAAGCAGATCTCTTCTTCCGACATCGCCATCGATGCCACCATCAGGGCCTCGGCGGCGCGCGGCGGGACAGAGGAAGGCAAGCCGGAGGTCCTGCCCGAGGACATCAAGGTGAAGCTGCGTAAGAGGAAGGTAGGTTCGTCGATACTGTTTGTAGTGGACGCGAGCGCGTCGATGGGGGCAAGGAAACGCCTCGACGCTTCTCGCGAAGCGATAATGTCCCTGCTGGTCGAGGCTTACCAGAAGCGCGACCGCGTGGGGCTGGTCGTCTTCAAGGACGACGCGGCGCAGCTGGTCATGTCCCCGACCTCGAGCCCGGCGCTGGCGGGCAGGCTTCTCTCCGAGCTCTCACCCGGTGGTACCACACCGCTTTCGCACGGCCTCGCGATGGGCTACCAGGTCCTCGAGCGCGAGCTCGCCAGGAACCCGCGGCCCAGCCCGGTGCTGGTCCTCATCTCGGACGGCGGCGGCAACATCACCATGGGTTCGTCCGACCCGATGCGAGAGGCCCTCGAGATTGCCTCTGAGATCAGGGAGCGGGGCATCGCCTCGGTCGTCCTCGACAGCGCGCCCCGGGAGCAAGGCTCGCCGTTCAGCACCAGGCCGACCGCGGCCAGGAGGATCGCGGAGGCGATGGCGGGCGCCTACTTCCCGGCCAGGAGCATCTCGAGCGAATCCATCCTCGAGAAGGTCGCCAAGACCACTTCCAGGGAGCCCAGCACTTCCTTGCGGGACAGGTAGTCCCTCCGCATTGCCAGCAATTCCACGTTCAAATACAATGTGTTACACCGTCGGCCGGGCGAAGGGACCGCAATGGTAGTCGCAACGAAACTCGTAAAGATAATAGAGAAGAACTCGTCCACGATCGCGGAGAGATGGGTGGACGACGTAACGACCCTGCAGTACACCCGCTCTTACTGGAACGTGCCCCGCGAGGAGCTCCAGGAGCGGGCGGAGAGCATCTGCGACCGGATCGGCTACTTCCTGGGAAGGCGCCTCCCACGGGAGCGGCTGGCGTCTTTCTACAAGCGGCTGGGCCAGACCCGCAGGGAGCAGGGATACGGCGTGGAGGAAGTGGTGATGGCGCTGATGCTGCTGAAGCGCCACGTCTGGCTCTTTGTCCTCCAGGAGGGCTTTCTGACCACCAACCTCGAGTTATACCAGGCACTCGAGCTCAACAACCGTGTCGTCTTATACTTCGACCGGGCGATCTATTACGTCGCCCAAGCGTACTCCGAGGAGGACGACAGGGAAGAAAGCGCGCCTGGCGCCGGCGCCTGCTGAGGACCGGGCGGCGGCGTTATTGTGCCGGCACAGCAGGTTGAGCCGAGGGCCTCGGCCTGACTGCCACAGCCTCCATTTTCCCATCCGCCGTCTTCTTGACGACCACCAGAACGCTCTCACCCGTCTGAAGGCTCTGCGCGCCCGTCCCTGTTCCAGCGGCACCGGTCGCAGCCCCCGGGAATCTGGTGTCTGCGGTGAGCGATACGGTCTGCCGGCCCTTGGCGGTGTCGACGGTGACGCTGCCATCGCTTACGGAACTGACCTCGCCCTGGATGAGGCTCTCGCCTCTCTGCTGCAGGAACTGCTGGAGGCGCTGCCCGGCCTGCCCCTGTTGCGCGAGTCCTTGAGGAGGCGCGGGGCTCGACTTGCGGTTTCCGACGAGATACCCGGCCGTGAAGCCGACCGCTGCCACTATCACTATCACTATCACTGCGGCGGTCGCCACCAGGGCCCACCAGCCGTTGCCCGGGTTGAGCGCCGTTCTGCGGCCCGCGGCCGGGGCCGGAGGCACAGGAGGCGGGACCGGCAACGGCATGTAGGTCGCAGGCTCCGCGGGTATTTCGCGGGCCTCGCCTGCCGGTGGAGGCGCGCCTGCAGCCGCGCCGTATTCTCTCTTTTCTCTCATCGTTCACGCTCCCGTTCCGGTGTTCACTGGTGCAGTTCGAAGTATCGCGCCGCGATGTTAAGCCGCCTTTGCTCGTGGGTTAATTTTCTGTTAATCTCGAATCAAACTGACAAAGGCGCACAACTCCGTGAACACCGATGCCAGCAACCTTCAAGCCGCGAGAAATCTGCAGTGGTTGTTCCTCGTTGTCGCTGCGGCGGCGCTCATCCTGGGCAGGTCGTTTGCTCGCGCGTGGCCGTTTGGGATCGTGCTTGCCGTCGGCGCGGTGCTCAACGGCGCGTCTTACCTGCTCCCTGTGAAGGACGCCACGGAGAGTCGCATCACTTTCTATCTGATCGTCCAGATGATCGTGAGCATAACGATCATCTCGCTTGCCGCGGCGTATTCCGGCGGGATGGCGAGCCCCCTCTACGCTTTCCTGCTCGTCGTGATGCTCGTCCCTGCCGCGACCTCGGACATCTACGTGACAGCGTCACTCTCGGCGTACGCCGTCCTTGCTTTCGTGCTCGCGGGCGTCCTGCTGGCAAACGCCTTCGGCCCCTCCGGGCCGGCTTTCATAAAGATAACTCTCCTGGCGGTGTTCCCGTCCGGCCTCAACTACGTCCTGTCGACTTACAGGCGCCGGCTGCGCGACCGCGAGACTTTCTCGACGCTCTACCGCATCAGCCGCTCCCTCGGCCAGTCCCTCGACCTCAGGCAGGTCCTGCAGCACCTGCTGGGTGAGATGGACGCCGTCTTCAGCACTGACATCAGCTCGGTCCGCGTTCTCGACCTTGCGACCAACAGCCTGGTGGTGGAAGCCTCCGGGGCCGACGCCGAGGAGGTCGCCGCCGAGCAGATCGCCATCCGCCTCGGTGAGGGATTCATCGGGTCGGTCGCCAAGAGCGGCGAGCCGTTCATAACGTCTGACATCAGCAAGGACCCGCGCTTCGCCACTTTCCCGGGCGCCAGAAAGAAGGTCGCCTCCGCGATCGCCGCCCCCATCCAGATCGGTGACAAGACGGTAGGCGTCATCTCCTGCGCCAGCAGCAGGCGCAAGCGTTTCAAGGGGGACGACCTGGACCTGCTGGTCTCCGTTGCCAGCCTCGCCGCCGCGGCCATCGAGAGGGCCGAGCTCTACCAGCAGCTGCTCTCGCGAGGAGAGGCTGTCATCGAGAGCATGCTCGACGGGCTGGTAGTGGTGGACCGCGAGTCTCGCGTCGTGATGACCAACAAGACCTCTCGCGAGATGCTGGGGGCGCGGCCGGGGATGGGAGAGCCCCTGGAGATTCTCCTCAAGGGCAAGGTCGCGGAGTGGCGGCGCCTGTGCCGGGATATCGAGGGACGCATAATCGATTGCCCCGACGAGGTGCCCGCCTCGTTCTCGCGGGACCTCAAGACCCTCGCCGGCAAGGGCGAGGGAAGGATTCTCAGCGCTCGCGTCTCGCCGGTCACCAGCCAGTGGAACCAGGTCGTAGGCGCGGTCCTGCTCCTCGAGGACGTGACGGACGTGATCCGTCTCACCGGCGAGCTCGCCGTCGAGAAGGCGAAGCTCGAGACGGTCCTGGAGAGCGTGGTCGTAGGCGTGCTGGCGGTGAGCGACACCGGCGAGGTCCTCATCGCCAACTCGACCGTCTTCAACATGCTTGCGATGGCCCGGCCCTGGTGGTGGCTCGGGGCTTCGCTTGAGGACGTGATACCGGAGCCGGCCCTGGTGCGTTTCATCCGCAAGGCCGTCGACGACGACGAGCCGCTCTTCAACGAGACCATCCTGCTGTCGTCCGGCAGGCATCTCGAGGTGTCCTGTGTCCCCATCAACGAGCTGGCGTCGGGCAAGAAGGGGACCGTCGCAGTCCTCCACGACGTCACGGGCCTGCACCGTGTGGAACAAGCCAAGAGCGATTTTGTGTCGATGGTCTCGCACGAGCTGAGGACGCCGCTGACCTCCATCAAGGCGTACGTCGATACGCTGCAGCGCGAGGACGTGCAGTTCGACGAGGAGACCCGCTCGAGCTTCATCAACGTGATCTCTCGCGAGACCGAGAGGATGACCAGGCTCATCAACGACATCCTCGACCTCTCGCGCATCGAAGCCGGCCGCCTCGACCTGAAGCCTACCTTCGTCGACCTGCCGGAGCTCATGAGGCGAGTGGTCTCCAGGACGGAGTCTCAGACGGTGGACCATCGAATAACCCTCGACCTGCCGGACGACATGGGCCCTGTGCTCGCCGAGCAGGCGAAGCTGGAACAGGTCATGCTCAACCTCATCGGCAATGCCATCAAGTACTCGCCCGAGGGCGGGGACATCGAGATCGCCGTCAGGCGGTTGAAAGAGAAGTCCATGGTCCTGGTATCGGACCACGGCATCGGCATACCCGAGGAGCAGCTGCCTTTCATCTTCGAGAAGTACCACCGAGCCGGCATGACCTCCGGCGGAGGCATCCGTGGCGCGGGCCTCGGCCTCTTCGTGACCAAATCGATCATCGAGGCCCACGGGGGAAGGATCTGGGCTGAGAGCGCGGAGGGCGCCGGCACCACGGTCATCTTCACCGTGCCGCTGGCGACGCCAAGCGGGAAGGTGACGGCGGTCCGGGAGATGGGAGAAGAAGGTGCCTGAACGGATACTCATCATCGAAGACGAGCAGACGGTCGCCGACATAATCGCGATCAACCTCAAGCTCGAGACCTTCGACGTCGACGTGGCGCTCAACGGCACCACCGGGCTCGCCAAAGCGAGAGAGGGTGGCTTCGACCTGATCATCTGCGACATCATGATGCCCGACATCGACGGCTACGAGATCTGCCGCCAGCTCAAGGCGGACAAGGACACCCGCGACGTCCCCATCATCCTTCTCACCGCGCGCACGGAGGTAGAGAACAAGGTGGAGGGACTCGAGGCCGGCGCCGACGACTTCATGACCAAGCCTTTCAACTTCAGCGACCTCGTCGAGCACATCAACATGAACCTGGACCGCGCGGCGAACAAGTACACCACCGACTCTCTCACGGGGCTGCCCGGGAACATCGACTCCGACGACGCCCTCAAGGCAAGGGTGCTCACCGGAGAGCAGTTCGTCTACATTCTCATCTCTGTGAACAACCTCCGTCCGTACCGGGAGGTCTACGGCGACTCAAGGTTCGAGGACGTGCTCCGCTTCACGTCCCGCACCCTCACCTCGCTCCTCAAGTTCCGGGGCTCCGAGGGCACCGCCTACTACCTCGGTGGAGGCAACTTCAGCGTGCTCACGGGGCCGGGGGAAGTGGAGCGTCTCGCTGGCAATATCCTGGACGAATTCGACCTCGGTGTCAGCGATTTTCACAGCCATGAAGAGATGGCCAGGGGTGGTGTCACGACCTTTGACAGGCATGGGGGCATGATAGATAATCCTTTGATGACATTGTCCATAGGCGTAGCCTCCAACGGACACCGTGAGATCAGGTCTCATTGGGAAGCGGCAGAAATTGCTAGAGAAGTCCTTGATTATGCGATGACGTTCCCAGGGAGCAAGTACGTGATGGACCGCCGCAAAGAATCCGGGAAGAAGTGACATGAACGGCGACAAGTACAAGGTCCTCGTTGTCGAGGACGAACCTCTGATAAGCGAGATGATCTCCAAGAGCCTGCGGCTCGAAGGTTACCTCGTCGACACGGCGACCACGGGTGAAGACGGGCTCAAAAAGGTGACGGACCAGAGCCCGGACCTGGTCCTCCTCGACGTCCTGCTCCCGAAGATCGACGGCTGGGAAGTGCTGACCCGCATGCGCGACGACTCGCGCACAAAAGACATCCCGATAATAATGCTCACCGCGCTCTCCGATGAGAAATCGAAGGTGCAGGGGCTCAGGGGTGGCGCGGACGACTACGTGACCAAGCCGTTCAGCGCGCTCGAGTTGATGGCGCGCGTGGAGGCGGTACTCAAGAGGGCCGACCGCCCGGGCGCCAGGGCGGGCGAGCCGACCCGGTCTCAGATACCCGCGCGCAAAGGCGACAAGATCTACCTCATCAACATAGACGATATAGACTTCGTCAATATCCAGAGGGAGTACACCTACCTGCATACCGACACCGACCGTTTTCTCACCAACCACACCCTCTCGGAGCTGGAGAAGATGCTGGACCCCGCGAAGTTCTTCAGGGCGCACCGCGGCTACATCGTGAACCTGCAGCGCGTCAAGGAGATCACCAAGGTGGGAACCTCCTCTTACGAGCTCACCATGAGCGACCCTTCGAAGAGCAAGATCCCCATGAGCCGGCGGCAGAGCTCCGAGCTCAAGAAAATATTGAACATGTAGCCGGTCGTTTGTCCCTTTTTTCCGCTCATGCGCTGATTATGCGTTTCACCGCCCTATTTTGCCCGCAGGTGGGAAACAACTTGAATACTGCTTGCCAAGACGAAAGAATAGTCCCCAGAGGTACCGCTTCTCATCCGACAGGCAGCCGGGAGTCCGGCATTCAGCCGGAGATGAATCGGTTGCCAGTACCAAGTTCGGACAACCGGGTACAGCTCAGGGTTAAAGTATTTGGACCATCCAAATATCCCCAAGAGTTGCCGCATTAAGGTCTGATACGCCGATTTTGATCGGGACCCGGTTCCAAGGCCCGGTTGTCCTCTCCCCAAAAGCCCGCAAGGGCTTTTTTATTTGGAGCACGGAGATTCAGGAGAGGTCTGAGCAGGCGGCGCGCGCCGCGGCGATGCCGCTCCGGAAGGCGCTCTCGACGGTGCCGGGCATGCGCATGTACTCCCCGCAGAGGTACAGGCCCCGCACGTCCGAGTAGTGGTCGCGCTCCATCCTGCCGATAGCGGTCATCATCCCAGGAGGGTAGAAGCAGAGCGCCTCCTCCCAGCGGTAGATGTCGCTGAACGCCGGGCTGTCGGGGAACCGTGGGAAGAATCGGCGCATCTCCCGGGTGAGCCGGCTCTTCACTTCTTCGTCGGTCATTGCGTTCAGCTCGTGGGCGGCCGCGCCGAAGGTGAAACAGTGCGCGAGCTCGCAGCCCGGCGGCGCGTAATTCGGGGATTTGGCCGAGTCGAGGCCGACGCACACCAGAGGCGACCGAGAAGGGCGCGGTATGCTGACGGAGTAGGTGCCCTCGGGAGCGATCTTGTTCTCGAGCGCGAACATCGCGTGGCAGCACGCGCTGTAGCGGACTTTCTCCAGCGGCAGCCGGAGCGAGTCGGGGAGCCCCGGAATGAGCCCGAGCGCCGTTGTCGCCTTCGTCGCGCAGAGCACCGCGTCCGCGTCCATGAAACCGCCGTCGAGGGCGACCCCCCTCACCGCCCCGTTCTCGATCACAACCCGTCTGGCGGGCGTTCGCGGCATGATGGAGTCGCCGCAGGCGGCGGCCAGCGCCGAGGCGAGCGTGCCGACCCCGCGCTCGAGGGCCGCGAACCCTTTGAACACGCCGCTCATGATATGCCAGGTCAGGGACAGGCCGTTTGCGGCGCTCATGTCCTCTGGCTGCGCGCAGGACAGGCTCGAGGCGGCCGGCTGGAGGAGGTACTCGAGGACTTCGGGCCCGGCTATGCGCAGGGCGAACTCCGCCAGGCTGACCGCGTCCAGGTCGGCGGCGCCGATGAAGTCGGGGAATTCGAGGTCGTTTCGCCTCTTGAACATGAAAGCCATCAGGCGCACGAGCTGAGCTCGCACCCGCATCCCGCCTGGCTGGTAGAGGCGGCTGCGCCATGCGGTCCTCGGGTCGAGGCCCAGCTCCAGAGGGTACATCCTGCCGTCGCGCCAGGCGGCGGCCCGCAAGTGATAGTCGATCAGTTCGTCGCCGAGCCCGACTTCTCTGATCACATTGAACGTCGTGTCGTAGTAGCGGGTGAAGAACTGGGCCCCGAGGTCGAGCACGTAGCCGTCACGCGTGGCGCCGGCGATCCGGCCGCCGGGAGCCTCCTCCTTTTCGAGGGCCACGACTTCAACACCGCGGTCGCGCAGGAAGCGCGTTGCGGCGAGACCCGCTGTGCCCGCCCCGACCACGATGACCTTCATCGGTTCCTCCTGTTGTCGGCAGGCGCGCAGGCTTCCATAGCCGGGCTCGAGCTCAGGCGGGCGCCCCAGGGGCCCGCCTCACTTCCTGATGACGATGCGGTGCTCGAGGAAAGTGACCTCCTCGAGAGTCCCGCGGAACTCCTTCTGATCGCCCAGGATGTCGGTGACCGTGACGACACCGGACTCGTTTTCCACGAGGATGGCGTCCTCCATGACGAGCGTCTCACCCTCGTCATCCTTCAGGTAGACGTTGGATTCACACAAGGTCTTGCCTCCACTGATGTAGGTCCGTTTATTGTACCGGAACCGCACCGCGGGCGCCTCGCGTCAAACACGATGCATGTCAATCACGGGCCGGTTTTGAAGCGGTATAATACGGCATGACTCCAGGAGACCAGCCGGAAGGAAATATGAACGGCAAAGCGGTCACTCTCGAGCACATCAAGAAAACTTACCGGGTCGGCGCATCCCGCAAGCGCAGGGCGGCCGTCGAGGACCTGTCGCTCGAGGTCGGCTACGGCGGCATCTTCGGGTTGCTCGGCCCGAACGGCGCCGGCAAGACCACCACGCTGAAAGTGCTCCTGGGGCTGGTGTTCCCTGACTCGGGCAGTGGCACTCTGCTCGGCACGGCTCTTGGTGACAGGCAGGCGCACAAGCGGCTGGGCTTCCTGCCCGAGCAACCGTACTTCTACGGATTCCTCACCGCGGAGAAGGGGCTCGCGCTGTACGGGCAGTTCTTCGGCATCGACGAGGGGATACTCCAGAAGAAATCCGCGGACCTCATTGAGATGGTGGGCCTTCCCCACGACTCGCACCTCACCCTGGACAAATACTCCAAGGGCATGCTGCAGCGCTTCGGCATCGCGCAGGCTCTCCTCAACGACCCCGAGCTCGTCGTCCTGGACGAGCCGTCCAGCGGGCTGGACCCGGTGGGACAGAAGGAAGTGCGTGACATCCTGCTCCAACTCAAGGACGACGGCAAGACCATCTTCCTCTCCAGCCACCAGCTCTCGGAGGTCGAGAACATCTGCGACAGCGTCAGCATCGTGAGCGCCGGCCGCTCGGTGTTGGAAGGCAAGCTATCGGAGCTGCTGACGGTCGAGGGGCTGACGCGCATCGTCCTCTCCGGTGAGGACGCCCGTGCTCGCGAGGGCCTTTCCTTCGCGCGCTCCGTCGAGCAGGCGGACGGCTTTACGACGGTCGAGGTGAGCTCCGGCGACACCTACCGCGCGCTGGAGGCCTCCAGGGCCCTGGGCATGGAGCTGGTCTCCGCTCAGCCCTATCACAGGTCTTTGGAGGACCTGTTCCTGGAGACGGTCAAGGAGACCTCGTCTTGAGGAACGTCGTCGCCATAGCCGTCAACGTCATCAAGGACACCGCGCGCAAGAAGATCTTCTACGTGGTCTTCCTCTTCGGCCTTGTGGTGGTCGCACTGGCGCCTCTGCTGCCGACCTTCGAGCTCGGCAGCCAGGCGTCGTTCCTGCGCGACATCTCCGTGAGCCTGACCTCCCTCTTCGGCGTGGTGCTCGCGGTGGTGCTCTCCGTCGGCCAGGTGCCCGGCGAAGTCGACAAGCGCACTATATACAACATACTCTCCAAGCCGGTGAGCAGGGTGCAGTACCTGCTGGGCAAGTACCTGGGGATAGTCGTTTCGCTGGCGGCCATCCTGTTCGTGATGAGCCTCGAGATCATCGTGCTGCTCGCGGTCCGAGTCCAGGTGTTCTCGCCGGTCATATTCCAGGGCGTGTTCGCGGTGTTCCTGGAAGCCTGTGTCATCTCGGCGTTCTGCCTGATGCTCTCGACCTTCACGACGGTTCCGATCAACGTGTTCGCCGCCATCCTCTTCTACTTCGTCTGCCACATGAAGACCGGCTTCCTGCACCAGAGGCTGGTCGCCGGAAGCATGAACGGTTTCCTGAAAGTACTCGCGGGCGCTTTCTATTACGTGATACCCAACCTCGAGAACTTCAACATATCCCAGCAGGTCGGCTACGGCGGTGGCGCCGGCTGGTGGTACATGCTGCGGGTCACAGGGTACGCCGTGTTCTTCTCCGCGATCTTCCTGCTCATCGGCTACGCGACGTTCAGGAGGAAGGACCTGTGAGAAAGATGTGGCGCTGGCTCAAAGCGAGGCGGTTCAAGGTCGCGGTTGTCGCGGTGGTCCTGGTTCTGCTCGTGGCAGTCGCCCTGCTTCAGGCGTCGATGGACTCGGGCGTCAGCGCGCACCCGGCCGTCGACCAGAGCTCGCCGTACCAGACCGGCCGCTCCATCCTGGACCTGCTCGGCGGGGTACGAGAGACGCTCGCCGCGTACTTCTGGACCAAGACCGATACCATCTTCCACGTGTACTACGGGCACGACGTCACCAAAGAGGTCCCGCTGTACCCCTACTACTGGATGATCACCCGGCTCGACCCTCACTTCGTGATGGCCTACTACTACGCGAGCTATATGCTCGGCGAATTCGGCCATCCCGACGCGGGCCTTCAACTGGCCCTGGACGCGGTTAGGCACAACCCGGACTCGGCGCTGCTGCAGGAGAACCTGGCGACGATCTACTTCTACTTCATGAAGGACCCCGCGAAGGCCGCCTACCACGGCTCGAAGGCGATAGCCCTGGCCAAGAGCGCGGACGAGGCGCACATATACCGTTTCTTCCAGAACCTTGTCGAGGATGTGCTCGCCGGAAAGCGGAAGATGCCCAAGACTATCCCGCTCAGTGATGTGCTGCGTTTGAATCCCGACAAGGACTGAGCCCGAGGCACATCTTCAGACGCGCGCCCCGCTCTTCATGAACTGGTCCATCTCCGCCGCCGCGACCTTTCCCGCCCCCATCGCCTCGATGACGGTCGCCGAGCCTGTCACGATATCTCCGCCCGCGTACACGCCCGGGATACTGGTCGCGAAAGTCAGGGGCGAGGCATCGATGTAGCCGCGCTTGTTCAGCTCGAGGCCGGGCGCGGTGGCCGCGAGCAAGGGGTTCGCGCGCGTCCCTATCGCCATCACCAGCGTGTCCGTCTCCAGGGTGAAGTAGTCACCCTCGACCGGAACGGGGCGTCGGCGGCCCGAGTCGTCAGGCTCGCCCAGCTCCATGCGCTGGCACTTCACGGCAGCGCAGTAGCCCCTGTTGCCGGTCACCTCGACCGGGTTGGTGAGCATATGGAACACGATGCCCTCTTCGGCGCCGTGGTCGACCTCTTCCTTGCGGGCCGGCATCTCGACGCGGGAGCGCCTGTAGACGATATTTACCCGGTCGGCCCCCATGCGCAGCGCGGTGCGCGCGGAGTCCATCGCCACGTTGCCGCCGCCCACCACGCACACCCTGCCGCCCCGCCTGATCGGTGTGTCGTACTCGGGGAAGCTGCGCGCCCTCATCAGGTTGGCGCGCGTCAGGAACTCGTTCGCGGAGTAGACGCCGTTAAGGTTCTCGCCGGGGATGCCCATGAACGTCGGAAGGCCGGCGCCGGTGCCGATGAAAACCGAGTCGAAATCCGCCACGAGGTCCTCCAGGGTCCTGGTGCGGCCCACCACGAAGTCGAGGACGATCTCGACCCCGATCTCCTCGAGAAAGCCGACCTCACGGTCGACCACCCACTGCGGGAGCCTGAACTCGGGGATGCCGTACGTCAGCACACCGCCCGCGACATGAAGCGCTTCGTAGATGGTGACGCTGTGGCCGCGCTTCGCCAGCTCAGCGGCCGCAGTAAGCCCGGCGGGGCCGGACCCCACCACCGCGGCCTTCATCCCGGTGCCTGAGGCCAGGCGCGGGGCCTCCGCCTTTCCCTCGGCCGATTCCCAGTCAGCGAGGAACCTCTCCAGCTTGCCTATGGCAAGGGGGTCGCCCTTCTTGCCAAGCACGCAGTCGGCTTCGCACTGCCTCTCCTGGGGGCACACCCTGCCGCACACCCCGGGCAGCAGGTTCTCTTCCTTTATCTTCGCGACGGCCGCGGCGGGCCCGCCCGCCTCAAGCCCCGCGACGAAGCCCGGGATGTCGATGCCGACCGGGCAGCCCGCGACGCACTTGGGCTTTTTACAGGCGAGGCACCTCGATGCCTCGGCCGCAGCCTCCCCCATGTCGTACCCGAGAGCGACCTCCCCGAAATCCGCTATCCTCTCTTCCGGCGCGCGCCTGCGGACCGGCACACTATCGGGCTTGAACTTCTTACCCGCCAATGGTCCTCCCGCCGCTCCTCACTCGATCAGGACCGCCGCCATCGCGACGATCCCTTCACCTCGCCCGGTGAAACCCATACCCTCAGTCGTAGTCCCCTTGACCGAGACCGCGCCGGGATCTATGCCCAGCGCCTGGGCGATATTGGACCGCATCGCTTCGCGGTACGGCCCTACCCGCGGCTCCTCGCACATCACCACGACGTCGGCGTTCACCACGCCGAAGCCCCGCTCCCGGACGGCGCCCATCACCCGCTCGAGCAGTTCCATGCTGGAGGCGTCCTTGTAGGCGGGGTCTGTGTCGGGGAACATCTCCCCGATGTCACCGGCTCCGCAAGCGCCGAGCAGCGCGTCCATCAGGGCGTGCAGGACGACATCCGCGTCCGAGTGGCCGCTCAGGCCGCGAGAGCCCGGGAACTCGAGGCCGCCCAGCACCAGCACCCTTCCTTCCGCGAAACGGTGCGCGTCAACGCCGATACCCGTTCTCACAGCCCCCTCCCCGCAAGTATGGTGGCGGCCACGTGCAGATCAGACTGGTACGTGACCTTGATATTCTCGAGGCTGCCCTCGATGACGCCGACGCGGCCGCCCACCCTCTCGATGAGGGAGGCGTCGTCCGTGCCGGCGTAGAAGGCGCGAGCAGCGTCACGGTGTGCAGCGACGAGCTCCTGGATGTAAAACGCCTGTGGAGTCTGAACGGACACGAGATGTGCGCGGTCCAGGGTGGATACCACCAGGCCGGCGGCGACTTCCTTGACCGTGTCCGTCACCGACACCGCGGTGATCACCCCGGACAGTCCGGCCGGTATCTCGCACGCGGCGTCCACCATCGCTGCCGTGACCATCGGGCGCGCCGCGTCGTGCACGACGACGACGCCTTTCTCACCCTCGATGGCCTGAAGGCCCCGCAGGACCGATTCCTGGCGCGTGGCGCCTCCCGCCACGGTCGCCAGGGCCTTGGAGACACCCGCCGACCGCAGGGATTCCGCGTCCCACGCATCAACGCTGCCGGCGGGGACGACCAGGACTATGCCCTGGACCGATGAGGATTCCTCCAGAGCGTCGAGGGAGTACCGGATCAGGGGCTTGCCCAGCAGGTCGGCCTCGAACTTCAGAAGAGCGCCACCGAGCCTGTCGCTGCTGCCGCCCGCGGCGATCACCGCGAAGGCCACCTCAGTCCTCCTGCCGATCTTCCTTGAGCTCCGTGAATATCATCTTGCCGGCCGGCGTCTGCAGGACGCTCGTCGCGATCACTGCCGCCTCCGCGCCGACCTTCTTCTTCCCGTGCTCCACCACAACCATGGTGCCGTCGTCCAGGTAACCGACCCCCTGGCCGGGCTCTTTGCCCTCGCGGATGATCTTCACGTGCATCTCCTCGCCGGGCAACACCACGGGCTTGAGCGCGCTCGCGAGCTCGTTGATGTTGAGGATCGACACGCCCTGGATCTCCGCGACCTTGTTGAGGTTGAAGTCGTTTGTCATCAGGGGCATCCCGGAGATCTTGGAGAGCGCGGTCAGCTTGGCGTCCACGCCCATTATCTCGGGGAAATCCTGGTCGGTGATCTCCACCGTGACGTTGTCGAGGCGCTGCAGCGAGTTGAGGACGTCGAGGCCCCTGCGCCCGCGGCTCCTCTTCATCGTGTCGGCCGAGTCGGCGATCGCCTGGAGTTCGCCCAGCACGAACCTCGGCACGACCATTGTGCCGTTGAGGAAGCCCGCCTTGGCGATGTCTACCACGCGACCGTCTATGATCACGCTGGTGTCCAGTATCCTGGCCTGCGGCGTACCGCCCGTGCTGAAGCTGGAGCCGAGCCTGAATATGGTTGAGAGCTCAGACCGCTTGATAGCACCGATCCTGGCGCCTGCGAAGCCGAACAACAGGAACAGGACAATGGACACAATATACCCGGGATAGCCGAAGTGAAATAAAGCGATGGATGGGAGCAGGGCGACCAGGAGGCCAATAAAAGCCCCCATTGTGCTGAAGAATATGTCGGCTCCCGAGACTTTGTAGAAGACTGACTCGAGATCCCCGAGTATGTTGGCTGTGAATCTGCCGACCGGCCCGCCAACAACGAATCCGATGAGGAGCCCCAGAATAATACCTACGATGATTGCTAATGCTTGTTGCGGGGTCCTCAGGATATAGTTGTCGTTCAGCAGGACGGCGATCCTGTATCCGCTGTAAGAGCATATCAGCATGCTCAACAGCCGGATGACGACGACCACCATGCTGGACGCCTCCCCGGTTCAACTGGCTTTCAAGGTGCGTGCGATCTAACGGCCAGAGAACACCTCGTCGAGCATCTTCGAGGCCTTCTCGTCATCGATGTTCAGTACGAATATTATCTCAGAAAGGAGGATCTGGCGCGCCTGGTTGAGCATGCGCTTCTCGCCGGTCGAAAGACCCTTCTCATGCTCGCGGATCGAGAGGTTCCGAACGACCTCGGCCACCTCGTAGACGTCGCCACTCCTGATCTTGTCACGGTTTTTCTTGTAGCGGTGGTTCCAGTTGGTGGGCATCTGGCTCTGTTCCTGGTTGAGAACCTCGAAGACTGATTTGACCTTGTTCTTGGGGATTACGCTGCGGAGTCCGACGTCGTTGGTGCTCTCTTCGGGGACGGTGATCTTCAAGTCACCTCTGCAAAGACTGAGGATAAAGTACTTCTTTCGCTCTCCTTCGATGCTCCTTGTCTCGACCTTCTCGACAACCCCTGCTCCGTGATGCGGATAAACGACTTTGTCGCCAACGTTGAACACTTTTCAGCATCTCCCTTCAACTCAAGCCCGCCTATAATTAAGGCCGCATTGACACAGAAGGCGGCCAAAAAAGACGCCGAGGGGAATCTTCACTTGTTTCTTGACGGAGATCTCTACATTCTTTGCAAAGACGAGCTTAGTCATCGTAACACAAAACGCTCCGAGCATCAAGATTCGCGTGATAATGGGATTTCTTGACACTCTTCTCCGCGTGTCCATATAATGAATCAAGGCTTCGCGGCTGCTGTTCAGGCCCGCGGGAATGAGGTTGAGATGCCAAGAGAAATCGAGTCTACCTGCAACGAGTTCCAGCAGACGGTATCGCTGTCACTGATACGCCACCGCAGCGTGCTCGATGTGATGACCAAGTACCAGGACGCCTGTGCCCGCGTGAACCGCGCGCTGGCGAAATCCGTCACCTCATGTGGATGCCTGGAGATCAACGCCGCCAAGCAAGAGCTTCCCGCCGACGCTTCGCTGAGCGAGATGAGCGAGTACGTCAAGACGCACCTGGAAGGGCGGCTCTGCCCCAACTGCGCCGAGATCATCGAGGAGGAGCTGGGCAAGTCGCTGTTCTTCCTCGCGGCCATCTGCACGCTGACGGGGATCGACCTGCACGGGGTCATCAAGCGCGAGAACGACCGTATCGCCACCCTGGGTTTCTACAGTCTCACCTGAGGCTCCCCCGCGACCGGTGCCACACCTCTCATAGAACTGTCCCTGTTTGCCATCGCTTGGCTCTGATCACCCCGTGATGGCACGGAGTCGTGGTCCTCAGGCCGGGATTGGCCTGAACGAGCGGCGCCGGCGCGTCCCGGATTGAGGGACCTGTTTGACCGCACCCCCCCCCACGCCGATAGAATCTTGTCAACGCGGGCATGTTGGCAACGCCCGGGTGCTTGGGGAAAAGGCTTGATAATCAGTTGGTGCATATCTTTGCTGACGCATTTTCTGGTGTTCGAGCGCGGGCAGCTGGAAGTAATATGATCGAACTTCTGACAAGAAAGCGCTACCGCGGCTCTTTTAAGGGCTCCGATGGTTTCACCCTGATAGAGCTGACGATCGTCATCCTGATAATCGCGATACTCGTGAGCATAGCTGTCGCGGTCATGTACGTGGCGCGCACCAGCGCATGGAACAACACCACTAAAGCCAATGACCGGACCGGGAACGGCGCCATGGACCGCCTCTGGCTCCTGTTCGGCGGCCTCACACCGACCGGCAGTCCACAACGGTATACGCGGTACTACGATGGGGTCGGTACTACAGCATCCGGCGGCTTCGCCCGCTCAATGAGCAACTACGAGACCAAGACAAACTGGGTCTTTATAAGTCGGGTCGGGAACAACCAGTTGCGCAACAACGGCACATGGAAGAAGAACGTGCTCGTTCCCAACACCAGCGGCGCGGCAATGTACTATGACTGGTCGTGCGTCTACGGCAAGATCGGGGTCTTCTGGGGATACCGCAACGCCGCGACCAACGTCTGGACCGCCACCAACACCACCGCCACGAACCCCTTGTGCTACAACGAGGTGACGCTCATCACCCTGACGCAGGGGACCAACAAGGCTTACTACACGTCGTACAGGCTCGGCCTGGTCATCGCGACAGGCAGTTTCACCTGGACGCCCGCGACAGGCACCACGGTCAACTTCGGGCAGTATTACTAGGGGGCAGGGCGCGGGCCGCCTACAGGTAGCCCTCCATGATGATGGTCTCGGAGATCCTCTCGAGGCCTTCCTTGATGGCTAACGCCCGGCGCTCTCCGACGCCGTCCACCTCGTCGAGCAGGGCCGGGGAGGCACGCATCACGTTCTTGAGGTTGTCGAACCTGGCGACCACCTTGTCCACCACGCTGGAGGGGACCCGTGGGATCATCGAGAGTATCCTGTATCCTCTCGGGCGCACCAGCTTGTTGGTGAGCTCGGTCGAGCTGCGGTAGCCGAGCACCCGCGCGACGGTGTTGTCTTCCATGAGCTCGTCGCCGTTGAGGTTTCCGAGGTCCCGGCGTATCGAGTCGGCGTCCCTGGCGTCCCGCTGCACCAGGTAGTCTTTGATGAGGAGCCGCTGGAGCTTGTCGACCCCCACCATCAGCTCGTTCAACTGGAGGCTGACCAGCCTGCCGTCTTTGCCCAGCTCGCTCACCTGGAACCTGACCTCGTCGGCGATGCGAACGACCATCTCGTTGCGCTGCATCACCTTTATCACGTCGCGAAGGGTGACCATGTCCTCTATCTCGAGAGTGTTCAGGTGGATGTATTCTTTGTCCAGCCTGGCCCGGTAGCGGCTCAGGGTCTGGAGGGCCTGGTCGGCCTTCGCGAGGACGAGCGGGATGGCCTCGAGGGTGAAGTGTTCCTCGTCAACGTAGATGGACACGGTGTTCATCTTCTCGGAGATCGCTATGACGAACGCGCTCTTGTGGCCGCGGGCCACACGCTCCGCTGTGCGGTGCCGCATGCCCGCCTCGTGGGTCGGTATGGAGGCCTCGGGCACCAAGTGCACGTTCGAAGAGTGGATCGTCTTGAGGTCCCTGCTCAGCACAACGGCCCCGTCCATCTTCGCGAGTTCGAAGAGCCTGGGGGCGCTGAACTCGATGTTGATCCCGAAGCCGCCGGACATGATGTGCCGGAGCTCGGCGATGCTGCCGATGACGATAAGGGCCCCCGAGCCCACCTGCAGGATGCGGTCTATCGCCTCCCTCAGCTCGGTGCCCGGCGCCACCTTCTCGAGCACGGCGATCAGCATCTCCTGTTTTTGTTTGAGGGTATCCGGCCCCACTCGCGCTCCCCCGTTCCATCCGCCGGCACCAGCGAGCACCCGGAAGGGGTGCCCCTAAAATATATTCGTCATCTGGGTGAAAAACCCGCCAAAGAAAAAGCCGGGCTTCGACAATGATATCAGAAGCCCGGCCGTATCGCTTTTGGTTATCTTCAGTTGCTGGCGCCCACCGGCGCCACCGTATCCGTGTCCTCTCTGACCTCGAAGTCGAGGCGGTCTTCCTTGACGTCCACCGAGATCAGGTGGCCACCGGTGAAGGTGCCCCGCAGTATCGCCTCGGACACCGGGTTCTCGATGAGCCTGGTGATCGCGCGGCGCAGAGGCCTCGCGCCCATGGACGGGTCGAACCCTTCCTTGACCAGTACCTCCTTGGCGGCGTCGCTGACCTCGAGCCTGATGTCCTGCTCGGCCAGCTGCTCGCGGACCCTGTTCAGCATGAGCTCGGCGATCTCCTTGACCTCGTCGTGGCTCAGCTCTTTGAAGACGATGACGTCGTCGATGCGGTTGAGGAGCTCCGGCCTGAAGGTGCGCTTCAGCTCGGCCTCGACCTTCTCCTTCATGTCGCCGTACGCCATCGAGCCGCCCTCCCGGGCGGACTGGAAGCCCAGCGGGGAGGCGTTGTGGATCTCGGCGGTCCCGAGGTTCGACGTCATGATGATGATCGTGTTGCGGAAGTCGACCTGGTGTCCCTGGGAGTCGGTCAGCCTGCCGTCCTCGAGGATCTGCAGGAGCACGTTAAACACGTCGTAGTGCGCCTTCTCGATCTCGTCGAGGAGCACCACCGAGAACGGGCGCCTGCGCACTGCCTCGGTGAGCTGGCCGCCTTCCTCATGACCGACGTAGCCCGGTGGTGAACCCACCAGACGGCTCACGCTGTGCTTCTCCATGTACTCGGACATGTCGATCTGGAGCAGGGAGTCCTCGTCGCCGAACAGGAACTCGGCCAGGGTGCGCGCGAGCTCGGTCTTGCCTACGCCCGAGGGGCCCAGGAATATGAACGAGCCGCCGGGGCGCCGCGGGTCCTTGAGACCGGCGCGCGTGCGCCTGATGGCCTGCGCTATCGCCACCACCGCCTCCTCCTGACTGATGACGCGCTTGTGGAGCTCCTCCTCCATGCGCAGAAGCTTCTCGCTCTCTTCCTCAGTCAACTGATAGACCGGGATGCCCGTCCACGAGGACAGTATCTCCGTTATGTCATCGGCGGTCACCTGCAGCTTGTGTGTCTGGTGAGGCGCCTTCCAGTCTTTCTCGCTCTCCGCGATATCGAGGATGGTCGCCTGCTCCTGGTCGCGGATCTGGGCGGCTTTCTCGAAGTCCTGGGTGGCGATCGCGACCTGCTTTTCCTTGCGGAGCTGGGTCAGGATGTCCTCCTGCTCGCGGATGTCCGGTGGAGCGGTCATCGCGCGCATCCGCAGCCGGCTCGCCGCCTCGTCCACGAGGTCGATCGCCTTGTCCGGCAGGAACCTGTCGGATATGTAGCGGTGCGCCATCCTCGCGGCGGCGATCATCGCTCCGTCGGTTATCTGGAGCTTGTGGTGCGCCTCGTAGCGGTCACGCAGGCCCCGCAGTATGTCTATGGTGTGCTCGACCGTCGGCTCTTCGACCGTTATGGGCTGGAACCTGCGCTCGAGGGCCGCGTCGCGCTCGAGGTGCTTGCGGTACTCGGCCATAGTGGTCGCGCCGATGGTCTGCAGCTCGCCGCGCGCCAGCGCCGGCTTGAGGATGCTGGCCGCATCGATGGCTCCTTCGGCGGCTCCCGCACCAACGAGGTTGTGCAGCTCGTCGATGAACAGGATGATGTCGCCGCGCCCGCGGATCTCCTTGATGACCTTCTTGAGACGCTCCTCGAAGTCGCCGCGATAGCGCGAGCCGGCAACCAGGGCGCCCAGGTCCAGCGTGTAGAGTTGTTTGCCGCGTAGCATCTCGGGCACCTCGTTGGAGGTGATGCACTGCGCCAGGCCTTCCACGATAGCGGTCTTGCCGACGCCGGGCTCGCCGACCAGCACCGGGTTGTTCTTGGTGCGGCGTGAGAGCACCTGCATCACTCGCTCGATCTCTTTCTCGCGGCCTATCACCGGGTCCAGCTTGTTCTGGGCAGCGAGATCGGTGAGGTTTCGGCCGAACTGGTCGAGCATGAGGGTACCCGCCGCTCCCTCGCCCGCGGTGAGCTCGCCGGCCGCGGAAGAGCCGGTCAGGCTCTTGAGCACCTGGTTGCGCAGGCGCTCGAGGTCGACGCCCAGCTTGACGAGCACCTTGGCCGCGACGCCCTCACCCTCGCGGATGAGGCCGAGCAGTATGTGCTCTGTGCCGATGTAGTTGTGGCCGAGCTGCAGCGCCTCGCGCAGGGACAGCTCGAGCACCTTCTTGGCACGGGGCGTGAACGGGATATGGCCGCTCGGCGGGCTCGAGCCCCTGCCGATGACCTCTACGACCTGGCTCCGGACGGCCTCGAGGTTGACCTGGAAAGTCTCCAGGGCTTTCGCGGCGACGCCTTCGCCTTCCTGGATAAGGCCCAGGAGCAAGTGCTCAGTCCCTATGTAATTGTGGTTGAGCTTCCTGGCCTCTTCCTGGGCCAGGACTACAACCCGTCTCGCACTGTCTGAAAACCTCTGGAACAATTGTAATTCCTCCCTGTCTATATTCTAAGGCATACTGCCAACAGTTCACACACGGCCCGGCCCCACCTACAGGTCGAGCGTTCGCCTCAGGTGGACCGACCTCTCCCTGTCCACTTCCTCCTCGCCGGCCTCTCCGCCGAGGAGCTCCCGCAGGTGGTACGGCCCGACGCCGACGCCGACCTCCAGGATATTGAACTCGCTCACGGGGAGCACTTCCGTGTCCACCCCGAGCTTCACCAGTGAGATAAGCTCAAGCGCCTCGTAGTAGCCCACCCGCCTGCAGCGCTCCACTACGCCCAGCCCCCGGTAGACCCTGTCGGTCAGGTCGAGCGGGTCCTCCCTGAGCATCATCTTCCTGGCTGTCCTCTCATTGTCTACCACTTGCCGTACTATCATGTCCATGTTCGATATTATGAACTCCTCGGTTCGCCCGAGTGTCTGCCGGTTGGAGATCTGGAAAAGGTTCCCCGCGACTCCGGACCCTTCGCCGTACAGCCCGCGGACGTAGATGCCCGCCTGGCCCAGCGCGGAGATCGTCTTCCCTATCTCCCCCGTTATCACCAGCGCCGGCAGGTGCAGCATCGCGGACACCCGCAGGCCGGTGCCGACGTTGCTGGGACACGAGGTCAAGTACCCGACCTTCTGGTCGAAGCAGTACTGGACCTCGGTCTCGATCCTGCTGTCGATGTCATCGGCCGCCTTCCAGACTTTCATGAACTGCGCTCCCGGCAGTATCGCCTGGATGCGGACATGGTCTTCTTCGTTCACCATAACGCTCCGGCCGTCGGCCGGGCCGATGGCGACCGCCCGGCCGCCGACGCGATCGGCGAACGAGGCGCTCGTGACGTGCTCTTCAGCCATCATCTCGAGCTCGTTCCTGCTGAGCTCCTCCGCGAAGCGCACCTCCCAGTCCCTGTCCTCTGCGACACGGCGCGACACGGCCTCGAGCACCATGCCCCGCGACCTCTCCAGGTCCTCTTCGCCCGCCGAGATCGGGAAAGGCAGGCCCTCAAGGTTTCGGGCGATGCGGGCGCGGCAGGACAGCACCAGGGGATATCCGGGCCCCTGCTGTCCCAACCAGTACGCCCCGGTGCGGGGCGCCTTACTCTTTGCCACGTTCCGCCTCCAACTCGAGCTTGCCCTCTACTTCTTTTATCTGGTCTCTGACCGCCGCGGCGGCCTCGTACTCTTCTTCTGCAATTTGACGTTCCAAGTGCCTCTCAAGCTCCACCAGCCGCTTGCGGAGGCGGGCGCTCTCCGACGCCTTCCCGGGTATCTTCCCGATATGCTCGGTCGCCTCCTGGAAATCGAACAGCACGCCCTCGAGCGATTCGCCGAACGCCTCGTAGCAACCCTCGCAGCCCAGGAACCCCATCTTCTGGAAGTCGTTGAACGACGTCCCGCACAACCCGCACGTGATGAGCTCCGCCGAGAGCACGTCCTCCACCAGGTGCTCCTGCTCGGCGCTCTGGAGCCCTGAAAGGATCTGCGGCAGGAACGCAAGCAGGTTGGCGGCCTCTGTGGTCTCCTCCATCCTGTTCGCGCAGTCCTCGCAGAGCTGCACCTTCGAGACCTCGTTGCCCGAGATCTTGGTCAGGAATACTGTTGCGATATTCTTCTTGCATTCATCGCAGAAGATGTTCATTGCACCCCCACTGCCCGCGGCAGCAATCCTCATCAAATACTATAACGCTGGTACGAGAATCGTGATGATATCCCTCAATAACGCCGTGAGCCGGCCTCTCGCGACTCTTGTGAATCTATTCGACGCGAGTCTGTGATGACCTACCCTGCTGGGGTCGCAGGTGGGGAAAGATGATGACGTCCCGGATGTTCTGGCAGCCGGTGGCGATCATGGTGAGCCTGTCGATGCCGACGCCGATGCCTCCGGCCGGCGGCATGCCGTATTCGAGGGCTGTCAGGAAATCCTCGTCCGGCGGTTGCGCTTCCTCGTCGCCGGCCGCCCTCTTGCGGGCCTGCGCCTCGAAGCGGGCCCGCTGGTCGACCGGGTCTATCAGCTCGGAAAAGGCGTTGGCTATCTCCTGGCCGGCCATCAGTATCTCGAACCGCTCGGTGAAGCCCGGCGCGTCCGGGTTCCTCCGCGCCAGCGGAGAGACTTCCTCGGGGTAGTCAGTGACGAACGTAGGCTGGATCAGCTGCGGTTCGACCAGCTTCTCGTACAGCTCGTGGATTATCCAGCCCGGCCCGGCGGACGCGGGCACCTCGATCTCGCGCTCGGAGGCAAGCGTCTTGAGCTTTGCCATGTCGGTGGTGATCGCGAGGTCGAGCCCGGCGTACTCTTTGAGGGAACCCACCACCGAGACCTTCTTCCAGGGCGACGCGAGCGATATCTGGTGGCCGGCGAACTCGAACTCCTCCGAGCCTCTCACCACTACTATGGCGCGCGTGATGAGCTCCCGGAGGAACTCCATCAGGTAGTGGTAGTCGACGAACGCCTGGTACGCCTCGAGCATGGTGAACTCGGGGTTGTGGCGCGGGCTGACCCCCTCGTTGCGGAAGTTCCTGTTCATCTCGTAGACCTTGTCGTAGCCGCCTATCAGCAGGCGCTTGAGGTAGAGCTCGGGGGCTATCCGCAGGTAGAGGTCCATCCCCAGTGCGTTGTGGTAGGTGACGAATGGACGCGCGGTCGCGCCGCCGGCAATCGGTTGCAGCATCGGCGTCTCGACCTCGATGAAGCCTCGCTCATCGAAGAAACACCGGATCTCTTTGATCATTCGCGCGCGGGCCTCGAGCACCCGCCGAGCCTCTTCGTTCATGAGCAGGTCGAGGTACCGCTGGCGATACCTCTGCTCGCGGTCCTTGAGGCCGTGCCACTTCTCCGGAAGCGGCCGCAGAGACTTCGAAAGCAGCTCGTAGGACTGCACCGCGATTGACAGCTCGCCGCGCCTCGAGCGCACGACCTCACCGGCGGCCCCGACCCAGTCGCCGACGTCTAGGTCGCTGAACTGCGAGAACGGCTGCTCCCCCACAACGTCCTGCCTGAGCAGGAGCTGTATCTTGCCCGTCGAGTCCTGGAGGTCCGCGAAGGTGGCCTTGCCGTGCTCCCGCCGCCCGACGAGGCGCCCGGCGACCGCGGCATCGTCCCCGGAGGCCGCTCCGGGCTCGAGGCCCTGATACTTGCCGGCTATGTCAGCGGCCTGCGCAATCTCTCCCGGCCTGGCGTAGGAAGACTTATACGGCTCGCCGCCCGAGGAGAAGATCTTCTCCAGCTTCGCGCGCCTCACGCGAATGAGCTCGCTCTCCTCTTCGGGGCTGGCGGCATTCTCTTCCGTGTCTCTTTCTTCGGGCACCGCTTGCTTCCTTGACTAGTAGGGCGGTCTGGATGATTGCTGAAGAATATCACAAACGGGGGCGCTCCATCGTCCTGGTGGCTGAAAGGGATTGGCTGCACGCGACGACAGGGATCGGGGGTGAAAAAAAACGGGGTGAAAAGTGCCTGACCCCCGGTTTTCGCTCTACTTCTTGATGGCGGTGACCCGGTACTTGACCTGACCGGCCGGCGCTGTTACCAACGCGACGTCTCCGACTTTCAGCCCCATCAGGGCGCGTCCCACAGGGCTCTGAAAAGAGACCATGTGGTTCTCGGGGTTCGCCTCCGCCGGCCCGACGATGCGGTATTGCTGCTTCTTGCCGGAGCCGACCTGCTTTATCTCCACCAGGGAGCCGATATCCACTTCCTTGGTCTTCACGTGCCGGCGGTCGATCACTCTGGCCTTGGACAGCATCGTCTCTATCTGGTCGATGCGGTGCTCGACCCGCGCCTGCTCGTTCTTGGCGTCATCGTACTCGGAGTTCTCCATCAGGTCGCCGTAGCTTATGGCGTTCTTCAGCCGCTCGGCCACCTCCCGCCGCTTGACGTTCTTGAGATCGTCAAGCTCGTCGTTGAGTTTCTTGCGGCCGGCTTCGGTGAGGACGACCTCGTCTTTCGATTCGGTTTCGATTATCTCCACCTTCTTCACCCCAAAAAAGAAACCACGCCCGTCAACGAGCGCAAGTGTCCGGATTGCCGAAACATTGGGCTGTATTATACGCATGGGATATTTGCTTTGCAAGGAAAAAACCCTGCCCTTTTTCGGGCAGATGTCGGGAATGCCGCGGCGCCCCGCCAGCGGCCGGGGAATCGGTGCTCCAGGGGCGGAGGCGCCCTCGATACGCCGGCGCGCGGGGACGCTAGCCGGAGGCAGCCACCGAGTTCCTGCCGAGCTGTTTGGCCGCGTACAGGGCTGTGTCGGCCTTGCCGATCAGAGTGGACTCGTCGCGGGCGTCCCGCGGGAAGGAAGCCACCCCCACGCTGATGGTGAGAGTGCCCGGCCCGACCTTCTCCTCCCCGGCGAAATGAAAGTCCGAGATGCCTTTGCGCACCTTCTCGCCGACCAGAACGGCCTCATCCGACTCCGTCTCCGGGAGCAGGACGCAGAACTCGTCGCCGCCGTAGCGGAAGACCTTGTCGACCTCCCTGGTGCAGCTGTCGATGATGGAGGCGATCTGTGAGAGGGCTATGTCACCCTGCTGGTGGCCCAGGGTGTCGTTGTAGGACTTGAGGTTGTCGACGTCCACCATGAGGAACGAGATGGACCTCCCGTATCGTTTGGCCCTGGTCACTTCCTCCTGCAGGACCGCCTCCAGCCGCCTGACGTTGAAGACGCCGGTCAGGGGGTCGGTCGCCGCGAGGCGGTTGATCTCCTCGAAGAGCAGAGCGCGCTGGAGGGCGAGGCCGACCTGGTCCGCGATCGCCATCGCCAGTTGCTGGTCCTGCTCCCCGAAAGCGTTGGGGCTCTCGCTCCTGATGTGCAGCACGCCCAGGGTCTTGCCCTCCGCCTGCATCCCCACGCACATCGTGGAGCCGTGGCCGATGCGCTCCAGGGTCCTGCAGGCCACCTTTGTCTCGGAGAGGTCGTCGATCCCTATGAGCCTGCCCTCGGCGACCGTCCAGCATTCGTCGATGCGGGGGTACGGGGGCGAGGCCACCCGCTCGAGGATGTCGTCCGGGTAGCCGAAGGACTCCACGTACCTGAGGCATCCTCCCGCTTCGTCGAGCCGGTAGATCAGGCCGGAGCTGCAGTCGAAGAGGTGCCTTACCGTCTCGAGGGCGAGCATCATTATGGTTCCGAGCTCGGCCGTGGACCCGATCGCGTTGGCCAGCTGCACCAGGCTCGCCATCTGGGCCGCGTCCGCCTTGATCCTCTCGTGCAGCCTGGCGTTCATCACCGCCAGCGCGGTCTCGCCCGCGACCGCCGCGAGCTGCGAGACCTGCCCCACGCCGTACCGCTTCTCCTCGGGGTCTGTGCAGCAGAGCAGGCCGGACAGCCCGCCTCGGGTGAAGAAGGGCGCGATGAGCAGTGAGCCCTCAGCGCGCAGGAAAGCCGGCAGGGCCTCGTTGTCCGAAGGGTTCTCGATCGCCAGGGCAGGTGGGCGCCCGGCGAGGCTGTACATGTCCTCGAACCGCGAGGAGCTGATTGCCGCCTGTGCGGGGAAGGCTGTCCTGCATGTCCCGCCGGTGCCGACCGACAGCATGGGCACGAGCAACCCGCGGTTGTCCTCGAGGATGAAAGCGGTGCTGCCGGCGCAACCCATGGACCGTATGGCGAGCTTGCAGGCGTTCTCGAGCACGCGTTCCATGTCAAGTGTCGAAGCGAGCTCGCGGCTGGTGCGGTAGCGGATGTCGGATTCGCTCCGCTTTCTCTGCTCTTCCGCGTAGCGCATGGCGTTCTCCAGCCCCGCGGAGGCCTGCGCCAGGATCGTGTTGCATATGTTGACCTCGCGGTCGAGGAAGTAGTTCTTCTTGAGGCCGCCGCGCCTCTCCACGAAGATGACACCCTTGGCCTCGTCCCTTACCACGAAGGGCAGGATCAGCAGGGCGCTCAACTCGAAGTCCTTTATCCACCCCTTGTCGAGCAGCGGCTCGTTGGAGGGGTCGTTGATGACGAGCGCCTCCCGGGTCTCGATGGCCCTGGACGCCGCGTTCGTCGCCCTCAGGTCGATCCGGCGCTTGAAGAAACGCTCTCGAAGCTCGGGGTTCTCCTCGGTGGTGCTCTGGGGCAGCGCCCACTGCCCGTCGATGCTCACCATGAAAGCGCTGCAGCGCCCGAGAGCCGCGGCCTCGCTGATGCCCTTGACCACGGTGTCCATCAGCTCGTCCACGTCCAGCGTCGCGCCCATCGACGCAGCCAGGTCTGAGAGGATCCTGGCGTCGCGGCGCTCGCGGCGCTCCCTCTGGCTGATGAACGCGGTCGCGAGGGCGATCAGCAACAGGAACACCACGCGGATCAGCGTATCTCCGATGACGGTCCTGGTCGGGATCCCGGCGTTGAGCCTCGCGACGATAGTGATGGCGTAAAGGGTCGAGAGACCGACCGCCGCGGCGATCGACTCCTTGTACCCGAATCGGTTCGCGATGACGATGACCAGGATCGGGAATATCCAGAAGAGGTCGGGGATGTACTTCGGCCATACCAGCAGGGCCACGAACACCAGCACTACGTCCAGGAAAGCGGTGATGTTGACGACCACGGCCGCCGCGCTGTGAGAGACCTTCCGGGCCCGCAGGTAGATGAGGATCATGACCCCGCTGCCCACGTAGGCGCCGATCACGATCAGCAGCCGGACCGTGAAGCCGACGTTCTGCCTGGGGAAGAGCGGGAGGAGCACAAAAGGGGTCAGCACCACCGTGACGATCCACTGGAGCATCATCGTCAGGTCTTCGGCGGAAAGCTGCTTCTTCAAATCGCCCTCACAAAGGTCCGCGCGCCCTCCGGCTTCAGCGTGTGTCTGCAACCGCCCGGGGCCCGCAGTCGTCCCTCCGCGGCGGGCGGCAGAGCACTACGGCACGACTTTGCCGAGCGGGATCTCGAGGATACCCGTGGCTCCACTGTCTTTCAGGCGGGGTATCAGTTCTGCGAGCGTGCTCTTCTCCACGACCGTCTCGACCGCGGAGTCGCCGTTGGCCAGGTGGCTGACCGTCGGGGACTCGAGCGACGGGAGGATGGCGAGGACGGCCCCCTCGCTCTCCTTGGCGACGTTCATCTTGAGGAGCACCTTTCCGCGCGCCGCGATTGTCGACATCAAGAGCGTCTTGATCTCGTCGATCAGCTTGCGTTTTGCGGCGTCGGCGTAACTCTCGCGGTTCGCGACGAGCTTGGTCGAGGTGAAGAGGATGTCGTCAATTATTTCGAGCCCGTGCGCCTTGAGCGTGCTGCCGGTCTCGGTGATCTCGACTATGGCGTCCACGATGTTGGGGACCTTGGCCTCCGTCGCGCCGGCCGACGGTATCACCTTCGCCTGGATGCCCAGGCTTTCGAAGTAACGGCGCGCGATGTTCGGGTACTCGGTAGCCACCCGCGTTCCCGGGGGGAGGTCCTTCGGCTCGCGGATGCCTGAGTCGCGGAGCACCGCGAGGACGATGCGCAGGTTTCCGCCCGAGCCGGTCTTGGCGTACGGGAAGTCGGCGAGGATCTCAACGTCCGAGCCGGTCTCCTGGATCCAGTCCAGCCCGGTGATGCCGAGGTCGAAGAGGCCCTCTTCGACGTACTTGCCTATCTCCTGCGGGCGCAGGATGGCGACCTGCGAGATGCGGTCGTCGTCTATGCGCGCGTTATACTCGCGGTCGCCGGAGCGCCTGACCGGCAGGTCGGCGTCACGGAGCAGCGCGAGGGTCTGTTCCTCGAGGCTCCCTTTCGGGATGACCAGCTTTATCAATGCCTACCTCCGTCGGTGGTGAGATTGACTAGGATTATAGCAGAGGGGGCTTGCCGCCGGGCCGCGGACACTAGTCAGGAAAACGCCGGGCGAACATTCTTGATTCTTCCCCCGTTCAATCAGATATGATTAACTGCCGCTTTTCGGGCGACTGAGATGCTGGGTACAGGGAAGGGAGTGTTGCGAGTGATTGACCAGAAGTTCATTGGCAAGGAGTATCCCGTGACCGAGTACGAGATCGGGCGGGAGAAGATGAAGGAGTACGCAATGGCGGTCGGAGACATGAACCCCATGTATCACGACCGCGAGGCGGGTAAGAAGAGCAAGTACGGCGACAACATCGCGCCGCCCAACTTCGCGGCGGTCTATAACCTGATGGGCTGCGCCCAGATGTTCTTCGACCCCGAGCTGAAGCTCAACTTCGCGATGCTGGTGCACGGCGAGCAGGAGTTCGAGTTCCTCAAGCCGGTGAAGCCGGGCGACGTCATCACCACGACGGGCAAGATCGCGGACATCATGGCCAAGGGCAACAACGACCTGGTAGTGTTCGAAGCCCGCTCCACGAACCAGGAAGGTGAGCTCGTCACGATCGGGCGCGCCACCTTCGTGATCAGGGGGGGTAATTGATATGGCGAACGTCACATTCGACCAGGTCAACGTCGGGGACGAGATCCCCTCACTCGAGATCACCCTCGACCAGATGATGCTCTGGATGTACGCGGGCGCGAGCGGCGACTTCAACCCCATCCACGTGGATAAGGAGTTCGCGGAGAAGGTCGGGCTCGGCGGGACCATCGCGCACGGGCTCTCCAGCATGGCGCGGCTCGGCCGATGCATCACCGACTGGGTGGGCGACCCCGGCGCCGTCAAGCGCTTCGGGGTGCGCTTCGCGAGCCCCGCGCGGCCCGGCGATACGGTGACCTTCTGGGGCAAGATAGTCGACAAGAAGGTCGAGGACGGGAAGAACCTCGTCACTCTGGAAGCCGGCGCCCACATCCAGGACGGCACTGAGGTGCTGACCAAAGGGATGGCGGTAGTCGAGCTGTAAGACAAAATGCACCACTGGGGTCAGGCACCGGTGGTGCATTTTTCTGTTTACATTTGCTTGCTCTGCTAGTATAGTCATGGGACGGCTCGGCAACTCAGGGTCGAATACGAAGGCGCCGTCTATCATATCCGCTCACGAGGAAATGCAAAGCAGCCCATATTCCTTGATGACGGCGACTATATCAATTTCCTTCGACTGGTCGGCCGAGCGGTCCACAACTATGGCTGGAGATGCCATTCGTATTGCCTGATCTACAATCATTACCATCTTCTTATTGAGACGCCAGCAGCGAATCTTTCCGCCGGCATGCACGTCCTGAACGGCATGTACACTCAGATCTTTAACCTGAAGTATGCTAAGACCGGCCACGTTTTTGAAGGTAGATTTCGATCGAAGATCATCGAAGACGAGCGTTACCTTCTAATACTTGCACGCTATATCGCCTTGAATCCTGTCGACGCAGGTCTGGTGAGTGACCCGTCGGAATGGAAATGGAGCAGCTACAATGCGTTCTGCGGAAATGCTCCGGTAGATGGATTCCTGGCAACCGAGGAAGTGTTGTCTTTCTTCGAGGGAGTCGAATCTTCGGCCACGGAAGCTTTCAGGCAGTTTGTTCTCGAGGGGTTGCTGGCGGAAAAGTCCAAGCCCCGGCGGCCGTTTCTAGCAGAGTTGATATCGCCCGGTTCCAGCAAGCAGGTTCGCAATGCTGCAATACGGCTAGCCCACCGGGAATACGACTACTCCGGAAGGGAGATTGCCAGGTATCTGGGCGTCAACCACACGACGATCGCGAGAATCCTCAAGGGCGATTGCTTAAAATGCACCACCGGTGCCTGACCCCAGTGGTGCGTGTGTTATCTCAGGTCCAGGAGGTGGGTGCGCTTGGGCCCGCCTTCGCGGCCCAGCCGCTCGGCGATGTCCTCGTAGGTGGTGATGACCACGTCGTCCGGTGTGAACTCGAGCGTGTTGCGTACCCTGTCCCCGATCCGCTCTCGCAGGCCGGCGACCTCTCCGACAGACGTGGGGCACACGTAGACGGTGACCTCGTCGATGTCCTCGGGGTCGTCGTTGCGCTTCCGGATCTCCACCTGCCACTCCAGCACGTCAACGTTATCGTTGAGGATCGCCGCGAACGTGTTGAGGTTTATCAGGTTCCCCTTGATCTTGGAGAGCGCGAACTCCTTGACCATCTTCCTGCGGTTGATGTTGGAGCTGATCCGCGGCATCGTCCTGCCGCAGCACGGGCACCGCTCCGTAGTGTATCCGCCCACCAGGATGTCGCCGGTCCTGTATCGCAGCACGACCGACCCGCGCGCGTCGAGGTTGGTCACCACCAGCTCGCCCGTCTCCCCTTCGCCCAGCACGACCCCGGTCTCGGGTTCGACGACCTCGACGATCTCCATGTCGGGATAGGTGTGGTAGCCGCAGCTCTCCTCCTCGCCGCAGTCGCCCCAGGCGTACTTCATCTCGGTAGCGCCGAACGCGCCGGTCACGACGGGGTCCACCGCGCCCATCTCTTCCAGAAGCGCGGCGATCTTCTCTCGCGCACCCTTGGTTATCCGGTCACCGCCCATCGCCACGATCTCCATGCTGGACAGGTCACGCCCCTCGGCCGCCGCCATCCTCAAGAGGTCGTAGGTATAGCCCGGCAGTCCCATGAACAGCGTCGGCCTCACGCGCTCGATGATGTTGAGAATCCGCTCGTTGCCCGTCGACGGGCCGCCGCCCGTGTTCACGGTCGTTATCGCCGCCCCCTCCGCGCCGGTGATCGCCACCCAGTACGCGAGGTGCGAGGGGCCCGGGAAGTTGTTGATCGCCACGACGCGCCTGTCGTAGTCCTCTGACGCGCGGCTCGAGACGACCGAGGCGAGCCGCCTGCCCGCTTCCTTCATGCGGGCGAGGTCGTGCAGCGTGAAGAAGAACGGGGTGGGCTCGGCCGTCCTGCCGGTGGTGAACATCGGCAGCACCGGCTGGTACTCCTCGCGGAACTCCTGCTCGGAGGAGTGCTCGCCGCCGGCCGCCTCCAGGTTGGTCATCTGCGGCACCCAGCCCTTCGACTTGTAGAGCTTGACCTGGTCGAAGCCCGGCTCGAGCACGAACAGCCGCGGGTTGTCGGGGTCCTGCGGGTCGGGGGCTATGTCCTCCTTGTAAGTGAAGGGGAGTTTCTGCAGGTCATCGACCGACCTGATCGCAGCCGGGTCGATCCCGCCCTCATCGAAGACCGTTCGATAGTGGGGGTGAAAGGGGTACACGCGACGGGTCACGAACTCGCGCAGAGAAGCGTCCTGCATCGCCCGGACCTCCCCCGGTGTCCAGGAGTCCCATCCCTTGACGCAACTCGCCTCCCACCTGCGTACCGGCACTCTCCTCTTCATGTTACGGCTGCTCTCCCTTCCGGACGGGCCCGCCCTTCACGGGGCGGAAGTACTTGATGTCGTGCAGGGTCCCTTTTCTCTTCTCTGCCCAGACAGCCTTCACTCGCATCCCCACGCGGATGTCTGCCGGCTCCACCTCGCCCAGTGTGTGCGGGAACTGGACGTCGGCTCCGTCGAGCTTGATGAACGCGTAGACGTAAGCCGGCTCGGTCGGCTGGCCTATGAACGGGAGGTGGATGACCGTGTAGGTGAGCAACTCGCCCTCGTCGGCCAGCGGCACCCACTCGTCCACCGGGGTGAAACAGAACCCGCAGTAAGGCCGCGGGGGCAGCAGGACCGCCCCGCACTTCGGGCACTTGACCCCCATTATCCGCTTGTTGTCGCGCATCTCGCGGAAGAAGCGGTCGTAGTGCTCGCCGTACGCGTACCGGTACGTGATGTCGATCTCGCCTGTCACTGTCCTGACGGGCTCGGCGCCCGCCGGCTTTGCCACATCGAGCATGTTACCCCTCGGCCTCCTCGCCGTCGGAGACGAACCACCTGATATCGGTTATGGCGCCTTCGCGCTCGGCCTCCGGCTTGAACTCCGGGCGGACGGTCGCGCCGATCTTGATCCTGTCGTCATCGGGGGCGACGTGCAACATCTCTGAGTCCGACCCCGCGAGCCGCACCAGCACGTAACGGAACGGGGCTTTGAGCGGAGCCCTGTCGAAATCACGCGCGATGCGGGACCAGGACATGACGACGCCCCTCGGCCCGACCTCCCTGAAGTCACCCGCGGCCGCGCCGCACTTCTCGCAGTAGGACTGCGGCGGGACCGCCACGTCCCCGCAGCCGTCGCACACCGCTCCGAGGATCTTGCCGTGGTCCCTGAGCGCGCCGAGGAACGCGCCGACCACCTCGCCGGTCGCCCAGCTGTAGGTGCAGCGCGCCTCTCCCTCCAGATATATGAGCTCGGGCGGTCTAAGGTCCACCGTCTCTCCTGTCGTCTGTCGGTGCCGGC
>DAIUEJ010000001.1:72735-132094 GCA_036845225.1 Candidatus Anoxymicrobiaceae bacterium | reverse complement strand
GGGACGCCGGCGCTACGTTTCCTGTCTCGGTGCCGGCGGGACGCCGGCGCTACGTTTCCTGTCTCGGTGCCGGCGGGACGCCGGCGCTACGTCATCTGTCTCATCTGCCGGCGGGACGCCGGCGCTACAGTTTCTCAGAGAATATCGTCACCGTGCTGAACTGGATCGCTCCTCCCCAGGAGTGTGCCAGCGCCTTCCTCACGCCGGGCACCTGGTGCTCGCCCGCTTTGCCCATGACCTGCATGGCCGCTTCGATCTGGCGGATCATCGCGGACGCCCCGATGGGGTTCGATGAGAGCACCCCGCCCGATGGGTTCACCGGGAAAGCCCCGCCCAGAGCGGTCTCTCCCGACTCGGCGAGCCGTCCTCCTTCGCCCGGCGCGCACAGGCCGAGGGCCTCTGTCCAGATCAGCTCCTGGAAGCTGAACGCCTCGTACACCTCCGCGATGTCGAGTTCTTTGAGCGGCTCGTAGATCCACGCCATCTGGTAGGCCTGCTGGGCCGCCCTCACGCACGACTCCGGGTAGGCCATGTCGACGTGCGGGACGTACGGGCTCTCGCTGCAGGTGCCGACCCCGGCGAACCAGGCGGGCCGGCTCGTCAGCTTGCGCGCGCGGCGGTCCTCTGCGATCACCACGGCAGCCGCGCCGTCGCTGGTCGGGCAGCAGTCCAGGAGCTTGAGCGGCTCCGCCACCGGGGCGGAAGCCATCACGTCCTCTACGGTTATCTCCATCTGGAGCTGGGCGTACGGGTTGAGCAGGGCGTTCTTCCGGTTCTTGACCGCGACCATCGCGGCCTGCTCTTCGGTCACGTCGGGGGAGTACCTCGACAAGTACTGGCGCGCCTGGAGTCCTGCCAGGCCGGGCGCTCCGCAGGCGAAGTCGCGGTCCCACAGCGGGTCGTAGCACGCCGAGAGCCCGTACTGGGCGACCCCGTCGGAGAGCTTCTGGTATGCGACGGCGAGGACGACGTCGTACATCCCCGACACCACGTGATAGTAACCGGCGATCGTCGTCGAGGCGCCCACGGTCCCACCCGTGTGTATCCTCATCACGGGCTTGCCCGCCGCCCCGAGCGCCGGGGCTATCCAGTTCTCGGGGTAGTTGACCCCTTCGAATATCTCGGGGGCGCTGCCGACCAGGAAGGCATCGACGTCACGCGCGGTGAGGCCCGCGTCGTCGAGCGCCCTGCTGGCCGCCTCGCGCACCAGTTCGGGCACGTTCACGTCCTCGCGTCGGCTCGTGTAACGGGTCTGTCCTGTTCCTACTACCGCGGCCGGTCTCGTCAACGATTTCTCCAGTCGTTCATTTCTCCACGACCATGCACGCTGCCGTCTGCATGGCGAGCCCGCCCCCCGCGTGGGCGAGAGCCTTCTTCGCTCCCTCGATGCGCGGGCCGTCGGTGCGTCCGGTCACCTGGGCGCAGGCATCCGCAAGCCTGACCAGCCCCGTGGCCACCAGCGGGTTCGCGCAGGTCGCGCCGCCGGAGGGGTTCACCGGCAGCCGGCCCCCCCGCTCCGTCGCCCGCGACTTGAGCAACTCCTCGCCCTCGCCCTCGGCGCAGAGCCCGAAAGCCTCGCAGAGCATCAGCTCCTGGTAGGCGAAGGACTCGCTGAGCTCCACCAGGTCGAGCTGCGCCAGCGGGTCTGTTATCCCGGCCCGCTCGAACGCCGACCGGGAGGCGCTCGCCGCCGCCCGCGCCTTGTAGAGCTCCCGCGCTCCGGGGCTGTAAGCGTCGATGCTGTGGCCCATGCCTGATATCCAGGCGGGCCTGTTACGGAGCGAACGCGCCACGTCACCCAGGGCGATGACGACCGCGCAGGCGCCGTCGGAGGACGGGCTCGCCTCCAGCTCCCTTATCGGAGAAGCCAGCTCCGAAGAAGAGGCGACGTCCTCGAGGGTTATCTCGCTGCGAAGCTGCGCGTGCGGGTTGTAGACCCCTGCCGCGCGGTTCTTGACGGCCACGCCGGCCGGGCCCTCGGGGCTCACGCCGTAGTGGTGCATGTAGGCCCTCGCCTGCAGCGCAGCGGCCGTAGTCGCGTCGACCCCCAGGGGCCTGAGGTAGAAAGGCTCGCACATGGACTGGGTCTGCTTGACCGGTGAGCTCTCGGAGCTCTTTCCGTAGGCTACGACCAGGGCCGTCGAGAAGAGGCCGCTGGCGATGCGCATGTAAGCGTATATCGCCGCCAGCAGCCCGTCGCCCGCGACCTTGGACTCTTCCTTGAAATGAGCGCCCATGGCGTCGACTGTGATGCAGGTCGAGATTCCCCTGCCGTCAAGGAAGTCGCTTCCGGCGTCGATGACCACGTCGATGTCGTGGATGGTGAGCCCGCAGGATGAAAGAGCTTCGCTCACGACCTGGTAGATGATGCTGAGGTGGGTCTCGCGCTCCATCGCGAGGCGATGGTCAGTCTGTGCCCAGCCTATCACGGCGACTTCGTCCATCACGGACCCTTCGAGTCGTGTACCTCGATTATCCGGGGCTCTATCTTATCAGTTACCTCGAGCAGTCCCACCGTGTGCTTTCTTGCGAACATCCTGTCGGTCGGGCTTCCGGGGTTGAAGAAGAGGACGCCGTTGCGCTCCTTGATGAGCGAGTTGTGGGTGTGCCCGAAGACTATGCACTCGCAACCCTCTCCCTCGAACATCCGCGCGACCTTCCAGGTGATACCCGACGGCGGGCCGTGACCGTGGGTGAGCCCGATCTTGAAAGGGCCCGCCTCTACCACGCGCTTTTCCGGCAGGGTGCGGGCGACCTCGCCGTGGTCCATGTTGCCTTTGACCGCGAGCGTCTCGGCGATGGCCGAGAGCTGCTCGACGACCGCCATCTCGAGGATGTCTCCGGCGTGGAGTATCAGGTCCACGCCGTCGAAGGCCGCTGTCACGGAGTCCGGGAGCGGGCGTCCCATGAGGTGGGTGTCTGAGATGCATCCGATCAGCAAGGCCGTCACCCCCTGGCGGCGTCGGCGGCGCTCTTGTCGCCGGACGCCTCGGAGCTACGTCCGGGCGAGGTGGGGAACTCGAGGAAGAACAGGGCGCCCGCGGGCGCGTCGGCGACCCCGACCCGTCCCCCTATGCGCTGCATCACCCTTTTCACCATGGAGAGCCCGAGCCCCGAGTGCCCTTCCCAGTGGGTGAAGAAAGGCATGAACATGAACTCGCGCGTCTCCGTCGACAGGCCGGGCCCGCCGTCGGTGACCTCGATGCGCACGAATCCGCCCTCGTCGCTCCCTGTCACCGCCACTCGCTTGTCGCCCATCGCGGCGGCGATGCACGCGTTCTCGATGACCTGCTCGAGCGCCGTCCGTATCATCCGCTCGAAGCCGAACACGGGCGGCAGCCCGGACAGCTTCAGCGACACCTGGACGTCTTCGGCATCGGGAGACGAGAGGGCCTCGGTGACCACCTCCGCCGTCATCGAAGTAAGGTCGTACTCCGCGGGCGTGTCCCACTCGCGCGTGGTGGTGCAGTTGAGATACTGCTCGAGGTCTTCCAGCAGGCCGAGCAGGGTAGAGTATCCCGCCTCGAGCATGGCGATCACGTCCTCCCTCGCCCGTGACCAGTCGTCGGCGGTCATGCCTCTGAGCCGCTCGATCACCCTGGAGAGGGGGTGCGTGTAGACTCTCTCGACGCGGGTGCCCAGGGAGCGAAGCAGCACCTGGTAGTCGACGGTGCCTCCCTTGCGGGCCGGCGCCTCGCCGGTCCCCCGCGCCTCCATGAAGACGCACGCGGCGCCGATGACCTCCGGGCCGCTGACCAGCGGGTATATCCTGTAGCTCACCGAGAGCAGCGACTTGTCGGTCTTCATGACGATGGCGTCGCCTTCCCTGACCAGCTTCGGGTCCTTCAGCACGTCCAGCATGCCGTGCTCCAGCGGGCCGAGCGGGTTCTGGTCGAGCGAGGTCTCCGGGCGCAGCAGGGCCTGCGTCTTCTCGCCGAAGGTGTAGCCGGTGAGCCGCTGCGCCTCACGGTTGAAGACGCCGATGCGGCCCCGGGCATCCGCTGTGATCACGCCCGCCACCATCTCTTCGAGGACCGAGTCCGTCACGCCCCGCTCGCGCGAGAGCGCGTCCAGGCTCTTGCGCGCTATCCGGTAGAGTTCGGCGTTGGTGATGGACAGGCTGGCGATCTCGCCCAGGCCGTCGAGGAGGCGCTTCTCCTCGTCGCTGTAGATATGCTCTCTCGTGTTCGCCGCCACCAGCATGCCCAGGAACTTGCCGCGTGCCACCAGGGGTACCAGCACCTGCGAGCTGGGCTCCGCGGCGCCGAAGAAGACGTTGTCTCTCTCGTCTATCGACTCGGTGCTGTCCAGCGCCACCATCTCGCGGTTCGAGGCCGCCTCCCCGACCAGGCCTTTCTTCATGGGCAGCGCCTTGAACATCACCTTGGCATCGTCCACGCCCTCGACGACGGCGAGGCGCAGCACGTTCTCGGCTTTGTCCCAGAGGTATATCGCGCCCATGTCCGCGCCGGTGACGTCCGAGGTGTATGCGAGGACCCTGGAGAGGATCTCCTGGAGGTCCAGGGTCGACCCGACCTCCCTGCCCGCCTCCATGAGCAGCCGGAGCCGCTTGTTCGCGTCGATCATCTTGTCGAGGACGCGCTCGACGTAGCGCAGGTTCGAGACCTCTCGGACGATGACGGCGACTATGATGGCGGCGAGCATGAGCATGAGGCCCACCCTCATCACCCAGAAGATGCCCTCGCTCTGGAAGAAATCGCGGACCACCTCGAGGTTCAGGGCGATGACGAGGCCCATCACGCTGAACGAGAAGATGACCACCAGGATGATCGTCAGCGGCGTCACGCGGCGGAGGCGTGGGATCTCGAACTGTTCCTCTTCTTCCGCCAGGGGTGCGGGCACGCCCTTCACCCCGGAGTCCGTGGGAGGTGTATCAGGCGCTGGAGACTCGGGCTCTACGAGCGCCTCGGTCTCGGCGCCCGCAGCCGCCTCTTCCTCGCGGCCTTCCGCGCCGCCCTTTCCGGTGGCCTCATCAGTCTTGTCATCAGGCATGAAGTGTCTCTCCGACAGGTCGTAGGGATGCGTCCAGACAGTCGAGCGCAGGAGTTATTTTTCCAGAGCGGGAGGTTTTCTTCAAGAAGAGGACTGCCCCCTAGAGCGGGTTGTCCTCGAACACGAACATGCCGCCCAGGCCGCCGACCGCCCAGGCGTGGTGCGCGTCGGTGGCGGTGATGTCGAACAGAGACTCAAGGGCGTTGAACTGTTTCACCCAGGTGTGACCGTCGAAGTGGTACACAGGGCCGCTGTTCCCGATGCCCCCGGCCGCCCAGGCGTTGCCGCCGCCGGTGGCCGCGACCTTGTGAAGCTGCTCCGGCACCTCCTGCTGCAGGCGCCACCGCCCCCCGTTGAAGGAATAGACCACGCCCGGCACCGCTTCGGGGACAGCGCCCGGCTTCTCGTCGGACCCCACCGCCCAGATGTGTGAAGCGTCCGCCGCCGAGATACCGAGAAGGACGTGGTGCTTCTGCGCGTCGTACTGTTTCATCCACGACGAGCCGTCGAAGAAGTAGACGGAGCTGAGGCCGGCCTTGTCCTCGGCGACCGCCCAGGCGTGTGAGGCGTCAAGCGCGCAGACGTCCTGCACGTGGATGGCCGCGGCGTACTGCGCCGACCAGCCGGTGCCGTTGAACGCGTAGATGGTGGAGCCGGTATCGCTGGTTCCGACCGCCCAGGCGTGCGTGGGGTCGCCCGCCGCGACGCTGCTGACGGTCGGTTCGGGCACGGTGAACTGCCTGCTCCAGGTCGAGCCGTCGAAAAACCAGACCATGCCCCCGCCGTCCCCGCCCCCGGCCCAGACGTGCTTCGCGTCCGCGGCGGACACGTCCATCGGCTCCGCCTCCAGCTTCTGCGCCTGCGTGGTCCAGGAGACTCCGTTGAAGAAATAGACGGGGCCGCCCCCAACCGCCCAGACGTGCCTCGCGTCGGCGGCGGACACCGAGAGGAGCGACACGTCGCCCTCCTGGGTCTGGATGGACCACGGCGAACTATGGCCGCACGAGGATGCAACGAAAGCGAGAGCACAGGTCATAGCAAGTATCACGACACATTTGAACGTCCTCATGCCGCTTATTCTAGCAGTACCAGCCGGGCAGGTTTTAACCTGACCGCACCGCGCATTGGCGCGTGTGAATTCGCGCCGGTGGTGCGTCGCGAAGCGATGCACGGCCGGCGAGTCACAGCAGAAATCGAAAGCCCCGGCCCATGAGAGCCGGGGCTAATGCGCAGTTTTCTGTGTTGACTACTTCAGGCGGGCGATGAACTCGTCGATGGGGATCGCGGCCAGGGTCTTGATGTGGACCGAGCCCCGCGAGCCCAGCTCGACCGAGATGCGAGCGATGGTCTCGATGTCCGGCGCCTCGAGGATGTTGATGAAGTCGTACTCGCCGATGACGGCGTACTGGTCGACCACCTTGCCCCCGAGTGCCTCGACGTCCTTGTTTACTTCCTTGATCCTCTCGGGATTCTTCTTGACAGTCGACGCGCCCTCGTCGGTGAGGCTGCTGAGCAGTATGTACCTGGGCATGCCGTTCCCCCTTTCTTCCGCCTTTGGCTGGTAACACACAATTCTACAAACGGGGTCAGGCACTGTCCACCTTCTTGTCCACATTGGCCTCTGATGCCTGGCGACGGCGCGGGGCCGGGGCGCCGGGGAGGTGGACAAGAAGGTGGACGGTGCCTGACCCCTCCTGTCGTCCATCACAGGAAACCAAGGCCGCCTAGAGAAATAATTCTAAAGGCTTGCGCCGGGTGGAGGCGTGACCTTGACGTGTGGGCCAGGGGCGGAAGGACTGAGATGCGCATATTCGCGTGGATAGCCAGGCAGGTCAAGCGCTTTCCGTGGACCATCATCATCGTTTCCATCGTCCTGTCGCTGGGCCTCGGGCTCGGGCTCCTCTTCCTCAAGGGCGACGTCACCTACCCGAGCCTGCTCCCCAAGAACTTCCCGAGCGTCAAGGCGCTCGCCGACCTCAACAAGAATTTCGGCGGCACCTCCTACGAGACCATCCTCATCACGGCCCCCGACGTCACCGACAACAAGGTCGTGCAGTTCCTGATAGGGCTTGAAGACTACATCAACCAGGACCCCGCGCTGGGCAAGGGCCAGATAGTTGCGATACCGGGTCAGAAAGGCGCAGGTGTTCCGCCCATCCTCCAGCAGCCGGTGCCGAACATCAACGACTACCTGAGCCCGTTTGTGGCCAACATCAGGACCGGGATAGCGCAGAGCGGTTTCAATATAAGGCTGTCCGACATAACCGTCGACCAGATCAAGTCACAGACTGGCAAGGACTTCAAGCAGACGGTCAGAGAGGACTACCTCTCCGTGCCCGACGTGCGCTCCCAGATGATCGGAAAGCAGAAGTTCCTGATCTACGACCCGAAGACCGACACCTACCCGGCCGCTCTGGTGATGATAAAGACCAACGCGTCCCTGACCCCCAACCAGCAGATCGTGCTCGCCGGGAGCCTCGAGAACCTGTTCAAGACCAAGCTCACCGGCATACCGGGGCTCAAGGTGTACATGTCGGGCGACCCGACCCTCGCCCGGGACTTCAACACGCACATCCGCGACAAGACGCTGCTGCTCGGGCTCATCGCTCTCGGGTTCGTGGTGTTCGTCATCTTCCTCGCGTTCAGGAGGTTCAGCGACGCGTTCCTGACCCTCGGCGTGATCCTGCTCAGCGTCCTGTGGACGTTCGGTTTTACGGGCTGGGTGGGGATACCGTATTCGGTGACCGCCATCGCCATCATCCCGCTGCTGCTTGGGCACGCGCTCACTTTCGTGGTCCCGTTCACCGCGCGCTATTACGAGGAGATGGGGCACGAGTTCAGGTCCGTGGAGATGGTCGGGGTGGCTCTCATCGGCGTGGGCGTGGCGATATTCCTGATGGCCATCACCAGCATCCTCGGCTTCCTGGTCTTCGAGTTCAGCGTCCTTCCGCCGCTCAAGGATTTCGGCGTGACGGCGGCCGTCGGGACTTTCTTCGCCTTCGCCCTCACGGTCGTCCTGCTGCCCGCGACCATGGTGATCCGCGACCGCGTCTACGAGCGCGCGCCCGCGGAGGAGCTCGAGAAGGCGAAGACCCACTTCGACGGCCTGTCCCGGCGCAGGTCGCGCAGCCTCTTCGCGCGTGTCACCGACCGGGTGCTCGAGTGGTTCACGGTGCTCGCGACCAGGCATTCGATAATCGTGATAATCGCGGGCACTGTGCTCATCGTGCTCGGCCTGATAACGAGCCGGAACCTGACCACCGACTCGGACCTTCGCAAGCTGTTGCCGCAAGGGCTCCCCAGCATCAAGTCCGACTTCACGGTGGAGAAATACTTCGGGGGCCAGCAGACCGACACCATCATGGTGACCGGGGATGTCCTCGACCCGGCCAACCTCAAGCTGATGGCGGAGCTGGAGGACAAGATCGCGAGCGACCCGAGGAACTTCCACAACGGGACCCAGATCTACACGAGGGATTCCATCGTCGGGCTCCCGGACGCGCTCACCTCCGCCAACAACGGCAAGCTTCCGGCCACCAAGGCGGAGGCGGAGGCTGCCATCAAGACCGCGCAGGACAACGGCGGGTACATAGTCGGGGGACTGCTGAGCCAGGACCGCAAGTACGGGTTGATCAGCCTCAACGGCAGCGGCGCGCCGACTTCCGAGGTGGTCAACCAGAAGATGCTGCTGCTGGGCAGCGACAGCGGTAAAATCCTCACGCCGGCCGGGCTCCGCTACGAGCTGGGCGGCATCACACCGCTCACCAGGGACATGACCAAGAACATCATCCCCACCGAGACCTGGTCGTCCGTCCTGTCGCTCGGGCTCTGCGGCCTCCTGCTGATACTCATCTTCTGGTCCATCCCGTACGGGCTCATCACCCTGACGGTCGCGTTCGCGGGCGTCGCGGCGGAGCTGGGCTTCCTGACCCTGATGGGCTTCCCGCTGGACGTCGTCACGTCGCTGTCCTCGGCGCTGGTCATCGGCATCGGGAGCAACTTCGGGATCATCTTCACCCACAGGTACATCCAGGAGATGCGCAAGGGCGACGTCTTCCCGGCGGAGGCGATCCGCACGACCATGATGAACCTGGGCAGGGCGAACGTGGTGGCGGCGATCGCCACCTGCGGGGCTTTTGTGATCGTGCTCCTCGCGGGGATCGTGCCGCTGGTGCGGTTCGCGGGGGCGACGGCGTTCGGCGTGGCGATGTCGCTGATCGCGGCGCTGACGTTCATGCCCGCGCTCCTCTTCAGGCTGTCCAGGCACAGGCGCGTGGCCGTGGAGAATGCCGTGCCTCTGGAGGATGTCGCCTGAGGCGGCCTTAAGAAAAAAAACCTGACCCTAAAGGTATCTGATTTGACTCAGGGGTGGTGCATTTCTTCGAAACGCACCACCCCTGCCAAGTTAGAGGTGCCAATGCACCGTCTGGTCAGGCTAAAGCCTGCCCGCCAGGTCCTTCATCGGGCAGAACTCGTTGCCGCACCTCGGGCACGCGTTCTTGAGGATCCCGTAGAAGCCGGCTACGGTGCCGAGCAGGTAGGCCGCCGTGAGCAGTTTGCTCTTGAGGACCTGCCGGAGTGGTATGAGCATCACTGCGCCCAGGAAAGCGAAGTCCAGGGTCATCATGTTGCGGTCAAGCTCGTGCTCGGTGTCGCGCGGCATCATCTTCGCGGTCGCGATTCCGAGGAGGGTGGAGCATTCGGTGCCGTAATACTGGCACCTCGCGCAGGTCCACCTGCGCCAGACCGTCAGGAAAGCAGTCCCCGCAGGCAGGAACACCAGCAGCTTTCGCCGCCGGTACCGCCAGAGGGCGGCCGTCCCGACCAGCACCGGAGCGCCCATCAGGACCTGGTTGGTGATGGCGCTCTTCCTGTCCCAGGGGCTCGCGTCCTGCGACGCCGGGCACCCGCAAGTATCAGCACTCTCTCCGTTGTCCCCGTTCATGATTCCTCCACTGCTCGGTGATGCGTCATGTCATGCTCGCGGTCCTCGATGTTAGCCTATAATACATAGCACGGCGATGACAGGACGGAGGAAAGCCCGGATGCCGCTCCAATGCCCGCGGTGCGGGACTAAAAACGAAGACGGAAAACAGGTGTGCGCTGTCTGCAGTGGCTCGCTCGCGGGTGCGGCTGTCGTCCCGCCCGCAGGGGTCCCGCTCGTGTCCCGTACGTACACGGCGCCGGCCGCATCCGCGGACCCGCCTGCCGCGCAGGCGCCACCGGTGAGGCCGGCAGTCCCCGCCAGTCCGCCTGCCGCGCAGGCGCCACCTGAGGCACAACAGGTTCCGGCCGCGCCTCCGGCCGTGAAAGCGCAGCCGGGGCCTCAGCAGGTTCCGCCCGCGACGCCTGCCGAGCAGGCGCCCACGCAAATGCAACAGGCCACCCCCGAACCCGGAGGCGTCACGCCCGCCGAGCAGATGAGGGCCGGCCTTCCCATCGTCCCGAGCGCCTCCGAAGAGCAGCCGCCTGCCTCGCGGATGCCGGACGAGCTCGACTCGTTCCTGCTCGAAGGCCCTCCCGTGGAAGAAGGCGCGCCGCTGCCGGAAGCCCCCGTTCCGCAGCAGCCGACCGGGCCCTTCCCCCAACCGGCATACCCCGCGTGGGGCTCGCCATACACCTCGTACGGACAGTACCCGCAGTACTCCGAGTTCATGCCGCCGTACGGTTACGGTTTTCCGCCGATGTCGCCCTACGGCGCCTACGGCCCGTACCCGTCATATGGATTCTTTCCCCCGATGCCGTTCTTCGGGGGCTACCCGCCCTACGGCCCGCCTTACATGCCGCCTTATCCGCCCCCGATGGCCGGATACCCCGGATATGGCGCGCCGATTGGATATCCCGCTCAATACCCGCAGGCTTACGGTGCCACCCCCCGCAAGAGGATGAAGACGGTCTACATCATCCTGATCATCATCCTCGCGCTGCTGGTGGTGGGCGGGGCGGTCACGGCGGCCGTCCTGCTCACGGGCAAAGGCAGCTCGGCCTTCAAGCTCGGTGACGGTTCGGTGACCGGCACCGACATAGAATTCCGCAACATGCTGCTCAGCCAGAAGTCGGGCACGCTGACCCTCTCCGGTATCTACGACAACAACACCAAGCGCTCCGGTGAGGTCTTCGTCACGGTGCAGGGCACAGAGAACGGGAACGAGCAGTTGATAAGTTTCACCGTGCCCGTCAAGCCGGGCACCGGCAAGACTTTCAGCCAGAAGAAGTCGTCCTCGGTGAAGCTGACCGCGGCGAGGCTGGGCGCGCTCATCTACCGGGGGACCACGAACACCAACAACAACGGCACGAACTCGTTCCCCTGGGAGTCGACTACCCCCAGCAACCCGTCCAACCAGACCGGGACGACTCCGTCCAACGAGACGACGCCCTCCAACGGCAGCGAGAGCACGACGCCTTCGTTTTAACCGCACCACCGGGGTCTGACCCCATTGGCGCACTAAATCGCTCTCGAGAAGGAGACCGACATGGATATCTGCTTGCTCGCCAGCGGGTCAAGGGGGAACGCGACGTACGTCTCCTCCGGCGACACCAGCGTTCTCATCGACGCCGGCATCTCTCTACGCGAGCTCGGTCGCAGGATGGCGGGCGCGGGCATCGATATCGATTCGGTGGACGCCGTCATCGTGTCACACGGGCACAACGACCACGTGAACGGCGTCGCGGCTGTCTGCCGGAGGCGCGGCATCCCGGTCTTCGCGAACACCGGCACCGCGGCCGAGGCAACCGCTTTCGCGGGTGTGCCCCGGGGCCTCTCGCGGCGCTTCACCACGGGAGCCCGGTTCGAGGTCGGCGACCTCGGCATCGTCGCCTTTCCGGTGCCGCACGACGCGGCGGAGCCGGTGGGGTTCGTGATCACGGACAGCCGTGTGAGGCTCTGTTATGCGACGGACCTGGGAAGCCTGACGCTGGAGGTCCTCTCCTCTTTCGCCGAATGTGATGCCGCTGTGATCGAATCGAACCACGACGAGGAGATGCTTCGCGACGGGCCGTATCCCGAGATGCTCAAGAGGCGGGTCGCCGGACCGCTGGGCCACCTGTCCAACGACGACGCGGCCGAGCTGCTCCGCGGGATAACGCACCGGGGCCTGCTCCAGGTCGCACTCGCCCACCTCAGCCGGACGAACAACTTACCGGAGATCCCGCTCGAGACAATGGCGCGCGCACTGGGGGCCGGCGGCCCGGCGCCGGAGATATCCCTGGGCTGGCAGGAGAAGGCTTCCGCGGTCATAAGAGTAGGTTAGGACCGGCGCTGCGGAGGCGTGATGCCGCTCGAAGAGTACAAGAAGAAAAGGCGCTTCGGGGTCACGCCCGAGCCGTCACCACGGATGAAGGGCGAGCCCGGGCAGGCGTTCGTGATCCAGCAGCACCAGGCAAGACGCCTCCACTGGGACCTGCGCCTGGAGGACGAGGGCGTGCTGAAATCCTGGGCGGTCACCAGGGAGCCGCCCACCGAGCCCGGCGTGAAGCGGCTCGCGGTCCACGTCGAAGACCACCCCTATGATTACAAGGACTTCGAGGGCGTCATCCCTGAGGGGGAGTACGGCGCCGGCACCGTGGAGATTTGGGACCGCGGAGAATACTGGCCCCTGCTCGAGGGAGAGCCCGACAAGACCGTGGCGGAAGCAATCGAGCGCGGCGCGCTCAAGTTCGAGCTGGAGGGCACGAAGCTCAAGGGCGATTACGTCCTCTACCATTTCGACAAGAAGGGCAAGAACTGGTTCTTCTTCAAGATGAAGAGCAGGTAAAGACCGCCGCGCAGTCACCTGCATTATTGGCTGAAAGCGTGTCTACTAAATAGCGTCGCCGGGTGAAGGAAAGATGTGTGGATCGGGTCCCCACCACGTCGGCCCGTCGCACAGCGCCTCCTGGTAATTGGGCAGTGAGACGATGACCCAGTTACCTCCACTCGCTTTCAACTTGAAGTCACCATCTATGTAGAAATGGCATGTGTTCTTCACAGCAGGAAAGCCGCCGGGGTCGGTAAAAGTCATGAATCCATCGACGTTCACGTTCGCGTTTTGGTTGTCGTTGTGGGTCAGGACGTTGCGCATCGGCCTCTTGAAAGTTGTGTGGCCTACGAACGACTGAAGGCCTTTTAAGCACCACATTTCTACGCCCAGCTTCCCCCCACTGCCACCGGTAAGGATCTCCACCAGGTCCCTGTCGCCTGCCTGCACCGCGGTGAGGAAACTCTGTATCGTGTCGATGGGAGTACTCATGCCGGGCTGAATGGTAGACGGTTGACTGGGGACGTTTTGAAGATCCGTCAGCACTTTGGCAAATGTGTCGCAGGCGGCCTGCGTTTCTGCTTCACCAAGACGTATTAGGTCTCCGTTGAAGCTGTTCTCACCAGTAATGATGTGTTTGATTGCCGACTCCAGCTGAGCCATGCCGGCATTCAAATCCGCAGCTGTCAGCGCATCCGGGATCGGAGGGCATCTGTATCCTGAAGGCGCAGGTTGGAGAGCACGCAACTGGCCAGTAGCGGGAGCGCGCCCCTGCATCGTGCGGATATCGCAGAGTAGCTGCGGGGAGGAAATCTCTGCATAGGCCAGGTTTTCGTTCTTCAGATAGGTCAGCATCTGGTTGCTGTCAGTAATAAGGGTCGTCAAAAAGACCATATTAGTGGTCTCCCACTCAGACACCGGACGATTTGCCACGGTGCTGCTGGTCGCGACTGGAGCCGCCGCGGCCGGGGTCGACGAGGCCGGGGTCGACGAGGCTGCTGGCGTAGTTGTCTGGCTACTCACGATTCCCATTCGAAAGCCAAAAAACACCAACAGACATAGGGCAAGCAGCGAAACCACCAGAATAATCTCTGAGTTCTTTTTTATGTGGTCCCCCTAGACAGAGCGTTCTGCATGTACCGACTCCGTGGTCCGTCATAACAGTCAGATGCAACGTAAAACTCTATAACCGGAGCGACAATAAGTCCATAGGGACCCGAGGAGCCGCTACGGCGGTCAAGGCCGTACGATTGCTGCCGATAACCTCGATGACGCAGGTTGACGCGGAGGCGGATTTGAAGCGCGTACTCGTTTCTCTAGCAATAATCTCTCTCGTGGCCGTGGTCGCCGCGGCGGCGGCCGGCTGCGGAGGCACCGCCGAGCCCCAGGGAGCGTCCGGGCAGAAGCAGGCCGTGGCTGACCCTTCCCGGACGGTGACCATGAACGGCCGCTCGGTGGGCGAGCTCTGGATGAAACACTGGGGCTTCGTCTGGGACGGGCCCGTCTCCAAGGAAGGTTACTTCCTCGACTACAAGGCGCTGGACGCCGACAACATCCCCTCGAGCTTCTCGGGTAACGTGGAAGGCCTCGTGCCCGGCTCCGTTGTGTTCTTCAAGTTCTGTTTCGCGGATTTCGACGGCTCGAACCTGTCACAGAGAGAGCACGAGCTGGAGCAGGTGCTCGCGACCGCGAAAGAAAAAGGGCTCAAGCTCATCGTCGGCAACGCGCTGCCCGTCCGAAAGCAGCACGGCACGCCCGAGATCGTCTCCGAGGAGAGGAAGTTCGACGCGTTCCTGGCCGCGAAGGCCGCATCCGTCAGCGACGTCTGGGTCTATGACATGAACTCGGTCCTCGCCGGCGGCGACGGTTTCCTCAAGCCCGAGTACGCGTCTGAAGACTCTCATCCGAACGACGCGGCGTTCACCGCGCTCGACGTGACCTTCTTCCCGCTGCTCGCGGACGTGTTCGCGGGGAAGCACGGCGGTTGAGGGGTCCCACTTCACAAGTGCCTTTGGCCCGCGCTTCACTCGACCGTGACGATGACCTTCGCCGGGTCGCCGGGCGTCGTCGCGTTCGGGCCCGGCACTCCGGCTCCGACGCGCGTCTTTATATAGAGGAGTTCGAGCGCGGGGTTGGAAGGCAGCGGCACCGCCTGGTAGAGCTCCCCGTTCGCGACCTTGTGGCTGCCGGCGGCGGGGAAGATGCCGATGAGGCCGCGCGCGTCCATCGCCTCGCCGAGGTAGTTGTCCAGGTAGAAAGCCGACCCTCCGTGACCCGGGAGCCCACGCGCCAGAGTCATCGCGAGCCTGTCCAGGCGGTCAAGGTCAGTCATCCCGTTGAGCACCGAGCCGTCATATATCGGCACGGAGTGGAACGTGTCCAGGTAGGTGTAGCCGGTCACGTCCTTTCCGTTCACGTCCCAGGAGCGGTACCCGGGGTACGAGTCTTTCATCCCCCCCTCGTCGTACGTCACCATGGTCTGGTTGACGAAAGAGGCGTAGCCCTGGTGATCCAGCCACGGTATCCGCCCGATGTAATCGCTGTGCCAGTGGCCGGTCAGCGTGTACGCGACCCGGTAACGCGCCGCGAGCTCCTTGAGCGCGGTGCTGCCGCTGCCGCCTCCGCCGAGCGTGAAGAGGCCGGCGAACCTCTCGTTCCTCCAGGCGACCGCCTTGCCGTTCGGGCGGTAAGGGTCGTGATGCATCAGCATGAACCTGGTGGCCGCCGCCTGGTGCGCCGCGAGGTCGTCCCGGATCCAGGCGAGCTGGCCTAAGTACGTCTTCGGCTTGCGCTCGTCGGGGGCGCCCAGGACCTGCCCCTGCCACTTCCTCGGGTAGACGAACGTGCCGAACTTCTCCATCATTTTGCGGTCCTGCGCGGACCACTGGTTGGTGTTTACCGCGGTGAAGTGCGCGTCGCCGGCGTCGAACGAATAGAAGAGCGGCCCGATGTTCTCCTCGTAGACCTCTGCGCCGTTCACCCCGTTCCAGTAGACGTCGTGGTTTCCGGGGACCATGAAGACCGGCACGCGGAAACGCGCGAGCGACTTGTAGAAGTTCGCGAACTCAGGCTTGTACTCGCCGGCGTAGCCCTGCACCCTGACGTAGTCGCCGAGCATCACCGCGAAGTCGGGCCGCAGCAGGTTGACCTGGTCGATCGCCCTCTCGAAGAACACCGGGGTGCCGTCGGGGGTGATGCCCTTGTTGGACTGCGGGGTCATGAAGCGGGAGATGTTCCGCTGGTGGACGTGTACGTCGGCCAGGGACACGAAGCTGAAAGCCTTGCCCTGGCCCGGGCGGAGGATGGAGACCGCGTGAGGCTGCATGTCGCTGACCTGCCGGCCGCCGACTGTCCTCGTCACGGAGAGGTCGTACAGCTCGGGCACCGCCTGCGCCGGGACGGTGAACCGGACCCGCAGGACGGTCCTGCCCCCGAAGCGGGTGCCCCGCGGCCATCGCTCCGAGGTGCCTGTCGTGGAAGCGTCGGCGTTCAACGCGTAAGCCAGGCCGCTCAGCTCGGGGCGCACGGGCTTGAGAGTGGCGGTGAGGCTACCGCCGGCCGTCGCCCCGGGCAGGTACAGCTCGGCGTTCATCGCGGAGCCCGGCGCGACGAGCTCCGGGTAGCCTATCGTCGGCCAGATGAGCGTCTTGATCGCGGGGGCCGGCCTGGTGGCGCCCGTGGGGAAGCGCCCCACCGACGAGTACAGGTTGATGGCGATGACACCGTAGATGATTATTATCACGAGGACGACGATGCCCAGCGCGCGCAGCCATTTGTTCATGTGCGTATTATAGGGCACCGGCAGAGGATAGGCCGCCCGCGGCGAGAATCCTGGTAATCATGCTCTCCGGAGCGTCGCCGGGCCGGGCGGAGTATACTCGTAGTGCCCGCGGCGCAGGACGTCGCCGCGAAGCCGGAGGTGGGAAGGCAAGGGGGTAGCGACCATGAAGACCGATGAGATAACGGCCCTGCTCGGTAAAGAGGCGGACGACCTCCTCTCCTTCGACGCGCCGCGCGTGGCTCGCGACAGCCTATGCCTTCCGGGCCCGGACTGGGTCGACCGCGTCCATCGCGACTCCGACCGCACCGCGCCTGTCCTCCGGAACCTGCAGTCCCTGTTCGACCACGGCAGGCTCGCGGGAACCGGTTACCTCTCAATCCTTCCCGTCGACCAGGACATCGAGCATTCGGCGGGGGCGTCCTTCGCCCCCAACCCCATCTACTTCGACCCCGAGAACATCGTGCGCCTGGCCCTGGAGGCGGGGTGCAACGCGGTCGCGAGCACCATGGGTATCCTGGGGCAGGTGGCGCGCAAGTACGCCCACCGCATCCCGTTCATCATGAAGCTCAACCACAACGAGCTCTTCACCTATCCCAACCACTACGACCAGGTGCTGTTCGCCAGCGTCGAGCAGGCGTTCGAGATGGGCGCGGTCGCCGTCGGCGCGACCGTGTACTTCGGCTCGGAGGAGTCCGACCGCCAGGTGATGGAGATATCCGAGGCCTTCGAGGCCGCGCACGACCTGGGCATGGCGACCGTGCTCTGGTGCTACGTCCGCAACCCGGCCTTCACCGTCGACGGCAAGAACTACGAGACCGCGGCCGACCTCACCGGGCAGGCCAACCACCTCGGCGCCTCGCTCGGCGCCGACATCATCAAGCAGAAAGCGCCCACCCTCAACGGGGGCTACGCCGCGCTGAACAAGGGCGCCTCGACCTTCGGCAAGTACGACGAGCGCATGTACGACGAGCTGTGCTCCGACAACCCCATCGACATGACCCGATACCAGGTCCTGAACTGCTACGCGGGCCGGGTCGGCCTCATCAACTCGGGCGGCGGCTCGGGGGAGAACGACCTGGCGGACGTCGTGCGGCTGGCGGTCATAAACAAGCGCGCGGGAGGCATGGGGCTGATCAGCGGGCGGAAGACCTTCCAGCGGCCGATGGCCGAGGGCGTGAAGCTCTTCGAGGCGATCCAGGACGTCTATCTCAACAAAGACATCGCCATCACTTGAGTTACGTCGGTCATTTTCCACTTTCTTTTACACTTTGGAGCGCTGCGCCATTTGGCGCACGCCTGCTTTCGGCAAGAAAGTGTAATCAGAAGTGGAAAATGACCGACGTAACCTGGGTCAGTCGTTCACGTCTGTCGGCGAGGAGGGGAACCCGAGGCCGGTGGCCTGTTCGGGCTTGTAGTTGATCTGTATGTGCGTATGGTTGCCGTCGTTTCGCGTGTACGGGTTGGGGCCGCTGTTGAAGTAAGGCACCAGGTCCCGAACGACCCCGATGGGAGTCTTCCCGGCCTCCACCCTCTGGCCCACTGACACCAGCAACTGCGACATGTGGAGCATCGCCATCTGATAATCCGGGTGCCCGTCTATCCGTATCCGCACCCGCAGGTCCGGGTAAGCCCCGTAGAGCATGTACGGCTCGGCCACCACCACGACTCCGCTCACCGGCGCGTACGTGGTCGTGCCCGCCTTCGCCTGCACGTCGCAGGCGGTCGTCGAGTAGGTGCCCCTGTTGCGCGTTTCCTCCACAAAATAGCACGGATCGTTTCCTGTGCTGAAAGACATGCCCGGCGCAGCATGAGAGGCGTTATCGTTGAGCAGGCAGGTCCCGACCGGCTGCATCGCCGGGCAGTTGTTCCCCTCGTTCGCCGCTTCGTGGAACTGCGGTCCCAGGCACTCCGAGTACTTTATCGGGCTCTTGATCTCGATGCCGCCCCAGGTCGCGATGGTGTACGGCTCCGGGTCTATCTTCGGCGAGTAAGAGAAATACACGGGCCGCTCTGCGACTATGTCATGGGTGCCGGTCACCTTGAGCCAGGGGTTGCGGACGTTCGCCGACACCGCGTTGACGTCGAAGGTCGCCCGGCTCCGCGCCGGCATGGTGACCTCCTGGCTGTTGTAGTCGCCGCCGTCGCCGTAGACCTCGAAGAGCACCTTGTTCTCGGTGTCTCCCGGGTTGGCGACGCACAGCCACGATTCGAAGCCGGGCCCGGAGCTCGCGGTCGGGAAGTACCACACCGGGCTGCCCTCGGTGGCGCCGACCACGTCGTGGCCGCCCTCCCAGGCGTTGTGGTAGTAGAAATACATCGGCCGCTCGCACATGACCTCCGCGTCGGCTTTCACGTCTATCGAGACGTCTTTCTCGGGGCCGACGGCCTCGTTGACCGAGACGGTCGTCCGCGAGTGCGCCTTGAGCGCGTAGTCCTTCGCGACCGGCGCCCCTCCGTTCAGCAGGTACTCGACGTGCGCCGTGGTGTCAGCGCCCGGGTTCATGATGCACAGCCATTCCTCGAACCCGTTGCGGCTGGTGCCTTCCGCGAAGTACCAGTCGGTGGAGAGGTCGGCCGCTCCCGTCGCGGTGTGCCCGCCGCGCCAGGTGTTCTTGTAATCGAAGTACATCGGGCGTTCGGCAACGATACCCTCCGGGGCGGTCACCTTCGTCGAGACGTCCTGGCCCGCGCCGACTGCGGCGTTCACGTCCACGGTGCTGCGGCTGTTGGCCTTGAGGGCCACCTTGGCCTCGCGCGTCTCGCCGGTCCCCAGCATGTAGGTCAGGCTGGCCTCGACGTCGTGTGAGAGCGGGTTCTGGAGGCACAGCCACTCCTGGAAGCCCGGCCGGGTGGTGCCTTCGGCGAAGAACCAGCTTCGCCTCGGGCTATCGACCCCGCGCGCCGCGCTCCCTCCGGTCCATACGCACTTGTAGTTGAAATAGATCTGGCGCTCGCAGATTATCCCCGGGGTCGCGGCGATGGACACCGACACGTCCTTGCCCGGCCCCACCACGTCGTTGACGCAGATGGCCGCCGCCGACCACGGCTTGATGTCGATCTCCTGCACCTGCGCCTTCGCTGAGGGGAACAGGTAGTTGATAGTGACGATGGCGTCGTCCGCCCCCGGGTTCCTGAGCAGGAGGTACTCCTCGAAGCCGTTGCGGGTGGTGCCCTCCGCGAAGAACGCGGTGCCGCTCGGCTCGGACCAGCCGAGGGCGTCGTGGCCGCCGTCCCAGCCGTACGGTGAGGCGGCAGCGCTCAGAGCGGGGCTGGCGACGAGCGCCAGCACGCACGCGGACAGAAGCAGCGCCGCCAGGGCACGCCAGGCTCGCACTCCTTCTTTTCTCCTTGCGTTCGTTCCCTGATAAAGCATAAAAATAATAGTAACAGATGGCGCGGCGCGCCTCTAATGCAGCGCGCCCCGGGCGGCTTCCGGTAAGCGCCCGCGTTTCCTCTATACGCTTGGACGCCTGAAAAAAAGAGGCGGCCCACGATTTAAGTTAGCGGGGAACCATGAAAGTCCTCTTGATCAGCGAGAACCGGTGCAGGGACAACCTCGTCCCCTGGCCGATCGGCGCCGCTTCCATAGCGGCCGCTGCCGAGGCCGCGGGCCATGACGTGGAGGGGCTCGACCTGATGTTCAGCCAGGATGCCGCGGCGGACGTGGCTGACGCGGTGCGCAGCTTTCAGCCGGACGTCGTGGGCATCTCCCTGCGCAACATAGACAACCAGGACATGCACGCCAACGAGTTCTTCCTCCCGGGCGTCAAGGAGGTGGTCGACGCGGTCACCTCCGAGACGGCGGCGCCCGTCGTGCTGGGCGGGGCCGGGTTCACCATCTTCCCCCTCGAGTGCCTCTCGTACCTCGCCCAGGAGATAGGCATCGTGGGCGAGGGGGAGGAAGCGTTCGTCCAACTGCTGGACGCGCTCGAGGCCGGAGAAGACCCCTCGGGCGTGGGAGGCCTCGCCTTCCTGCGCGACGGGGCCGGACGGATCAACCCCGTGGAGCGCCCCGTGGATTTCCGGTGCGCGCCACCCCCCGACCGCCGGGCGTTCGGAGTGTCGTGCTACAACTGGGTTCCCGGCAAAGGCCCGCCTTTCGTGGCGAACATCCAGTCTCGCCGCGGCTGTCCCCTGAGGTGCATCTACTGCAGCAGCCCGCTCGTTGAAGGTCGGGTGGTCAGGTGCCGCGACGCGCAGCAGGTCGCCGACGAGCTGGAGGCGCTCGAAAAACGGTACGCACTGAGCACGTGTATCTTCGCCGACTCTCATTTCAATTACCCTGCCGAATACGCGAGGCAGCTCTGCTCACTGATAATAGAGAAGCAGCTTTCCATCAACTGGTCGTGCGGCATAAACCCGCTCTACTACGATGAGGCGCTGTTCGAGATGCTGCGCCAGGCGGGCTGCTTCGCGGTGTCCATCGGCAACGAGAGCGGCTCGGATGAGATGCTGGCCTCCCTGCGCAAAGACTTCACCGCGAGCGACGTGCGCAAGAACGTCGTCGCCGCCAGGGACCAGGGGCTCCAGGCCAACTGCTTCCTGCTGCTGGGTGGGCCGGGCGAGACTCGCGAGTCGGTGGAGGAGAGCATAGCGCTCATGGACGAGCTGGCCCCCGAGGCCGTGCGCATCACGGTGGGGATAAGGATCTTCCCCGGGTGCGAGCTCGAGCGCATCGCGGCCGAGGAAGGGGTCATACACCCGGGGCAGGACCTCCTCGAGCCGGTGTTCTACCTGGAGAAGGCGGTCGCGCCGTGGCTCTACGACATGATGAAAGATGTCTGCGCGTCGCGCCCGGGATGGTTCCTCTGAGTCACGCCGGCTACTGTTGCTGTGGCTTCTTTATGTCGCCGAGGAGCCAGAGGTTCTGTGGAGACCAGCCGCCGTAGGTCCGCCCCGCTATCTTCCAGCCGCCCCCCGTGTTGGTGATCTTCACCACTGAGGCCGCCTGGGGTCCGGCGTCTGGAAGCTCCGCCCTGAGTCCGGCCAGCGAGTACCTCTTGAGCGGGCTGCCGTTCTTCGGGGTCACCGTCACGTCCACGCTGTCGATGGCGATGAACGCCGTGGTGCCGTCGTCGGAGATGACACGGATCTGGGGGCCGGTGACCGCGTAGCTGTTTGCGGCCAGCGCCGCCTTCAGCCCGGTCCTGGTGGCATCAGTCGGCTGGAAACCGCTGTCGAAAAGCGCCAGCAGGCTTTCGGAATCGCCTGCCTGCAGGTACTTGTAGTAGCTGGTGACGGCTTCGGCCGGTTTTCCCGCCCCGCCCTTGCTGCGCGACATGAACATGAAGACTCCGCCGGCCACCACCACCAGCGCCACGACACCGCCTATGATCATAAACATGGTGGGGCGGCTCAAGGGGGCCCTGCGCGGCTTGAGCGCGGACGGCACCTTGGGTGGCTTCTGTTGCGTGACTCTCTTGCGCACCTCGGAGGACGCGACCTCCTCCATCAGGAAGAAGCCGTCATATTCATTCCCGCACGATGCGCAGACCTTGCTGCTCAGCGGGAGCGTTTCGCCGCAGATCGGGCACTCCATACAGCAACACCTTTCCGCGATGGGTACCGTCGATTTGATTTTATACTTACAGACGCCGCTTCGCACAACCTTTTCAAGTTATCGGGTTGAGCTTTTTCGTGTTGAACGGCCCGCCCTTTGATATAAACTTGAATCGTCCGAGGAGCCTACACCGGGGAGAAGCGCAATGAAGATAAACGATCCCGAAAGCTATTTCGAGAGCCTTCGCCACCTCGAGCGCAACGTATTCGTGCTCGGTGAGAAGTGCGAGAATACCGTCGACAACCCTCTTATAAGGCCTTCGGCTGCCGCTGTCGCCGAATCTTACAACGTCGGTGACGAGCCCGAGGCGGAGGGCCTGCTCTTCACCCGGTCGCACCTCACCGGCAAGGAGATAAGCCGGTTCACGCACATCCACCGCGGGACCGAAGACCTGGTGGACAAAGTCCTCATGCAGAGGATGCTCGGGCGCCGCACCGCGACGTGCTTCCAGCGATGCGTCGGCATGGACGGCTTCAACGCTCTCTATTCGGTCACCCACGAATGCGACGAGGCTCACGGCACCTCCTACCACGACAGGCTCAACGACTACCTGGCCTGGGTCCAGGACGAGAACATCGTGGTCGAGGGCGCGATGACCGACGTCAAGGGCGACCGTGCCCTGCGCCCCGGCCAGCAGGCCGACCCGGACATGTTCGTCCACGTGGTGGACAGGACGCCGGAGGGCATCACCGTCCGCGGGGCCAAGGCCCACCAGACGGGCGCCCTGAACTCGCACGAGATCCTGGTCATGCCGACGACCGCGATGCGCGAGGGAGAAGAGGATTTCGCGGTCTCGTTCGCGGTGCCCGCGGACTCGCCCGGCATCACCTTCGTCCTCGGCCGCCAGCCGTCCGACACGCGCAAGCTCGAGGGCAGCCCCCTCGACGTGGGCAACCCGGGCTACGGCAGCCAGGAGGCGCTGGTCATCTTCGAGGACGTCTTCGTGCCAAGCGAACGCATCTTCATGTGCGGCGAGACCGACCAGAGCGGCAAGGTGGTCGAGCGCTTCGCGTCGTTCCACCGGCAGAGCTACGGCGGATGCAAGGTCGGCGTGGGTGACGTCCTCATCGGCGCCGCGCAGCTCGCCTCGGACTACCAGGGCTCTTCGAAGGCAAGCCACGTGCGCGACAAGATAACCGAGATGGTCCACCTGAACGAGACGCTGTTCTGCTGTGGCATCGCCTGCAGCGCGCGGGGCCGCGCCACCTCCGCCGGCAACTACGAGGTGGACCCGCTGCTCGCCAACGTCTGCAAGCTGAACGTGACGCGCTTCCCGTTCGAGATAGCGCGGCTGTTGCAGGACATCGCGGGCGGCCTGATCGTGACGATGCCCTCGCAGAAAGACTTCGACAACCCCGAGATCGCGCCGTACCTCGAGAAGTACCTCAAGGGTACCGACTCCGTCCCCACTCTCGACCGCATCAAGGTGCTGAAGTTCATCGAGAACATGACCGTCGGCTGCGGCGCCGCCGCGTACCTCACCGAGAGCATCCACGGCGCGGGCTCGCCCCAGGCGCAGCGCATCATGATATCGCGCCTCGCCGACCTTCCCGAGAAGGTCAGGATGGCGAAGCGCGTCTCGCGCATCGAGGACTGAGACTTGCGGAGCCCCCTGGCGAAAAAGACCGTCATAATCCTGCTCCTGGCGATAATCCTCCTCGCGCTCGGGCTGCGGCTCTTCAACGTCGGGCACGTCCTCTCCTGGGACGAGGCCTGGAACGTCCAGACCGTGCTCGACGGCGCGAAGCACCTGACCGCCGACGTCTGGTTCTACAACTTCTACAGGCACCCGCCGCTCTACACGGGGGCGAGCATCGGCCTCGCGCTGGTGGGCGGCCTGGGCATGAAGGGCATCGCGGTCGGCATGGAGGTGCTCTCGCTCCTGTTCGCGCTGGGGAGCGTAGTGCTGGTGTTCCTGCTGGGGAAGGACTGGTTCGACGAGAGGGTAGGCCTTGTGGCGGCTTTTCTATTCGCGGTATTCCCTGCGGCGCGGGCATTCGACGTGTTCATCAAGCCCGACTCCGCGACCGTGTTCTTCGGCCTGCTCTTCCTGCTGTTCTTCTTCAAGAAGAAATACCTGCTCTCAGGACTGTTCCTGGGGATCGCTTTCCTCGCCAAGGAGACCGCGGTGTTCGTCATCGTCCCCGTCTTCGCCTACCTGCTGGTAACGCGCAAGTTCAAGGAGACGGGTTGGCTGCTGGTGAGCTCGCTCGTCGCCTTCGCGATCTCCGCCTGGTGGTACTTCGCCTACTCGGTGAGCAAGGGCGACTTCATGAACTTCTTCCTCGGCAAGGGCTCCGAGGCCGCGGACTGGAAGCAGCCCTGGCACTATTACCTCGCGCGCATCCCGAAAGACATCGGCTGGGCGGCGCTGGTCCTGCTGCTGCTTGCGCTGGTCATCTACTTCGTCAAGCCGGGCACCGAAAAGCGCAGCGGCAAGGCGCTGTTCCTCATCATCTGGATCGGCCTGACTTACCTGGTGCTCTCGTTCTCATACGGCAAGCCGCCCTGGATGGTCTACACGGCTTACCCGGCCATGGCGCTGCTCGGCGGCTGGGGCGTGATCCGGCTGGTGGATATCTTCGAGGGAAAGAAGGCTGTCGCCGCGGTCGCGGGGCTCGCGCTGCTCCTGGCGCTGGCGCTCTCGATCCCGGTCGGCTTCGGAGGGTTCATGCGCGGGGCGGACCCGAGCTTCGCGGGCTGGATCAACGAGAAAGCGATCGCGGACTACGTCAACTCGCAGGGCGGCCAGCGGGTCATGCTCACCTTCGACGACCTCTCGCCGAACCTCCTCTTCTACCTCGACTCGTATGACCCGGCGAAGACAGTCATGATACCGGCGAACGCCAGGCCCGACGCCAACAGCGCCGACGCCACCGTGTTCGTCATCGGCCCGGAGACCACAGTGAGCACCGAGGAACAGCGCGTGCTCGCCGTCAAGCCGGATTTCCTGGTAGTGAGGCCGAGCGGGCTCGCGGTCGGCGGGAACGAGGCACAGATCGCCGCTGCGTTCCAGAAGCTCGCGCAGGGGAAGCAGTTCGGGGTGGTCACTGTTTACAGGGGCAAGGACCTGGCCGCGGCGATATCCGCCGGGGGCCTTCCGCAATAAGGTTTCGAGAGCGGCACTCTGGCTACGCGCCCGACGAAGCGAGCCCGATTATCCCCAGTACGATCGCGACGGCTGAGCCCGCCGCGAACATCCAGAGCCCCGCGCCGGGAGACACGCTCTGCATCTTGGTGTAGACCATCACGATGTTCACGGCCGCGAAGCCCGCCGCCGGCAGTGCGAACACGAACGCCAGGATGCCGCCGACACGCCGCCGGAAGAGCATCATCAGGCCCGAGGCCAGAATGAGCGCCCCGAGCACAAGGGTGAAGAAGCCGGTGAAGAACACCGTGCCCCCACCCGTGATAACGAGCGACATGCCACTGCCGCCGGACCCCGTCACGCCCTGCCTCATGATCTGCCAGCCGGAAACGCTTAATCCCATGACCGTGAGCCAGGGGACGAAGGTCGAGCCGACGATGATCCCCCCCGCGACTATGGTGAGGATGCCTGTGATGGTCGAGCCGCCCGCCTTTGCGGCCGCCCCTGCGTAAGGCTGCGGATAGCCCTGCATGCCGGGCTGGACAGGCGCGTACTGCTGGCCGGGCGCCGGCGCGTAAGGCGCCTGCCCGTAAACCGGCTGCTGGTAAGCGCCCTGAGGCGGATACTGCCCGGGCTGCTGTGCCGGCATCTGGATCGTCTGCTGCCCGTAGCCGCCTCCCGCCCCCGCCGGCGGGACAGGCGGAAACGGCGCCGGAGTGTACTGGGGCTGGGCGGGCTGCTGCGGCTGCGCGCCCTGTGGGGCGTACTGTACCCCGCCCTGCGGCGCCGGCTGCTGCGTCACTCCGCCGGGTGGAGGCGGTGCAACTACCGGTGGCGGTGGCGCTGCCACGGCCGGCGGCGGAGGTGGCTCCATGCCGGGGGGTGGAGGGGGCGCCGCACCGGGTGGCGGCGGAGCAGCGGGCGGCCCGGCCTGTGCCGTCGGAGCCCCGCACTTGATGCAGAAGCGGTTGTTGTCGTCGGTCTCCTGGCCGCAGCTCGGGCAGATCATCTAGGCACCCCCAGTCCGTCGCTAAAGACTAGCCCGTAATGCTAACTGATATTCAGCTTTTTCGCGAGGTCCGCGGCCTGCTGGTTGAGCTGCTCTATCTGCTGAGACAGCTTGATGCGCTCGTCCATGATGGGCTGGGCCTGCGCCTGGATGGAGGCCTCGTACTCAGGTGTGTCGGGCTGGCCGCTCAACACGTAGTCCACGACGCCGTTGTAGATGGCCGCGAACTGTTTGATGAGGACGGAGCGCTGGTTGATCAGGTCGAGGATCTTGATCTGTATCTCCGCGTATTTCTTGTAGTCGGCGGCGTCGCCGAGCGCGAGTATCTTCTCGTACTCGGTGCGCGTGTCCTGCGCGGCGTTGTTGATAGCTTCCTGCAGCGCCACCGCTTCGTTGAGGAACTGTTTCATCGCGGCGCCCGTGTCCGGGGTTATGTTCTGGATGGCGTTGAAGAAATTGGTGAGGTCGACGCCCTTCTGGTTCAGTTTCTGCACGTTCTGCGCGACCTTCACGCTCTTCTCTTTCGCGGCGTCGATATACTGTCGTGCCTGCGCCGTGTCACTGCCGCAGCCGGCGAGAAAGGCGATGGAGAGGGTGGCGGCAATCAGCGCGGAGGTGATGACGACCAGGCCGGTGTGTCTTCTCAAGATAATCCTTTCACGAAACAGGGCCCTACAGACCGCTGCCATTATTGTAATACAAGAGACGCCCCGCCCCGCATTGTTAAAACTCATGAGGAGCCCGGTGGTGCGTGTCGGGAAAAAGAAAGGCATGCCGCGGCCTTGGAAACCACGACACGCCTGTCAGCGCTCTTGTAATGTTGTGCCCTGCGCTAGCGCGCGGTCGACCCCGAGAGCCCGCTGGCCGAGGTGTCGAGCCTCCTCGCGAGGAAGAGGCGCGCAGGCCGCTTCTCGAAGACGGGGTTGCCCCAGCTGCCCGGCGTGGCGCGCTCGCTCGCCGAGGCGGAGCCGATCCACTCACCGCAGTTCATGCAGTAGGGAAACCCATTCTTGGTCTGGCGGCCGCAATACTCACAAACCATCTTCTCTACCTCTCACTATGTCGGTCGGAATCTCTCCGGCCGACCGGTGCTTCGCACCTCTTGCCTCGGGAGCTATCGCTATTATTCGAGGTTTATCCGGCATTCCTCCATGCGAGATTGAGGCATGCGAAAAAGCATCGCAAGCACTAATAATAAAGACCGCTCGCCAGGGTCCCTGAGACACGCCCGTACGGTTGCGCACTTCACGCGATCAAAACGATAATATACACTTGCATTTTCGGTTTTTGTTCGGGTATAATGAGGTCGCCGGCTTCAGGAGGCGGCTACTATGGAAGAGACGCTGACAAGAAAACAGGTCCAGGTGCTGGAGTTCATAAGAGACTTCCGGGCGCGCTCGGGCTACTCCCCGACCCTTCGCGAGATAGCGGGAGAGCTCGGGGTCTCGTCGGTGGCTACCGTCGCCGAACACGTCGCCTCGCTCGACGCCAAGAGGCTTCTCAGGCGGCGTCCCGACCGGGCGCGCTCGCTGCTGCTCACCACCAGGGGGCGCTCCGTCCTCGACCGGCGCCAGGCCAGGAGGCCGGCCCTCGCGCAGGGCGGCATGACGATCCCGCTGCTGGGCACGATCGCGGCGGGCGAACCCATCGAGGCCATCCCGCTCGGCGACGAGATAGAGGTGCCCGCGTCGCTCGCCTCCGGCAGGCGGGTCTACGCCCTCAGGGTCGCCGGCGAGTCGATGGTGGACGAGGGCATCTTCGACGGCGACTACGTCGTGGTCGAGGAAAAGCCCGTCCCCGAGAACGGCGAGACGGTGGTCGCCCTCATCGACGGCACGGACGTCACCCTCAAGAAGTTCTACCGGGAGCCGGGCAAGGGCGGCGGGCGCATAAGGCTCCAGCCCGCCAACCCTCAGATGGACCCGATAATCCTCGGGCCCGAAGACCAGATTGAAATACAGGGGAAAGTGAAGGGTGTCCTGAGGATTCTGGTCTGAGGGCCCCAGCCGGGCAGGATTTATCCTGACCGCAGGGGGCAGGATTTATCCTGACCCAACGGTGCATTGGCACCTCAATCTTTACGCCGGTGTTGCGTCGCAGAGCGATGCACGACCGGCGAGTCACAGCAAAGAACGGCGGCAAGCGATGAAAGCAACGACAAAGAATAAAGCACGCGCGATACTCCACATAGACATGGACACGTTCTTCTGCTCGGTCGAGCGGCTGTTCGATGCATCCCTGGAGGGCAAGCCGGTGATAGTCGGCGGCGACCCGTCGCAGCGGGGCGTCGTGGCCGCCTGCTCTTACGAGGCGCGCGAGTACGGCGTCCACTCGGCGATGCCGCTGGCGAAGGCCGGCAAGCTCTGCCCGCACGCGGTCTACCTGCCAGGCAACTTCAAGGCGTACATCCACTACTCGGGCCTCGTCCGCGACATCCTCGACGAGTACACGCCGCTCATCGAGCACGCGGGCATAGACGAGGCTTACCTCGACCTGTCGGGATGCCGGCTCGCGTTCGGAGATCCCGGAGACGTCACCCGTGAGATACGCAAGCGCATAGCGGACGAGCTCGGCCTCCCCGCCTCCGGTGGCTTATCGGCTGCCAAGGTCGTGAGCAAGGTCGCCTCCGCGGCCGCCAAGCCGAACGGCTTTCTCGAGATCAAGCCCGGTGAGGAGCTCTCGTTCCTGTCCCCTCTGCCTGTCGAAAAGCTGCCCGGGGTCGGGCCCGTCTGCCGCGCTTCCCTCCATGACCTCGGCATCCGCACCGTGGGCGACCTGACGCTCCTGCCCGTCGAGGCTCTCGAGAGCGTCCTCGGCTCGTGGGGCCGGGTGCTCCACGAGCACGCGCGGGGGGTTGACAATAGGCGCCTCTCCGAAGGCAGGCTGCCCAAGTCGGTGAGCCGCGAGACCACCTACGACGTCGACACCATCGACTACGAGATGGTCCGCTCCACCCTGCTGCTGCTGTCGGAGAGGTGCTGCCTGGCGCTGCGCTCCGACGGCCTTTCGACCACCAGGATAGCCGTGAAGCTGCGCCACTCCGACTTCAGGACCTACATGAAATTCCGCACGCTCGAGATCCCCACCGACCAGGAGCAGGTCGTCTACCGGACCGCGCTCGACCTCTTCGACAGGCTGATGGACAGCGGCGTGCGCATCAGGCTGGTGGGCGTCGCCCTGTCCGGCCTGGTGACCGCCGGCTGCCAGGGCGAACTGTTCGCGGTGAGCGCCGGAGACGCGGAAGGTGGCGAGGGCCTCTGCAGCCTCAAGATGGACAGCCTCAACGAGAGCGTCGACCGCATCCGCGAGCGCTACGGCTTTTCTTCGATAGTCAGGGGGAGCACCGCCGCGCTGGTACCCGGCCGCGGCGGCCCGGCGAGGGGGCGGGACTGCAGGTGAGACTGAAGGAGGTCCGTCGTGCGCGGACGCAGTGGTGAGATGACAAGAGATGAACCGCTTCGTCCACCTGAACTGCCACAGCAATTTCAGCCTCCTCTACGGCGGCTCCTCCGTGGACGCCCTCCTCGAGCGCTGCGCCTCTCTCGAGATGGACGCCCTGGCTTTAACCGACCGCGACGGGCTGTACGCCGCGGTCCCGTTCTTTGAGAAAGCGACAGCGGCCGGCATCAAGCCGATAATCGGCTGCGACCTTTCCATCGGATCCCCCTCACCCCGACCCTCTCCCCCCCGGGGAGAGGGAGAAGGGAACTCCCGCGTCATCCTGCTCGCACGCAACGACGAGGGATACAGCAACCTCTGCCGCGCCGTCACCGAGCGCCGACTGGGGGAGGAGCCCCTGCCGCTCGAGCGGCTGGAGGCCCTCTCCGGCGGTCTGTTCGCGCTCTCGGGGGACGCCGCCCTCCTCGGCCCGCTGGAAGCGATATTCGGCGACGCCCTCTACGCCGAGCTGGTGAACGACGGCACGCCCGCCAGCCACATCGCCTCCGAGCGCCTCATCGAGGCCGCCCGCAGCCAGGGCATCCGGTGCGCCGCGAGCAACCGCGTCGCGTTCGCCGCGCGCGAGGACTACGACGTCCACCGCACGCTCTGCGCCGTCCGGCTCATCTGCCCGGTCACCCGCGTGCCCGACGGCGAGTCCGCCGACGCCGAGTCCTGGCTCAAGCCCGCCGGGGCGATGGAGCGCCTGTTCGCCGATTACCCCTACTGCAACGCGCCCGACGCCACCGCCAACACGCGCGAGATAGCAGAAGGGTGCGACTTCCGCTTCCGGCTGGGAGAGTGGCTGTTCCCTGCGGCCGACCTCCCCGCCGGAGAGACCGCCTTCAGCCACCTGACCAAGCTCTGCTTCGAGGGGGCCGCGCGCCGCTACCACCCGCTGCCCGGCGCCGCCCTCGAGCGCCTCCACTTCGAGCTGGACACCATAAACGCCATGGGTTTCACGCCGTACTTCCTGGTGGTCCACGACATCGCGAAGTACTGCCACGACCGGGGCATCCCCGCCGCGGGCCGCGGTTCGGCCGCGGGGAGCATGGTCGCCTACGTCCTCGGCATCACCTACATCGACCCGATCGAGCACGACCTCTACTTCGAGCGGTTCCTCTCGCCGGCCCGCGACGACCCGCCCGACATCGACCTGGACGTGAGCGCGTGCCGGCGCGACGAGGTGCTCGACTACATCTACCGGCGCTTCGGGTCCGACCGCGTGGCGATGATATGCACGTATGCCACCATGAAGGCGCGCATGGCGGTCCGCGACATCGCCAAGGCGCTCGGGCTCCCGCCGGAAGAGGTGGACGAGTTCAGCCGCAGCATCCCGCACTGCCGCGCGAGCCAGATCTCCACCGTCGCCGAGGGCATCGCTTCCTACCGCGGGCGCCTGCCGCTCGACCGCGAGCCGTACCGCAGCATCCTGGACATCTGCGACCACCTGGACGGCTTCCCGCGCCACCTGTCCATCCACGTCGGCGGGGTGGTCATCGCCGACCGCCCGCTGACCGACCTGGTCCCCCTCGAGCGCGCGACCAAGGGGCTCGTGATAACGCAGTACGACATGGGGCCGATCGAGCGCATGGGGCTCATCAAGATGGACATACTCGGGCAGAAGGGGCTCTCGGTCATCGAGGACACCTCGACCTGGGCGGCAAAGAACCACGGGGTGCGGATCGAGGTGGACCACCTCCCGCGCGAGGACCCGGAGACCCTGCGCATCCTGTCCGAGGGGCGCACGCTCGGTGTCTTCCAGATAGAGAGCCCGGCAATGCGCTCGCTCCTGCAGGCGATGAAGTGCAGGGACATAGAGGACCTCACGCTCTCCATCGCGCTCATCCGCCCGGGCGCCTCGGGCAGCGGCATGAAGGAGCTGTTCCTGCTGCGCCGCGCCGGCCGCGAGCCGCTGGTCTACCTGCACCCCTCGCTCGAGCCGATCCTCTCGGAGTCGCTCGGCACTTTCGTCTACCAGGAGCAGGTCATGCGGGCCGCGGTCGCCCTGGCGGGCTTCACGCTCTCGGACGCCGACGGCCTGCGGCGCGCGATGGGAAAGGCGCGCTCGCCCGAGCAGATGGAGACGCTGCGGGCCCGGTTCCTTCAGGGGGCAAGGGCGAACGGCATGAGCGAGCCTTCGGCGAAGGCCATCTTCGAGAGCCTCGCGAAGTTCTCGGGCTACGGATTCTGCAAGGCGCACGCGGCGACCTACGGCGAGTTCTCCTACCAGGCGGCCTACCTCAAGGCGCACTTCCCCGCCGAGTTCATGGCGGCGGTGCTGGTCAACGAGGCCGGTTTCTACCACCCCTCTGTATATATAGAGGAGGCGAAGCGCCTCGGCGTGCACGTCGCGCTGCCCGACATCAACAAAAGCGAGCCCGACTTCCAGGTGAAGGACGGGACGCTCTTCTTCGGCCTGCTGCGGGTCAAGGGCATCACCTACCTCACGGTCGAGTCCATCGTGCAGGCGCGTGAGAAGTTCCCGTTCGTGTCTCTCTCCGACTTCCTCTCGCGGGTCGAGACCACGGAGGAAGAGGTCGCGACGCTCATCAAGTGCGGGGCGTTCGATTCTTTCGACCACACGCGCCCCGAGCTGCTGTGGAAGCTCGCCATGATGTACCCTCAGGTGCGCCGCGACGGCCGCCGCCCCCATTGCCCCGTTTCTCCCTCTCCCCTCGGGGGAGACGGTCGGGGTGAGGGGGACGAACAAGAGCTCACCCTCCCTCTGCACATCGCCAAGGTCAGCCCGACCACGCCGCTACCGCGCCTCCCGGATTACACGCCGATGCAGAAGCTCCGCATGGAGCTCGAGTACCTGGAAGCGAGCGTCACCTCCCACCCGCTCGAGATACTCGTCCCCGGTGAGATGGCGGGCGCGCGGGTCAGGAGCAACGACCTGGAGCGCCACCTCGGCGAGACGGTCAGCATGGTGGGATGGCTCATCGCCCAGCGCCGCGCCATCACGAAGAAGCGCGAATACATGGAGTTCCTCACCCTTGAGGACCTCTCGGGCACCTTCGAGGCGACCATCTTCCCGAAGGAGTACGAGCGGTTCGGCGCGCTCATCGGCGTGTCGCGCATCCTGCGGGTGACCGGGCGGGTGAGCGACCGGGCGGGCGGCATCTCGCTCATAGCGAGCGACCTCGAGCCACTTGCCGTCTGATAGTATATTCAAGACTGGTCTCCGACCCGCCGACTGACCTGGTGTCTGCGGCTCAAGGAGGAGAGATGCGACGGTGCCCTCAATGCGGTTTTCCTCGCCGATTCGCAAAGTTCATGGAGTGGCACAGCTACGGCACGATCGTCGGGAGCCTCAAGCCTAAGATCCCGCTGATGTTCCTGGAAGTGGACGAGTGGGATGCGATCTACGACAAGCTCGCGCTCACCATCGGCGCCCCCATCGAGCACATAGTCGTGGAGGCGCAGAAGTACATCGGCAAAGACCTCTACGACATGGTCAAGGCGCTCTACTGGAACATCGACGCGAAGAAGGTCCCCAACTGGCGCATGCTGCGCCCGCAGTGGCTCGCGAGGCTCCTGGTCTGGGGCATGGGCAACGACCTGGCGGGCCGGGGGCGGGGCGCGCGAAGGTCGAGAGCTACAAGGCGGGTGACCACCTGACCGTGGTGAGGTTCACCAACCCCGCCGTAGTTCCCATGGCGCTGGGTTCGACTCAAGGCGTATACGAATCGGTGGAGCAGATGCCCGGCTCGCGGGTCGGCTACAAGTTCGATGGGGACGACCTGGTGGTCCACCTCACGCACGCCGAGGAGAAGCCCGAGTCCGAGGGCAGGCTGTACCTCGAGGAGGTAGAGGCCGGGACCGGTCCCCTCCAGTTCGCGCGGTGCGAAAAATGCCGCACGCCGCTGGAAGCCTCGCGCCGCCTGAAGTGGAACCTCGACAGGGGCGAGATCATCAACCCCCTCACCGGCAAGCGGGAGGACATGATCGCGGTGCAGTCGCTGAACTCCACTCTCCGCGAGCTCGAGCGCGAGCTGGGCGAAGAGGTGATGGGCATCGTCTACGGCGGTCAGAAATCCTACACCCTCTACCGCACTAAAGAGGCCCTCAAGAAAGAGACCCCGGAAGATTTCTGGGACCAGTACCTCTTCGAGTTGGCGCTGCGCGGCCTCGGATACCCGGAGGAGTTCGAGGCTTCCGACGGCACGGTCGCGGTAGAGGTAAAGAACGCATACCACCAGAACCTCTACGCGGCCAAGATCGCGGCCGGCCTGGAGGCGCTCACCGGGCGCTCCTCCGAAATCGACTGGAAGGAACGGGAGCGCATGCACGGCTCCTACGTCATCAGCGCCTGATACGCCTCGGGCGGGAGAGGACCGGGCTTGAACATCACCAGCATGCTTTTCATCGAGAGCCTGAGGCTCACGCTCGGGCCTCTGTACTCCTTGCACCTCCGGATGCACGCGGAGGGCGAAGATAACATCCCGGAGGACGGTGGGGGCGTTCTGGTTGCGAACCACCGCTCTTATGCCGACCCGCTGGTGATCGGATACTGCATCGAGCGTTTCGTAAACTTCGCGGCGGGCTCGCACCTGTATGCGGTACCGGGGACCGAGCACCTCTTCAAGCTGGTCGGCTTCTTCAAGATGAACATCTACGGCGGGGAGGCGGGGGACCAAAGCCTCGACGAGGCGGCGCGGCTCCTCTCCAACGGCGAGCTGATAGGCATCTTCCCCGAGGGCATCGAGTCGTTCATGCACGTGTACAGCGCGAGCAAGATCGCCGCGTTCAAGACCGGCTTCGCCAAGCTCGCTATCGAGAACCGCGCCCCCATCATCCCCGTGGCGATAGTCGCGAGCGAAGAGAAGGAGATCATCAAGATTCCCGGGTCACTGGTGTCCCTGTTCGTGGACCACCCGATGGCGAAGAAAGGGATAGAGCTCATCACGTACCGGCACGTGACCTGCAGGATCGGGCGGCCGATCGACCTGACGCCCTACTACGGCGACGAGGAGACGAAGTTCGTCATCGACCAGATCGCCGCGAAGGTCAGGCGGATCGTCACCAAGCTCTACGACGGGGAAGACCTGGACAAGTTCATGACCGGGGAGAAAAAGTTCGACTTCGCCCTCGACCGAGTATGACGTCGTTCGTTTTCCACTTTTCTTTACACTTATTTATTTCTGGCCGTGGTATGCCACCGGAAAGTGTAAAGAAAAGTGGAAAACGAACGACGTCATTTTGAGAGCGGGGACATCGCGCGCAGGCGTTTCACGATAGGTGGCAGGTTCTCGATCACGTAGTCAATCTCCTCAGAGGTCGTGCCACGACCAAGCGAGAACCTCACCGAGCCGTGCGCCTCCAGGGTCGGCACGCCGATGGCGAGCAGGACATGCGACGGCTCGAGAGCCTCACTCGAGCACGCCGAGCCGGTCGACGCGCAGATGCCAACAGTGTCCAGTTGCAGGCAGATGGCCTCCCCCTCGATGAAGCGGACGCCGATGTGCACGTTGTTCGGTAGCCGTCTCTCGGGGTGCCCGTTGAGGAACAGGTCGTCTATCGAACCCTGCAGGCCTTCTATCAGCCTGTCGCGCAGCGCGGTAATACGTGGGACCTTGGCGTCCATCTCCAGGGAGGCAAGCTCCGCCGCCGCGCCGAGCCCGGCGATGCCGCCGATGTTCTCGGTCCCGGCCCGCATGCCGCGCTCCTGCTCGCCCCCGTGGATGAACCTCGATATCTTCGTGCCTTTCCTGATGTAGATCGCGCCCACTCCCTTGGGGCCGTAAAGCTTGTGCCCTGACATCGAGAGGATGTCGACGCCCAGTTCCTCCACATCGACGGGAATGTTGCCGACCGTCTGTACCGCGTCGGTATGCAGGTAGACCCCCGCCTCGCGGCACACCTTCGAGATCTCGGCGATCGGCTCGATCGTCCCGACCTCGTTGTTGGCGTGCATCACCGAGACGAGCGCCGTCTCCGGCTTGATCGCTTTTCGGATGTCCTCCGGGTCGACCAGGCCGGTGGAGTCAACCGCCACCACGGTCGAGCCGTAGCCGTGCTTCGCCACGAACTCCACCGTCTCAAGCACGGCATGGTGCTCGATGGTCGTGGTGACGACGTGCGTGCGCTCGCCGCGCGCGGCAAGCAGGACCCCGTTCACGGCCATGTTGTCCGACTCGCTGCCCCCCGACGTGAAGTAGACCTCTTCCGTCGAAGCGCCGATGAGCGAAGCTACGTTGCGCCGAGCGTCCTCGATACCCTGCCGCGATTCGCGCCCGATCGCGTACAGGGCCGAAGGGTTGCCGTACTTCTCCTCGAGGTACGGCCGCATCGCAGCCGCGACCTCGGCCGCCGGAGGCGTGGTCGCCGCGTGGTCCAGATAGATGGTCCTCATCGCAGACACCCCTTTTCGAGCCGCATGGCCCGTATCTCTTCGACCCGCTGGCTGTATTATAAGCGTAGCAGTTTGCCTGTGTAGCCGGGGCGCGGGAGGGACTCATGAAGACGCTCTACGAAGAAGACGCTCTCACCTCCGAACAACGCCTCCAGGCAGCCATCAACCTCCAGGTGCCGGACCGGGTCCCTTCCTGCACGTTCATCTACAACTTCGCGGCGAGCTTCGCCGGCATCGACTTCCACGAGCTCTGGGCCGACCCCCGGAAATACCGCGCGGCCATGGACCTCTGCTTCGAGGAGCTGGGGCCGTGGGACATCTATTACCCCGTCAACCCGCGCTATCCCGTCGTCTATACCTTCATCATGCCTATGAAGGCGAGGTGGCCGGGCATCGACCTCGACCCCGGCAGCATCTGCCAGCTCGTCGAGGGCGAGCTCATGAAAGAGGACGACTACGAGAAGGTGATCGGCTGGGGCCGCGACCACAGGCGCCTTGCGTACTTCGCTTTCTTCGTCGAGATGATCGCGCGCGCCTGGGACCTCCCGAGCGGGCGGCGCGCGTACGCCCACGTCGTCCCGCGCCTCGCGATGCACCTCGCGGGCTGGCGGCGCGAGTTCTCTTCCTGGAACAGGCGGGGCGTGACTACTCTCTACGGCTTCCTGCCCGAGGCGGCCTTCGATAGCTTCTCGCTCGCGAGGGGCCTGCCCGCGTTCGTAAGGGACTGCATGCGGCACCCGGAGGTGGTGGCCGAGGCGGCCGACGCCCTGACCGACAGCTACTGCTTCGTGACGCGCCTGATCACAAAGCTCATGGGCGTGCCGCGCGCCGAGATATTCCTCCACCGCTCCTCCAACGATTTCATATCTCCCCAGATGTTCGCGGAGCTCTCGTTCCCGTCGCTGAAAGACCTGGTGGACAAGCTGGTCTCGGCCGGCATCTCGCCGGTCCTGCACCTGGACGGCAACTGGGACCGCAACCTGAAGGCGCTGCGCCAGCTGCCGGCGGGCCGCTGCATCGCGCAGTTCGACGGGTCCACGGACATCTTCCTGGCGAAGAGGGCTATCGGCGACCGCGTCTGCATCATGGGAGACGTCCCGGCTACGATGCTCTGCCTCGGCTCGCCGCAAGAGGTCGAAGAGTACTGTCACCGGCTGATAGAGGAAGTAGGCCTGGGCGGCGGGTTCATAATGGCAGCCGGCTGCGAGATACCACCCAACGCGAAGCCGGAGAATGTGCGCGCGATGCTCGCGTCCGTGCGCAAGTTCGGTTACGTCCCGGTCGCGGAGAAGAGTCCCGCCAGGGCAAGGGCCCGCGCCGGAGTCAGGACTGTTGCTTTTCCCAGCGTTCCTTGAGGTCCGCGAGCGTCCGGTCCTCCAGCACACCTCTCATGGCGTCGGCGACGTCGCACCACAGGTCGCGCACCACGCAATCTTCAGCCCTGCCGCAGACGGTGCGGTCGCGCACGCACTCGACCGGCGCGATCTCTCCCTCAAGGGCCTCGAAGATCTCGACGAGGGTTATGTCTGAGGCCGGGCGGGCCAGCCGGTAGCCTCCGGCCGCGCCTCTCTCGGCGATCACCAGCCCGCGGTTCCGCAGGAGGGTCATCATGTGCTCGAGGTAGCGTTTGGAGATCTCCTGGCGGGAGGCGATGTCCTTGAGCAACACCAGTCGGCCGTCGCCGTTTATAGCGAGGTCGAGCATCGCCCTCATGCCGTAACGCGCCCTGGTTGAAAACTTCAGAATACCTCCACTCCTCGGGGACCCGAGGCGGCATCCAGGCCGGGTGCCGCGGGTCCTGGTGCTCCGCGCGCATAAAACTAGCATGTCGATAGGAATACCGTCAACGGCAGGAATGTGCTGGGGCGGAGAGAACTCGTCATGGCACGCGGGAACGTTCGCACGGGGTGGCTGCTTACTCTGCTTTTGTGGGGGCGTCTGCCGTTTTGCTATAATATTCGGACTTCTCGAGACAGAACAGGGAACGGTTGGCAAGGAGGTAGGTATGGAGATAACGCTTAGCATCATCAAGGCCGACGTGGGCGGCTGGGTGGGGCACTCCGATGTGCACCCCGCGCTCCGTGAGAAAGCGGTCGAGCATCTCGCCCAGGCGAAGAAAGACGGGCTTATCATTGACTACTGTCAGGGTGAGGTCGGCGACGACATCGCCCTTATCATGACCCACACCAAGGGAATCGAGAACGAGCAGATCCACAAGTTCGCCTGGAACACGTTCACGTCGATGACGGAAGTGGCCAAGGAGTACGGCCAGTACGGCGCGGGCCAGGACCTCCTGGTCGACGCTTTCAGCGGCAACCTCAAGGGCATGGGGCCCGGCTTCGCTGAGATGACCTTCGAGGAACGCCCCGCGGAGCCCATCATCATCTACCTCGCGGATAAGACCGAGCCGGGCGCCTGGAACCTGCCCCTCTATAAGATATACGCTGATCCCTTCAACACCATCGGACTGGTCATCGACCCCAGCATGCACGACGGCTTCCGCTACGAGGTCCTCGACCTCATCGGCGAGAAATCGATCATCTTCAACCTCCCAGAAGATATGTACGACATGCTGGTCTTCATCGGCTCCCCTTCGCGCTACGTGATCAAGCACATCTTCCGCAAGGGCAACGACGAGCCGGTGGCGGTGACCTCCACGCAGAGGCTCTTCCTGATGGCCGGTCGCTACGTGGGCAAGGACGACCCCGTGATGGCGATCAGGTGCCAGAGTGGCCTCCCCGCGGTCGGCGAGGCACTCGAGCCGTTCGCGTTCCCCCACATGGTGGCGGGCTGGATGCGCGGCTCTCACCACGGCCCGCTGATGCCGGTGGGATTCGAGGACGACACCCCGACCCGCTTCGACGGCCCGCCCCGCGTTGTGGCCCTGGGCTTCCAGCTCAAGGACGGCAGGCTCATCGGCCCGCGCGACATGTTCGCCGACAAGTCTTACGACAATGCGAGGCAGCTGGCGCTGGACGCCGCCGATTACCTGCGGCGCCACGGCCCGTTCGAGCCGCACAGGCTGCCGTTGGAGGAGATGGAGTACACCACGATGCCCTCGGTCATGAAGAAGCTGAAGGACCGATTCAAGGCTGTTGACTAGGGCAGGCTTTAGAGCATCAAAGGGCGGCCGCTTGCGGCCGCCCTTTTCCTTTGTCCTGCAAAATAGGGACAGGCACCTTTTTGCATTTTCGCATCTGGCGATTTGGCTTTGTGCATCAAAATGCAAAAAGGTGCCTGTCCCTATTTTGCATGTCAGAAGCCGCGGAGCATCGCTTCCCACTCGTTGGTGAACAGCAGCGACGCGAACTTCTGGTACTGCGAAAACGTAGTGTCGCGCCCGAGCCTCACCAGGAACAGGTTCGCCGAGTCCATCATCACGTTCGGCTCGTCGGTGGTCATCTCCATGAAACTGAAGCGCCCGGCGAGCTCGATGAACAGCTCCCTGTACTCGAGCTTGGTCATGCCGGTCGCCTCGAGGTCCCAGTGCCAGGTGAAGGCGGTGGTGATCACTACCTTGTCGTCGTAGAACGGGTCGTCCCAGGCCGCGTGCATCATGGCCATCGCGAGGCCGATCTCGCGGAAGTTCCTGCTGACCTCGATCGCCCCGAGCTCGAACAGCCATGGATAACCCGGCTTTCCCCACCGCTCGCCTTCCGACGGGTGATGGATCCCGATGTATCCGGCCAGCCGTTCCTGGAATACGGCCGCCACGACGTTTCCGCCCTCGTCGTTGGCCACGTTCAACAGAGCGCGCTTCTGGCGCTCGGGGTTGTGCCTGCTGAACATCAGTATGCCGTCGTCGACAGTGAGCTCCTGGAGCCGGGACGCGGGGCAGTAGTTCTCGATCGCAAGGGGGCCTTCGGGGGTCTCGATCGTCGAGGAGTTCTTCTTAGCCTCCGGGGCCGGCTTCGGCTCTTTCTTCTGCGTTGCGGTCTCGAACGGGATCTTCTCGAGCCCGAAGAAAGGGGGCTTGCCGTGGAGCCCGGCGTCACCTGTCGAGCGGGCGGCGCCGGTACCCTTGCCCTTGATCTTCCTGTCCCTCGGGGGCTTTGTCAGTTGAACCGCTCCTCTGCCGCTTGCCTCAGGCTGCCACGCGTAGAAGTATAATTGATTGCGGAGCGCGAAAGCCAAGGCTCGTCGCGCACGGGACGGTGCCGGGATTCAGAGGAGGGACACTTTGAAGGTTCGCGATCGGATGACGAAAGACGTGGTCACGGTCGGGGTGGACGAGCCCATCAAGCGCGCCTGGGAGCTCGTCGAGGAGAAGAAGCTGAGGCGCTTCCCCGTGATGAAGGGCGATGTGCTGGTGGGTATCGTCACGGACAGCGACCTGCGCAACGCCACCGCGTCCTCGATCGTCCTTACCGAGAAGAAGTACCACGACTTCCTGCTCGAGACGGTCAAGGTGGAGTCGATCATGACCGCGGACCCGAAGACGGTGACCCCCGATACGGACCTCAAGGATGCCGCCAGGCTGATACTGGAATTGAAAGTCGGTGGGCTCCCGGTAGTAGAGGGTGGAAAGCTCGTCGGCATCATCACGGAGACCGACCTCATCAACGCCCTTGTCGAGTTGCTCTGAAGCCCTGGCGCCTACTGGACGCTGATGCTCCAGGCGCCGCTTCCCTCCACGTCGATCATGTAGATGACCCCCTGCTGCAGCGGCGCCGTCTGGGCGCCGTTGAACGGCCCGTTGGGGACGTTCGCAAGCACCGACACCGTCGTGCCGCCCGAGGTCAGCAGCGTGACCACGAAAGGCGCAGTCGTGCCGGAGTAGGTCATGGTGACCGTGGCGTTTCCACCGTTGGACTGGAAGAAGGGGGTCACCAGCGGGCCCGTCCCCTGCAGGAACAGCGGGAGGGTCTGCGGGTTCACGGGCACCTGCTCGTTGACCTGGATCTGCCACGCGCTGGCGGCGGTGACGTTGACAGCGTAGACGCCCTTGGAGACTCCCAGCGCCGTCGAGCCGCTGATGGAGGTGTTCACCTGGGTGAGGACGCTGACCACCTTGCCGGCCTCGTCCTGGAGGTTAGCCTGGAAGGGGCCCCCGCCCGCGTAGCTGAGCTGGAACACAACGAGCCCCTCGACGAGGCTGAACGTCTCCGTCAACTGGTTGCCCGTTCCAGTCAGGACCAGCGGGACCGATGTCGGGGCCGCCACCGGAGTGGTGGAAGCGGTGGTGGACGGGGCCGTCGGTGTGGTCTTTGCCGCCGGTTTGCTGGAGCCGCAGCCCAGCCCGAAGACCGGGAGGGCCACGAGCGTCGCTGCGAGCGCGAGGACCAGGACAGCCCTGACAAGCTCCTTGTGTTCAGCCATGAACATCCCCCTTGATCCTATAACCCCAGCTGCGTATCCACGTACCACACCCCGTTGACCTGCACCGTCTCGAAAATCGGGCGGTCCTTGGGCGGAACCTTCGAGATGTCCTGCGTATCGCTCTGCAACTTGCCGAGTATGTCGGCCGTATAGGTGATCTTTCCGTTGGTGATAGTCACCGTGGCTTTTGTCTTGTCCTTGGGGTCGGCCTGCGTCTGCATCTTGAGGTCCTGGACCTTGAGCTTGATCTGCTCGAACTGCTGCTTGGCCAGCGCCTCGTCTTTCGTAGCGAGTTTCTGGGGGACGACGGCTTTCTTGTACGCTTCCCAGTCGAGAGCCTGCTTGGCGCTGAAGTAGCCCTGCACCGCCCCCTCGGGCGTGTTGCTGCTGCAGCCCGCCAGGGCGAAGAGCGCGGTTGCGAGGAAAACAAGTGCGAGGGCCAGTGCGAGGGGCCCTGCCAGCCGCCTGCGATGAATGCCGGTGCCCATGTGCGATAGACCCCCTGACGCCTTTCAAACAGGTTCGAATGCCGCGTTCAGTATAGCAATAAAAGGACGGGCTCGTTGCGAGCCCGCCTTGTATCCGCTGCGCTCGATAGTCCTGGCCAGCGCCGCCTTACTGCGTCTGCGCGGGCCTGTCCGCAGAGGCGAGTGGCACGTTGACATACCACGTCCCCTTATACTTCTCGGTCGTGAGTGTTGGCGTGATCCCGTATGTCTTCTTGATCTCCGCTATTGAGGTTGTTTCTTCTTTGCCCGTGGTGGGGTTCTTGCCCTTGACGACTCCCGCGGTCAGCTCGACGTCGGCTTTGTTCTTGTCGTTCTTGTCGAAGGTCGTCTTGAGTTTCAGGCCCAGGTATTTGAAGTCGTTTGCCAGGAACTTCTTCTTCTGGTCGGCCATATCCGTCGAGGTCATCCGCCTCACGTTGTCAGGGAGGACAGAGTTAAGGTACGCGTTCCAGTTGTGTGTCTCTATTGCCCTGTAGAAATCGCGAACGGCCGTGTCGGGCGTCTGCGCGCCGCACCCTGTGGCGAACAGGGGGACGGCGATGGCGAGCACCAGAACGACCACTGTCGGAAATATCAAAGATCGCTTACGGGACCGCGAGTTGTTCAACCTGCACCTCCTGAGTGGCTCTCAATACAAACAGGCGGATTATACGCCATAGCCACGCCGTTTGCATACGCAACATATCAGCCCTGGGCTCCGCGCTCTTTGTACTCACCTCTTCGCCTGCCTGCCCGCTATCCCTCCGGCTCTTCAGGAGCTGGTGGTGGCGGCGGTGCCATCGGCGGAGCCGGCGCGGGCGGCGGCGGCGCGGCAGGTGGTGGTGGCGCCATCGGCGGAGGAGGCGCGGCAGGTGGCGGTGGTGCCGCTGGCGGAGGCGGCGCTGCGGCTGCCGGAGGTGCCGGTGCGTATCCACCCGGGGGCTGTGGAGGCGCGGGAGCCCCGGGAGGCGGAGGCGCGTATCCGCCCGGAGCCTGCGGCGGCGCCGCGGGCGCGGGCCTTGCGGCCTGCGCGGCGGCATCCGCCTCCGCTATCCGGCGGTCGATGTCGGCGATCTCCTGGCAAGCGGGCGCCAGCTCCTGGTTCGCGAGCTGCCCGCCCAGGTACAGGTTATAGACCTGCTCTCCGAGCGCGGCCAGTTTCTGGGTCTTCTCACGCTTGAGCTGGACGTCCTGGGCCTTCGCCTTCGTCTGCTCTGTGGCGCTGGTGATCGAATCCTGGATCTTGTCGAAGAACCCCACGGTGCACCTCCCGGTTCGTCTGGGTCTTTTGTCGAATCATAGCAGCGGGGGACCGGCTGTGAAACAGAGCCGGCCGGGTGCTCTTCAGCCCAGGTCCGCCGCGAGGTACTGCTGCCCGAGCTGCACGTACATGTCCTTGCCGGCCTTGAAACCTTCGGCGGCCTTGTCTGAGAGCTCCTTTATCGGTTTGGCCGGCACGCCGCCGACCAGCCAGCCGCTCTCGACCTCCGTCCTGGGGGTGACCGTCGAGCCCGCAGACACCACAGCTCCCTCGCCTATCACGGCGCCGTCAAGCACCACGGAGTTGATGCCTATCAGGGCGCCGTCCTTGACGGTGCAGCCGTGCAGCACCGCGGCGTGACCTACCGTGACATCCGCGCCCACGGTCGTCCCGCCCACCACCGTGCAGTGGATCACGCAGTTGTCCTGTACGCTCGAGCGCGGGCCCACTTTAATCGCGTTCCAGTCGCCTCTCAAAACCGCGCCCCACCATATGCTCGCCTGGCTCTCGACAGTGACGTCCCCTATCAGCACTGCGTTGGGCGCGACGAATGCGTCCGGCGCGATCACGGGTTTCTTGCCGTTCATCTCGATAAGCATTGGCACCTCCAGGACTCGGCCATCGCCGATTGACAATTCGCGTTTGCTACCAGCGTCAAAGTCTATACAATTAACTATCATTTGAAAATTGAGGAGCTGTTTTCGATGTCAGATGGGAAAGCCCGGAACGGGCGGTCCCGCAAGGTAAGCCGTTACACGCTCGAACCTTCAACGTCGGCGCTCACCACCCTCAGGGAGTTCTTGAGAGCCACGCTCAAGTCATACCCCGACATCGAACCGTACATCCAGGACATCGTCTCCGCGACCCACGAGGCGGCGAAAAACGCGGTGGTTCACAACCCGGACAGCTCCGGCCCGGTGGACGTCAGGTGCGAGGTCAGAAGAGACTCAGTGGTGGTGGAAGTCTCCGACCGCGGAAAGGGTTTCAAGCCACCGGACAAGCCCGCTCTCCTGCCCGACCCGGAGGCGCTCGCCGGCCGGGGTATCTTCCTGATGCACGCTCTGATGGATGACGTCGAGACGAAGAGCGACCGCCGGGGGACGCGCGTCCGTATGGTCAAGCGCCTGGAGCCTGCGCTGCAGGTGTAGGCGGAGCGGGCGGGACGCCGGCGCTACGGCTGCAGCACCTCGTCGGCCGGCTTGCCGTCGACGGTGATGTTCACGACCTTGACGGCTTTGTCGTTCGAGATAATCGTGTTGGTGATCTGGCTGACTATCGCCTGGACGCGCGCCGACCCACCACCGTAGTTCAGCATCTCTTTCGAGAAGTCGACGGTCGCCGTGCCATCCTTGAGCTTGTAATCCTGAAGCTTGGTGCCGGCCGGGATCGCGGTGGAGAAACCCTGGGCTTTCTCGTCAGCGGTCGGGCCGCTGAGCATCATGTTCAGGGCCTCCTGGACCGAACCCTGGGTCGATGGGCGCGCTACCTGGGTCACTGTGTCGCCCTTGAGCAGGAAGACGCTCACGCTGGAGGTAGCAGGGGTCGGGGCCGTCTGGACGGGCACGGAAGCGGGGCCGGTGAGGTTCGGCACTTTGTTTCCCCCACATCCTGCCGCGGAGATTATCATCACGCAGAGCGCGACTGACGAGAGCACTGACCATCGCTTGCGCATCGTTCCTCCTCTGGTAACGGCCGCATCAAACGCGCCGGCCTAGTGGCTCCATTTTATCAAAAGCCCCTGCTCGCCGGGCGGAGGCGCAGGTCAGGGGCCCCGTTTGGCATATAATACCTTCATGATGAAAGTCGGCGTGCCTCGGGCACTCTCTTATTACAGATACTTTCCCCTGTGGAAGACGCTCCTCGAAGGTGTCGGAGCCGAGGTCGTCCTGTCAGGGCCGACCAGCGAAGGGCTCCTGGAGAACGGCGTCCGCCACTGCGTCGACGACATCTGCGTTCCGGTCAAGCTGTACTACGGCCACCTGATGGACCTGGCCGGAAAGTGCGACCGCGTTTTCGTCTCGCGCCTGGTATCCGTCGAGAAAGCGGAGAACGACACCTACACCTGCCCCAAGCTCATCGGCCTGCCCGACATGGTCAAGAGCGCGCTCGAGGGCATGCCCCCCATGGTGGAGTTCGTGGTGGACATCCAGAACCGTTCTTTGAAATCGAGCGTGAAGAAGGTCGGCGCCGAGCTGGGCGCACCTGCCGCGACGATGCGCAGGGTGCTGCCCGAGGCTCTCGCGGTGCAGGAGCTCTACGAGGGTGAACTGCTCAAGGGAGTGGCTCCCGAAGACGCGATGCGGAAAGTCCTCGGCAAGAACGGGAACGGGGCAAAACGCGGGCGGCACGCAGCCATCAACAAACACGCGAAGGAAATCAACATCGCGCTGGTCGGACATGAGTACCTGATACACGACTATTTCATAAGCCACGACCTCCCCAGCAAGCTGGCGCGCCTAGGCGCGAATGTCACTTACATGACGCAGGTCCCCCCGGACGTGATCGAGCGCGAGCTCGGGCACTACGGCGGCATCTCCTGGAGCTACGAGAAAGAGCTGCTGGGCTCGGCCGCTCACTTCCTGGGCCGCAGCGACATCGACGGGGTCATGCTCGTCATCGGCTTCGCGTGCGGGCCCGACTCCATCATCGGCGAAATAATCGCCCGCGAGGTCATCACCGAGGCCAGCCCGCCTCTCACCACGCTGGTCCTCGACGAGCACACCGGAGAGGCCGGGGTCGCCACGCGCGTCGAGGCGTTCGTGGACCTGATCAGGCGGGCCTCCCGAAAGAAGCGATGAAAGTAGCGACCCCGCACATGGGAAATGCATACATCCCTCTCTCCGCGCTGCTCTCCAACCTGGGGGCTGAGGTCATCATCCCGCCGCGCCCGACCCGCAAGTCGATCGACATGGGGGCCCTGCACGCGCCTGAGTTCGTGTGCCTGCCGTTCAAGGTCAACCTGGGGGACAACTTCCGCGCTCTGCAGATGGGGGCCGACACCCTGGCGATGGTCAGCGGCATGTGGGCGTGCAGGTTCGGCTACTACGGGCGGGTCCAGCACCAGATACTGAGGGACGTGGGCTACGAGTTCGACAGCGTCCTCTTAGGGCGGGACGGACTGGCGCCGGTGTACAACAAGTTCCGCGACACGGTCGACGGCAACCTGCTGCTGGGATGGGTGCACGCCGTGAGAGCGTTCAAGCGCAAGGCGGAGGCGATGGACGCCCTGGAGAAGCTGGCGCGGAAGATACGGCCTTTCGAGCGAGGCAGAGGAAGCTCCTCGAACACCCTGGCGCAGGGGCTCGAGCTGGTGCACAACGCCCAGACACTCAAAGAGATAAACGCGGCGCGCGAGGAGTCACTGGCGCTGCTGCGGGACATCGAGACCGAGACCGGCGGGCCGGAGCCGCTGAAGATCGCGGTCCTCGGGGAGATCTACGCCGTCCTGGAGCCGGCCCTGAACTTCGACATCGAGCGCAAGCTGGGCGAGATGGGCATCCAGGCTTACCCGGTGATGAGCGTCTACAAGTGGCTGTTCCGCCCTCTCAAGATCGACCCTTCCATCATCGTCGACGAGCGCCTGGCGCGCCGCATCGCGAAGCCGTACATCGCCTACGTGCTCGGGGGAGAGGAGCACCAGACCATCACCGGAACCATCCGCGCCGGGCGCAAAGGCTACGACGGCGTCATCCACCTGTACCCCTTCACCTGCATGCCGGAGAACATCTGCCGGACCATCCTCCCCAGGATCGAGAAGGAATTCGACATCCCTGTGCTCAACCTCTGCCTCGACGAGCATGCCTCCCCGACGGGCATGGCCACCCGCCTCGAGGCCTTCTCCGACTTGCTCAACGCAAGGCGCCGTAAAAACGCAAAATAGTGGTCTGACCCCTTTTTTGCGTTGTCCTTTCTGCTTTGACCAAATCGTGTAGAATATCAACCCGGCAGAACTAACAGGAGGGCACAGAATGAAACCAGCGCTGGTCACGGGCGCCTGCGGCTTCTCGGGCGGCCACATGGTAAAGATACTCGCGGACGAGGGCGTCCCGGTGCGGGGCACCGACCTGGCGAGGGCCTACGACAGCCCGAAAGTCCGCCTCGTCCAGGAGCAGATCGGGCTGGACTGGAACGCGCCGGGCGTCGAGTTCGTGCCGTCCGACCTCTCCGACAAGGACTCTCTCGCCGCCGCCCTCAAGGGCGTCGGCACCGTCTATCACACCGCCAGCCTCTACGATTACTCGGCCTCGATGTCCGCGCTCGAGAAGGTCAACATCGAGGGCACCATGAACCTGTGCGACGCGATGGTGGCCGAAGGCGTCGACCGCATGGTGCACTGGTCGACCGCCGGGGTCTACGGCCATCCGTACATGCCGCGCAGCTCGCAGAACCCGTTCCGCATGATGTTCGAGCAGTTCTGGGGCCTGGGCGTGCGGCCGTGGCTGACCGACAAGGAATACAAGCGCCCCGCGGCGCACCCGACCAACCAGCCGTTCACCGAGGAGCGCAGCACGCCCCTCAACACTCCGGGTCCCGAGCCCCGGGGCACTTTCCTGGTGAACGACTACTCGATAACCAAGTGGAAGCAGGAGCAGCTCATCCAGAAGTACGGCCGCGAGAAAGGGCTCCGCTGGACCATTCTGCGCCCGGCTCCACTCTACGGCCCCGGGAGCGACTACGGGATCGGCGGCATCGTGGTCGCGATGTCGGAGGGACTCACCTCCACCCTTCCCCTGGACCTCCGCAACTACCTGATGGTCAACTGCCACGTGCGCGACATCGGCCGGGCGGCCTGGTTTGTCTCGCAGCGTGAGGACACCGTCTTCGAGGACTACAACGTCTCCGACCCGACCGTTATCAGCCAGCTCGAGTTCCTGAAGATCGGGGCGCTTTTGGTGGGGCGCAAGGTCCACCTGCTGCCGTTCCTGCGGATGCCCTGGCTGATGCCGCTCGGCATCTGGTCGGCCCGCTACGTGCGCTGGCTGGAGAACCACTATCCGAGCTACCAGCGCATCCGGATCTGGGAGGAGTCCAGCGCCCGCTACCTCTCGTCGAGCTACTGGATCAGCAGCGGCAAGCTGAAGAGCCTCGGGTTCGAGTGGGAGTACCCGGACTTCAAGCTCGGTCTGCGAGACATGGTCCAGTGGTTCATCGAGGTCGGCTGGATCAAGTAGCCTGAAAAACGGGGGTCAAGCACTGACCCCTCTCTTTTATTTCCATCCTGAGGGCGGCGGCTCGGGCGGCGGCCCGCCCGGATTCTCTCCGGGCTTCTCATCAGTGCCGAGCATTCGCTCCATCGTCGAAGGCTGGTCGATGCGTCCCGGGGCGTAGTCGTCGTCCGGCAGCGCGCCCACCCGTTGCTCCGTCCCTTGATCGCCGTTGGGGGGGACGGGCGGCACCGGGTGATCGTGGCCGTTGAGCGAACCCTCAGGCCACATCTGAGCGACCTCCGGCGGGACATCGACGCTGGATGGAGCCGTGTGTCCCGGCTCAACGGGCGCCTCCGCCGGGGCGGTCTCTCCCACCAGCGTTTCCATGGTCGACGGCCCGAGGTCGCGAAGCGGCGCGGCGTCGTCCGGTGGCAGCTCCAAGGTTTGTTCCTGCGGCGCTTCCGTTCCCAGGAGCATCTCCTCAAGGGTGCCCGCCTCCTCCACCGGTGCCGGTTGGGAGGACTCGGTGAACGCGGGCGTCTCCTGATGTTGCGGGGCCGCGGGAACCGGGGCCTCGGAAGGGGGCAACTCCCCCTCGGCCGGGGCCTGGCCCCGCTCTCTTATTATGTATTCCAGAGTGGATGGATCGTTTGACGGCACGACATCCTCAGACTCTTGAGGCATCTCGACCTCCTCCACCAATGGCGCGGCCTGCGTGGCCTCGGCCTGCTGCGGCGTCTCGGCATATCCGGGCTCAGCTACAACCGCCCCGGCCGGCTGTTCAGCGTAGGCGGGTGGCGTCTCGATCGGGGGAGGCTGCGCGTAGGGCGCCGCCGGTGCCGGCGGTGGCTCCGCGGGTGGCGCCGCTTCAACGACCGGAGCCATGGGGGCAGTCACCTCAGGCGGTGGCGCCGATGCCTCCTGCACGGGCTGGGCTGCCATCGGTTGCGAAGGAGCGACCTCGGTGAAAGGCTCAGCGGGCGAAGGCTGTTCGGGCGGCATCGCGGCCATGGCAGGTTGGGGTATCTCGGGAACTGAGTACTGTGCCTGCGCGGGCTCGGGTTCCCGCACGACTTCCGCGGGTGCCGGCGGCGGCTCAGGAGGCGTCTGGGGGGCGGGCTGTAACGGCTCATATGGCGGCACCGGCGCGGCTGCGGCAGGCTCGGGCGGTGCCTCTTCTACCTGAGGCATCTCCGCCTGAACCTCGAGTGGTGGCGCGGGCGCCTCCGGAGGCTGAGGTTCGACCATAGCCTCGACGACCTGCTTCTCTCCGGCGGGCGCAGCCTCCACTTCAGCAGGCGGTGCGGCCACAGCAGGAAGCTGCTCGGGCGCTGGGGCCGCCTCGGCGGGCTCGGGCCCCTCCTCGACCGCGCGGCCCACATCGACCTGCGGGACCGGGGGCATCGCGCCAAGGACCTCGGTCGCCTCATCGATGCTCATCGGCTCAGGCGCGGTCACCCCACCCTTGAGCCTGCGGATCGCCCTTTCCGCGCTGGCGCGTACCATCTGGCTCTGGTCTTTCGAGGCTCTCTCGAGCACGGACATCACGCTCTGCTCGCCTATGCTGCCAAGCGCGAGGCACGCGGCCGCCCTTATCTCGTCAGGCCGCCCCTTCTTGAACAGCCCGCTCTTGCTGAGCAGCTCCGAGAGCTGCGGAACATACGCGTTGTCGTGAAGGTCCCCCAGAGCAAGGCACGCGGCCTCGACCACTCCCTGGTCCTCTTCCTTGCCTCGCATACCCTGCCCGTTGATTATGTCCAGCAGGTAAGTCGCCACGCTCGCGTCACCGAACATGCCGAGCACCCTCACCGCGGTCTTGCGGACCGCGATGCTCTGGTCGTTCGCCGCGTTCATCACTGAAGTGACAGATTCCCTGGAGCCTATTCGCGCGAGGCTGCGCACCGCCTCGCGGCGGATCCTCTCGTCCGGACTGGAGACCATCTCGGTCACCTGCGGCAGGCCTTCGGTGAGCTTCAGGTCGGCAACGACGTTCAGGACGTTCCTGTAGATGTACCAGGGGTTCTCCTTCTCGAGCTCGCCCAGAAGGGCTTTGATCCCCGGCTCGCCCGCGGCCTGTATCGCCGCCAGCGCCCGGTCGCGCAGCTCGATCTGTCCCCGGTCTTTGATCATGTCCACCAGCGGGGCGAGCGCCTCCGGCCCGAGGCCGGCGAGAGTCCGGATGGTCTTCACCCTCTTCTCGTCATCCTCCTCCAGCAGCAGCGCCTCCGCGTCTATCATCCCCTCCGGTCCCATGAGGTTCTCGAGCGCCTCGGAGGCGTGCTTGACGAGCTCGTCCCCTTTGCCGGAGCCCTCCGCGGTCACCTCGTTGAGGACCTCGATGATCTCCGAAGCCTCCTCCACCCGGCCGGCTTTCATGTACATCTCGGCCATCGCGACGACCGAGTCCACCTCGTTCTCGAAAGTCTGATAGTCGGTCTCCGCGCGCATGGCGTTCACGACCCGCGGCCGCAGGATGTCGGAGGCATCCACTGCGTGCTCCGCGTCGAGCCCCCCGATGGTCTCCTTCACAAGTCCGGTCGCGAACCGCCTGACTTTCGCGGAGCTCGCCTCGAAGTTCTCGGCAACCTTGAGCAGCATACCCGCCGCCAGGTCCGACTCTTCCATGGCGTAGAGCTGCCTGATCTGGCGCGGCACCGTCTGGTCGACCCCGTCGCTCAGCTCGACGACCTCTTCCTCCAGGGGCCCTCCCAGCATCTCGTAGGCGGACAACACGCGCGTGCCAGTCCCCGGGTCGCGCTCTTCCTGGATGCCGGCCTCGTCCAGCTTGCGGTCGATGGCCTCGCTTATCACGTCGCCCCGCTCGGTGCGGACCTCCATCAGCAGGTCGTTGAGGTCGTTCAACCTCTCGCGGGTCCAGGCGACGTCGAGCTCGCCGACCTCGTCCTTCATCTCGCTGTACTCGTCGATGAGGGCGTCGATCATATCGAGGAGCTGGTTGTCGGAGAGGATCTTGACCACGTTCTCGCGGATGTGCCTGATGTTGAGCTCCTCCGGCGCCCGGCCGGAAAGCACGGTGGTCATTTCGCGCGGGCTCATCTCCGCGATGATGTTGGTGACCTTGCCGGCCATCGCCTCACGGAGCTCTTCGTCGTCGATCTCCTTCACCATGTCGGAGAGCGAACTCAGGGCCTCCTCCGCCTTCTGGCTCTTCATGAAGACGCCGCCCTCGATGCCCTCCTCCCCGAGGAACCTGGAGAGCAACCCCCCTACCTTGCCCGGGTCGGAGAGGACGTCCACGAGCTCTTTGTCCGCGACGTCGTGGAGGTCGACCTTGCCCATGAGATACCTCATCAGCAGCTCATCTTTGAGAGCGTCCAGCGGGGAAGCGGCGGACGCCGCGCCCCCGACGATCTCGCCCGCGTCGTCGGTGGTGACCGCGACGTAGACGCGCTGGTTGACGCTGATGTGCTCGACGCCCTGCTCGATGAGGTCCTCGGTCAGCTTCGCGCGGTCCGAGACGTCGGACATCTCGGAGAGGATCGTGAAGAACGTCTGCAGCTCCTCGCCGACGAGGCCCTTGCGGAACTCGACGATCGAGAGCCCGCGCTCGTTCATCCAGGCCACGAACGACCTCACCGGGGCTTTCTGCTGGTCGGTATCGTCAAGACGGACGTCATTTATGAGCAGGTTGTTCTCGATGGTCGCGACGCTGAGGAGTTCTGATGTCTCGAATATGGAGTCAAGGGCTTCGCTGGCCTTCTGGAAGGTCTCCGTGACCATCGAGCTCGTGGTTGGATAGAGCCGCATGTTCACCGTGGCCGCGTGCGAGTTGACCACGAACTGCACGGCACTCTTAGCGTACTCTTTGGGCAGCGTCTCACCGCCGCCCACCTGCGGTGTCTCGGCGTCGCTCAAGCTCGCTCCATATCGTTTTCGCGTCCATGCCCACCCGATTCTTGAGGTAGGTATACCCCTCTTGGGCATGGTGATTTCGGACTCTCATTATACAGTATCGAGCGCGCACAATAATAACGAAAAAGCGGGCGCGTGCCTCATGGGGTCCGGCCGTAACCTTCGGCGGAAGCCCTTGGAGAGCGGCTGCCAGCAGGCCAAGCCGGCGTGCGCCTGATCAGGCGCCTGGCAGCAGCGTGAGCAGTTCCATGAGCCGCGCGGTGCCGGAGACCACCAGCAGCCTTGCTTCGAGCATAGCGTCCGACAGGCTCATCGGGCCGGGAACGACGCTGAAAGCGGGCACGCCTTCGAGCGCGGTCCCCACTGATACGCTTCCGGCGACGATCACGACCGGCACGCCGGCCTCCCGGGCTATCTCCGCGACCCCGGCGGGGGTCTTGCCGCGGGCGGTCTGGCCGTCGTATGCGCCTTCACCCGTGAGGACGAGGTCGGCCCCCGCGACGCGCTCGGCGAGGCCCGTGACCGCCGCGATGAGCCTGGCGCCGCTCACGATCGATGCCCCGCAGAACGCGGCCAGGCCCGCCCCAAGTCCGCCGGCCGCGCCCGCGCCGGGGAGGTCAACCACGTCCATGCCCCGCTCCTTGAGGAGCCTGCCCAGGTTCGCGAGCCCGCGGTCGAGGGCTTCAACCTGCTCGGGCGTCGCTCCCTTCTGAGGGCCGAACACCCTCGCGGCGCCCTCGGGCCCCGTGAGCGTATTGTCGACGTCTGAAGCGACGATGAAGTGCGTTCCCGTGAGCCTGGACTCGCGGCCCGAGGCGTCTATCGAGCTGATGCGCTCGAGGGACCCGCCGCCCGGAGCAAGCTCGTTTCCGTCTTTATCCAGGAACCTGAAGCCGAGGGCCGCCGCCATGCCGGTCCCACCGTCGACCGTGCCGCTGCCTCCGATGCCCACGATGACCTGGTGACATCCGGCGTCAAGGGCGTCGACTATCAGCTCGCCCGTTCCCCAGGTGTTCGCGGTCATTGGGTCGCGACTGCCCTCAGGCACCAGCGAGAAGCCGGAAGCCTGCGCCATCTCGATGACCGCGACCGGTTCGCCGGGCTGCAGGAGCCTGGAGACCTCGCCCCCCACGGTCGTCAGTCCCGCACTCGAGGCGGGCAGGTAAGCCCACCTGGCATCGACCTGCTGACCGGGCAGCGGCCCGCGCACCCTGGCGCTGCGGATCTGGGCGCCGGTTGCCGCGGCCAGCGCCTCGACCGTCCCCTCACCTCCGTCGGCCATGGGACAGACCTCGAGGTCGGCGTCTTTCTGTGTGAGCCTCACGCCTTCCGCTATTGCTTCGGCGACCTCTACCGCGCTCAGGCTTCCCTTGAACTTGTCCGGTGCGATCACTATACGCATACGGATATATTACATCGGGCGGCCGGGCAGGTCAGGCTCCGCGCAGACGAAAGCACGTCATCGGCGTCTACAGCCTCGCGTGCGCGGTGTTCCTCCGGGGTTCTTGCAGGCCGTTCACCAGGTGATCAGGAGGCGAGCTTCTCGGCGAGGTCGACCGCCTCGGCCGGGCTGGACGCCTTGACTATCCCCTTCCCGGGCAGGTCGGGGCGTTCGAGGTCCCAGGTGTCGAGGCCGATCACCGGCTTGCCCATCTTCAGCCCGAAAGCGATCTCGGAGAGGGTGCCGTAGCTCCCTCCCACCGCGATGAGCGCTTCGCCGGAGAGCGCGACCAGCGCGTTGCGGGCGTGGCCCATGTCCGTCGGGACCGACACGGTCAGCCAACTGGACGCCCTCGTCCGGTCCGCGTCAGGCAGGATCCCGATGCTCACACCGCCCTCGCCGTCCACTCCCCTCGCCGCCGCGTCCATCACGCCACCGAGCCCGCCGCACACCATGACGTGCCCGCGCCTGGCGATGACGGCGCCCACCTCGTACGCCATGTCGAGCCACTCCCTGCCGCACTCCGACGCGCCGACGACCGATATGTACATCACGACCTCCAACTCCGTGGCCACTGGCTTCCTTCCCAATTATAAAGGCCGAAACGGTCGCGTGTGCGAGGTTTGACATCAAACCCACCGTGTTGGAGAATCACCGCGACACGGGGGGCAGGGGTTTGCCAGAGGAGCGGGTGATCTTCACGGCGGGGCGGCTCGCGGAGGCTTCTATCGAAGCCGGCGGGATCCGCTGCGTCTCCCCTATTAGACTCCACGAAAGAAACCACGGCACCAACTCGAGGTACGGGGGAGAACTGTCCGAGGAATCCATCGCCGAGATCTTCGCTTCGATGGACAGCTCGGCGGACCGGCTGACCAGGATCGTCGACGAGCTCATGGACGTGTCGCGCATCGAGAAGCAGGAGGTCGTGCTCCATAAGAAGACTTCCGACATGGGGCAGCTGCTCCTGCGCGCCATCAAGGGGGTCAGGGCGCGGGGGGGGGCGCAACAACTTCAACGTGACGGTCTCGCCCGGCCTGGGCGAGGTGGAGGTGGACCCCGAGCAGCTGGTCCAGCTCCTGACCATACTCCTCGAGAACGCGGTCAACTTCTCGCCGGACGACTCCGCGGTTGACGTGACCGCCGGCAGCCTGGAGAACACTTTCGCGGTGAGCGTCCGGGACCGCGGGCCCGGCGTCCCCGAGGGCGAGCTGATCTTCGAGCGCTTCTACCAGGTCGATGACGTGCTGCATCATTCCACGCCGGGGGTGGGCCTCGGGCTCTACATAGCCCGTGAGGTAGTCGACGCCCACGGGGGGTCGATAGAGTGCGTCCCTTGCGACTCCGGGGCGGAGTTCCGCTTCACCATACCGATGGGCGCGAGAAGGTCCTGACCGCGCCGGGGCCGGGCCAGTATTCCCGCCGCTCCCTTCGCCTGTCACCTGCCCTATAATTAGAATGGAAGATCGAAGCCCGCGACGTCACTGCCTGCGCCCATGGATAAAAAACTGCGGATACTGATGCTGGAGGCGAACTCCGCCGACGCCACGGCGGTGGCGAAAGAGCTGCGCAAAGCAGGCATCTCTTTCGAGTCGCGGCGCGTCGAGACCAAGCAGCATTATGAGGAGGGCTTGCAGGAGTACGAGCCCAATCTTATCCTCGCCGACTACTGGCTCCCGTCTTTCGACGGCGTGTCGGCCCTCACCATCGCTCAGGAGATGCTCCCCGAAGCCCCGTTCATCTTCGTGTCGGGTGCGCTCGGCGAGGAGCTTGCCATTGACGCCATGAAACACGGCGCCACGGACTACGTATTGAAGGTCGGCCTCTCGCGCCTGGTGCCCGCGGTCCGGCGGGCGATGCGCGAGTCGGAGGAGCGGGCCGAGAGGAAGCTCGCCCAGGAGAAGCTGCGCGAGAGCGAGGAGCGACTCAAGTCGATCTTCGAGGGTGTCGCCACCGGCGTGATCATCATCGACCCCGAGACTCACAAGATCGTCGACGCCAACCCCGCGGCCGTGGAGATGATCGGCTTCCCGCGGGAAGGCATCGTGGGACAGACCTGCCACAAGTCCATCTGCCCCGCCAGGAAAGGCCACTGCCCTGTGACCGACCTGGGCCAGGACCTCGACCGCGCCGAACAGGTCATGCTCACAGCGGGCGGCGAGGTTCAAGTCCTCAAGACCGCGACGCGCGTGGTCCTGGAAGGCAGGGAGCACCTCCTCGAGAGCTTCGTGGACGTCAGCGACAGCAAGAAGATGGAGAAGGCGCTGCGCGAGAGCGAGGACGCCGCCCGCACGCTGCTCAATGCCCCCATCGGCGCGGTGGCGATGGTCGACGCGGGCCTGTGCGTCCTGGCCATAAACGAGACCGGCGCCCAAGCGTTCGGCAGACCTTCCGCCGAGCTGGTCGGCGCGAGCATCCTGGACCGGCTGGAACCGAACGTCGCTCAGGCAAGGGCCGAGCGTTTCAAGAAAGTCCTCAAAACGGGAAAGCCCGAGCAGTTCGAAGACGAGCGCGACTCCACGTTTTTCGAGAACGCGGTGTTCCCGCTCTTCGACGAGCGGGGAAAGGTCAACAGGCTGGTCATCTTCGGGCAGGACATCACCAAGCGCAAGCTTGTCGAGGTCGCCCAGAAGAAAGACCGCGACTTCATCTCAAAGGTCCTCGATACCGCCGGTGCCCTGGTCATGGTCGTTGAGACGGAGGGACGGATCGTCCTCTTCAACCGGACGGCGGAGGAGGTCTCCGGCTTCCGGTTCGACGAGGTCCGAGGAAAGCCGCCCTGGGACGTCTTCATCGATCCGACCCAGGCAAAAGCGATTCGTGCGGCGTTCATGCACGTAGCCGGCGGGGGGACCCTGGGGCCGTGGGAGGCACTGTGCCTGACGAAGAGCGGGGAGCTACGCAACATAGCCGGCTCGCACGCCACCCTGCTCGGGCAAGACGGCGAGGTCGAATACCTCATCGTCACCGCGACCGATATAACCGAATCGCGCCAGGCGGAAGTAGCGCTCAAGGAGTCCGAGGAGCGCTACAGGAGCGTGTTCGGTTCGACCGGGACCGCGATGTGCATCGTCGATCAAGAGGCTACCATCACCTTCCTGAACAGCGAGTTCGAGCGCATCTCCGGGTACCCGGCGGAAGATATCACGAGCAAGAAGAAGTTCGGCGAGTTCCTCGGCGAGTCCCAGGTGGAGGACTTCCTGGGTTACATGAACGAGCTGGACCGCATTTCGGCGCATGGGACGGAGGGCCCTGTCCACTTCGAGTGCTCTTTCACCGACAGGGAAGGCAGGGTGCTCACGATGCTCGCCAACATGGGCAGGCTGCCGGGCTCGGGGGCGGGGACGAACGCCATCTCGCTCATCGACATCACGCGCGAGAAAGAGTACGAACAGGACCTCCGGGAGCGCGCCGAGCGCCTCCGAGACTTTCTGGTAGTCGCGTCCCACGAGCTGCGCCACCCTATCGCCATCGTGAAAGGTTATGCGAACACCCTGACCGAGTACATGGAGCGCATGCCGCACGAACTGGTGCAGGAGATACTGGACGACATCAACCTCTCCACGGACCGTCTGACTCGTTACGTCGAACAGTTGCTCGACGTGTCGCGCGTGGAGCAGGGCCGCCTCTTCGTCAACCGTGAGGCGTCGGACCCCGAGATACTGCTGAAGATGGCCCTGGACGACACCCGCGTCATGGGCGTAGAGAACCAGTTCATCACGCGCGTGGCGGTGACCGGGCCCATCGCCGTGGACACCGAGAAGTTCGTTCAGCTTGTCCACATACTGATCGACAACGCGGTCAAGTTCTCGCCGAAGGGCTCGCCCATCGAGATCGAGGTGGAGCGCAGCGGAGATGTTATCATGGTCAGCGTGATGGACCGCGGCAACGGCATCCCGGAGGAGTCGAGGGCAAAGGTCTTCGACCGCTTCTACCAGGTCGAGGACGCGCTGCACCACTCGAAGCCCGGGATGGGGCTGGGGCTCTATATCGCGGGGCAGATAGTGGACGCGCACGACGGACGCGTCTGGGTGGAACCGCGCGATGGCGGCGGCTCGGTGTTCAAGTTCACTTTGAGATGAGCGATCGCGCGGGCGGCGGGGCCTTGCGCCCCTGGCAGGGCATTGCCGCGGCGCATCGCCTGAGGGGAAAGGTCTCGGATGAGTGCAACCGGCAGCCTGCGGGCTCTGGTAGTCGAAGACACGCCGGAGATGGCGGCTCAACTCAAGAGGATCCTCGAGAGAAGGTTCTCGTTCGACGTGGAGCTCGCCCCGGACTGCGCGACGGCGAGGGGCAGCCTCCAGGACAGCGCGTTCGACATCGTGACTCTCGACTTCATGCTGCCGGACGGCCGGGGGCTTGAGCTGCTCGAGGAGATAACCGCAAGGGGCGAGATCCCCCGCGTGATAATGGTCACGGGTCACGGTGATGAAGACTCGGCCGTGCGCTCGTTCCGTTCCCAGGCGAGCGGGTACGTCGTCAAGGACCAGCACCTCTCCGACCGCCTCAGCGAGTCTGTCGCCAAAGCACTGACGGAGATAGACCTGCGGAAGGCCCAGGCCCAGCTCTCCAGGCACGAGGCGCACTTCCGCTCGCTGACGGAGAAGTCGTCCGACATCGTCACCACCATCCGTCCCGATGGCACTATCCTTTATGAAAGCCCGTCGATCGAGCGCTTCCTCGGCTACAAGGCCGACGATATGATCGGGATGAACGCTTTCGACTTTGTCCATCCTGAAGACCTCCCGCGGATCTCGCGCCAGGTACAGGGAGCCCTTGAGACGCCCGGCGCGATCCTCGTGATGGAGTATCGGTTCCGGCACAAGGAAGGGCCCTGGAGGTACCTCGAGAGCGTTGGGCGCAACCTGCTCGCCGATCCGGTCGTCGCCGCCATCGTCATCAACTCGCGTGACGTCACCAGGAGAAAGCGCGCCGAAGCCGAGCTCGAGGATTACCGCAGGCGCCTGGAGCAACTGGTCGAGGAACGCACTGCCGAGCTCAACAAGACGAACGAGCAGCTTCGCGAAGAGATAGCGGAGAAGATGCAGGCGGAGGCTGAGCTCAAGGAGAGGGCCGAACGCCTCGCGGACTTCCTCACCGTGGCCGCGCACGAGCTCCGGCACCCGATCAGTGTCGTCAAGGGCTACACCACGATGCTGCAGGGCTACCTGGACAGGATGGACCCGGCGGCGCTCGGCGAGATCCTTACGGCCCTCGATATCTCCGTCGACCGGCTGACAGGCCACGTGGACGAATTGCTCCAGGCGTCGCTGGTCGAGGAAGGACGGTTCACTTTCGAGAAAGAGGAGGCCGACCTCAAGCCTCTCATCGAGAGCTCGGTGGAGGACCTGCGGGGGCTGCGGCGGGACAACGAGGTGAAAGTTAAGACAGGGCGGGGGACGGGGCGAGCCGTGGTGGACCCGGTGAGGTTCAAGCAGCTCATGGACATACTCCTCGATAACGCGGTCAAGTTCTCGCCGGAATCTTCGCCGGTGGAGGTGGAAGTCAAGAGCCTGCAGAGGCTCACCACGGTTTCGGTCATGGACCGGGGCATCGGAGTCCCCGAGGACCACCGCCAGCAGGTCTTCGACCGCTTCTTCCAGGTCGAAGAGGTGAAGCACCACTCGAGCGTGGGACTGGGGCTCGGGCTCTACTTCGCGCGCATCATCGTCGAAGCCCACAATGGAGAGATTCAGTGTTTAGAAAGACCGGGTGGAGGATCGATCTTCCGGTTTACTATAGCGCCAGACCAACCCGGTCTTTCCTGACTTCTACGAGAGACACCACACCCCACATCATCGGGAAGGCCTGCCGACGCACACAAGAATGCTTCTGGCTGAACACGTTAGC
>DAIUEJ010000001.1:58028-72635 GCA_036845225.1 Candidatus Anoxymicrobiaceae bacterium | reverse complement strand
TCATCGGGAAGGCCTGCCGACGCACACAAGAATGCTTCTGGCTGAACACGTTAGCTGAAAGACCGGGTGGAGGATCGATCTTCCGGTTTACTATAGCGCCAGACCAACCCGGTCTTTCCTGACTTCTACGAGAGACACCACACCCCACATCATCGGGAAGGCCTGCCGACGCACACAAGAATGCTTCTGGCTGAACACGTTAGCCGGGTCAGGTCCTTTTTCCTAAATCCCGAGCTTCTTGCGTGATGACAAGCTTAAGAACACGGACCTGACCCCCAGAAGTTAAGCGCCCGCCAAACCCACCGGAGGGGTCGAGCCTGTGATGTAGAATGTAGCAGAGCGGGCGAGGGACCGGCCTCCGCCCGTGACGGTGGGGGTGATGAGGCTGCTCAAGGAGATACGCATCCACGGCCGCGGCGGGCAGGGCAACGTCACCGCGAGTGAGTTCCTCGCGGAGGCGGCCTTCGCCGACGGCCTCTATGCCCAGGCGTTCCCCATGTTCGGCTCGGAGCGCCACGGCGCGCCCGTCACCGCGTACGTCAGGATAAGCGACAAGCCCATACGCCTCCGCAGCCAGATATACGAGCCCGATTACGTGATCATCCAGGACGCGAGCCTGTTCGCGGGCAACGACCTCCTGGAAGGGCTGGCCGACGGCGGCCTGATCATCATCAACACCGGCCGGCCCGCCGCCGATTTCAAGATCCCCGCCAGGTTCAAGGTCGTGACCGTGCCCGCGACCGAGCTCGCGCTCGACATCGTCGGCAAGCCTATCATCAACACCATCATGGTCGGCGCTTTTGCGAGCGCGTCCGGCGAGATACACCTCAAGGCCCTCGAGGCAAGCATCCGCGAGAGATACCCCGGAGAACTCGGCGAGAAAGAGATCGTGGCCATGCATAAGGCCTTCGAACAGGTGGGGGGCGTCAAGGCATGAAGAACCGGTTCGGCGTCGTCGTCCAGCCCGGGACCACACGCGACCAGAAGAAGACGGGTTGGCGCATCTACCGCCCGAGGTTCCTCCAGGAGAACTGCATCGGCGACCGCGCCTGCGAGCTCTGCTGCCCCGACGGTGCGGTCTACCGCATCGAGAAGAAGAAGTACGACGTCGACCTCGACGCCTGCAAGGGATGCGGCATCTGCGCCGAGATGTGTCCCGTGGAAGACATCGTGATGGAGCTCGAGGAAGAGCCCGACCGCGCTGTCGGACGGCACGCGAGCGAAGAATATACCAGCCGGATCTCGACCGCCGAGATCAAAGGTAAGCCCGGCAAGAAGCCTGGCGGCGCTAAGAAGAAGTCTGGCGGCGACGGACCGGAGGAGTCGCCATGATGCGGATAATGGAGGGCTCGCAGGCCGTCGCCGAGACCGTCGCGCTCTGCCGCCCCAGGGTCGTCTGCGCTTACCCCATAACGCCTCAGACCCATATCGTGGAGGGCCTGGCGCGGATAATAACCGACGGGAAGCTCGAGGCCGGATACGTCCTGGCGGACAGCGAGTTCACCGCGGCTTCCGTCGTCCTGGGGGCCTCGGCGACCGGCGCCCGCGCCTACACCGCGACCTCCAGCCAGGGCCTGCTCCTTATGACCGAGGTGATGTTCAACATCGCGGGCATGCGCCTGCCGGTGGTGATGACGGTCGCCAACCGCGCCGTCTCCGCGCCCATCAACATCTGGAACGACCAGCAGGACTCCATGTCGCTACGCGACTGCGGCTGGATACAGATGTACGCCGAGGACGTGCAGGAGGCGTGCGACATGCACGTGCAGGCTTTCGCCATTGCCGAAGAGCTGAACATCCCTGTGATGGTGTGCATGGACGGGTACGTGCTCACCCACGCCACCGAGCCTGTCGACATCCCGTCGGCGGAAGAGGTCGACGCCTGGCTGCCGCCCTTCGAGCCGAAATTCTACCTGACGCCCAAGGACCCGATCACCCTGGGCTCGATGGCGGGCCCCGACGCCTACCAGGAGATCAGGCTGCTGCTGCACCAGGCCATGGAGAAGGCTTCAGCCACGATCCACTCGACGGCGCAGAGCTTCGAGAAGGAGTTCGATCGTCAGCAGGGCGGGCTGCTCGACGTCTACCGCGCGATCGACGCGGAGGTGCTGCTGGTTTCCATGGGCTCGCTGCTGGGCACCATGAAGGACGCGGTCGACGAGCTTCGCGATGAGGGCCACCGGGTAGGCATCGTCAAGGTGAGGACCGTGAGGCCCTTCCCGAGGACCGAGCTCAACGAGGCGCTGTCCGCCGCCCGCGCCGTCGGGGTGGTGGAGAAAGACATCACGCTGGGGCTCGAGGGCATCCTCTGCTCCGAGATCCGGTCGGCTTTCTGTGGAGCGGCGGTCACGCCCAACATATCGAGCTTCGTGGTCGGGCTCGGCGGCCGCGACGTCCGCAAAGAACACATACGCGAGATAGCACTTGGGCTGCTCAAGGACGATACCTGCAGGGTTGAGATACCCGGCGTCGACCACGAGGTCCTCTGGTCAGCCCACGAGACGGATTAATCTGTAGCGCCGGCGTCTCGCCGGCAGACGGAGACGAACAGGAGTAAGTCAATGGCAGTCGAGCAGGTCGAATCGAGGCTCCTGGCCTATGGCCACACCGCGTGAGCAGGGTGCGGCGAGGCGCTTGCCGCCCGCACGGTAGCCCAGGCGGCCGGACCGGACGTGATCTTCACGAGCGCGACCGGCTGCCTCGAGGTGTTCACCACCCGGTACCCGCGCTCATCGTGGCAGGTCCCGTGGATCCACTCGCTGTTCGAGAACTCGGCCAGCGTCGCGTCGGGCATCGAGGTCGCGCTCAAAGCGCTGGGGCGCTCCGACGAGGCTAAGGTCATCGCCCAGGCCGGCGACGGTGGCACCGCCGACATCGGCATGGGGGCGCTCTCGGGCATGCTGGAGAGAGGGCACGACATCCTCTACGTCTGTTACGACACCGAGGTCTACTCGAACACCGGCTTCCAGCGGTCAGGGCTCACGCCGATGGACGCGCTCACCACCACCAGCCCGACAGGCGGACTCTCCTGGGGCAACACGACGCGAAAGAAAGACCTGCCGGCGATCGTCGCGGCACATCGCGTTCCGTACATCGCTACGGCTTCGGCCGGATACCCGGTGGACATCGAGCGGAAGATAAAGAAAGCCCTGTCCATCACCGGGCCCAAGTACGTCCAGATACATTGCTCATGCATCCCCGGTTGGGGCATCGAGAGCAACTTGAGCGTCAAGATTGCGCGGCTCGCGGTGAACAGCGGGCTCTATCCGTTGTTCGAGATGGAGGACGGACAGCTGGCCCGCGTGCGAAAGATCAAGGCCGAAGACAGGGTCGGCGTCGAGGAGTACCTGCGGCCGCAGAAGCGGTTCGCGCACCTGTTCAAGTACCCCGGCGGCAAGGAACATCTGGATGAGCTCCAGGCCATCGCCGACGCGAACATAGAGAAGTACGGCCTTGCATGAAAAACGGGGGTCATGAAAAACGGGGGTCAGGCACTTTTTCGCTGATATTCTTTCACTCTCGCCGTGTTATGTTTAAAGGAGTATAAGCAACGACGCTGAATGTGGTTGGCATATCCTTTGCACAGGTGCAAAGGTGTTTGTTATTCTTACCGTGTTCTTGAGTCAGTAACCCAAGGAGGTTGAACGAATGGCAAACGATGCGGAGCGCGAGGAGTATCTCAATAAGCAGATCCAGGACCTCGAGGAAGAGACCAAGAGGCTCGGCGCTCAGATGGAAGAGCAGCTGGGCGTCTCCTGCGATTTTGGCTCGTGCGTGTTCGACCCGTCCCTGGACAGCATCGAGTTGAAGATCGATGAGATCCAGCGGCGCAAGAAGATGCTCGAGGTCATGCAGAAGACCATCAAAGAGTGCGAGGTGTCCTAGCCAGCGCGACAGCATGCCCGCGGAGCGCGACGGCTGCAGGGGGGCGCTCCCGGATGACCTTTATCAATGCGGTGCCGGACGCTTATATCTACAATTAGAATGCGTTGTTCTTTGGGCGTGGGCAAGGCCGAGCGTTGAGGTTAGCATACGAAATATCGTTACACTATAATCACTGCACTGTTTTTGCCGACGACCCAATTCCTAGCCACTAAAAGGTAGGACTATTGCCAGAAGTAAGGCCGGATTTCAGGGAGAGTCTCAGCAAAGTAGAGGGCGCGGGAGAGCTCGCTTACTGCTACCAGTGCAGCGCGTGCGTCGGCGAGTGCCCGGCCGCGCAATACTGCCCGGGCTTTAACCCGCGCGAGATCGTCCTCGCTTCCCTTCTCGGGGTCGCCGATTACCTCATCGAAAAGGGTTCAGTCATCTGGCAGTGCACCACCTGCTACAAGTGCTACGAGAGGTGCCCGCAGGGCACCCACCCGATCGAGGTCGTCACCGCGCTCAAGAACATCGCTTTCGAGAAAGGCACCGCGCCTGAGGGCGTCGCCGTCCTGCGCGAGACAGTGAAAGAGAACGGGACCATCATCGTCTCGTCGGAGGCGATCGAGAGCAGGCGCGGCGAGCTCGGGCTCTCCAGAGCGCCCGCTGCCCCCGTCGACCAGATAAAGAAGCTCCTGGGGTGACCATTGGCTAAAGCCGGCACCGACAAATACACACTGTTCCTGGGGTGCATGATCCCTCTGCGGCACCCGCAGATCGAGGCGGCCGCGCGCAAAGCGCTGCCCCGCGTCGGCATCGAGGTGACCGACATTGAAGGCTTCTCCTGCTGCCCGGAGCCGTGGACCGTCAAAGGCGCCAGCCTGGACGACTGGCTGGCTGTCGCTATGCGCAACCTGGCTGTCGGCGAGAAGGCGGGCCGCGACATGCTCGTGCTGTGCAACGGCTGTTACGCGACCCTGACCGAGGCGGCGCACATCGCGGCCGATGGCAGCGAGGCGAAGGCCGCCGCGGACAAGAAGCTCTCGGCGCTCAAGCTCTCTTATAAAGGAAAGAACCGGGCGCGCCACGTCGCGTCGGTGCTCTCCGACATGGGGCCCGACAAGGTCGCCGCGTCCGTAAGGAAACCTCTCGAGGGGCTCAAGGTAGCGGTGCATCACGGCTGCCACCTCCTGAGGCCCGCCGACATCATGGGTTTCGACGACCCCTTCGAGCCGACAAAGCTGGAGGCGCTGGTGGAGGCGCTGGGCGCGGAGGTGGTGCCTTACGCCGGCTACACCGATTGCTGCGGCAAGGCGACCCACGACCCCGAAGCAACGCTGAAGATGGCGAGCGACAAGATCACTTCGATGAAAGCCGCGGGCGCCGACTGCGTGGTGACGGTCTGCCCGGCCTGCTTTGAACAGTTCGACCTCGGGCAGGTCGAGATCAAGCGCAAGCTCGGCAAGGACCACAAGCTTCCCGCTTTCCATTACCTGCAGTTGCTGGCCCTGGCTCAGGGCGACGAGCCGGAGGAGTTGGGGTTCAAGAGGCATCGCGTGGACGTGAAGCCCGCGCTTTCGAAGATCAAGGCATAACAAGGACTGACATTGGCGAAGATGACCGAAGTGAGGTGGCACGGCCGTGGAGGCCAGGGTGCTGTGGCATCCGCCGAGATGCTCGCGCTCGCCGCGATCGACGAGGGCAAGGCCGCGCAGGCTTTCCCGTCGTTCGGCCCCGAGAGGCGCGGCGCCCCGGTGATGGCTTTCACCCGGGTCGCGGACGAGTTCATCTGGCTGCGCACCGGCATCACCGAGCCCGACGTAGTGGTGGTGCTCGACCCGACGGTGATGGGCGCGGTGGACGTCGCCTCCGGCCTGAAAGAAGGCGGCATCATCGTCGCCAACACGTCGTCTTCCGCAGACCAGCTCAAAGACAAGTACGGGCTGACGCACAAGGTCTTCATCGTGAACGCGAACAAGATCGCCATCGACGAGATCGGGCGACGGATAACGAACACCACCATGATGGGCGCGCTGGTCAAGGCCACCGGCCTGGTCGACCTCGAGTCCGTCGAGAAGCAGATTGAGCACAGGTTCCCCGCCATTGCCGAGAAGAACATCAAGGCGCTGAGGCGGGCTTACCAGGAGACAGTGGTCTAAGGAGCGGACGTGGCAGACAAGCCGACATGGAAAGAGTACCCGATGGCGGCGACCATCCACGAGCCCGGCAGCGCCACCGGACAGAACACCGGCGACTGGCGCTCCGAGCGGCCGGTTCGCGACCCGGAGAAGTGCGATAAGTGCGGCATCTGCTGGATCTACTGCCCTGACGCCGCTCTCTTCATGAACGAGGAAGGCTTTTACGAGGTGGACCTGTACCACTGCAAGGGCTGTGGCATCTGTGCTCGGGAGTGCGCCAAGGGAGCGATAAGTATGGTCGAGGAGAGCGAGTAATGGGCACGCGCATAGGGCTCGAGGTCTCGCTGGCCGTCTCGGAGGCGGTGAAGCTGGCGCGGGCGGACGCGGTCGCGGCCTACCCCATCACGCCGCAGACGCACATCGTCGAGGAGCTCGCCCAGATGGTCGCCGACGGCGACCTCGACGCCGAGTTCATCATGGTGGAGTCCGAGCACTCCGCGATGAGCGCCTGCTGCGGGACCGCCGCGGTCGGCGCGCGGACTTTCACCGCGACGTCCAGCCAGGGCCTCGCGCTCATGCACGAGATGCTTTTCATCGCTTCGGGCCTGAGGTTCCCCATAGTGATGGCAATCGCCAACCGCGCCCTCTCCGCGCCCCTGTCCATCTGGGGAGACCAGAGCGACGTGATGGCCGAACGCGATGCGGGCTGGATCCAGATGTTCGCGGAGACCGGGCAGGAAGCGTTCGACCTCACGCTGTGCTGCTTCAAGATCGCCGAGGACAAGCGGGTGCTGCTGCCGACGGGCATCAACATCGACGGGTTCACCCTCTCCCACGTGGTCGAGCCGCTCGAGATGGAAAGCCAGGAAGACGTGGATGAGTGGCTGCCGACCTACGAGCCGCAGGTCATCCTCGACCCGGCGAAGCCGGTGACCATCGGGCCGGTCGGCTTCCCCGAGATCTACACGGAGATAAAGAAACAGCAGGACATGGCGCTGCGGGGCTCGTACGACGTGGTGCTGGAGGTCTGGAAGAGCTTCGAGGAAAAGTTCGGCCGCGCGTACAAGCCCATCGAGTCCTACCGCGCCGACGATGCCGAGGTCATCATCAACCTGATCGGGGCTATCGCGGGGACCGCCCGGATCGCCGTGGACAGGATGCGCGACGAGGGTAAGAAGGTCGGCTTGGTCCGCACGCGGCTCTGGAGGCCGTACCCGTTCGAGGACATGCGCAAGGCGGTCGCGGGCGCAAAGGCGGTCGCGGTGGTCGACCGGGCGCTGTCGTTCGGCGGGCCGGGCGGTCCGATCGCGAGCGAGCTGCGGTCGTGCCTCTATCCCCTCGAGAAGAAGCCCGCAGTGGTGGGCTTCATCGCGGGGCTCGGCGGCCGCGACGTCACCATTGAAGATTTCTACACCATAGTCGCTCAGACCGAGGAGGCCCTCGAGAGCGGCTACACAGACGAATACAAGATGATCGGAGTGAGAGAGTAGATGGCCGACAAGCAGGACGTCGAATTCATACCGCGACTACTCCCGCCGCGCGAGCTGTTCGCCGAAGGCCACCGTGGGTGCCAGGGCTGCGGCGAGGCGCTGGCGCTCCGACAGGTCCTCAAGGTCGCCGGGCCCAACACCATAGTCTGCAGCGCGACGGGCTGCATGGAGATCATCACCAGCCCCTACCCGGAGACCGCCTGGCGCGTGCCGTGGATACACGTGGCGTTCGAGAACGCCGCCGCGGTGGCATCCGGGGTGGAGGCGGGCATCAAGATCCTGAGGAAGAAGGGCCGCTACCCGGAGGGCAAGGTCAACATCATCGCGGTCGCCGGCGACGGGGGGACCGCCGACATCGGGCTCCAGGCGCTCTCGGGCGCGCTGGAGCGCCGGCACAACTTCACCTACGTCTGCACCGACAACGAGGCCTACATGAACACGGGCATCCAGCGTTCGTCGGCGACGCCGTGGGGCGCCAGCACCACCACGAGCCCCAGCGGCAAGGAGTCGTTCGGCCAGCAGACGCCCAAGAAGAACCTGCCCAAGATAGTCGCAGCGCACGACATCCCGTACCTCGCCACGGCATGCCCGAGCTATCCGCTCGACCTCATGAACAAGACCCGCCGTGCGCTCGAGGCCGAGGGCCCGACGTACCTGCACGTGCTCTCGCCGTGCCCCACGGGGTGGCGGCATCCCATAGACATGGCGGTGGAGATAGGCCGGCTGGCGGTGGAGACCGGGGTCTTCCCGCTATACGAGGTGGTGGACGGCAAGCTCAAGCTGGACATGGTGATGGAGACGCGTAAGCCCGTGATCGATTACCTTAAGCCTCAGGGGCGGTTCCGCCACCTGAAGCCCGAGCAGATAGAAGAGATACAGCGAGGGGTCGACGCGTACTACGAGTCGCTCGTTTACCGCGCCGAGTGCGACGCCAAAGCCCCTGCGCCCCGCGCCGAGGAATGGTAACGCAAAACAGGGACAGGCACCTTTTTGCATTTTGACAAGGAGACCGCAGTAAATGGCTGAGAGAGGTTCCGTCCTCGTAGTCGGAGGAGGAATAGGAGGAATACAGGCCGCGCTCGACCTTGCCGAGTCGGGCTACCGGGCGTACCTGCTCGAGAGCGGTCCCGCCATCGGCGGGGTCATGTCAATGCTCGACAAGACGTTCCCGACCAACGACTGCTCGATGTGCATCCTGTCTCCGAAGCTCGTGGAAACGGGCCAGCACCCGAACATCGAGATCATCTCCTACGCCGACCTGGACAAGATCGAGGGCAAGCCCGGCGACTTCAAGGTCACCTACACGCAGAAGGCGCGCTACATCAACACCGAGCTCTGCACCGGCTGCGGCGCCTGCAGCGAAGCCTGCGTCCTCGCGGGCCGTATCGCCGACGAGTTCAACGTGGGGCTCTCCAAGCGGAGCGCGTGCTACGTCCCGTTCGCCCAGGCAGTCCCGCGGGTCGCCCTGATAGACCCGGGCGAGTGCCTCCAGCTCACCAAGGGCAAGTGCAAGAGCCCTTGCATCAAAGCGTGCGTGGCGGGCGCCATCGATTTCGACATGAAAGAAGAGAAGGCGACCTTGAACGTGGGCGCCGTCATATTGGCCTCCGGCGCCGAGCCTCGCAAGATAGAAGACCTGCGCTCGTACCACCCGGAGCACCCCAACGTGGTGTCTTCCATCGAGGTCGAGCGGATCATGTGCGCGAGCGGCCCCTCCGCTGGCCGGGTGGTGAAGCCATCCGACGGCGAGCACGCCTCCAAGATCGCGTTCATCCAGTGCGCGGGCTCGCGTGACGAGAAGTACAACCCGTACTGCTCGAGCGTCTGCTGCACCTACGCCGTCAAGGAAGCGACCGTCATCAAGGAGCACGATCCCGATATCGACTGTCACATCTTCCATATTGACATGCGCACCTTCGGCAAAGGCTTCGAGCAGTTCAAGAACCGCGCCGCCGAAGAATACGGTGTCAAGTTCACCCGCTTCAAGGTCCCCGCCGTCGAGGTCGCGGGGCCCGACTCGCTCTCTATCCGTTACCTGGACCCGGAGGGCAAGTGGCAGACCGAAGATTTCGACCTCGTGGTGCTATCGGTCGGGTTGAACCCGGGCTCCCTCGAGCCGCTCCAGGCAGCGGGAGTCGAGCTGGACCGGTTCGGTTTCGTCGCCTCGAAGCAGACCGCGCCGATCGACACGTCTGCGGCCGGCATCTTCGCCTGCGGCTCGTCGGCCGGGCCCAAGGACATCCCCGAGACCGTCGCCCAGGCATCCGGCGCCGCCGCCAAGGCCGGAGCGCTGCTGGCTGGTGCCCGCGGCACGGAAGTCTCACGCAAGGAGTATCCGCCCGAGATCGAGCTTGACGGGAGCGAGCCCCGCGTGGGCGTTTTCGTCTGCTCGTGCGGGAAGAACATCGGTGGCGTGGTGGACGTTGCCGCGGTGACCGAGTACGCAGAGGGCCTGCCGGGCGTCGCGTACGCCGAGAGTAATATATACACCTGTTCGGGCGAGTCCTGCGACAGGATCAAGGAGGCCATCAGCGGCCACAGCCTCAACCGGGTCGTGGTGGCGGCCTGCACCCCGCGCACTCACGAGCCCCTCTTCCGCGAGACCATCCGCGAGGCCGGGCTCAACCGCTACCTCTTCGACCTCGCCAACATCCGCGACCAGTGCTCGTGGGTCCACTCGGGCGAGCCCGAGAAGGCCACCGCCAAGGCGAAGGACCTGGTGCGCATGTCGGTGGCGCGCGCGAGGCTGCTCGAGCCTCTCCCGCAGATGCCGGTCAAGGTGACGCCTGCCGCCCTGGTTGTGGGCGGCGGCCTGGCGGGCATGGCGGCCGCGCTGGAGCTGGGGCGCGCCGGCTACAAGACTTACCTCCTCGAGAAAGAGTCCGAACTCGGCGGCGGCATACGCGAGGTGCCTGACATCCCGGGCAACGAAGAGCTGAAAAATATGATGGCCGACTTCGGCGCGATGAAGAAAGAGCTCTCCTCGCTCGACTCCGTCGAGGTGATAACGGACGCGAAGCTCACCGGCTTCTCGGGCTACATCGGCAACTTCAAGGCGCTGGTCGAAACCTCGGGCAAGAACCGCGAGATCGACGCGGGCACGGTCATCCTCGCCACCGGGGGCAAGGAACACGTGCCCACCTCTTACCTGTACGGCAAGAGCGACAGGGTGGTGACCCAGACCGGGCTGGAGGAGGTCCTTGCGAAGGGGCTCAAGGCGAAATCCGTGGTGATGATCCAGTGCGTGGAGTCCCGCGAGCCGGAGCGCCCCTACTGCAGCCGCGTCTGCTGCACTTCCGCGCTCAACAATGCGCTCGCCATCAAGGGCGCGAGCCCTGACACCGCCGTTTACATCCTCTATCGCGACATCATGGCCTACGGCCTCGCCGAAGAGAACCTCTACCGGCTCGCCCGCGAGGCGGGCGTCACTTTCGTCCGCTTCGAGGTGGACGCCAAGCCCGAGGTGATCGAGTCCAAGGGCGGTGTCACCGTAAAGGTAAAGACTCCCGACCTCCCGGTCTCCCTTGAGATCCCGGCAGACCTGCTGGTGCTCTCGGCGCCGGTGGTCGCTGAGGGATCGAATCGCGAGCTCGCCGAGATGATGAAGGTCCCCGTCGATGAGTACGGCTTCTTCCTCGAGGCGCACGTCAAGCTGCGCCCCGTTGACTTCGCCACCGCGGGCATCTTCGTCGCCGGCATGTGCCACTATCCCAAGCTCATCGACGAGGCGATCAGCCAGGGAGCGGCTGCTGCCGGTCGCGCGGCGACCATCCTCTCCAAGGAGTTCGTGATGGGCGAAGGCGCGGTAGCCAGCGTGGAGGAGCGCTTCTGCCGCGGTTGCGGCGAGTGCGAGAACGCCTGTGAGTTCAGCGCCGTGGCGGTCCGGGAAAAAGAGGACGGCAGGCTCGTCGCGGAGGTCAACGAGGCCCTCTGCGTCGGCTGCGGCATGTGTGCGGTGGCGTGCTGGAGCAACGCGATCGAGATGAAGAACTTCACCGACAAGCAGATAGAAGCGATGATAGAAGCCGTGCGGCCCGAAGCGCCCGCCTCGAAGAAACAGAAGGTCTGACGAATGGCAGAGCCTGAGATAGTAGCGTTCGTTTGCAACTGGTGCGCCTATGCTGGCGCCGATTACGCCGGCGTCTCGCGCATTCAGTATCCGACCAACGTCCGCCTGGTGCGCGTGATGTGCTCCGGGCGCGTCGAGCCGTCCTTCATCCTGAAGGCTTTTGAGGAAGGCGCCGACGGCGTGCTGGTCGGCGGCTGCCATGAGGCTGACTGCCACTACATCAGCGGCAACCTCAAGGCCCGCGATCAGGTGGAGAGCACGAAGAAACTGCTGACGCTGCTCGGCCTCGGCGCCGACAGGCTCCGCATCAAGTGGATCAACGCCAACGAGGGTGAGGTGTTCGCGAGCGAGATTGCCGACTTCTCGAAGGCCCTCAAGAAGCTCGGGCCGAACCCGCTCGCCAAAGCGAAAAAGACCGCGGCCGCCCCACCGATCGACGCCGACGAGATAATGAAGCGGACCGACGCATACCTCTGCGTCGAGTGCGGAAAGTGCACCGCGTCCTGCCCGGTCTCGAGGCGCGACAGCGAGTTCAGCCCGCGAGCGACCGTCGAACAGTCGCTCGAGAAGCTGCACGGCGAGCTCGAGACCAGCCAGCAGTTGTGGGACTGCCTGACCTGCAGGACGTGTGAGGAGCGGTGCCCGTACAACGTGCGGTTCTCCGAGTTCATCAGGGACTCGCGCGTCGAGGCCCTCGACCTGGGACTCGATGGATGCCCGACACAGTCCGGGCAGATGTACTCGTGGATGCGGATGATGGCCGCCGACGGCCTGACCCAGGAGCGAACCTCCTGGCTGCAAGGCCTCAAGACAAAGCCGAAGGCGACAGCCAAGTCCGACGTTATGTTCTTCGTCGGGTGCCTTCCGCACTTCGACGTCAGCCACGGCCACATCTCGCCGAGCTCGCTCGACATCGCACGCAACTCCGTCGCCATCCTGAACGCCGCCGGCATAACCCCGGTCGTGCTCCCGGACGAACGCTGCTGCGGGCATGACCTGCTCTTCGCGGGTGACCCGGCGCGCTTCGAGGCGCTGGCGAAGAAGAACGCAGAGCTTTTCAAGGCCGCCGGCGTCAAGCGCATCGTCGTCTCCTGCCCGGAGGGCTACCAGACTCTCGCGAGCGAGTACCCGAAGGTGGTCAAGGGCTGGGACATAGATGTCATGCACATCTCCGAGCTGCTGGCGGACCGCATCGACGCGGGCAAGCTCTCCTTCGGCAACGAGGTCGCAAAGACTGTCACTTACCAGGACCCGTGCCGGCTTGGGCGCTACATGGGCGTGTACGATGCGCCGAGGAGAGTCCTGGAAGCGATCCCCGGGGTCGAGTTGGTCGAGATGGAGCACAGCGGCGCGGACGCCATCTGTTGCGGTGTGAGCTCGTGGGTCTCGTGCGGCGCCACCGCCAAGAGCATCCAGATGGCGAGGCTCGCGGAGGCGAAGGCGACGGGCGCGGACGTGCTGGTGACGGCATGCCCCAAGTGCCAGATACATTTCCGTTGCGCGCTGTCGGGCAAGGTGCCGGGTGACCGCGCCGCGGTCGATATCCCTATAGAAGATTTCACATCGATAGTCGCTGAAGCGCTGGGCCTCGTCGAGGCCGCAAAGCCTGCGAAAGCCAAGACCAGGAGTAAGAGTTAATGTCCGAATCAGTACTCATCATCGGCGGCGGGGTCTGCGGGATACAGGCGGCCCTCGACCTCGGGGACAAGGGGATGCACGTCTACATGGTCGAGAAGCAGCCGTCCATCGGCGGCCGCATGGCGCTGCTCGACAAGGTGTTCCCCACCAACGACTGCTCTATCTGCATCCTCGCGCCGAAGATGATCACCTGCTTCAACCATCCCAACGTCGACGTGCTCACCTGCTCCGAGGTCGAGGGCCTCACCGGCAAGGCGGGCAATTTCAAGGTGAAGGTACGCAAGCGCGCCCGTCACGTGGACGAGACGAAATGCACGGGCTGCGACGCCTGCACGCAGGCATGCGCGCTCGCGGGCAGGATACCCGACGAGTGGAACCAGAACTTCAGCATGCGCGGCGCGGCTTATATACCGTTCATGCAGGCGGTCCCGCGAGTCGCGATCATCGACGAGGAGCGATGCCTGTTGCTATCGAAGGGCAAGTGCAAGAGCCAGTGCATCGAGGCGTGCCAGCGCGGAGCGATAGACTTCAAGCAGAAAGAAGAAGTGGTGACTCTCGAGGTCGGCGCCGTCATCGTCGCGACAGGCCTCGACATTTACGACCCGACGCCAGTCACCGAGTACGGTTACGGAAGGTTCGCGAACGTAATACACTCGATGGAATACGAGCGACTCATCAACGCGAGCGGACCGACGGGCGGTCACCTGAAGCGCCGCTCCGACGACGAGAGGCCGAAGCGCATCGCTTACATACAATGCGTCGGCGCGCGCGATGTGCGCAGCGGGCATCCTTACTGTTGCAGCGTTTGCTGCATGTACGCTACGAAAGATTCGATGCTCGCTTACATGCACCATGACGACACGGAGAATATAATCTTCTATACTGACTTAAGAGCATTTGGCAGGGGATTCGACGAATATATTAGGAGAGGTGCCGACGAGTACGGCATCACTTACGTCAGAGCGAGGCCGGGAGAGATTACAGAGGACCCGGAGACGAAGAACCTTTACGTGTGGTACGACGACACGGAAAGCGGTGGCGTGAAGAAAATGGAAGTGGACATGGTCGTGTTATCGACTGCGTTCGTCCCGCCTCCGGGGATAGAGAAGCTGGGAGAAGCTCTCGGCGTGAAGATGGATGAGTTCGATTTCTTCAAGGCGCAAGACGACCTGCTCGCTCCAATGGATACCAACGTGCCCGGGATCTACATAGCTGGCGCTTGCACGCGACCGATGGATGTGACCGATGCGGTGACCCAGGGGGGCGGCGCGGCAGACAGGGCAGCACAGACGATCAAAGAGTTCGTCGGTAAGAAGGCTTCGGCAAAAGCCGGGTCTGGGAGATAGGAGGTAGGAGATGGCAGCAGCGAAGAAGAAGACGGCGAAGAAGAAGGCTCCGGCCAAGAAGA
>DAIUEJ010000001.1:0-57928 GCA_036845225.1 Candidatus Anoxymicrobiaceae bacterium | reverse complement strand
GGCCGCAGCGAAGAAGAAGGCGCCCGCGAAGAAGAAGGCAGCGAAGAAGCCTGCAAAGAAGAAGGCTGCCGCGCGGAAGAGGTAGCACCAACTGACGAGCGCCGGCGTCTTTCCGGCGCGCGGGCTTCCCGGTTGGCAGGCGGAAGCCCGGAAAAAATATATAGCAGTACCGAAAGGAATGGCCTTGGCTGACAAGAGAGCGGCCGGTAGCAAGGCGGCCGCCAGATCGTCGTCCCCGAAGAAGGACACGAGCAAGAAGGCAGCGACCAGGAGCAAAGAGCCGGCGGCCCCGAAGGTGGAGGCGGAAGCCCCCGCTGCCAGGGCGGCAGGCACAGCGAAGGAAGAGCCCCGCATCGGAGTTTTCATCTGCCATTGTGGCAGTAATATAGCGGGCTTCCTCGACGTCGCGGACGTGACCGAATACGCCGCGACGCTGCCTCACGTGGTCTTCGCGACGCGCAACCTTTACACGTGCGCCGAGGACGGCATCCAGGCCATAAAGCAAGCAATCAAGGAGCACGATCTCAACCGCGTCGTCGTGGCGTCGTGCACGCCGCGTACTCACGAGCCGCTGTTCCGCGCCGCATGCGAGGAGGCGGGGCTCAACAAGTACCTGTTCGAATTCGCGAACATCCGCGACCAGTGCTCCTGGGTCCACATGCACGAGTGGGACGCAGCAACAGCCAAGGCCAAGGACCTCGTGCGCATGAGCGTGATGAGGGCCACTCTGTTGGAACCCCTCAAGGAGATCTCGATCGACATCTTCCCTGCCTCCTGCGTGATAGGCGCAGGGATTGCGGGCATGACCGCGGCGCTGTCGATCGCCGCTCAGGGATACCAGGTCTACCTTGTCGAGAAGGAGGCGGAAGTCGGAGGGATGATGCGCAGCCTCGACAGGCTCACCCCCACCGACGCCGACCCCGCCCAGGTGATCTCCAACTACCTCAAGCGGATCAAAGCCGCTGAGAACATCCACCTCTATACCGGCGCGACGCTCAAGTCCGTCAATGGGTACTTCGGCAACTTCGACGTGACCGTCGGCCTCGGGGACCGTGACGAGACCTTCAAGGTGGGCACGGTGGTCGTGGCCACTGGCGCTGAGGAGATGAAGCCTGAAGGCCTCTACGGCTACGGAGAGCTTGAAAACGTGATAACCCAGGGCCAGCTCGAGTTGATGTTGAAGGAGGGCCGCGTGCCCGACATCAAGGACGCGGTCATCATCGGCTGCGTCGGCAGCAGGGGCCAGCGGGTCACCTACTGCAACCGCATCTGCTGCATGGTGGGCATCAAGAACGCCATCGCGCTGAAGGAGAAGTTCCCTGAGGCAAACGTGAGCGTGCTGCACAACGACATCGAGGTCTACGGGGTCATCCAGGAAGAGTGGTACAAGAAGGCGCGTTCGATGGGGATCCGCTTCAGGAAGTACAGCCCGGAGCGCAGGCCTGAGGTGTCGGCCGACGACGGCCGCCTCAAGGTCAAGACTTACATGGAACTGATGCAGCGCGAGGCAGAGATACCCGCGGATATGGTCATCCTTTCCTCCCCGCTGGTGCAGACTCAGGGAGGCCTCGACCTCGCCAAGATGTTGCGGGTCTCCGTCGGCCAGGACAAGTTCTTCTTCGAGGCGCACGTCAAGCTTCGCCCGGTGGACTTCGCCACTGACGGGATCTACGTCTGCGGGACCGCGCAGGGTCCCAAGGACATCGCCGAGAGCATCGCGCAGGCGCACGCCGCGGCGTCGCACGCCGTGAACCCGATGCGCAAGGAGACCGTCTTCACGGAAGCAATCACCTCAAGCGTCGATCCCGAGAGCTGCATCGGATGCGGCTTCTGCGCCTGGGTGTGTCCGTTCGGCGCGGTCGAGATGATCACCGACGAGAAGGGCCGTTGGGTCTCCAGCATCAACGCGGCGCTGTGCAAGGGCTGCGGCGCTTGCGCGGCCGGGTGCCCGACGCTGGCGATCCGCACCCAGCACTTCACCGAGGACCAGACGCTCGCACAGATCAAGGCTGCGTTCCCCGAGCCTTCGAAGCCCGGGCCGGACTACCAGCCCCAGGTCCTGGCGTTCACCTGCAACTGGTGCTCGTACGCCGGCGCGGACCTCGCCGGTGTCAGCCGTTTCCAGTACCCGCCGAACGTCCGCATCATCAGGCTGATGTGCTCCGCGCGCATCGACCCGCTCTACGTGCTCGAGGCTTTCCGAAACAACGCGGACGCGGTCCTGATGTCCGGTTGCCATATCGGCGACTGTCACTACATCAGCGCCAACCTCATGACTGAGGCGCGCTTCTTCGCGCTCAAGGACTACCTCGCAGACCTGGGCATGGACCCGGAGCGCCTGCAACTGGCCTGGATCTCTGCCGCGGAGGGCGAGAAGTGGGCGGAGGCCGTCAAGAACATCGTGGAGACCGCGAAGAAGCTGGGGCCGCTCGACAAGAGCGTGCTGCGCTACAAGGAATCCGAGCGCACCCCCACATAGGGGTCAGGCACCGTCCACCTTTTTGTCCACCCTCCGCTTAGAGTTTCTAACGATTTTGCCTACCATGCTTTTGGAAATTCCACAGTGGTGTGCAATCTCTCTTATTCTGTACGCGTAGATGAAGTAAGCGTCCTCAATAAGTTCATTTCGCCCTCTGGAAGGGTCTTTGAATATGTCCTCAAGATCGCGTCTGGTCGCAGGCTGTAACTCCCGGAGGCGCTCGGGCCCATCATGATTCTCCTCCATCGACTCGTTGATGAACTCCATGTAGGCTGTCCGCGCCAGATCCCGTTCATCCCCGAACAGCGATAACAGGAAGTCGGGTTTCAAGAATCCGGGGTGGCTCCCGCCGAAGGCGGTCTTCTGGTAGCTCGACCATCTCCATGATGCAGGCTGTTTGACAAGGAACGCCCTCACCGGGTTCAGGACGATATAGCAGGACACGGCAAAGAAGTACGCTTCGTTATCAACTATCCTGGAATAAAACCTCCCCTCAAAAAGATGGCCACTTCGCCTCTTTCGCGCATTTACGGCAGCCGCGTATTTCCCATTCAGCCGTTGCATGCCCTGTGACAGGTTCTCGTGTTCGATCTGCACCACAAGATGGTAGTGGTTGTTCATCAGACAGAAAGCGTGGCAGGTCCACCCAAAGTCCTCGACTGTCCGCCCCAGCATCTCAAGGAAGAGCGCACCTTCGTTATCAGAGGTAACGATATCCTGCTGCGCGTTTCCTCGCATAGTTATGTGATAGATGGTGTTGGGCATTTCCAGTCTGGGTTGCCGTGGCATGCTTGAATTGTATCAGCAATACAAGCAAAGAATCAAACGTCGCGGAGCCTTGCGTGGACAAGAAAGTGGACGGTGCCTGACCCCTGCCCGTGATTTGCTATACTAAATAGGCGAACCCCGCGGACCGGTCGGGGTTCGTTGTTCACTGACGAGGTGAAAGATGTCCCTGGTAGTACAGAAGTTCGGCGGAACATCCGTCGGCGACGTAGAAAAGATCAAGAACGTGGCGCGCAGGGTGGCGGCGAGTAAGAAGCGCATCGACCACGTGGTAGTGGTGGTGAGCGCCCTCGGCAAGACCACCGACGAGCTCGTCGAGCTTGCCGGCCAGATATCGAGCTCCCCACCCGAGCGCGAGATGGACATGCTGCTCTCCACCGGCGAGCAGGTCTCCATGGCGCTGCTCGCGATGGCGCTGAACGAGCTCGGACAGGACGCGATAAGCATGACGGGCCAGCAGGTCGAGATGCTGACCGACACCGGCCACACCAATGCCAAGATCAGGCACGTCGGCGCGGACCGCGTCATCCAGGAGCTTCGCAAGGGGCGTGTCGTAGTGGTCGCCGGCTTCCAGGGCGTCACCAGTGAAGGTGAGATCACCACCCTGGGCCGGGGCGGCTCGGACACCACTGCGGTCGCGCTGGCCGCGGCGCTCCACGCCGACTACTGTGAGATATTCACTGATGTCGACGGCGTCTTCACCGCCGACCCCAGGGTCGTCCCCGCGGCGCAGAAGCTCGACACCGTCTCCTACCCGGAGATGCTCGAGATGGCCGCGACCGGCGCGCGGGTCCTCCAATCGCGCTCGGTGGAATACGCCCGCAACTACAATGTACCCCTGCACGTGAGGTCCTCCTTCCACGAAGGAGAGGGGACCTGGGTCAAGAGCGAGGATGAGATCATGGAAAAAGCGATAATCAGCGCCGTCACCCACGACTTCGATGAGGCGAAAGTCACCGTCATCGGCGTCCCGGACCGGCCCGGAGTTGCCGCGCGTCTCTTCGGCGCGCTCGCCGACGCAAACGTCAACGTTGACATGATCATCCAGAACGTGAGCGAGCAGGCACGGACTGACATCTCGTTCACGGTCAGCAGGGACGACCTGGAAAAAGTCCGCCAGGTCGCCGGTGAGATCGGCGATGCGGTGGGGGCGGCCGGCGTCCACTCCGATGACGAGATCGCCAAGATCAGCCTCATCGGCGCCGGGATGCGAACTCACCCCGGCATCGCCGCAGGCATGTTCCAGACGCTCGCTGACAACGACATCAACATCGAGATGATCTCGACGTCGCCGATCAAGATATCCTGCGTGGTGCGGCAGAAAGACGGCGAGAAAGCCGTCCGGAATCTGCACGACTACTTCGGACTGGAGAAGTAGCAGGGGTCCGCACTCGGGCGTGGAAACCGTTTGATAAGCCAAACCGTTACAACCACTAAACGCCTGCCCGCCGAGGCGCATGAGGAATCGACAGGCCGCTGGAGGAGACCATGAGAGAGCCAAGGATTGCCATCGCCGGCGCGACCGGCATGGTTGGCCAGGAGTTCATGAGAATACTGGAGCAGCGCGACTTTCCCGTCGCACGCCTTCGCCTGCTCGCGTCCGAGCGCTCGCGCGGCAAGTCCTTCGACTTCCGCGGCGAGACGCTTCCCGTGGAGGTGCTGGACGAGGAATCGTTCGACGGGATCGACATAGCGCTGTTTTCAGCCGGAGGCTCGATATCCAGTAAGTTCGCGCCCATCGCTGCGGGCGCGGGCGCGGTGGTGATCGACAACTCCAGCGCCTGGCGGATGGACCCCGAGGTGCCCCTGGTCGTCCCCGAGGTGAATCCCGGCGACACTTTCAAGCACAAGGGCATCATCGCGAACCCGAACTGCTCTACTATCCAGATGGTCGTAGTCCTTGACCCGCTTCACAGGGCATTCGGGCTCGAGAGGGTGGTGGTCACCACTTTCCAGTCAGTGTCGGGCACCGGCAAGAATGCGGTCGAGGAGCTGAAGCAGCAGATACTCGATGTCGAGGCCGGCAAAGAGGTAAGCGCCGAAGTCTATCCGCACCAGATCGCCTACAACTGCCTGCCGCACATCGACGTCTTCCTCGATAACGCCTACACAAAGGAAGAGATCAAGATGGTCGAGGAGACCAGAAAGATCATGGGAGTGCCGGGCATGCTGCTGACCGCGACCTGTGTCCGCGTCCCTGTCTTTGTAGGTCACAGCGAGTCGGTCAACTGCCAGTTCAAGAAGCCGGTCGAGGCTGAGGAGGCCAGAGAGGTGTTGCGTCAGGCGCAGGGCGTCGTGGTGATCGATGACCCGTCGCAGGACTCTTACCCGCTTGCCGTCGATTGCGAGGGCAAAGACCCCTCGTACGTCGGAAGGATACGCAAGGACTACTCGGCCGCCAACGCCCTGAACCTCTGGATAGTCAGTGACAACCTGCGAAAGGGCGCAGCGCTCAACGCGGTCCAGATAGCTGAACTCCTGCTTGACTGAAGGCGCTGCGACAAAGCAGAGGGGGCTCATTCCAAATGGAGACGACGTGCCCGCCGGGAGGCACCAGCCCGGGGTGTAACGAGCACCCATCCGCCCCCGTGGTCGCGCGCTGCGTGAGCTGCGGCCGCCTGATGTGCGCTTACTGCCGGCTGGTCTACGGGAACAAGAACTACTGCAAGTCGTGCCTCGATCGCTCAAGGGTGTCCGCTCCCGCCCCGCTGCACTACCACCCGGACCCGGGCTATCCGCCGCCGCACGGGTACCCCTCACAGGGTCCGCCGCCGGGGTACGGCCCACCACCGCCTCCAGGCGCCTGGACGGGCGGGCCTCCGCCTCCGTATTACGGCTATCCTCCGCCGCCCATTCCGTATCGCCCGGCGCGCCCGGTGGTCTTCGAAGGCACGCCCTGGGGTGTCGGCGAAGCCGTCATCATCTTCGGTATCGCTTTCGTCGCGGCTTCTATCCTGTCCGTGCTCGTATACACGGTCCTCAAGAGCGCCTTCGCCACGACCACTGCCGCCTTTCTGCTCATCTTCTTCTCGAGCGCCATCCTCTACGCGTTCCTGCTGGCTGGAACGTTTTACTCTGTCAAGGTGCGGCACGGGAGCCACCTGTCCGCTCTGGGCCTCCGGCTCGAGGGGCTGGGGAAAGGCGTTGGGTGGGGAATAGCAGTGGGGCTCCCGCTTTTCGTAGCAGCCATCCTGGTCTCCTACATTGTGACCAAGCTTTTCGGGCCGACCAACACGGACATGGTCTCCAACTCGGTCAACAAGATCTCCGGCGGGGGCATCAGCCCGTACCTGATACTGCTGCTGGCATTCACCCTGGTCGTACTCGCGCCGGTCTGCGAGGAGATATTCTTCCGCGGCTATCTCTATCCGGCGCTCCGCAACAGGATGGACAAGCAGCCGGCGATGATAGTGAACGGCCTTCTCTTCGCCGCGGCGCACTTCGAGCTCATAGGGTTCCTGCCGCGTTTCCTCCTGGGCTGGGGGCTCTGCTACATTTACGAGCGGAACCGGACTCTCGGCGCTCCGATCACTGGGCACGCGATCTACAACGGCCTCATTCTGTTCCTGGCCCTTTTCTTCCGGCTGTGAGGCCGGCGGCAAGGCTTCTCTGCGTCCCGATCCCTCTCAAGCGCTCGTCTGGCATCGGATATAATCCTCGTTAGCGGCACGCTGTGTAGTACTACGCAAGCCGGGGCAACGCGCAGGGAGCATAGCGACCATGGGACCACAATCCGAGAAGCACGGCGCCCGGGTCGAACTCGATAGATGCCAGGGGTGCGGCAGGTTCATCGGGCCGCACGACGCCGTCTGCGGGCACTGCGGAAGGCCCTGCGCGGCCTTCATCCGTTCCAGGGCAGCCCGTTTCGGGATCACCGCCCAAGACTGCCCCCACTGCCTCGCCGGGTCGGGTCAGCCGTGGGTATGCGTGCGCTGCGGCGCCCCTCTCCCGGTGACCGGCGCTGTGTCGAAGGGCACGAGGCTCGGGCTGGTCTGCATACGGTGCGGCGCTGCGCTGCGCGGAGACGCATACTGCACCTGTTGCGGCGCCCCTGTACGGTCACGCTCGATCAGCCCCTCGAAGCGGGACAAGACCCTACTGGCTTTCGCCCAGTACGACTCTTTCCTGGAGCAGAGAGACCCCAACTACGTTTTCAGGATCAAGAGCACCAGGAAAGCGCGAGTCCTGTTGGCCCTCTTGGTGATAATCGCCGTCCATGTATCGGTCATCGGGACGCTCTTTGTGATCCGCACCGCGGTTGCCGCGCCTCCCGAGCCGCCGGCGACCCCGGTGGAAGCGCTGGCTAATTTCAGGACGTCGGGGGCGACCATCCAAGCGGCCAGAGACCTGGTGCAATACTCAAAGGACGTGTGGAACAGGGTGGCGGCAGAGTCAGTCTCAACAGGGCATTACTTTCTGGCCCTCGTACAGAGTCTCGAGAGACCCGGAACCTTGTCTGACCCCTGGTTGATGACCCCCTTTGACCATGACCAGTCCGCGCAGGCTGCTCTACGGGAGTTTGCCGCTCGCTGTCCCGGGGATTCCGCTTACCGGCTCCATGACTACTCCAACATCAACGACTACGCCGACCTCAAGGCCGGCGGCGGCTCGCCCTTCGTAAAACTGTGGATGTCTTCCTCGCGCGCTTTCTCCAGCCTGCTCACGGAAGCGGCGAAGGAAGTGTCGGGCCATCTCCAGGCCGACCCTGCCAAGTCAGACCCGCTCTGGCTCATACCTCCGCAATCCAATACGGTCTGGGGCACCATCGTACCGATAATCTATACTGTCTCAGGGCCTCTACTCGTCGTGACCTTGCTCGCCCTCTACTTGACCCAACAGCTCGTCAACCGTCCCTTGCGACGGCCGAAGGGGGCGAAGAAGCGATAGACGAGAACGTCAACTACAGGTGTCCCTCATGCGGCCGGAAGCTCGGCCCCGGTGATGCGGTCTGCACCAGTTGCGGGACCTCGTATGTCGGCCGAATCGAAGACAGGGCCGAGAGGTTCGAGGTCAACCGCTTGCGGTGCCTCCATCACTTCGCCCGCGCGACCGGCGGCCAGGTCTGTGTCTGCTGCGGATTGAAAGTCTCTTCAAGTCAGGATACCAGCGGCCGGCGGCTCATGACCCGGGGCGGCGAGTACTGCCACTGCTGCGGCGCGGAGATGGACGGCAGGAGCTACTGCGGCTGCTGCGGCGCGAAGGTCGGCCATGTCACAAGGATCCCGGACAATCCCGAGCTGGTGCTCTGGGAGTTCTCCAAGGTCATGCACGGCTCGAGGATTTCGGAGCATCCCGAGTTGTCAGAAGGGACGAACACCCGCGCCGGGGCGGCTGGGGACTCAGAACCTGAGGCGGTTGTGCTCGATTCGACAGCCACGGTCCGGCCGGCCGGCCCGCGGGTCAGGTGGAGCTACCGGCTCGTCCTCTTCGCCCTGATGCTGATCGCGATGGAGGTCGCCGTCTGCGGTGGCGCGTTCGTGTACATGCACCGCTATCTCGTGCGCCCTTTCAACAAATACGACATCATTGTCGGCGTCAACGGAGTGGAGCGCGTGCCTGTCACCGACCAGCGCCGTACCGTGGCCGTCAACTAGAGCGAGCAGGATGCGCGGGAGCGGGGCCTTTATCTCATCCCGTTCCGCGTTCTGCCACCTCTGGTGCTGCTGCTCACGATCCTGCTGTTCTGGTCGGCCGCGAGAAAGACAGTGCCCCGGCGCCTGGACACGACCCTTGTCAAGAGGTGGACACAGGATGTGAAAGACGATTGACTATGCGGCGGTATAAGAAATATATTTAGGCCGCTGAGGAGCACCTGACCAGGAATTGCCGAAAGGCCCCGAAGCTGCGGGAGCAGGCATTTCCTTTGACACTTTGATGACACAGGTCCCGGTCGAACTGCGCGCTTATCCACGAGGCGGCGAAAGACTCGATGGCGCGCCGGGCTTCCGGGGCGAGCGCCAACATCACGATCTCGTTTGGAGGCAAGGTGCGGCTACAAAAGTATGCGGCTGTCGCGGCCAAGGTCGCCGTAGTAATAGTGCTTCTCGCTGTCGTCTCGGCCGGTTGCGGCGGCGGCTCGGTCCAGGTGGAGATAGGCCGGGTCGGCCCGCGCGCAATCGAGGAGAAGGTAATGGTTGCGGGCAGCCTTCTCTCGGCGAATCCCACCCAGGTAATACCTCAGGTATACGGGCCCGTCGCGCAGGTCTTCGCGCAGGACGGACAACAGGTAACCGCCGGCCAGCCCCTCGTGCAACTCGACACTTCGAGCCTGCAGCAACAGTTGCTCTCCGCCGAGGCGAGCATGGAGTCGATCCAGTCGATCGCCGGGGCTTTCAACAGCATGTCGAGCGCCGCGTCCGGCATCGGCTCGGCGGTCAACTCCGCGCTGTCGAGTGTGGACACCGGGGTCACCAACCTCTATAACCTCGAGAAGATGGTCGTGCCGGCGCTGCCGGCAGACCAGCGTCTCGCCGCGCTCCAGACGATCGAGAGCAGCTACCAGGCGTACCTCGCCAGGGTCAACAACCGCCCGAGCATCTCCACCGGCGGAGGGGGCGGAATGGACACCGGCGCGCAACAGGCCGCGGCCGACAAGTCCATACAGAACGCGCAGAAGAACCTGCAGGCCGCAACCATCGTGGCGCCCGTCTCGGGGACCCTGGTGACCGCGCAGACCGGCGGCTCATCCATCAACAGCCTGATGAGCACGCTCATGAGCAGCTTCAGCGGAATGATCCCCTCCGGCCTGAACCTGTCTTCGCTGTCAGGCCTGTCGGGAGGCCTCGGGAACATAGGGATGCCCTCATCGGGGGCGGTCGTCGCGGGTTCCTTCATCATGCCCGGCACCCCGATATTCACAATCGTCGACCTCAAGAACATGTGCATGACGGCCAAAGTCGACGAGGCGGACATCGCCAAGATCGCCGTGAACCAGCCGACGACTGTCTCGCTCGAAGCGTATCCCGGCAAGCAGTACACGGGGACAGTCATCAAGGTCGCCGACACCGCGACCCAGAACGAGGCGGGGGCGACCGCGTTTGAGGTGACGATCCAGATGAACACCTCGGACGTAAACCTGAAGATCGGCATGACGGGCACAGCGGATGTCGTCACCGCCACCAAGGAGTCGGCCACCGTCGTCCCGATCGACGCCATCGTCGAGAAGAACGGCAAGAAGTACGTCTTCAAGGTCGTCGACGGCAAGGCGCACCTCACCCCGGTGACCGTCGGCCTCACGTCCGAGGACCAGGTCGAGATCGTCGAGGGAGTGAAGGTCGGCGACAAGGTCGTCGTCAAAGGGGTCGAAAAGCTCAAGGACGGCCAGGGGGTCAAGCAATAGCGATCCCGGGGTCGGCCCTCTCTGCCCGCGCACAGACCGATATCCCGGCTGAGCCCCCGCTCTGAATACGCCACCGTTCGAATCGCTGGGACCTCGCCAATCAACCCGGCTCCGCGCATGTTCTAAAGGGCACTCGCGGGAGAGCGGAAGGGGTCCGGAAGGCCAGAGCAGCACATGGATGCCATAGTCGAGGCCACCGACCTGGTTAAACATTACCGGATGGGTGACCAGCTCGTCGAAGCCCTCAGAGGGGCGTCACTCGCAGTCAAACAGGGCGAGTTCCTGGTGATAATGGGCGCCTCGGGCTCCGGCAAGTCCACGCTCATGCACATAATGGGATGCCTCGACCACCCGACTTCCGGTAAGCTCTTCATCGACGGCGAGGATATCAGCAGGGTGAACTCTTCGCGGCTCGCGGACTTGAGGAACCACAAGATCGGCTTTGTCTTCCAGCAGTTCAATCTCCTTGCGCGCACCACGGCCGTGCACAACGTGGAGCTGCCGCTGCTTTACGGGGGCGTGGGCACGGGCGAGCGCCGGCGGAGAGCCGTCGCGGCTCTCGAGAAGGTCGGGCTTGGCCACCGCCTCGACCACTACCCGAACCAGCTCTCGGGCGGAGAGCAGCAGCGGGTGGCGATAGCGCGGGCGCTCATCAACGAGGCCCCCATCATCATGGCGGACGAGCCGACCGGCAACCTGGACACCCGCTCGGGAATAGATATCCTGAGGATACTGCAAGACCTGAACGTTGCCGGGATCACCCTCGTGATGGTCACGCACGAGCGCGAGGTCGCCGAGCACGGCGACAGGATCGTCCATATCCGCGACGGCAAGATCCGCGGTGAAGAGCCGGTCAAGGTCAAGAGACACATCTCCGAAGCTCCGCCACCAGACGAGGAACCTTCCGCCGAGGAAGACCTGGAAGGCGCGCAAGAGTGAAGATCTTCGAGAGCATACTGACGGCACTGACAGCGCTCAAGGCCAACAAGATGAGGTCCCTGTTGACCATGCTGGGTGTCATCATCGGCGTCGGCTCGGTGATCCTGCTGGTGTCGCTCGGCTCCGGCGCACGCGCGGAGATCACCTCCAGCATCCAGGGGCTCGGGTCCAACCTCATCATCGTGGTCCCGTTCAAGATGGAGCTCGGCGGCAGCATCATGCAGCAGGGAGCGCCTCAATTCGCCACCAACAAGTTCACCCTCAAGACGATCGAAGATATTGGCAAGGCCGTGGGCAACCCCGACATGGTGAGCGGAGAGGTGCAGCGCTCGCTCTACATCAAGGGTCCCACCAAGCGCTTCTTCGGGATGATCATGGGCACCGCGGCCAACGAGTTCGATATCAGGGACATCACCACCACTGAGGGAAGGTACTTCTCGAAAGCCGAAGAGGAGTCCGGCAGGCTCGTGGCCGTCATCGGCAAGACCGTGGCGAATGATCTCTTCGGAGGTCAGGACCCGGTGGGCCAGTACATCGACATCAAGGGCAGAAAGCTCAAGGTGATCGGCATCCAGGAGACGCGGGGCAAGACCCTGGTGTTCGACCAGGACGCGTTCACCTGGGTCCCGATCACCACTGCGATACGGCTGTTCGGGAGCTCGAACCCGAACAACATCGTGGTAAAGGCGGAGTCGACCGACACGGTGCTGCAGGAAGCGAGCAGAATCAAGAACATGCTGGGCAAGACGCTCTCCGCGGATGAGTATTCAGTGATAACCCAGAGCGACATCCTGGGGTTCGCCCAGAACATCACCAAGATCCTGACATACCTGCTGGGAGGGCTCGCGGGGATATCGCTGCTGGTGGGTGGAATCGGGATCATGAACATCATGCTGGTCTCGGTCACTGAGCGGACCCGCGAGATCGGCATCCGCAAGGCGGTGGGCGCGAAGACGAGGGACATCATGCTGCAGTTCCTGGTCGAGGCCGTGACCCTCAGCCTGCTGGGAGGTTTCATCGGGGTGATGCTTGCCATCTTCGGGTCGGTGATCTATCACTGGATGTTCCACCTGAGGGCGCAGGTCACGATATGGATCGTGTTGATGGCGTTCGTGTTCTCGATGCTGGTGGGAATCTTCTTCGGCGTCTACCCTGCGCGCAAGGCATCGCGCCTGGACCCGATTGAATCCCTAAGATACGAATGACGTCGGTCATTTTCCACTTTTCTTTACACTTTTTTCTTCAAGGAATTCACTATCCTGGCGACCCCAGAAGTTGAAAGCCTCAGGAAGTCCGCAATCTCGCGCAACTTATACCCATGTTCGAAATAAGCTGTGCCGACCAACTCGTTGCGATGCCTGTTCGTCGCCCTGAAGATGTCCTCCAGTTCTGGCCTCTCGGGCATGACTGCGCTCTTTTCAGATGCGGCTTTCAGGTGTTTCTCTTCGAGCATGATTTGGAGCCAGGCGCCCACGAACTCTTTGTACTCGGCTCTTGCACTGTCGATCTCGTCCGAAAATAGCGATAAGAGAACCTCGGCAGTTACAAATTCGGCGACGGCGATGCCATCTGCTGTCTGCGCATAGCTGCTCCACGGCCAGGAGGCTGGATGTCTCACGATGTCCGCTTTAACCGGGTTCAGCACTATGTAGCCGGCGGCGATCATGAAATATGCGTCGCTGTCTACGACATTCGAGTCAAACCTGTCCTGGAAAAGGTGTCCGCTCTTTCCGTGACGAGCATTGAACGTCCTCGCGTACTGGCCATTGATAAGTTGCATCCCGGAGGAGAGATTAAGCTCGTGTATTCCGAGGAGGAGGTGGTAATGGTTATCCATCAGACTGTAGGCGTGACAGAGCCAGTCCATTTCACGGGTCACCCGACCGAGCAGGTACGTGAAATAGAGGCGGTCCTGGTCGTCGAAGAATATCGTCCGCTGCCCATTCCCCCGGGAAGTGATGTGAAAAATAGTCTCAGGTGCAGTTTCTCTGTAGCGCCGCATGTCCCAATGCTAACAGCAATACAAGCACATCTCAATGATCTGTGCGCCAAAAAGTGTAAAGAAAAGTGGAAAATGACCGACGTGGTTCAGAGGTCGGTGCGGCCGTCGAGCGCTCGGCCCAGGGTGACCTCGTCGGCATACTCGAGATCTCCGCCCACCGGCAGCCCCTGTGCGATCCTCGTCACCCTTACCCCGAGAGGTCGAACGAGCTGCGCCATATACAGGGCAGTGGCTTCTCCTTCGGCGTTCGGGTTGGTGGCGGCGATGAGCTCCGTTACGTTTCCGTCGCGCAACCGGCCGACGAGCTCGCGGAACCTCAGCTCCTCAGGGCCCACCCCATCGATCGGTGAGATCGCCCCGCCGAGCACGTGGTAGCGCCCGCGGAACCGCCCGCTCCGCTCTATCGCGATGACGTCCCTGGGCTCCTCGACCACACACAGCACCGTCTCATCCCTTCGCGGGTCCGAGCAGATGGAGCAGCTTTCGCCTTCCGAGATATTGAAGCAGATGGAGCAGAACTTGATTTTGTCTTTGACCTCGACAATGGCCCTCGCGATCTCCACGGCGTCCTGCCTCGGAATGGACAGTAAAAAGAACGCTATCCTCTGCGCCGACTTCGGGCCGATGCCCGGCAGGCTGCAGAGCTGTTCGACGAGGTTCTCGAGGGGGGCCGCGAAATATGCCATGCTTTGACGCTCTCCGCTTGCTCTTAGAGCCCGGGAAGGCCCAAGCCGCCCAGGCCTCCGGTTATCCCGTCCATCCTCTGCGAAGCCATCTCCTTCGAGGCCTCAAGGGCGCCGTTTACTGCCACGAGTATCAGGTCCTCCAGCATTCCCACGTCCTCGGGGTCGAGGACCTGCGGGTCGATCGTGATGCTGTGGATGTTCTGGTGCCCGTCGGCTACCACCTTGACCATGCCACCGCCCGCAGTGTGCTCGACTGTCTCGTCCGCCAGCGCCTCCTGTGCCTCTTCCATCTGCCGCTGGACCTGTTGCAGTTGCTTCATCATGTCCCCGGGGGCCGCCGCTTTCTGCCCCTTGGGCTTGGGATAGTACTTGCCCTTGGACATCTATTTCTTCCCTTCCTTCTGCTGGATGATCTCCCCGTCGAAACTCTCTTTGAGCATCTGCGCGATCTCCGACGAGCTCTTCGCGCCCTCATCGTCGCTAGTTTCCGGCCCGCGGTCTACGGCGTCGTCGGTTGACGCCTCTTCCGCCCCACCGGGCACGCCGGCATCTTCCCGCTTGCTCGGGGCTGTGCTCTCGAGAGGCTCCTCCGCCGCCGCAGGCTCCCCGCCCGGAACCTTCGGCGCTGGTGGCTGTGCCTCCAGGCCCGGCAGTGAATCGCTCGCCGCACGTGCCGGCCTGGTGGTGCTTGTCAACTGGACCTTAACGGACTCTCCGACAAAACGCTGCCATATCTCCTCGACCTTGACGAGGTCTCCCGAATCCTTCAGGGCTTCCATCTGGAACGCCGAATCCGCTCCGAACCCGAGCACCAGATCTCCTCCACCTGAGGAAACGACCCTCGCCTTGGCGAGCAGCGTGTACAGCTTCATCTGGCCCGTGTTCTTGAGCTCGGCAAGCACTGCCATCCATGCCCTTCGGGCCTTCTCCCTGTCGGCCGGTGACACGTCGCCGGCGACCGGCCGCGCGGGGGCACTCTGTGCTGTTCCCGCCTCCGTGGCGGCACGAGCCTCCTCCGCGCCCGGCTTCTCCGAGACGGCCGGCTTCACCGACGGCCTCTCTCTAGCTGGCGGTTTGGGCGCGCTGGGCGCCGCTCCGCGTTCTACCGGGGGCTCGTCGCGCTTCGGTATCACGCCGCCGCCCGCAAGGAGCGCCTCGATCCGCCGCTCGAGCTCATCTATCCGGAAGGTCAGGCCCTCCAGCGTCGCGTCCGCATCAAGGCTTGTGATCTTAACGAGGGCGCACTCGAGCACGAGCCTGGGGTTCTCGCTCCACCTCATCTCGCGGTGCGCGTCGCCCAGCCTCTCCATCAGGCGCAGGACCTCGTGCCTTCGCAGCCCCTTAGCCTGCTCGGTCAGCCGCTCGAAGTGCTCTTCGGTCGCTTCCACTATCTCGGCCGGATTGGCCGCGTTCTGGACCAGGAAGAGCGAGCGCAGGTGCCCGATGAGCGCCTCGACAAAACGGCGCGGGTCTTTCCCGTCCTCGACAAGCGCCCCGACCAGGGTCAGCGTGCCGGGAGTGTCTCGGTTCGCGATCATGTCGACCATCTCGAAGACGAGGCTCGCCTCGACTTCGCCCAGCATCTCCGCGAGCTGCTCCTGCGTCACCCGCTCGCCCGTGAGGTTGGAGATCTGGTCGATGACCCCGATCGCGTCGCGGACAGAACCGTGCGCGTGCTCGGCGATCATGCCCAGGGCGTCAGCGTCTATGTCTATCTCTTCGCGGGACGCGATGTGCTCGAGCAGGTGTTCCATGTCCTGCGCGGAGACCAGGCTGAAATCGAACTTCTGGCACCTCGAGACAATCGTCGGCAGAAGCTTGTGGGGCTCCGTGGTCGCAAGGACGAACACGACGTGGCTGGGAGGCTCCTCGAGGGTCTTCAAGAGCGCGCTCGAAGCCTCCGGGGTCAGCTGGTGTACTTCGTCGACAATATATACCTTCGTCCGCAGCGAGGTGGGCGTGTACGGTATCTTGTCGAGCAGGTCGCGTATCTCGTCAATCTTCCGGTTGCTGGCGGCGTCGATCTCGATGACGTCCATGGCGGTCCCCTCGGAAATGGACACGCAGGCTTCGCAGACCCCGCAGGGCGTCGCCGTCGGCCCCTCCACGCAGTTGATCGCCTTGGCGAGTATCCTGGCAGTGCTGGTCTTGCCGGTGCCTCGCGGCCCTGAGAACAGGTAGGCATGCACGAGTCGCCCGCTGGAAAGGGCGTTCGCCAGGGTGTTGGTCACGCGTCCCTGCCCTACGACCTCGGTGAAAGTCTGGGGCCTCCACTTGCGATACAGAGAGATGTGTTCCATGGGCTTAAGACTTCCCCGTTGTATTGCGTGTCATCACATTAAAGTGACTGTGCACCCACCATCGACCCCAGGAAACGGGCCCTGCTCCGGCAGCCAGCTCCAACCAGGTTGCTCCACGGCACACGAAAGTTTTTGCTTACCGCTGCTTCCTCCCGGACCTGACGGGGTTCACAAATTTTCGTTGCGTGGGACCCAGCCTTCAACACCGCTTACCGTAGCAGTAACAACCGGTCCCAAAGAACCTCCGGTGGGAATTCGGCCCCGCTTTAGCGGTTTGCGGGTTACAGGGCACCGCTAGCTCCCCACCTAGCACAGTCAAACGTAAGTATAGGCGAAAGCGCCCACAGGCGCTACGACGTCGGCCGCTGCCGGCGCCCGGAAACGGGTCCGAAAAGCGGGATTCCCGACGCGATCGGACGGCTGGGATATAATAGTGTTCTGCCGGCCTCCGGGATGGCCCAAACCAGCCCGCGCCGGCGCGTTCCGTTATCGATGTGCTGCGCCGGTGGGGCCTGGCCCCGTGGCGCGGTTGAAGGCGCCCAGAGCAGTTGGAGGGCGTGTGAGACTTTTCAGAAAAGGCTCCTCCGGCCGGGAGGTCAGGGACATACAGGCCCGCCTGGTTTCCGCCGGGTTTCTCGCCGTTGGCGGCGAGGAGCTCGCTGACGGCTACTTCGGCGACGAGACAGACCGCGCGGTGCGGGGGTTTCAGCAGAGCAAAGGCCTGCACGCCGACGGCATCGTGGGCCCGGACACCTGGCCCGCCCTGGTCGACGCGAGCCGCACGCTGGGAAGCCGGTTCCTCTACCTTCGAGAGCCTCAGTTGAGGGGCGACGACGTCACCGACCTCAAACGGCGCTTGAACTCCCTCGGCTTCTACAGCGGCAAAGAGGATGGCGTCCTCGACCACGACACCGCCCTGGCCGTGGAACAGTTCCAGCGCAACAGCGGGCTGATCGCTGACGGAATCGTGGGCACCCGGACCGTCGACGCGCTGCTGAGACTCTCGAGAGTCACAAAGCCCACGAGCGTCGCTTCCGTCCGCGAGTCCGAGAGGGGCCTCCCGACCGGCGGCATCGCCGGCAGGCGCGTCATGCTCGACCCCGGCCACGGCTATCCACCCGACCCGGGCGCGGTCGGCCCTACCGGCCTGCGCGAGAGCGAAGTGGCTGAATCAATAGTCGAGAGGCTTGGCGCCCTCCTGGTCGATTCATCAGCGACGGTCTTCTACTCGAGGCGGCACGCGGAGTCCCTGGACGTCGACGTGCGCGCGGCGTTCGCTCACAAGCAGTCTGTCGAGCTCATGGTCTCGATCCACCTGAACTCGTCCGTCGCCCCGGTCGCCCGCGGAGCCTCCTGTTACTACTTCTCGAGCGGACACTACCGCTCGCCTTACGGATACCGGCTGGCGAACCACGTGCAGGACGCCCTGGTCGACGGGTGCGGACTCCTCGACTGTCGCGCCCACGGCCGGGCATACCGGTTGCTGCGCGAGACGCGGATGCCCGTCGTCATCGTTGAGCCTGCGTTCATCACGAACCCCGGAGAGGAAGCCTTGCTCAAGAAGGCGGATTTCCTTGACCGGGTGGCCGGCGCGATTGCGGGCGCCACCGACAAGTACTTCTCGGGCGTCAAGGCCTGCGGCGAAGAATAAGCGCCCCGGCGGCGAGGGCGCGTTTGAAGGCTGTTCTGGCCTGGTATATCATGATTTCTACCCAGCCGTGCCACAGGCGTGGGGGTTCGACGGCAACGAAACCGGTTGAAAGGGACCAGCTTGAGATTCTTCGAGAAGGACCTCCGGATCAAGCTCACGGCCATCCTCCTCGTGTTCATCGTGGTCGCGACGGGCGCCGCCCTGGTCATCAGCTACACGCTCATCACCCACATCATCCGCGACAACACCGAGAGCTCCATGAGCGATGCGGCGCGCCTCACCAGCAACATAGTCGAGGTCGGACTCGACCGCAGGAGCACCCGAATGGCTCTGCTCGCCAGCCTGCCGGAGGTGCGTGACACCGCGACGCCGCCGGCCGCCAGGCTCGCGACTCTCGACCTGTTCAACAACGAGTGGCCGATCGGGCAGGAAGCGGTGTTCGTGGACACCAACGGCAACGTGGTCGCGGGCACGGGCAAGCTGTCCACGATCGCCAACGCCACCGGCACTGGCTGGTTCGACAACGCGCAGTCCGGGGGAGTTTCTTACACGTACATCTACAACCGGGAGGAGCTCACGGGCGCTTTCTTCGAGTCCCCCGTGCTGGCAGTATCCGCTCCGGTGCGTGACAGCAAGGACCAGATCTTCGGCTACGTGGTCGCTTTCACAAACATCAGCGACATCACCAGAGCGGTCGAGAACGTCATGATCGAGAAGACCGGCCACGGTTTCGTGGTCAGCGAAACCGGCGTCGTGGTCGCGGGCAACATCTTTCCCCCGGCGGCAAAGCCCTCTGATCGCGACAAGCGCGAGCTCGAGGGCCTGATCACCAGCATCACGAGCGGGCGCGGAGGTTCGGAGTCCGTAAGGTACGCCGGCAAGGGATACCTGGTCACCTGGACCCCGGTGCAACAGCCGGAGGATACCACCCACCCCGGGCTCGGGTGGTCTGTCGGGGTGGCGGTCCCGACCGCCGAGGCGTACGCCCCCGCAAACGACGTTGCGTTCGCCCTGATGCTTCTCGCGCTGGTGCTCCTTGTCGTCGGCATCATCGCCGCCTTCTTGCTGGGCCGCAGCATCACAAGGCCGATCAACGAGCTCGTGACCAACGCCGAGCGGGTCGGTTCGGGAGACCTCACCGGGGAGGTCGTCATCCGCACGCGCGACCAGATCGGTACGCTTGCCGCGGCGTTCCTGCGCATGCGCGACTACTTGCGCAGCGCCTTGAAGGAAGCCGGTTTCACCGCAGACCAGATGTCGTCCCTGGCCGACGAGCAATCGGCGGGCACCGCTGACGTGTTCTCGAACACCGAGGACATCGTCGAGTCCGTGGTGGTGCTGGCAAAGAACATGGAGTCCCAGACCCAGAAGATCCGCAAGGTCCTCGAGTATTACGAGAGCATGCCCGCGGACGTGAAGTCGCTGCCCCAGGTCGAGGAGGTCAAGCAGCTCCTCACCGACAGCGAGATCCTCGCCGAGGTTGGCGCCGACAAGGCTGTGGAGATCGCTTCGGCTGCGCAGGACCAGCGCTCCGCGGCGCGAGACGTGTCCGCGGCGGCCCGCAGGCTCTCTGAGATGGCGCGCGAGCTCAAGGACATGGTGCAGCGGTTCAAGGTGTAGCGGGCAGGCTTCAGCCTGACCGCACTGCGCATTGGCGCTTCCTATGTTTCAACGGCGTTGCGTCTCGGCAGAGATGCGACACCGTTGTGCCAGCCTGACCACACAGTGCGTTAGCACTTCCACTCTTTCAACGGCGTTGCGTCTCGAAGAGATGCGGGGCCGTTGTGCCAGCCTGACCACACGGTGCATTAGCTATCAATATCTCAAACGGTCTTGAAAACCGTTGAGCATCGGCGATCGAATTCCACCCCAGCGCGCGAAGCGCGTGGGGCGGTTCGCCTCTCCCTCCGCCACTCACAAAATGGCTTGTTCCATCTGATCTCAACACTATGACCATGCTCATCAAGAAAGACTCCAAGTGGTGAGTGCAACGAGTCTGTAGACACGCTGTAGATCAAAACGCCAGATCAATTCAAATCTAAGACGGGCATAGATAAATCTTGAAGTATCTACGATTATGACCTAATATCGTAGATAAGCGGTTTCTGAATCAGGAGTGCTGAAATGAGAACAGGCCGATATCTGATGCAAGGAAGCGGGCAATCGAAGTACAAGGCATTCGTACCAACCCCGCTTCCGTTCAAGGTCAGAATGGACAATGCCCTGCAAGCCAGACTTTCCGAGGCCGACCTTATGCTGGGCAGGCTCGATGGCATCGCAGAGTTTGTTCCCGATATCGATTTCTTTGTCTTGATGTATATCGGCAAGGAAGCGACTCTGTCGAGCCAGGTTGAAGGCACTCAGGCGACGTTCTCTGATCTTCTTAAGGTGGAAGCAAGGATCGAGGACCCGGAGATCCACGGCGACGTCGATGAGATCCAGAACTATGTCAGGGCCATGGACTACGGGCTGGAACGGCTTGAAACGCTTCCACTTTCTCTGCGGCTCATCAGAGAGATTCACAAGGAGTTGCTGGCCGGCGTACGGGGCGAGGCAAAGACTCCCGGATCCTTCAGGACTAGCCAGAATTGGATTGGCGGAAGGTCTGTCGAGACAGCATCATACGTTCCACCGCCACCGCACGAGGTAGCCCCGTTGCTTCACAACCTGGAGAAGTACATGCACGACCGGGCGCCGGTGCCGGTTCTCATCAAGGCTGCTCTGATGCACCTGCAGTTCGAGGCAATCCATCCCTTCCTGGATGGGAACGGCAGGGTTGGCAGGCTTCTTGTCACGTTCTATCTGTGTCAGCAGGGTGTCTTGCGAAAGCCGCTGCTCTATCTTTCCGAGTACTTTGGGGCCAACAGGAACGAGTACTATGACAGGCTCAGCGCCGGCCACGACAGAGACGACCTGGAGGGCTGGATACGGTTCTTCCTGGACGGGGTTTCTACAACTGCGGTACGAGCAACCGTTACTGCCCGGACGATCGTGGCTTTGCGCCAAGAGGACATGCAGGCCGTAGCGAGCCTTGGGGCGGTAAGCGAAAAGGCGATCAAGTTGCTCAACCACCTGTATCGAAGCCCACTAGTCCGCATCAAAGATGTCGAAAAGATTGTCAGCCTGAGCAATCCGAATGCTATCGTTCTTATTGACAGGTTGGTTAAGTTAGGGATTCTCGAGGAGATTACCGGTAGAAGAAGGAACAAGATATTTGCTCACTCAAGCTACATAGATGCCTTTACCTCATAACGGCAGGTAAATCCGTTTCTTCCGCCCGCTAGATAAGCGTCCGCCCGTGGTAGATCGAGCTGACCTCCACCTCTCCGTTCGAGGAGTTGAACTTCACGGTCCGCCCGTAGTTGCCGCCCGTGTCCTCACCGATCAGTGGGACCCTGAGCTCCTCGAGCTGCCGCTTGACCGCCTCTATGTTCCGCGCTCCGATGTGCGCCGGGGGCCCGCAGGCCAGCGCGCTCTCCTTGCGCTGCGCCCCGGGTATCTCGAACATCTGGGCCCCGCCGACGATCTTGCACTTGAGGGCGTTCTTGCGCGCGCCTTTTTTCACCAGTTCATCGACCAGGTGCGGCACCGCCGTGTCCGCGAACTTCCCGGCCGCCTCCGCCCCGAGATCTTTGCCCCTGCTCTCGGGCAGCATCACGTGCGCGAGGCCCCCGATTTTCTTAAGCGGGTCGAACATCGCGACCGCCACGCAGGAGCCCAGCCCGAAGCTCGCGAGGATGCTGGAATTCTCCGCGATCTTCAGCTCGGCGACGCCCACGTTCACGACTTCACTCAAATGGCACCCCCAGCCGTTCGAGGATCGTCGCGAGCGTTCCGAGGTCGGGGAAGAGGATCAGGTGGCCCAGTATCTTTATCCCGGAGACCATGAAGTCCGTCTCCACTACGAGGACCTGGTCCTCAGTGGCGCCGAGGTCCACCAGCACGTAGTCGATTATTGCGCCGGCCATGTCCATCGCAAACCCGGGCACGGAGGGCTTGAAGAAGAGTCCCGTCAACTGGCCCAGCGCGCTCAGGTACGCACCGGAGAGTATGCCGCCTGTCTCCTGGAGGGCCGACCTCTTCACGACTCCGATCTCACCGCTCTTGTCCAGTTCGCCCGGGACCATCAACCCCGCGAGGAGCGTGGCGCTCTCCTTCTCGAGCAGCAGGAGGATGCTGCCGGAGCAGTCGCCGGCGATGTTGAGGTAGACGCCTGCGACGGTGGTCTCGGGCCCACCCACCAGGTCGGGCACTCCTACGAGCGGAAGCAGTATCGCCTTGGGAACCGACAGGTCGACCTTCTTGTCCACCATCTGGGACAGGGCGATGGCCGCGTTGCCGGCGCCGATGTTGCCTACCTCTCTCAGCGCGTCGATCTGGATCGCCGACAGCGACCTGTTGCTTTCCTCCGGCGTCATGTGCTTTCCTCTCAGTCCATGGTAAATCTTGTCGACCGTATGTTTACATCAGGCTCGGAATGTCCAGTATCAGCGCGACGCGCCCCGTCCCCAGTATCGTCGCGCCCGCGAACCCCTCCACTCTCTTGAGGAACTTGTCCAGCGTGCTTATCACGATCTCCTGCTGCCCGATCAGCGAATGCACGCCGAGCGCGATGAGCCTGGGGCCGATCTCCGTTATCACCACCGGGAACGGCTCCGCGCCGTTCAACTCGTAAGAGCACTCGAGCAGCCTGTCGAGCCTCAGCAGGGGTATCGTCTCGTCGCGAAGGAATATGGCCTCGTGGCTCTGGACCGTCCGGATGTCCTCGGGGCTGATGACGTGGGTCTCGCGGACCGTGCCGAGAGGCACCGCATAAGTCTCGCCCGCCACCTCCACCATGAGCGCCTGGACGATCGCCAGCGTCAGCGGGAGCTTCAGCGTGACTCGCGTCCCTCTCCCTGGCTCGAAGTCCAGCAGAACGAAGCCGCCTAGAGACTCCGCCTTCGACTTGACCGCATCCATGCCGACGCCGCGGCCCGACACGCCGCTCACCTGCTCGCTGGTCGAGAAGCCGGGCAGGCACAGGACCCTGAGGACGTCATCGCTCGTCAGGCCCCTTCGCTCTTCCTCGGTTATGAGCTTCTTCTGGAGCGCTTTGTCGAAGACCCTCTCCGGCTGGATGCCTTCGCCGTCATCCTCAACCTCGACAGCCACATAGTTGCGGTCCCTGTAGGCGGACAGCTTGACGGTGCCGCGCGACGGCTTGCCCTGCTCGCTACGCCTCTGCGGCGACGCGATGCCATGGTCGACCGCGTTCCTTATCATGTGGATGAGCGGGTCCGATATCTCGTCGAGGATCGTGCGGTCCAGCTCGATCTCTTTTCCTTCGACCACGAAGTCGATCTCTTTGTCCTGCGTCCTCGCGAGGTCGCGCACCATCCTCGGGAACCGGTTGAAGACGTGCTCCACCGGGACCATCCTGGTCTTCATGACCTCGTCCTGCAGCTCGGCGGTCAGCCGCGAGGTCTGGTCAAGAGCCTCGCGCAGGTCCGGGATGTTCGAGCTCGATGCGATCTGGGCGAGCCTGGTCCTGTTGATCACCAGCTCGCCGACGAGGTTCATCAGCGTGTCCAGCCTGGCGATGTTCACCCGTACGCTCTGTGTCTTCCGCGCGACGCTCAAAGGCGCGGCCTTGTCGCCGGCCTTCGCTGCCGAGAGTGTCGAACCGGTTCCGGCCACTTCTTTCGGCTCGTGGACCGTGACCACGGTGACCTTGGCGATCTCGGCGATGGCGAGCAGCGCCTTCTCGATGCGCTCGCCCGTCTCGTGGGTGGCGATCGCCACCTGGAAGCTCGACCCGAACTTCTCGTCTTCAAGCGCTTCGACGGGCGGCATCGAACCCAGCACCTCGCCCATCTGCGCGAGTTTCTTGAAGACCATGAACACGCGCACAGACTTGAGCAGGCACTCCTTGTCGAGCTCCACGGTCAGAAGCATTATTCTCGTGCCGGGAATGGCCGCGTACTTCCTCAGGTCGTTCTCGTCGACCTCCAGTACTCCGGTCGCCGCCTCCACTGCGGGCTTCGGCTCTTCTTTCGGGGCGGGCTCCTCAGCGGTCGGGGGCACCGCCGGCGCTGGCTCTTCTTCCTCAGCGGGAACCGGTTCCGGTTCGGGCGGAGGCTCGGGTGGTGCCGCCTCTTCGACAACGGGCTCGACGACTACTCGTTCCTCCGGTGCCGGTTGCGCCGCAACCGGCTCCTCCGCCACAGACCTTATCTCGGACACCAGGCCGCTGAAGTCGATCTCCTCGGGCCGGTCCTCGGCGATAGCGTTGATGATGGCGCCCAGGGTGTCGAAGCAGGCGAACAGGGTGTCAACGACGCTGGTGGTGACAGGCGTGTCACCGGTCCGCAGGTGCTCGAGGAGGTTCTCCATCTCGTGGGCGAGCTCCGTCAGCTGGTCATATCCCATCGTGGCTGACATGCCCTTGAGGGTGTGGGCGGAGCGGAAGATCTCGGTGACCACGTCCAGGTTCGTGGGGTCGTTCTCTAGCGACAGCAGGAACTTGTTGAGCGCATCCAGGTGTTCCTGCGCCTCGGTGATGAAAAGGTCCTTATACTGGGAGATATCCATCTCCATGCGCACGCCCTCCAGGCGTTAAAGATGGGCGACTACCGCTTCAGCTATCTTCTCGAGGGGCAGTACCTCGTTCACCAGCTTCCGCTCGATCGCCGCCTTCGGCATCCCGAACACGAGGCACGTCTCCTCGTTCTGCGCTATCGTCTCGCCGCCCGCGTCGCGGATCATGCCCAGCCCCATCGCGCCATCGCTCCCCATGCCCGAGAGCAGGACTCCCACCGACCGCTCGCCGTACACCTGGGCGGCGCTCTCCATCGTCACGTCTATCACCGGGCTCGCGCCGTGCCTCGCGACCGTTGGCAGCAGCTTCGTGCGGACGTTGCCCCCGCCGATCTTCTCGAAGACCATGTCCTGTCCGCCCGGCACAACGAGCCCGAGCCCTTCCTCGAGCTCTTCACCGTTCACCGCCTCGCGCACTTCTATGCGTGCCTTTGAGTTCAAGCGCTCTGCGAACGACCCCGTGAACGGCTCCGGCATGTGCTGCACTATCACGAGCGAGGCGGGGAGGTCTTCGGGTAGCGTGGGTATTATCTCCGCGAGAGCCCTCGGCCCCCCGGCTGACGCCCCCATCACCACCAGCCTGCCGCCCCGGGCCCCCTCGCGCCTCACTTTTACTCTCTTGGGTGGCTTGACCTTGCGGGTGCGCTCCCAGATCTCCTTTGCCCGCGACCGCGCGGCAGCCTTGATCTTGTCCAGGACGTCCTCGCGCACCTCGTTCACGGACGTCGGGAACTGGCTCGGCTTCGCTATGAAATCCACCGCGCCGAGCTCGAGGGCCCGCAGCGTCGGGGCCACCCCTTTCTTGACCAGCGCCGAGAGCATGACCACCGGCCGCGGCGATTTCTTCATGATGTACTCGAGCGCACTGAGCCCGTCCATCTCCGGCATGTGTATGTCCATGGTGACTACGTCGGGGTCGAGCTCCTGGGTCATCTTGATCGCCTCGACGCCGTCTCGCGCGACTCCCGCCACCTCCATCTCAGGGTCCTGCGAGATCATATCGGTCAGCAGCTGCCTGACCAGCGCCGAGTCGTCCACTATGAGAACGGTTATCTTCTTCTCCAACTCTGCTGCCCTTCGCCCTTTCAGTCCCTGCTCTAGCCCTCGTCCCCGTGGAGCGCTTTTCGCACCGCCTCCACGACTTTCGCCGGCTGGAACGGCTTGATGATGAAATCTTTCGCGCCCGCCTCGAGGGCCTCGACCACCAGCGGCTGCTGGCCCATCGCGCTGCACATCCGCACCCGTGCCGCCGGGTCTATCTTGATGATGTTCCGCACCGCCTCTATTCCGTCCATCTCGGGCATGACTATGTCCATGGTGACGAGGTCAGGGTGGAGCTCCGCATACTTCTTCACGGCCTCCACGCCGTTCTCTGCCTCCCCCACTATCTCGAAGCCGTCCTTGGAGAGGATGTCCTTGATCATCATCCTCATGAAAAGGGCGTCGTCGACTATCAGAACAGATGGGGCCATTAGATCCTTCCTCCCTTGTCCATGGCACAATCAACGCCAGCCGCACGCGGTGTCATTATTCTTCCTCCGTGGATTGCGACGCGGGCTCAGTCTCCATCTCGCCCAGGTCCATGCGCTCCTCGTCCGAGAGGACCCTGTCCACATCCAGCAGTATCAGGAGCCTGTCGCCGAGCTTCACTACCCCTCTGATGAACGACGACTCCACGTCTCCGCCAGCGAGCGACGGGGACGCCTCGACGTCCTCCTTGTCGATGTTTATCACTTCCGGCAGGTCCACTATCAGACCCGCCTTGACGTCCTGAGCTTCGACCACCACGATCCTCGTGGCCGGGCCGCGCTCGTTTGTCTCTATCCCGAGCCTGGAGGCGAGGTCCACCACGGCGATTATCTGGCCGCGAAGGTTGATTATCCCCTCCACGAACTGCGGCGCCCTGGGCATCCGCGTGATGTCCACCAGCGAGATGACGCCCTCGACCTTCTTGACGTCGACGCCGAACTCCTCGCGCCCCACCCTGAAGGCGACCAGCTGCATCTCCCTGTCGACAGCGTAACCCTTGTCGTCCATCGAGCCTCCCGCCTCAGGTCGTCTTTATGCCCTCGATGATCACGCGCAGCCTGTCCGCGGTCTCCGCGAGCTCCGCCGCCGCCGCGGAGATCTCCTCCATCGACCCGGTCTGCTCCTCGATGGATGCCGAGACCTCCTCGGTGCTTGAAGCAGACTCCTCGGAGATGCTCGCGACGGTGCTGATTATCTCGACCACTTTGTTGGAGCCTTCCGCGATGCTGTCGGTCGCCTGCGATATCGCATGCGTCTCGGCGCCGATGGTCTCCACTGCGTCCTTGATCCGGTTCAGGGCCTGGCCCGCGTCGCCGACCACCTTCGCGCCCTCGTCGGCTTCCTTGGTGCTGTGCTCCATCAACTCGACAGTGGAGTTGATGCTCCTCTTTATCTCCCGGACTATCCCCGCTATCTGGTTGGCCGCTCTCGCGGACCCCTCCGCCAGCTTGCGCACCTCGCCCGCCACCACCGCGAAGCCCTTGCCGTGCTCGCCCGCTCTGGCGGCCTCGATCGCAGCGTTGAGCGCCAGCAGGTTCGTCTGGTCCGCGATGTCAGTGATGACGTCCACTATCAGCCCGATCTGCTCGGACCTCTCGCCCAGGTCGTGCATCGCCCGGGCGCTCGAGCTGGTGGTATCAACCAGCTTGCCCATTGAGTCCGTCGCCCGGCCGACCGCCTCCCCGCCGTCCTCGACGGTCACCCTGGCCTCGAGGCTGTACTTGGCAACCTCGCGGGCGGCTTCGGCGACCCGGTCGATCTCTTCAGCCATCTGGCTGATGGTGGTCGAAGCCAGCATCATCGAGTTGACCTGGTCCTCGGCCCCGCGGGCAAGGCCCGACACGGTGGACGCCGTAGCCTGTACGGCGTCAGACGTCTCTTTCGCCACAGATGCCATCAGGTTGCTGGACCCGGCGACCTCGTCCGAGACCGTGTGCATCTCGTCGACGATCCGGCGAAGCGAGAAGAGCATCTGGTTCAGGGCGACGGATATGGGGCGCAGCTCCGACCGCATGCCGATCTCGACATCGGTGGAGAAGTCGTGCTTGACCAGCTCCCGCGAGAATAACTCGAGCTTCTCGAGCGGGCGCACGTACATCGACACCGCGGCGTACCCCGCGAAAGCCATCGCGATGATGCCCGCCGCAAGGCCGAGCGCGCCTCCGGCTATCCAGACGCCTACCGTCTTGTTCTTGACGAGCACTGCGACAAAAACCAGCCCGGCGGCCGTTGCCGCGGGAAGCGCGACAAAGCCGGTCCTCAAGACAAACCTCTGCGTCATAGAGAGGTTGCCCCACCTGGCCTTGACGCTTGTTTGCGTGGCCTCTTCATTATCCAATTACGCTTCTCCCTTTCGAGTGCGCCGGACCCACGACTTCCTGTCAGACCTTGAAGCCGTCGGTCAGCTCATGCAACTTGGATGCCAGCCTCGCCAGCGCCAGCGACTGGGCGGCGACGTCTTCCGTCGAAACCCTCTGCTCGTTGATGGTCGCGGCGACCTCCTGGGTGCTCGCGGCCGTCTCCTGGGCGATCGCGGCAATGTCGTTTATGGCCCCGAACACTCGATCCGTGTTGGCCGCGATGCCCTGTATTGCATCAGATATCTCGGAGGCGGCGTGGGCAGCCGTGCTGGATGAATTCATGATGCCCTCGAGCGCCTCCCGGTCTTATGGGCGACTTCTTGCCCCGTGTCCACACAGCCTGTGCTCTCAGCCATCGATGCGCTAACCCGTCTGGTTTCCGACATTATCTCCCTGATGAGGTGGGAGATCTGCTCGGCTGAGCGCTTGGAGTTCTCTGCGAGCTTCCGCACCTCGCCGGCGACGACCGCGAAGCCCTTCCCGTGCTCCCCGGCCCTGGCCGCCTCGATAGCGGCATTGAGGGCCAGCAGGTTCGTCTGGTCGGCGATATCGGTTATCACGTCGATTATAATCCCAATTTGGGTAAATCTCTCCCCCAGCCCCTCCACGAGGTTCTCCGAACGCTTCACCGATTCGTATATCTCGCTCATGACGCGCGCGGCTTCCTGCGACGCTTCGCCACCGCGCTCCGCGAGCTCGGCGGTGAGCTCACTCTGACGGGCCGAGACCTGCCCCTTGTCGGCGATGCTCTCTACGACCCTGCTGACCTCGCCCATCGCGTGCGACGTGTCCTCGACCTTGCGCGCCTGGTCCTCGCTGCCGGTGGAGATCTGCTCGGCGGCTGATGTCACCTCCTCGATCGAGGAGGACATCCCTTCGATAGAACCCGCAAGAGAGTCGGCGGAGTTGGCGAGCTCGACCGCGATGGTTCTGATCTCGATCATGGATTCCCTCAAGGAAGAGACCATGTCATTTATCGCGTCCGCGAGGTCCCCCATCACGTCCCTGGTAGGGACCGTCACCGTCGCGGTGAGGTCGCCCTTCCCCCTGGCGATGTCGCTCACCTCGGCGATGACCTTTTTCAGTATGCCCGAGAGCCCTTTGTAAGCGACGATCATCGTCACCATCCCCGCGATGACCGTGATGATCAAGATGATGATGTAGGCGATGATGCCGAACCTGACCAGTCCCTTGCCTTCCTGGACAGCGTGGGCAAGTGTCGCTTGCGCGGAGCTGTCGGAGGCGGCAGCGAGGGCGCGCGCCTCGACGTATTTCGCAGAGCTTGCGACCCCATCGATACTGGCGGCGAGAGCCGCGGTCTTACGCGCGAGATCCGATGACACCGGGCTTTCAAATCTCTTGAACTCGATTTCGGCCTTTGCCAGCCTCCGGAGGCCGTCGTCAGTGAGGGCCCGGGCGCGCCCGGTGTTTCCGCCCAGCTCGGCCAGAACCGCCTCGCCGAAGCTCTCCGACGCCTGATCGAGCTGCTCGGAGCCGGCCTTGAGCGCCTGCCCCTGCTGAGTCAGGCTCCGCGCGTTCGAGCTCCGCAGCAGCACGATCCCTCCGACGATGATGAGGGACAGGACGATGCACACCACGACCACGAACGTCTGCGCTATCCTCATCTTGAACGTCGGGACGGTGAGAGCGCGCCATGCCCTTTTAAAGAGTTCAGTCACTGGAGCTCCCAACTCGCCTCAGTCTCCCGCCTGCCGATCGGTCATCGACGAGCATCTGGTAGATCCTCTCCCTGGGGAACACCGGCTTGAAAACCTGCGACGCTTCCTGCCCCAGGGTCTCGGACTTGCCGAGGACCAGGTACCCGTCCCTGAGGATGCTTCTCGACAGGGTCTCGATTATCCGCGTCTGGACCTTCCTGCCGAAGTAGATGAGGACGTTGCGGCAAAGCACCATGTCGAAGTGCCGCGCCTCGCTCTCGGCAAGGAGATTGATCTTCTCGAACCTCACCTTGCGCTTGATCTCGTCCTTGACGCGATACTCCGTCCCCTCCGGCTTCTTCACTATCTCGAAATAGCGGTCGGCCTGCTCCCCCGGCAGCATCTCGAGGTCCTGGTATGTCCCCAGCCGGGCCACGGCCAGGCTCTTCTCGTCGAAGTCCGAGCCGAGGACCCGCACGTTCCACGCCTTGGAGTTGCCGGCCAGCACCTCATCGATGAGCAGGGCCATCGAGTACGGCTCCTCCCCGCTCGCGCAGCCCGCGCTCCATATCCGGAGCGTGCGCGATCCCATACGCGTCTTCGTCTCCACCAGCTCCGGCAGGACCGACTCGCGCAGCCTGGCGTAGACGTCCGGGTCGCGGAAGAACTGCGTGACGTTTATCGTCAGCTCGTTCATCAGCCTTGTGTACTCGTCGGGGTCGCTGCGCAGGATGCGCAGGTAGTCGAGGTAGTCCCGCGCCTCGGTGACGCGCAACCGCACGGCGATCCGCCGCTTGAGGTAGTTTTCCTTGTACTGCTCGCAGTCGAGACCCCTGTCGAGGAAAATCCTCCGCTTCAAAAGTGCAAAGGCCTGATCTTCGCTGAACAAACGCTCCCCCGCTCGTTGAACATCCGACGCTAAATTATATTTCAAAACCCGGCCACTATCCTATCGTGGTCCGGGCGTCGCGCCTCACGGGCGCGCCCCGTGTCAATTGACATCACAACAGCCCTGCGTTACCTTCATTTGAAATCCCGGCCCGCCTGCGCGAGCGGGCTGAAGGAGAGCAACCATGTCACCCGAGATAATCTTCGACCCCTATACAAGCCTTTACTCTGAGGCGAGCGGTCTCATGAGGTCCTCGGCGGTCCGGGACCTGATGAGCGTCATCGGGCGCGCCGACGTAATATCGTTCGGGGGCGGGCTCCCGTTCATCGGCGGCCTGCCGCCAGAGGACATCCGCGGTGTCATGTCCTCCGTGCTCGAGAAAGGGCTGAACGAGGCATTTCAGTACGGGGAGACCGAGGGCCGCGAAGAACTGAAGTCAGCGCTGGTGGAAGTCATGGCAGAGGAAGGGGTGCGAGCCAACCCCGAGCACATCCTGGTCACGACAGGGAGCCAGCAGGCCCTCGACCTCCTCGGGCGCATCTTCATCGACCGCGGTGATACCATCGCGCTCGAAGGCCCTTCGTATCTCGGGGCTATCACCGCGTTTGTCCCCAACGGTCCAGACATCCTGACGGTGCACCTGGACCAGGAGGGGATGCCCGTGGACGTTCTCGAGCAGGAGCTCGACCGGCGGAAGGGCGCTAAGCCCAAGTTCATATACGTGGTGCCCAACTTCCACAACCCCGCGGGCGTCACCATGACAAAGGAGCGGCGGGTCCGGCTGCTCGCTCTCGCCGAGGCGCGCGACCTGCTGATAATCGAAGACAACCCTTACGGGCTGCTGCGCTTCGAGGGCGAGGGCGCACCCCCGCTCGCGGCGATCGACTCAAAACACGTGGTCTACCTGGGCACACTCTCCAAGATAGTGTCACCGGGCATCAGGACCGGCTGGGTCTTCGGCCCCGCCCCTATTATCGACAGGCTCGCCACGCTCAAGCAGTCGGCCGACCTCTGCTCCTCGTCGCTCAACCAGATGTTCGCGGAGGAGTACATCCGCCAGGGCCTCTGGCACAAGAACATCGAGAACCTGAAGCCGATCTACCGGTCTAGACGCGACGCGATGCTCCGCGCGCTGGAGAAGAACTTCCCGGAGGGCTCGCGCTGGACCAGCCCGCAGGGAGGCCTCTTCATATGGGTAACGCTACCTGCGTTCCTGGATACGGAGAAGATGCTTCCACTGGCGATCAACCAGAAGGTCGCATATGTGCCCGGCACGGCGTTCTACGCCGACGGCTCGGGCGCAAACCAGATGCGCCTCAATTTCAGCTACGCCGATGAGGACCTCATCGCCGAGGGGATCAAGCGCCTCGGCAAGGTCATCCGCAAGGAGATAGAGCTCTACCATTCGTTGGGGCTGGACAAGGGTTAGTCCCACTGCGGGGAGGAGATGGCATGAAGCCGAAGATAGCAGTGCTCATGGGAGGCCGCTCGCTCGAGAGGTCGGTCTCGCTCAAATCGGGGCGCAGGGTCGCGCGCGCGCTCAAAGAGCGCGACTATCCGGTCCTGGAGCTCGACGTCGACGAGTCTCTGGTGCCGACCCTTATGTCAGAGAAGCCCGACCTTGTCTTCATCTCACTACACGGCAAGGGCGGCGAGGACGGCACGGTCCAGGAGCTCCTCGAGATCCTCGGCATCCCGTACACGGGCCCGGGCCCCCTTCCGAGCATCATCGGCTTCAACAAGGTCCTGTCCAAGGAACTCTTCCTCGCCAACGGGATCCCCACGCCGCGTTACTACACCGTCTCCTCATCGACGCTCGAGGAGATGGGCGCTTCGAACCTGTTGCCGGTCGCCTGGGAGAAGCTGGGCTCCCCGGTCGTGGTGAAGCCGGCCGCCCAGGGGAGCGCACTGGGCGTAAAGATCGTGGAAGAGCTTGCGGGCCTGGGCACCGCGCTCATCGAGGCGCTTGCCTATGACGACCGCGTCGTCATGGAGGAGTTCATCAGCGGAACGGAGATCGCCGTCAGCGTCATCGGTGATGACCAGCCTGAGGCGCTTCCAGCGGTCGAAGTCGTGCCGGAGTCGGGGTTCTTCGACTTCGACGCGCGCTACACTGTCGGCAAGACGGAATACTTCGTGCCGGCGCGCCTGAGCGACAAGGTCGCCGCTGAAGCGTCAAGGCTGGCCCTCGAGGCGCACCGCCTTCTCCGCTGCAAAGACCTCTCGCGCGTGGACATGATCATCAGGGACGACCAGCCCTACGTCCTCGAGCTGAACATCAGCCCGGGCATGACCGAGACCAGCCTCCTGCCGCTCGCCGCGGAGGCCGCAGGCATGGACTTCTCGGACCTGGTCGAGCGCCTGGTCGGCCTTGCGCTCTCGTAACAACCAAAAAGAAAGCGGCAGCGCCTCCGCGCCGCCGCTGTTTCCCCTTGCTTCGAGCATCAGTCATCGTGAGCCAGCTCCTGCTCATCGACGTCGTCCATAGCTGCTCTCTCCATGACTCTGCCGGTTATCGCGTCGACTATCCTGCGCAGGTCGCCCATGTTCCGGAACTCGATGACCAGCCGCCCCTTGCGCTTACCGACTGATCCGCGCACGCGCGTTTCCAGGACCTCCTGCACCCTCGCGAACATCTCGAGCGCTTCTTCCGGTGGCAGCGCCTTCATCCTGGCCTCCGGCTCGGGCGCCTTCTCCTCTTCCTCTCCTCCGCCGGCGAGCTCTTCAACCTGCCGAACCGACAGGCCCTCAGAGACGATGCGCGAACAAATCGTGTCCTGCTTGGTCGGCTGGTCCTGGAACGCCAGGAGCGCCCTCGCGTGCCCCGTCGTTATCCGCTCGTCCATGACCTCTTTCTGTATTCGGGGAGGCAGCTGGAGCAGCCTCAGGGTGTTGGTGACAGCCGCCCGGCTCTTCCCGACCCTGCGCGAAAGCTCCTCGTGCGTTATCGCGAAGTCCTCGAGGAGCTGCTGATAGGCATTTGCCTCCTCGATGCCGTTCAGGTCGGACCTGTGAAGGTTCTCGATCAAGGCCATCTCGAGCGAGTCGGTCTCGGTCGATTGCCTGATGACCGCCGGAATCTTATCGAGCCCGGCCGCCTGAGCGGCCCTCCACCTTCTCTCGCCCGCGATGAGCTCGTACTCGGTGCCCACCGCCCTCACGATTATCGGCTGGACGACGCCGAAGGTCTCGATGGATTTGCTCATCTCACCGAGAGCGTCCTTGTCGAATCGCTTGCGAGGCTGCCGGGGGTTCGGCCTGATGTCCTTTACCGGGATCTCTTCAAGCCGGTTCCCCTCCGCTTCCGCTGCCGACCCGATAAGGACGTCCAGACCCTTTCCCAGTCCTCTCTTCGCCACTTTGCACCACTTCCTTCGCAAGCTCCTCGTATGCCCACGCGCCCTTTGATGAGGGCTCGTAGAGTATTATCGGTTTGCCGAACCCGGGGGCCTCGGACAGCCTGACCGTCCTCGGTATCACGGTCTTGAAGGCCATGGTGGGATACTCCCGCCGGACCTCGGCTTCGACATCCTTCGATAGATTGGTCCGCGTATCGAACATGGTCAACAGCACTCCGGCGATGACCAGTTCCGTGTTCACGTGCAGCTTTACACTCTGTATGGTCCTCAGCAAGTATACGAGTCCCTCGAGCGCGTAAAACTCGCACTGTATTGGGATAAGCGTCTCTCCTGCCGCGGCCAGGCTGTTGATCGTCAGCAGCCCCAGTGCAGGCGGGCAGTCTATGACGATGAAATCATAAGAAGAGCGCAGAGGCGCGAGCGCCGCCCTGAGCCTGTTCTCCCTGGAGAGTTCAGCCGCCAGTTCGATCTCGGCAGCCGCAAGGTCAAGTGTGGAAGGCATCACGTCCATGTGCTCGAGGGGGCCCGGCAGGATGACCGAGCGCGCGTCGGCATCCCCGAGCAAGACATCATAGACGCAGTCAGATATCTTTGCCTTCTCGATCCCGACTCCGCTGGTCGCGTTGCCCTGCGGGTCCATGTCCACCATCAGAACCCGCTGCCCCATCGAAGAGAGGCACGCGCTCAGGTTAATGGCAGTGGTAGTCTTGCCCACTCCGCCTTTTTGATTTGTTACCGCTATTATTCTCGCGCCGGCCGGCGCGGAATCTTCGCATTCGGCTTGCTCAGGCAATTTACTCCCCGGTCCGAGCGTCAACGCTCAATATCTTACAACTTCTCGATGACTACAAGCGAGGCTCTGCGCTGTACTCCGAGCGAGTCAGGATACCGCGCGCTTACCGCCTCGACGAGCCTGCCGGACGCCTCCGCAAGTACGGGCTCCGCGGCGGCAATTTCCCGGGATGGGTCGCTTGCTTTGAGAGCGATGTATCTCCCTCGAGGGCTAAGCATATCAAGCGCGACCGGCGCCAGGTCGCGCAGTTTTCCCGCTGCCCGTGACAGGACGATATCGAAGGAACCCGGTGCCTCCAGCGTTTCCGCCCTGGCGTTTTCGACCCGGACATTGCCCAGGTCCAGCGCGCCCGCTACCTCAACGAGGAACGCGGCCTTTCGGGAAGACGATTCGATCAGGGTGATGTGCCAACTCGGGCACGCTATCGCACATGCGATGCCCAGCAACCCTCCTCCGGCGCCTATCTCCGCAACCTTCGCAGGCGCTTCGCATTCGATAACCTGGACGACCGCCAGAGAATCGGCAACGAGGATCGCCTCAGCGCCCGGCAGGCTCCTCGAAACCAGCTTGCCCCATTCGCGATGCCTTTCAAGCATCACCAGATACGAGCCCATCTTTTGGGCTTTGTCATCTGGCTCGCTCACTCCGTTGTAGACGAGTGCTGTTTTTATCAGGTCAATCTGTTTATCTTCCACGCTCTTCCCTGTCGTGTCCTTTCCATCCCAGCTTAAGCCAGTCTTTCTTCTTCGTTTGCCCGAGTCCGAAACCCATGCATCTCCAACAGGTTTGGCCTGAAGCTCGACTTTAACATAAACGCAATTCCTGCCAATTCTTGCCATTTCCTTCTAGAACCTGAACAGGCGAATCCTTCATCCGTTGGCATTCGCTGACCGGACACCCCCGAGGGGGAAGTTCCTCCCTTTCGCCCATTCTGCACTGCGATGTAGCAACCACGTCTGCCGCATATCCTGCCCTATTCTCGTTTGCCGAGGTCGATCCAGCATCTGCTCTGTTCCACGGCATGTCTTTTTTCCACCACCTGGTGCAAACCCCGATATCCACCATTTCCACAGTCTTTCCACAATTATCCGTACTATGCGTTCTCGGAGCATCGACTCCGCCGGTATAGCTTGTTCTCAGTGCATAGGCCGCCCCGACCCTGCATTTTCCGTCGCAGGAGTACTCCTCAGGTTCGAGGCCTGGACCCACCTGCCGCGCTGCTGCGGGTCACCTTCGCCTAGCCAATGCTCACCTGCTGCCTGATGAATCTCTGATCATCTCACCGCCTCGACTGCGAATCCGGTCCCAATCGGGGGAACCGGATGTTTCACGTGGAACCATCTCCAACTCCTGCTTATCAACATTCAGGCTCCGGTTATCAACAAATGTGTGGATAACTAGGCTCTCCCCCCTTTTTATTTGGCCAGATCTCCCCTGATCCCCGCGCCCTTGTGACAAACAGTGACCTTTATCCACCGGAGCTCTTACGCCCCGGTCTAGTGCGGGCGTGTATGCAAGGTTTGACGGCAGCACTCAAATACTCCGGTCTTTCAGGTCACCTACTGTGTCATGCGGCGCCAATACCTGCGGTCCCTTCTCACCTGATTCCTGTCCCTGCCTACTCCCGCGCCAACAGTCTTTTGCCTTGATATCCACATCGTTGTGGATAATCCTTGCTAGCCTACGACGAGCGCCATCCGCAGAGTCCTTCCTGCTTTGCCCGAGTCAGTGCATAACTCTGTACTCGTCCCCGGATTCCTGCGCAATCCGCACCGGGTTCCCATTCTCATTCGCGAGCAGGTTATTCACATCTGCCGCAAACTGTGGAAAACGGAAACGCATCCCTGGATCATCTTCTTCCTTATCGGCAAGACAGGCACTTTATGGCCAAGGGCCCTGGACTCATCTATTGAATAGCTCTACCAGGCCATCCATCGGAAACAGAATTGGAACTTTTCCCCCACTGCCCTTTGCCCAGATCCACCCCAAGCCTCGGTTCCCGGTGGCTTCCTGGTTGGTGAAGGCCGTCGGCTCTCAAGACAGATTTTCTACTTACGTGTGAGCGATAGCGTATATTTTGCCGTTTCTTCGTTCTACGTTCACTTGGCATATACATGAAACTTAAACTAGAACTTCATACTGTTTCCCCCAGCTTTGGAATTCTTTTCGCCAAGAGTTTTTCACGCGGAAACTATTGGCAAGGCCCAGAAGTCATTTTCTCTTGGATATCGGCGTCCCCTTCGACCGGATAGCTATCGTTAAAAAGGGGGGAACGTCCTCGCTGCCAGGACGCCAGAACAGCTATGAGACGATTTCTGTGATGTGATATAGGTAGGGGTCCGTTCTTCGACCATCGAGAGCAAATAGCAGGTATTTCGTGCATTTTCGCAGATCTTGTTCTTTGGTCTATTTTCGCCCTGTGAACCGAGGTGCCACCTTGGCTAATGCTGGATTCCAACGATCAGGAGGGCCTGTGCTGTTTGGACGAAGCACGTGCCGCAGGCGAGGAGTTCTAGAGTGGCACTTCTAAGAGAGTCTCACGTTGTATTTGCCCTTTTTGGCATGTTTCACGTGGAACTTTTACTTTCGGGGTGTATTACAACCCTGCGATTGGGTTCGTCTCCGGTACTATCGGTCCATACGCCGCTTTCTTTTCGCAGCGCCATGTGGACTATTTTCCGCTCAGCCGCTGACATTGGAGGCATCTCGATGCTTTGCCCCTTCTGCGTAGCATCTCTGGCCGTCTGCTCCGCCAGCTTCTCTACTTTGTCCTTTCTGCGCCTTCGGTACCCTTCCGCGTCAACTACTATCTTCTTTGTCACCTCTCCGGTTCTTCGGCAACCAATGTTTACGATATACTGGAGCGCATCCAACGTGGCCCCACCTTTGCCGATAAGGATGGCAACGTCGTCGCCCCAAATATCTACCAGTACCGAGTCTTCCCGCTCGTGGATCTCGACCATTGCGTCTACGCCGATCATCCTCAGTATCTCTTTGACCATAAGCACCGGTTTATCGCTGCTTTCCCGCGGAATAAACTCTTCTTCCTCAAAATCCTCGCTCTGTGCAACTGGCGCAGGCCTTTGCTCCTGCTCTTCTGTCTCCTCCAGCTCCTCCGGTTCCAGGTCCTGCTTCTGGGCCTTCTGGCCCAGGACCTCCCACTCGCCGATCAGCTCAACCCTTACCCTCGCGCCCTTCCCTCCGAGCCCGAGGAATCCCTTCTGAGACTCTTCGAGGACCTCAACGTTGATATCGTCCCGCTCGAGGCCGAGCTCCTCCAGTGCAATCTGAGTCGCTTCTTCAACCGTTCGGCCGGTATACTCCCATGACGTTTCTTTCATTCGAAGACCTCTCTCACCCAAATCTATTTCTTACGCGTGCCTTTTTTCTTCGCCGGGTACTGTTTGCCCTTGTCTGCTTTCATCGCCGCTGGCTTCGCTCCGGTCTCGTCTGAATCGTTCTGATCCAAGGCAGTGTCGGCAGTCTGCTCCGTTTCGTTCTCAGCCGCAGGCTTCTTTGCGGGCTTTTGAGCCGGCTTCTTGCCCTGGGGCGTACCTGTGGATTTCTTGCCCGCAGGCTTCTTGCCAGCACCGGTCGTGGCTTTGCCGGCTTTACCCTGCGGTGACTTCGCGGGCTTGCCGCCCTTCGTGGCAGCAGCGGGCGCTTTGGTTCCTTTTGCTGCTGCAGGCTTAGCCTCTTCGGGCTTGGGACGCCTCTTGATCCTGACGGCAGTCAGGACTACCGAGCCATAGTCATAGCCCTGGAACCGCCATCGCTCATACCACTTCAATGGATCGCCGGTCTTCAGACGCTGGGCTCGTTTCGTGTCATAGAACCCTTCGGCTTCCAACTGTATATACTGCTGGACTACCATCAGAACGTTGGTGACTATGATGTAGAGGGTTACGCCGGCTGGAAGGATCCACGCAAAAACACCAAAGATGACAGGCATCAACGCCATCATCTTCGCCTGCTTCGGATCGTTCGTCATCATCTTGGCAGAGACGTAGCCGGTCGCTATGGTCAACAGGATCAGCACGATGACCGCAAAGTACTCATGCCCGGTTACGTGCGTTGGAGTCCCCTTGTCGAGAGCCTTGGTCGCGTGCTGCCCTACAGCAAGCACCTTGGGCATATTCACCATGCCGCCTGTCCAGAGGGTCTTCCCTGTTGCGATCAGGTTGCTGATGCCCAGGAAGTAGAAGCTGGTCTTGTAGTGTATGTACGTCGGCGCATTGCGGAGCACCTCGAAGAGGGCGAACAGTATGGGCAGCTGCAGTATCAGCGGCAGGCAACCGCCGAGGGGGCTGACCTTGTTGTCCTTGTACAGCTTCATCATCTCCTGGCCCTGCTTCTCGCGGTCATCCTTGTACTTCTTCTGGATTTCCTTGAGCTGGGGCTGGAGGCGCTGCATGGCGATCATTGATTTGGTCTGCTTTATCGACAGCGGCAGGACAACTACCCTGAACGCGATGGTCAGTAGGATTACGTTCCAGCCAAAGCTGCCGGTGAAGGTGTTGAAGAACTGAAGTATCTTAGCGAAGAACTCGCTTATGGGTCCAAGCAATGGGATTGCTGCAAAATGCAAATTAAACACCGAGCCGATCTAGGGAGGGTCGTACCCGCCTTCAGCGAACGGATGACACCTCATTATCCGGTATAGCCCCTTGGCCGATCCTTTGAGAACCCCGTACTTCATCACAGCCTGCTCGAAATACTCGGAGCAGGACGGGTAATATTTGCACCGCGGCTTCAGGGTCGGAGAAATAAGCTTCCTGTATATATGTATAGGGAACAGCGTTATTCGCCGCCAGGCTCTCGCCCTTTCTTCACGCAAGTCACAGACCTCAACAGTAAGTCGCTTATCTCATTTACCAATATTTGGTAATACACCTTCTCGAGTCCCGGCCGCCCCTCTATGAGGTACCTCTTGCCTGGTTCGAGGAGGTCGCGCTTGTCAAGAACGCTGCCCCTGAGGCGCCTCTTTGCGAGGTTGCGGGCGACCGCGCCCTTGAAACCTCGGCGGGTCACCAGAGCTACTGCGGCATGGTCGGCCTCGTTTGGGACGCTTTCAGAAGTCCAGACAAACACCAGGCTTCCTCGCTGAAGGATTCCGGCCCTTCTTATTGACCTGATCTCCTTCGAGCCGGTGACCCACCGGAGGCCGGGCCCGTCTTCTTCGGGCATTGTGAGCCGCCTCAAACCGTCAGCCGGGCCCTCCCCTTGTCCCTCCTGCGCTTCAGGATCCTACGCCCCGCCTTAGTCTGCATCCGCTTGCGGAAGCCATGCTCTCTTTTTCTTTTGCGTACCTTAGGCTGATATGTTCTTTTCAATGGCTTTCCTCTGGACGTCGGCGTCGGCGATAGAAGCAGGCTAAATTATACTGGAGTCCCCATTGTTGTCAAAGAAGATGAGCGGTACCAGTGCCCGGCATCAAGCGTTTTTCGCACCTCTCCGGGTCCTTTCGCCAGCTTGTTCCTGCGTGACATGGAGATATCACCCTCGAGCCTGAACCCTTTTCGGATGCCTGCATACCGCACAGTGGCGGGGCCTGAGATTGTTGAGTGACCCAGCCTTATGATGCCTATTCAGAAGATTTATAAAGTTGCCACCCAAAACGTATTGCGTTGCTCGCGAGGGCCTTGTTATAATCCTCCGCGCAAGACCCAGGTCAGAGGCCTGGGCTTTTTGCACATTTGGGGGTTTTTCCACAAATGTGGATAAGGTGGTTGATAAACTGCCTGTTTTTGTTGATAACGTTGCCGGTAGGCCCAGACGCGGCATCTGTGCGGGTTGGCGGCGGCTGTTATCCACAGGCTGTGGATAACTTGTGAAGTGCCAGGTCTTCTGGACGGAGTCTCGGATCGGCTCTTGTCTGGTGTCGGCGCAGGGCAAGGGGGGCAACCTGCATGGACCATAACGTAGTGCTCGAGGAGGAGGACCTGGTGGGAATTGAACAGGTCTGGAGCGAGAGCCTGGACAGGGTCGACGGCCAGATACCGGACCACATCTTTTCATCGATGATCTCACCACTGAAGCCTGTTTCTCTGGACGCCGACACGTTCACGATCGGCGCGCCGAGCTCTTTTGCGAAGGACATCATCGCTTCGAAGTACGTGGACATCCTCACGACGGCGGCATCCGCCGCTGCGGGGCACCCGGTCAAAGTCATCCTGACGGTTGCCAGCCCGCCGGAGATGGTCGAGTCGATGGCCATGAGATCTTCTTCGGGCGAGCGCCGGGAGGACGGCCGCCGCCTCACGCCCGAGGAGCCCGGCCTTCCCAAGAAATACACTTTTGACAACTTCGTGGTGGGGGATTCCAACAAGTTCGCTTATCACGCGGCCCTCATGGTCGCCGAGTTCCCGGGGGACAAGTACAATCCGCTGTTCATCTACGGCGGCACCGGCCTTGGAAAGACCCACTTGCTCTACGCCATCAAAGACTATGCCGAGAAGATCACGCCGAGCATCAAGGTCAAGTACGTCCAGACGTCGACTTTCATCGATGAGTTCATCGCGACCATCACAATGAAGCGCGACAAGGCGACCTTCGATCAGAAGTACATCAACAACAAGATCATCCTCTTCGACGACATCCAGGCATTGAGCGGGACCGACGCCACACAGGGCAAGTTCTTCGACATCTTCAACCTGCTCTACGGGTCCAACAGCCACATCGTGCTCTCGAGTGACCGGCCGCCGAGCGAGATCCCGCAGCTGGCGGACCGCATCCGGTCGCGGTTCGAGGGCGGTCTTACCATCGACATCACCCCGCCCGACCTGGAGACCAGGCTCGCCATCCTCTATCTGAAGGCGCGCTCTGAAAACGTGGAGATCCCCGATGACGCGCTGATCTTCATCGCCTCCAAGGTCAAAGACAACATCCGTTCTCTCGAGGGTCTTCTCAACCGGGTGGTTGCCTCGGCCAAGCTGTACGGGCAGCGAATCGACCTGGAGATGGTGCAGGACGTTCTGAAGGACCAGGTCGCCGAGTTCCACCAGTCGAGGACTCCCAGCTCGGACGTGATCCAAACCCTGGTCGCCACCTACTATGACATATCCGTCTACGACCTCAAGGGGAAAAGCCGCTCACGGCCGCTGGTCCACGCGAGGCAGGTCGCGATGTATCTCGTCAGGGAGATGACCGACGCCACGCTCCTCGCCATAGGCGGTCAGTTCGGAGGCAGGGACCACACCACCGTTCTTCACTCATGCAGAAAGATAGAATCGTTGATCAAGACAAAACGCGAGACGTTTCAGGAAGTCACCGAGCTCACAAACATGATCAACAAAGCAAACTGATGCCCCGTTCCCCCTCGTGCTCGTGTGGACAAGCATGTGAAACCCGCGTTGATAAGGCGCTCCCGCGTGCTGGCTCTTACACAATCCTTCAACCGTCCCCGGTCGCCTCGCTCACGCAGACTGCTCGTGATGTGGACACTCTTGCCCCTTGTCCACGGGTAATCCAGAGCCTCAAAGTCGAGTTTCTGGCTTCAAAAGGGGATATTCAGGCTCTTTTCCACATATCAACAGTCCCTACTATTACTACTAATATAAATATATTTAAATACAGAAGAAAGAATCATGTGCACTGTGAAAAGCTGTCGTGATTCTGATATATAATCTTGACCTGTAAGTCGAGGCAGCAGCTACCAGGGGGAATGTACGAATGATAGTTTCCTGTGAGAAGGAGAAGCTGAACAGTCTTGTTCAGACAGCCTTGAGAGGTGTCTCGAGCAGGGTGACGATGCCCATACTCTCGGGCTTGCTCATAACGGCCGAGGGCGGCCGGATCACCATAAGCAGCACCGACCTGGAGATGAGCGTGCGCGCGGAGCTGGAGGCGGAGATCTCCGAGAGCGGTTCGACGGTCGTGTCCGGAAGGCTGCTGGGCGACGTCATCAAGAGCCTCACCTCAGGGACAATCCAGATCGATACCGGAGAGAAGTTCCTCACGGTCAAATCAGCGGGCGGCGAGTACCGCATCCGCGAGATGATGCCGGAGGACTTTCCGCAGATACCGTCATGGGAAGGTTCGTCAGTGGTGAAGGTACCGGGCGGAGAGTTCATGGTCGCGGTACAGCAGACGGCGAGGGCCTCGTCGACAGATGAGAAGAGGCCCGTTCTGACCGGAACCCTGGTGGAGAAGAACGTGGCCGACTCTGTCCTCAAGATGGTTGCGACGGACAGCTACAGGCTGGCGTGGAAAGAAGTGGGCGTCGGCGGAAACGTGGCGGACTGGGAAGACTGCATCATCCCCACAAAGACGATGAACGAAGTGGCGAGGCTGGCCGGCGGAGGGGACGCCGACGTCGAGATGAAGATGCAGGGCAAGCAGGTCATGTTCAAGCTCGGCGACATGGTGATAAGCAGCAGGCTCATCGAGGGACAGTTCCCCAACTACAAGCAGCTGATCCCGAAGGGCGAGAAGACTACCGTGAAAGTGCCGAAGGACGAGATAACAGCAGCGGTGAAGAGAGCCCTGATCTTCGGGCACAACATCAGGATCGGGGTCTACAGCGATCACCTGCGTGTGGCTACCGAGACGCCGGAAGTCGGAGATTCGAAAGAGGAGATACCCGCCGAGGTCGTCGGGGAAGAGATGGAGATAGGCTTTAACGGCACGTACCTGATGGATGCGCTGCCTGGCGTTGAGAGCGACAAGGTGGAGATGCGGCTCGACGACCCGCTGAAGCCCGCGCTCGTGAGGACAGAGGACAGCGAGAAGTACAACTACATCCTCATGCCAGTGAGGCTGAGATAGCACCGCGAATGACCGGCAGGGAACAGCATAGCGGGCGCGACGGACAGGTCGCGTCGAGAACAGCCACTTGATACTGAACAGGCTGGAGCTGTCAAACTTCAGAAACTACACGCGGCAGGACATCGACTTCTCCGAAGGCCGCAACATAATCACCGGCCGCAACGCCCAGGGAAAGAGCAACCTGCTCGAAGCCATCTATTTCCTCTCACACGGCAGATCCAGCAGGGCGCCCAGGCTCAGGGAACTGGTGATGGACGGTGAACAGCAGTCGTCCGTGCGGGCGGCGGTGACTGACGGCGACGACAGGCTGAACCTCAAGATCGCGTTCGGCCCGGGTGGACGAAACGTGGAGTTGAACGGCCAGAAGGTCGAGAGCGGCGCCAGGGCGAGAGGAATATTGAAGTGTGTGCTGTTCGCGCCGGACGACCTGTACCTGGTCAAGGGCGACCCCGGGCGAAGGCGCGAGCTCTTCGACGAGACCATGGAGGAGCTGGGCCCGCTGCCGGCGAACACCGTTCAGCAATACAGGCACGTGCTGAGGCAGAGAAACGCGCTGCTGAGAAGGTGGGAGGAGCAGGGAGCGAACCTGGAGCAGGCGCTCGCCCCGTGGAACGACGCGCTCGTGAAAGCCGGCGCCGCCATGACGGTGGAGCGGCTGGAGATGTTGAAAGGCGTGACGGGTTTCGCCAGCGAAGCATACAGGGCGATCTCCGGGGAGGACAAAGAGCTGGAACTGGATTACCGGGGGACGTTCGAGGTGGCGGGGGCGAGCGAGGAAGAGGTCGCCGAGGCGATGATGGCCGCGCTGGGCCGGCACGTCAGTGAGGAAAAGAGAGCAAGGGCGACGGTTGTAGGTCCACACAGAGACGATGTTGAAATAAGACTGGGGGGTAGAAGAGCGCGGTTCGCAGCTTCGCAGGGAGAACAGCGGACCATCGCGTTCTGCCTCCGCGTCGCTCAGAAGAAGTACCTGCGCGAACGAACGCAGAAAGTGCCGGTGCTCCTCCTCGACGACGTGCTCTCGGAGCTCGACGAGAAGAGGAGAGAGAGGGTCCTGGAGCAGGTCGGAGTGGACAGCCAGGCCCTCATCACGACGACCGAGCTGCCGAGGTCGGTCGAGGTCCCCGGAGACAGGGTCTTCGTTGTCGAAGAAGGGAAGGTGTCGATTGCCTGAGCCCGAGAGCCTGGGCAGCATCATATCGAGGGGCAGGGTCCCGGGCCCGAAGAGAAAGAAGCAGAAGCTCGAGCTGCTGTCGGTCAACTGGAGCCACATCGCGGGGGACAGGATGGCGGAGCACAGCGCCCCGACCAGGCTCATCAGGGGGACGCTCACGGTGTCGGCGGACAGCCCTGCCTGGGCCGCGGAACTGTCGCTGGCCTCCGATAAGATGATGAGGAAGATCGCCGGCATCGTCGCAGATGAATCGATCAAGAAAGTAAGGGTCCAGTCGCGGGCGAGGGCTGGCGATGAAGCCGGCGAGATCGCGCCGAAAGGCCCGGACAAGGGAAATGAGCCAGAGGAACTGCGCGGAAAACTCGGTGAGGACATAGGCGCCCTCGATGACGAAGAGATGCGAAAAGCACTCGAAAGGCTGGTCCGCGCCAGCAGTACAAGCAAGCAAAGCGAGCAAGAGGAAGGTTGATTGCGCCGGATGCGGGATATCATACGGGAAATGTGCGCTTCTAATGATATAATCGGAGCATGAGTTCTGCCCGAGATCGTCGACCATCGAGCCGCAACAATCTCAGTTCTCGTGACCGGTCATACCGTCCTGTGAAGAGGTGGCAATAGTTGGAAGAAAAAGACCTGGAAGAAGCTTACGACGCTAAAAGCATCACCGTCCTCGACGGCCTGGAGGCGGTGCGGAAAAGGCCCGGCATGTACGTGGGGTCGACCGGGACGCGCGGGTTACACCACCTGATCTACGAAGTCGTGGACAACAGCATCGACGAAGCGATGGCCGGTTACTGTACGCACATCTCGGTGACGCTGGAACCGGACGGGTCGGTCACGGTGGTAGACGACGGGCGCGGCATTCCAGTCGGAGACATGCCGAGGTTCAAGAAGTCGGCGGTCGAGGTCGTGCTGACGATGCTGCACGCCGGAGGGAAGTTCGGAGGCGGCGGCTACAAGGTGGCGGGAGGCCTCCACGGAGTCGGCCTCTCGGTCGTTAACGCTCTTTCAGAGCAGCTGCGCGTCGAGGTCCGCAGAGATGGAGGGAAGTACGTCCAGGACTTCGAGCGCGGAAAGCCGGTTTCCAAGTTGGAGAGGGTGGAGGACAGCCTGAAGACCGGCACGACGATAAAGTTCACGCCGGACTCCAGGATATTCGAAGAGATGGAGTTCAAGTACGAGACGATATCGCAGAGGCTGCGCGAGGTCGCTTACCTCAACGCGGGCCTGGAGATCGGCTTGTTCGACCAGAGGACCGAGGACGAGAAAGAGACCATCTACAAGTACAAGGGCGGCATCATCGATTTCGTCCTCTTCCTGAACTCCAGCAAGGAGTCGATACAGAAAAGGGTCACTTACCTGCAGGGCGCCAGAGCCGACGCCGAGGTAGAGGTGGCGCTGCAGTTCAACAACGGATTCCTCGACAATGTCTTCACTTTCACCAACAACATCAACACGCACGAAGGCGGGTCCCACCTGGTCGGGTTCAAGGCGGCCCTCACCAGGACCATCAACGACTACGCCAGGAAGAGCGGGCTGATCAAGGAGAAAGACCCCAGCCTCTCGGGGGACGACGTGCGCGAGGGGCTGACGGCGGTGGTCAGCGTGAAGATGGAGGAGCCGCAGTTCGAGGGGCAGACGAAGACCAAGCTCGGCAACCCGGACATCAAGGGATTCGTCGAGTCGACGGTTAACTCGAAGCTCGCGGAGTTTCTCGAGGAGAACCCGGCCGACGCCAAGAATATAGTCACCAAGGCGCTCACTGCCAGCAGGGCGAGGTCGGCCGCCAGGCAGGCAAGAGAACTGGTAAGGCGGCAGAGCATCCTCGAGAGCAGCACGCTTCCCGGAAAGCTTGCGGACTGTTCCATCAAGGACCCTTCGCTCTGCGAGATCTACTTGGTCGAGGGCGACAGCGCCGGCGGCTCCGCCAAGCAGGCGCGCGACCGGAGCTTCCAGGCGATCCTGCCGCTGAGGGGCAAGATCCTCAACGTCGAGAAGGCGGGACCGAGCAGGGTGTTCGCGTCCCAGGAGATACAGGCCATCATCACCGCCCTCGGTACGAACGTGAGGGACGAGTTCGATATCACCAAGGCGCGCTACCACAGGGCCATCATCATGACCGACGCGGACGTCGACGGCGCCCATATCAGGACGCTGTTGTTGACGTTCTTCTACAGGTACATGCCGGAGCTCATCGACGAAGGCTACATATACGTGGCTCAGCCGCCCCTCTACCGCCTCACCATAAGCAAGAAGCATTTCTACGCCTACGATGAGACCGAGATGGAGCGGGTCATCAAGGAGAACAACGGAAAAAAAGCCCAGGTGCAGCGATTCAAAGGCCTGGGGGAGATGAACCCGGACCAGCTCTGGGAGACGACCATGGACCCGCAGCGGCGCAACCTGCTCCAGGTGAACATAGACGACGCCGTGACCGCGGACCTGGTATTCGACACGCTGATGGGGAGCGACGTCGAGGCGAGGCGCAGCTTCATCCAGGAGCACGCCTCCGACGTCAGGTTCCTGGACATATAGAAGAGCGCCAAGCGGTGTCCCCGGAAAGGAAAAAAGACTGATGATCGACCTTGTCGGCGGGCGGGTAGAACCTGTAGAGCTGGAAGACGAGATGGAGCGCTCGTTCCTCGAGTACGCGATGAGCGTCATCATGCAGCGGGCGCTGCCGGACGTGCGGGACGGCCTCAAGCCCGTGCACAGGCGCATCCTCTACAGCATGAGCGAGTCGGGCCTCGCCCCTAACCAGCCTCACAGGAAGTGCGCCCGCATCGTCGGTGACGTCATGGGCCGCTACCACCCTCATGGCGACGCGGCGATCTACGACACCCTTGTCCGCATGGCACAGGACTTCTCGTACAGGTACGAGCTCGTCGACGGGCACGGGAACTTCGGCTCGGTTGACGGGGACAGCGCCGCTGCCATGCGGTACACCGAGGCGCGGATGGCCGCGGTCGCGCTGGAACTGCTCGAGGACATCAAGAAAGAGACCGTCGACTTCGTCGACAACTACGACGGGTCGATGCAGGAGCCGGTGGTGCTGCCCGGACGCTTCCCCAACCTTCTCGTCAACGGCGCCGCAGGAATCGCCGTCGGCATGGCGACCAACGTGCCGCCGCACAACCTGGGCGAGGTCGTCGACGCCACCTGCGCCTACATAGACGACCCGGAGATAAGCCTCGAGGACCTGATGAGGCACATCAAAGCGCCCGACTTTCCTACTGGTGGAAGGATCATGGGCATGGAAGGGGTGTACCAGGCCTACAGCACAGGCAGGGGCATCATACATGTCAGGGCGAGGGCCCACTTCGAGGAGGTCAAGAGCGGCCGCCAGAGGATCGCGGTCACAGAGCTCCCGTACCAGGTCAACAAGGCGAAGCTCGCCGAGAAGATAGCGGAGCTGGTGAAGGCAAAGACTCTCGCCGGCATCTCGGACCTCCGCGACGAATCGGACCGCAGCGGGATGAGGCTGGTCGTCGAGCTGAAGCGCGAGGCGGACCCCGAGGTCGTGCTCAACCAGCTGTACAAGCACACTCAGATGCAGAACTCCTTCGGGATAATCATGCTCGCGCTCGTTGACGGCGTCCCCAGGACGCTGCCGCTCAAGCAGCTCATCAGGAAGCAGGTGGAGCACAGGCAGGAAGTCATCGTCAGGCGCACGAGGTTCGACCTGAGGAAGGCGGAGGAGCGCGCACACATTCTCGAAGGCTTGCTGATTGCGCTCGACAATCTGGACGAGACCATAGCGCTCATCAGGGCTTCCAAGACCGTGGACGAAGCCAGGGCCGGGCTCATGAAGAGGTTCAAGCTCTCGGAGGAGCAGGCGCAGGCGATACTCGACATGCGGCTGCAGAGGCTCACCGGGCTCGAGCGCCAGAAGGTCAAGGACGAGCTGAAAGAGCTTCAACAGAAGATCAAGGAATACAAAGCGATCCTTGACGACCCGGAGAAAGTGCTCCTGCTCATAAAGGAAGAGCTCCAGGAGATGAAACGCAAGTACGCCGACGAGAGGCGTAGCGAGATCGTCGGCGCTGCCGAAGACCTGTCGATCGAGGACCTCATCGCCGAAGAGGAGATGGTGATAACCATAACGCACTCCGGGTATGCAAAGCGGGTGCCGGTGACCACCTTCAGGAAGCAGAAACGAGGCGGCAAGGGCGTGACCGGGATGGACCTCAAGGAAGGCGACTTCGTCGAGCACCTCTTCATCACGACCACTCACCACTTCATCCTCTTCTTCTCGAACAGGGGAAAGGTCTACAGGCTGAAGGTCCACGAGCTTCCGCTGGGCAGCCGCATCAGCAAAGGCAAAGCGATGGTCAACCTGCTGCCCCTCGAGCAGGGCGAGAAGATCATCGAGGTCATCGCCACCAGGGACTTCAGCCCCGAGATGTTCCTGGTGACAGGGACCAAGAACGGCATAGTCAAGAAAACCCGATTCGACTCATATGATTCGGCGCGCAAAGATGGGATAATAGCGCTCAAGCTGTTCCCGGGAGACGAGATGATCAGGGCCCGGCTCACGAACGGCGGCGAGGAGTTGCTGCTCATCACGGAGCAGGGCCAGGCGATCAAGTTCAACGAGAAGGATTGCCGCCCGATGGGCAGAACGGCGGCGGGCGTCAAAGGCATCACCCTCAACAAGGGCGACATGGTGCTGACCATGGAGGTGCCCCTGGAGGGTTCGGACGTATTCGTCATCACCTCGAACGGCTATGGGAAACGAACATCCGCAAGGCTCTACCCGGTCCACAAGAGAGGCGGCAAGGGCGTCCGGACCATCAAGCTTACCGAGACCAAGGGTGTTCTCGCCGGCGCCAGGATCGTCCGGGACAACCAGGAGCTCTTCGTTGTGTCGCAGGAGGGCATTGTAATACGGGTTCCCATCAACGGGATTCCCAGGACCGGGCGCGCTACGCAAGGCGTAAAGGTCATGAGGGTGCTGGAGAACGACCGGGTAAGCGCGGTCGCCCTCGTGGTCGCCGGCGACGACAGCAACGCGGATGAGGAGTACGACGCGACGGAGGGCGAGGCCGAAGAGGCTGAGGAGTCCGAAGACCGGGAAGAATAGTCCTGGAACGTCTCCACTGCGGCATGCCCCACAGAAGCTGTACCCTCGGGGGCGGGCATGGTAAACCCTAAGAAGCGCAAGACCGAGGCCGCTCCACTGGACCTCGGCGCGTTCACAGACTTCCTCGAGGCGGTCGGCGCCGCCGTCATCGTCCTTTCACCGGACCGAAAGATCCTGCAGATGAACAGCGCCGCCCGCAGGGCGTGGGGCGGCACCGCGGCGCTCGGGAAGGATTGCTACCGGGTGCTGAGAAACTCGAGAGAGGCCTGCGCCGACTGTCCCATTGATGAGGTCGTCGGCGAGGAGCGCTGGGTGAAGCGCGAGATGCGCATGACCACGGCGGACGGCTGGCGCACCCACGAGAACCTCTACATCTACATCGCAGGAGAGACCCAGGACCGGCGCGTGGTAGCAGTGGTGAGCACGGACATCCACGAGACGCGCTCGCTGCAACGCGAGGTCTATAAAGAGAAGGAGCTGTCCCGCGCGCTGCTGGAGTCGGTCAACTCGCTGGTCCTGGGGTTCGATTCCGACGGAACGCTCGAGTTCGTGAATAAGGCGACGGAGAGGTTGAGCGGCTTCACGGAAGCCGAGATAAACGCGGGCGGTGGGGTCAGGACGGTGATACCACCGGACGACCTGGCCAGCGCGGAAGAATATTTCTCCCGGCCCGCGGACGCGCCCCGCTCCTCGGAGCCGGCGCTCATACCGATCCTCACCAAGACTCGCGACAGGAGAATGATCTCCTGGACGTACTCCCCGCTGTTCGTGCCGAACGGCGAGGTCGCCGGCGCGATCGCTCTGGGGCAGGACGTGACCGAAAGGTTCACGCACCGCAAGGACGTCGAGAGGCGCGCGGCAGAGCTCGAGGTCGTGAACGCCTTCCTGGCGAGGGTCGGAGCGTCCACGGACTTCGAGGAGATGCTGGCCCTCTCGATGGAGCAGTTGCTCACGCTGCCTCCATACCGCACGGGCGCGGTTTACGTGCTGGAAGCCGGCGCGACAGAGGCGAGGCTGGTGGCGGAGAGCGGCTTCGAGAAGAGCGTCCCGCCGAAGTCGATCGGCGGCACAGAGAGGGTCTTCCCAGTGACCGCGGTCTATAACAAGAGGATCGAGGTGGCGCCCGCCGGCGCCAGGACGCACCCGCACGTCGAACAGATCAGGAAAGAAGAGGGCCTCGGGGGAATGGTGGCGGTTCCACTCTTCCCGGGAGGTCACCCGGTAGGGATCCTGATGCTGGGCTATGACGGCGAGCGGGCCAAGGAAGAGCTTGGGATGGGCGTGCTGAAGGCCTGCGCCGAAGGGCTCGAGCTCGGCGCGGAGAACGCGTTCCTTCGGCTGAGGGCGGAGCAACGGGCCAGAGAGGCGACCGCGCTTTTCAATGTGAGCCAGCACCTGACCGGCACGCTGGACCTGGGAGTCGCCCTGGGCGAGGTAGCTCGCGACGCGGCGGACCTCCTCGAGGCCGACGCGTGTGGCATCTTCCTGTTGGACAAGGACACCGGGATTCTGAAGCTCGCCGCCGGCTATCCCGAGGGTGCCACGGGTGAAAGGCCCGTGCCGGAGGTGAGCCTCGATGTGCATAAGGCAGGCGCGGAGGTTGCAAGGAGCCTCAAGTCAGTAGCCATCTACGACGTCAAGGCCGACAGCAGGGTTCCCGATTTCATCGCGGACGATTTCGGCGTCAAGTCGTCTCTGCTTGTGCCGCTCTCCGCGGAGGGCACTTTCATGGGCGTCGTCTACACTGCGATGACGACGAGGTACCGGCAGTTCACCGGCCGCGAGGCGCAGCTCATGGAGAGCTTCGCGCGGCAGGCGTCGATCGCCATCAGGAACGCCTCGCTGGTCAACGACCTGCGCGAGTCTGAGGAGCGGTACCGCGCCATCATGGAGAACAGCGGCGTGGGCTTCATCGTCCACGACGGCGAAAACGTGCTGTACGCGAACTCCAGGGCGGGGCAGATACTCGGCTACGACACCAGCCATTTCAAGACCGTCTCCGACATCGTGGAGCTCGCGTCCCCCGAGGAGCGCAAGAGGATGCTCGATGCCCTGGCGCGGAGGATGTCCGGCGACTCGGGCGCTCCTCGCGACTACGACACGCGGCTGAAGAGGAGCGACGGCAGCACTGCGGTCGTCCAGCTCCAGCACACGATGATGACCATGGGCGGGCGCGACGTGGTGCTCGTGGCCGCCAATGACGTGACCGACAGGGTGGAGGCCGAGGAAGCGGTCAGGTCCTCCGAGGAACGATACCGCACGCTGATCGAGTCCTCCCGGGACGCGATCATCATCGCGGACCCGCATGGCACGGTCCTCTTTGCGAACTCCGCGAGTGTCCTGTTCACCGGCAAGAGCGCTCCCTACGTCATCGGCACCAGCATCTATGACTACGTCCATCCGGAAGACAAGTCGACGACGCTCAAGAGGTTCAGGAAGGAATGGGAGACCGGGCGCAGCGTTGCGAGGTTTCCCGTGAGGGCCCTCGTCGAAGGGCAGGAGAAGTTCTTCGAGGTCACCACGGCGATCCTCGGCGACCCCGGGCCGCATGCGAACGTGATGGTGATCATCAGCGACGTGACCGCGAGCCTGCTCGCCCAGTGGAAGCTCGAGGCCTCGGAGGAGAGATACCGCACCATCGTGGAGACGACTCACGACGCCATCGTGTCCGTCAACCGCGCCGGGGAGATACTGTTCGCCAACCGCGCGGTCGAGCCGCTCTTCGGGGTCACCGCGCAGGACGCGGTGGGGGGAAACATCTTCAAGTATGTGCACCCCGACTCGAAAGAGAGTGTCGCCAGGGAGCTCGACCGAGACTTCAAGTCTGGGAAAGCCGAGCCGAACTTCGCGGTGCGCTGCGTCAGGGAAGACGGCACGCCCATCTACGCCGAGGTCAACTCGGGCCTGGTGGGCTGGCCCGGTGAGGACGCGATCGAGATCCTGGTGATAAGGGACGTGACCGAGAGGCACGCACACGAAGAGGAGAGAGAGCAGCGGCTGAAGATCGAAGAGGTGCTCTCCGCGATCACCGTGAAGTTCGTCGACCCCACGGATGTCTACGGCGCGATCCAGGAGGCCCTGGACGACCTCTCGCTCCTGCTTGGCGGCAGCCGGGCCTACTATTTCGAGCTGGCCGGCGACGGTAACACGATCGGGAGGGTGCTCGAGCGAGGCGGCAGCGCGGAGCCATTTGAAGACTCGCTTCTCGGAGAGGACTCCCGGAAGTTCGAGTACCTGACCCCGCGGTTCAGGGCCGGAGAAGAAGTGCTGTTCGAGGACGCCAGCGAGATCCCGGGCGTTGCAGAGCAGGAGTTCGTCAAGACATTTGCGATAACGTCGTTCGCCTCGGTGCCCGTCTTCGCCGGAGAGACTCTCAAGGGGCTGCTCGGATACGCCTCCACCGGGGAGAACAGGGAATGGAACCAGCACGACCTCGAGCTGTTGCGAGAGCTCACGCGGACGATCTCCCGCGCCCTGGAGCGGAAGGAGTTCGTGGAAGAGCTCGGCCGCTCAGAGCAGTTCAGGGCACGGATCACCGAGAGCATCGGTGAGGGCCTGTTCGTGATGCGCAACGGCATCATCACCTGGGCCAACCCCCGCATGAGCGAGCTATCCGGCTACAGCCTCGAGGAGCTCGACGGCAAGACTTCCCGGTTCCTGATGCCGCAGCCCGAGACGTTCGAGGTGGTGGCGGACGAGCTCATCAACACCCTCAACACCAAGGGGGTCTACTCGGCCGAGGACAAGCTCATCAGGAAAGACGGCACGCTCATCGATGTTCAGTTCTACGTCACCACTCTGGGGGTGACCGAAGACGGGGCCGGCGAGGTGCTCGCCGCGGTTCAGGACATCACGGAATCCAAGAAGATGCGCGACGAGGTGGAGGCGGCCGCGGAGGCATACTCGACCCTGTTCTCGAGCGCCGGCGACGCACTGTTCGTCCACACCAGGAACGGAGATATCCTCGACGCCAACGAGACGGCAATCCTCTCCACCGGCTACTCGCGCGAGGCCCTTTTGAAGATGAACATGGTCGACCTGGTGCCAGAGCGCCTCAGGGCTCAATACGGAGAGCTGGAGGGCAATCTCGAAGAGGAGGGCGCTGTCACCTTTGAGACCCGAGTGCTCCGCGAGGACGGGACTATCATACCGGCGGAAGCCACCGCGAGGCTGACCAGGATATGGGGCGAGGTGGTGGTCCTCTCCGCGCTGCGGGACATCAGCGAGCGCAAGAAGGCTGAACGGGAGACCAACCGCCGAGCCGCGCAGCTCGCTTCCTTGAACGAGATAGTCAGGGCCTCGACAAGCTCGCTGAACCTCGACACGGTCGTGGCGGCGATCCTGGGTGAAGCGATCGAGGTGAGCAGGGCGGACGCGGGCATGGTCATACTGGGGAGCCCGGCGTCCCGGAGCCCGGTCATGGCGACGTCGAACAAGTCCTCCGCGAAGTTCCATCCCGCGCTAGGCGAGGCGTCGACCCGTGAACTGATGGTATGGCTGGCCGAGGAGCGCCAGCGGACGGTCCTTGTCGAGCTCCAGGGTGACGACGCGGAGAGCGCGAGCTTCGACTTCACCGGCGCGCTCAAGAGGAGCGGGACTGCGCAGGCACTGCTCATCCCTCTATACAGTGGCGACAAGTCGATCGGCGTGATCGCCCTCGGCACAGACACCCCGGGCGTGTTCGACCCACGTGACTGCGGGTTCTATGACGCCGCGGGAGCGGAGATCGGAGTGTCGATAGAGAACGCCCTCATCTACAAAGAGCTCGCCGCGGAACACGAGAGGCTCTCGCTGCTGTACCGGACGGCACAGAGCATCTCCAGCGAGCTCGAGCTGCAGTCGCTCCTGGACAGGACGGCCGAGGAAGCCGCAAAGGCGGTCGGCTCGCGCGCCGCGCTCATCGGCCTCGTCGAGCCCGGGAACGACGAGTTCGTCTTCAACGCGGCATACAACCTGGACCTCGACCTCCTCGCCGAGATCACCCTGCACACGGACAGCGGGATCGGGGGCGTGGTGGTCAGCACGAAGCGCACCGTGACGATACCGCCCGCGAGCGCGAGGACGCGCGAAGAACGCGAGCTCATCGAAAACGATCCCGTCATAAAGACCACCGGGGTGGATTTCGCGGTGGCGACGCCGCTCATAGCCGGGGACAAGGTCGTCGGCGTCTTCGCGCTGGAAAGGCCGGCCGCCAGCCAGGAGTTCTCCACGGAGGACACCCTGCTCCTGGAGGCCATCGGGAGGCAGGCCGGGGTCGCCATCCAGAACGCGCGGCTGTTCGACGAGACCAGGAGGCACCTGGAGGCCCTCGAGGAAGCGCACCGGGAGCTGATGGTGCTGGACAGGATGAAGTCCGACTTCGTCTCCACGGTGTCCCACGAGCTGCGGTCGCCGCTCGCGGTTATCGAAGGTTTCGCGAAGACCATGGTGGAGCACTTCGACAGGATCGACAGGGAGACCCAGAAAGAGTCTATCGAGATCATCCTCAAGAAATCGATAGCGCTCGAGGGGCTGATCGAGAACATCCTGGACATGTCCCGCATCGAGGAGGGGCGCCTCGAGGTCTACCGCGAGCCGTTCGACATTGTCGATGCGTGCGAGTCTGTCGCCGAGGACCAGGAGCGGGTCGCGGACCTGCACGACGTGCGGGTGGAAGCCGACGGCACCCCTATCCCCGTGATCGCCGACCGCGAGAAAACAGAGGTCGCGGTTGGCAACCTCATACGCAACGCGCTGAAGTTCTCGCCCGAGGGAGGAGCGGTCGTCATTTCGGTGAAAGAATCCCGCGGGATGGCCGAGATAAGCGTGAGCGACGAGGGTATCGGCATAGAGGTCGAGCAGATCGAGCGCATCTTCGACAGGTTCTACCAGGTGGACTCGAGCGAGACACGCTCGTTCCCTGGCTCGGGGCTCGGGCTCTACATCACCCGTGAGCTCGTGCAGTCCATGGGTGGGACCGTCCAGGTGGAGAGCGAGCCGGGCTCGGGCTCGACGTTCACCTTCACCCTCCCGCTGGCGCGCTAGCCCTGGGGGCGCGTTGAAGTTCAACACCATCGAGCACACTGCCGACATCGGGATCGAGGTCGAGGCGGACACCCTTGAAGAGCTTTTTGCGGGCGCGGCGCTTGCGATGTTCTCTATCATGGTCGACGTCGAGGGCGTCGAGCCTGTTGTCTCGAGAGAAGTGAAGCTCGAAGCCGCGGATCTGGGAGAGCTCATGTTCAGGTGGCTGAACGAGCTCATTTTTTTTGTGAGCGCGAAGGGCCTGCTGCTGTCCCGCTTCGAGGTGAAGAGCGTCAGTGACTGCGGCCTCGAGGCGACGGTCGCGGGCGAGCCGGTCGACCCGGCCAGGCACAGCCTGGAGCTCGAGATAAAGGCGGCGACCTATTATGAGCTTGCGGTCGAGAAGAAAGAAGGGACCTGGTTCGCGAGAGCAATCTTCGACGTGTAAGGCACAGCGAGTGGAATGGTGATGGCGATGGAAGGCATCAAGAGGATCGGCGATTACAAGTGGGAAGTCCCGGTCGGGTTCAAGGACGGCATGCGTGTGCCGGGGACGATCTTTGCAGACGAGCGGCTGATCGAGATGGCTTTGCAGGACCGCGCGCTCGAGCAGGTCGCGAACGTGGCTTTCCTCCAGGGCATCGTGTACAGGTCTCTCGCGATGCCGGACATCCACTGGGGCTACGGCTTTCCGATAGGGGGCGTCGCCGCCTTCGGCGAGGACGACGGGGTGGTGTCGCCCGGCGGGGTCGGGTTCGATATCTCCTGCGGTGTGCGGCTGCTGAAGACGAACCTGAGCGAGAGCGACGTCAGGCCCGGGCTGCGGGAACTGATGGCGGCCATGGCCGGCCTGATCCCTCGGGGCCTCGGCACCAGGGGGCAGATCCACTCCACTGAGTCGGTGCTGAGGAAGGTGTTCACCGGCGGCGGCCGCGAGCTGGTGAGGATGGGTTACGGGCGCGAGGAAGACCTCGAGCACACCGAGCGCAACGGGGTGTATCCCGGGGCCGACCCCGACCGGGTAAGCCAGCGGGCTTACGAACGCGGCAAGGACCAGCTGGGCACGATGGGGTCGGGCAACCACTTCATCGAGGTGCAGGCCGTCGAGAAGGTGTTCATGCCGGAGGTGGCCCGCGCCTTCGGGCTCGAGGAGGGGCAGGTCACCGTGATGATCCACTCAGGGTCCCGCGGGCTCGGGCACCAGGTCTGCACGGACTACCTTCAGGTGATGGACCGGGTGGTGAAGAGGCTCGGGTGGGTGCTGCCGGACCGACAGCTCGCCTGCGCCCCCCTGGACAGCAAAGAGGCTGCCGATTACCTGGCGGCGATGGCGTGCGCGTGCAACTATGCCATCGGGAACAGGCAGGCGCTGATGCACTGGACGAGGGTGGCTTTCGAACAACACTTCAAGGGGTCCGACACGGGGCTCGGGATGGAGCTGCTGTACGACGTATCACACAACGTGGCCAGGATGGAGACACACGAGGTCGACGGAAGGAAGCGGCGCGTATGCGTCCACCGGAAGGGCGCTACGGCGTCGTTCCCGGCAGGGCATCCCGAGGTGCCGGCGGCTTACAAGGACGTCGGACAGCCGGTGCTGATCCCGGGCGACATGGGGACCAATTCTTACGTGCTGGTGGGGGCGGAGCAATCGATGCTCGAGAGCTTCGGAAGCACCTGCCATGGCGCGGGGCGGACCATGAGCCGCTCGAAGGCCAGGAAGACCATTCGAGGCGCAGAGCTCCAGGAGCGGCTCGAGCGCCAGGGGATCATCGTGATGGGCGGCAAGCTCTCACTGCTCGCGGAGGAGGCGCCGGAAGCGTACAAGGACGTCACCCGCGTGGTGGACGTATGCGAGGGTGCCGGGCTGTCGAAAAAGGTCGCGATGCTGCGGCCGATGGGGGTGCTGAAGGGCTGAGCAGCGCACTTGCCCGCCACCTGCGATAATGGTACCTTACAAACCCTACGGGCCTATAGCTCAGTTGGTTAGAGCGCACCCCTGATAAGGGTGAGGTCGTTGGTTCGAATCCAACTAGGCCCACCAACAATGACC